>NZ_CP064653.1:3427555-4113066 GCF_015711015.1 Methylomonas sp. LL1
GCGCCAGATTAGGCTGGTTTTCCAACGCCGTGCGCACGGCCTGTTTGTAAAGCATGCGGTCGGCCTGCGCTCGCGTCGCCCGCACCGCCGGGCCTTTGCTGGCATTCAAAATCCGGAACTGAATCCCGCCTTTATCGATGGCCCGCGCCATGATGCCGCCCAATGCATCAACTTCCTTGACCAGATGCCCCTTGCCGATACCGCCGATGGCCGGATTGCAGCTCATTTGACCTAATGTTTCGATGTTTTGGGTCAACAACAAGGTCCGAACCCCGGCGCGCGCGGCAGCCAAGGCCGCCTCGGTTCCGGCGTGACCACCGCCCACCACGATCACATCAAAGTCTTTCTGGAATTTCACAGGCAATCTATGTTCAAATAAACGGTTAAAATTAAATTGCTATTTTAATAGCTTATGGAGAAAAAAGCATGAGAAAACAAAACAAAGCCAAGGGCTTGGATGACTTAGCCCTTAAAAACCCGGTGGCAAAATTTGCCCATCGCTTCAACAAAGCCCAGGTTTTTGCCGACAAACGCAAATATCAACGCAAAGCCAAACACTCGGGCCTGGGGCCTTTCTCAATCGTTTCGGGCGAAATGATCGAGAAAGGCTCTAGCGCTTTAGCGCTTAATGCCGCCGATTGAGGATTTCAAATTCAGTGAAAGCAACGATAGAAGACAAAGTTCAAACCCGGATTCCCACCAAACACGGCGAATTTATCCTGCACTATTACAGCAACAGCCTCGACAACAAAGAACACGTGGCTTTCGTCAAGGGCGATGTAGCCGGCAAGGATAACGTCCCGGTGCGCATCCATTCCGAATGCTTCACCGGCGACGTACTGGGTTCGCGCCGCTGCGATTGCGGCGCGCAACTGGATATGGCGCTGGACATCATCAACCAGACTGGCCACGGCGTGTTGATTTATTTGCGCCAGGAAGGCCGAGGCATCGGCTTACTGAAAAAATTACAGGCTTACAACCTGCAGGATCAAGGACTCGATACCGTCGATGCCAATATCAAATTGGGACACTTGGCCGACGAACGCGAATACGACATCGCCGCGCTGATTCTAAATAGCCTGCGGCTGCATTCGATTGCACTGATTACCAACAACCCGCAAAAAATCGACGAACTGACCAAACTGGGCATCCAGGTCAACGACCGCATTCCCATCGAAACCCACATCCACCACGACAACCTCGGCTACCTGAAAACCAAAGTAGAACGCATGCGGCATCTACTTAAAATGCCGGACAAAAAATAAGCCTCACATGCTGGAACATTTAAAACTAGCGCCATCGGCGCTGAAACTGGCTATCGATTTGCCGGCATTGGCACCGTCCAACAGCTCGCGCCGGCAAACCAGCATCGTTGGCCAATCCAGGGCACAATCGGCGCTAACCTTCGGCGTAGCGATGAAAGCGCCAGGCTACAATATTTTCGTGATGGGCGAACCCGGCACCGGCCGTTTATCGATGGTCAGCCATTACTTGGCTACCTATGCCGAACAGCAAGAATCACCGCTGTCCTATGCCTATGTCGACAACTTCGAAAATCCGCGCGAGCCGGTGGCTATCGAATTACCTTCCGGCGAGGGCCACGCCTTCAGCAAGGACATCGAAAAACTGATCGATAACATTTTGGCCACTTTTCCGGCCGCGTTCGAAAGCCCCAGCTACCAACAAAAAAAAACCGCGATCGAACGCCGCTTCAATCAGCGCTACAACGCCGCTATCGATCTAGTCGATTGCAAGGCCCGCGCCATGAGCGTGGCGCTTTACCGCGACAGCGAAACCATAACCTTTCTGCCGATTCGCAACGACAAGGCGCTGGATGAAGAACAATTTACCTTGCTGCCGCAAGCCGACCGCGACGCGTTTCACCAACATACCGAGGAACTGGAAGAATATTTGGGCGATGTGCTGTTGGAATTGCCGCAATGGCGTCGCACCCTGGTCGAGGAATTGCGCCTGTTGGACAATGAAACCATCAAACAGGCCTTGGAACCTTTGTTCACCGAGCTGAACGATAAGTACCAAAACGTCGATGATGTAATCACCTATTTGGCGGAAGTCGAGAAAAACCTAAGCAACACCATCAGCGATTTTCTGATGCCCAGCCGCAACCAGGAAAGCCGGGAAAGCATCGCCAAGCGCTTGATGCTGACCGAACAATACCTGCCCAACATCCTAGTGGATTGCAAGCATGACGGCAGCGGTGCGCCGGTGATTTACGAACCGCACCCGATTTATCAAAACCTGTTCGGCCGCATCGAATACGTCAGCGACCAAGGCACGCTAGTCACCAATTACCGCCGTATCTGCCCCGGCTCGCTACACCGGGCCAATGGCGGCTACCTGATCCTGGATGCCGAAAAAATCCTGACCTATCCCTTCGTCTGGGAAGGTCTGAAACGGGCCTTGCAAACCGGCAAAATCGAAATCGAATCGCCCTATTCGGAGCTGGGCATCAACACCATCACCCTGAAGCCCGAGGTGATACCGCTCAACGTCAAGGTGATCCTGGTCGGCTCGCGTGACATTTACTATCTGCTGGAAGAGATGGATAGCGAGTTTAACGAGATGTTTCGGGTGCTGGCCGATTTTGACGATCACATCAGGCGCACGCCCGATAATGTCGCCGAATTTACCCGGCTGATGATCACCCAGGCCAAGGACGCCGGCGCCAAACCGCTGACCGACGCCGCGCTGTTACGCTTGATCGAACACAGCTGCCGGCTGGCGGAACATCAGAACCGTTTATCCGCGCACGTCAATCTGTGCCTGGAAATCATCGCCGAAGCCAATTTGCTGGCCGATCAAACCCACGCCGCCAGCATCGGCAAGAACGAAATCGAACTGGCTCTGTCGGCCCGCGAACAACGCAACGGCCGCATCGCCGAAGCGATTCTGGAAGAAATGCTGGAAGGCACCATCCTGATCGACACCGACGGCGAAGCCATCGGCAAGGTCAACGGCCTGACCGTGATGGACATCGGCGGCAGCAGCTTCGGCGCGCCAGCCCGCATTACCACCACCGTGCACCCGGGTTCGCGCGGCATCGTCGATATTGAGCGCGAAGTGGAACTGGGCCAGCCCATACATTCCAAGGGAGTGATGATCTTGAGCGGTTATCTGGGCCATTGTTACGCCCAGCAATTCCCGTTGGCAATTTCCGCTAGTATCGCGATGGAACAATCCTACGGCCATATCGACGGCGACAGCGCGTCGCTGGCCGAATTATGCTGTTTGATCTCGGCCCTGACCCGGATTCCGATTCAACAGGGCATCGCACTAACCGGCTCGATCAACCAATACGGCGAAGTCCAAGCCATCGGCGGCGTCAACGAAAAAATCGAAGGCTTTTTCAGTTTATGCGCGGCTCGCGGCCTAACCGGCCGGCAAGCCGTTATCATCCCGGCATCGAACAAACCCAATCTGATGCTGAAACAGGACGTGATAGCCGCGGTCGAACAGGGTTTGTTCGCGATTTATACCGTCTCGAATGTCGACGAAACCCTGAGCCTGCTGATGGGCCAGGAAGCCGGCGGCATGAATGCCGAGGGCCAATATCCGGAAAACAGCATCAACTTCAAAGCCGTGGCGCGTTTGAAGGAAATTTCCGATATGTCTTCCGACGACGACAAGGAAACCGAAACGGGTTGAGCCTTTAGCTCAACCACTCCCAGTTTTTGAACCAAGCGGCCTGGCCGTGATAGACGCCTTGTTGATCATGGACATTCCAGATCACCGCGTCCTGTATCCGAAAACGCTTGCCGGTCTTTGATATGCGAACGCCTGAGTAATCATCGACAAAGCCGTTAGCCGAGACTGTCGCCATGATGCGTTCGCGTGCTTGCTGATTGACCGGCTCGACTGACAAACGTGACGGCATACCGAAAAACTCTTCCCAGCTCAATTCAAACAAATCCAGCGCCGTCTGATTGGCGTAATTAAATAAAGGATCCGGATCGGTATTATGTGACAACAACGCAAAATTCGCGCTAAACACCTGCCGTTCCAAATCATGGCTGTCAACGCTGTCCAGCAGCTGCCGGTTTAATAAGCGCCGATAGCTGTCCAGCAACAAAGCCACATGATCCCGATAAAAATGGTTAGCCTCGCAAGGAGGCAGTTGCCTATTCATTTTGATGATAGTAAAAGTTTCAGTGTTTTAAATTATTGCCACTACCGATAATCAAGTAGCGTTTTTTCTAGCGGCAGCCAAGAAAATAGGTTCCGCCGATTAAAACTACCCCTTACCGGATAAAGGACTAAACTTAATCGGCGGGCAATAGTCTATTGTCGTCATCGGCTCTCAATCAACCCAAGAGGTGGAACATGTCATTACAAACCGATTTTGAAAACTTACTCAGCAAACTGAATACCGAACGCGAAGAACTGCGGTTAAAACTGCATCTCGCCGGCATGGACGCCAAGGAGGAATTCGAAGAAGCCGAAAAACAATGGCAACAAATCAAAACCAAAGCCTCCGAAATCGCCGACGATTCGATCGAAACATCGGAGGAATATATCGCCAAAGCTAAAATCATCGGCGAAGAACTAAAAGAGTCTTATCACCGTATCGCGAAACGTTTGTCTGAATGAACCCCATCAGCCGGTTTCGGCGGGACGGATCAGTTTTATCATTCGTCCTGCATCCGGCCGATCGCTATACTCCAACGCGCTTACAACTGAGTTTTAGTGTTATTTTTCAGTTGCATTCATCCCGAAATTTTAGCTAAGCTAGCCATTGGTTATATCGGATTCAACAAACTCTCAACCCAGAAAGGTAAACAAGATGATCCTAATTTTGAAGAGAATTAGCCCTTCTACCCTGGTTCCCGACATTGAGTGTTTCATTACCCCGGCCTTGAAAGGCGGCTTATTTGCAAAATCAGGCAAATTGGAAAATATCACTGTTCAGATAGTGAAGGAAACCGAAACCCATAAATCCGAGTGCAACGCGCTGGTTAGTATTGAGCCGGCCATTGCCGGCAAGCGCGTGATTAAGCTGCTGAACCGAAAAGCCCTCAACGGTAAGCCCATCAATATTTCCGAGTACCACTTCAGGCATCGGGATAACGACCGCCGAACCGGCCGTTATCAACTAGCAAATGACAGGCGCCGACAAGACCGCAGACGCATGGGTTTGACGATTTCCGATATCACCGCGCAAAGAAAATCAGCCTCGCTCAATCAATCCGTTTCCGGCTGGAACACCGACATTACGCTTTGATACAGGCCCAACATAAGCGTTTGATCACCTCTTTTACTTGCCCCCTACGCTGAACCCGGCAACGCCTACTCGGGATTCCTTCAAAAATTAAATTCCCAATAATCGAATGTCCTGTTGGGGCGAATTCATTCGCCATGGGCGATTAAAATCGCCCCTTGTATGATGAATTTTAACAACCGATAGCCTAGAAGAACCGATTAAGCTGTCATCGTTCATTGGGAGGCCGTTCGCCCCTGAGGACTGGTAAATACCAGAGCCTGTGCTGTAGATTGGCCCCCGCCCTATTCACCCATACCGTGGAGTATCCGAGGCTTAGAGCCTGCATACACAAGGAAGGTAGGTGCATGCGCAGGGTCGGGAACCGGTGAATAGTGTACTTAACCTTTAACTGAATTAAAAAACGATTATGACGAACCTCCCAATCAATGCCATCGCTGAATCTATCCACCGCCTGTTTGCCGGCGTGGATGTCGGAGCCGATGAATTGGTGCTGGTGATCCGCAAGAACGGCAAGTCGTTCGATCCACAAAAATATGCCAATACCCGCTCTGACCGTGCCCGCTTGGTCAACAAGCTGATCAAGCTGCCGGGCATCAAAGTCTGCCTGGAAGCCACCGGCATTTACCATTTCGACCTGGCAATTGCGTTGCATGACGCCGGTATTCCCGTGATGGTCGTCAATCCCAAGGCCTCGCATAACTTCGCCAAGGTGTTGATGAGAAACAGCAAAACCGATGCCGTTGATGCCAATACCCTGGCCGAATACGTCGAGCGCATGGACTTTGTCGCCTGGACCCGGCCATCGAATCAGACCCTGGCTTTGCGCGGGTTTGCCCGCCGCATTGATGCGCTGACCGGTCAGAAAGCTGCCGCGAAAAACCATCTGCATGCACTGAGTGCGACTCAGGAAACTCCAAAGGCGTTGCTGCGCGATGCCAAGCTGGCGATCAGTCAATTGGAAAAACGCATCGATACCTTGGCCGCCGAAGCGATGACCTTGATCAACCAGCACCCGGAACTCAAGCGTGTTTTTGAGTTGCTGACCGGCATCAAAGGCATTGCCCAAACCAGCGCCATTGCTTTGATGGGCGAACTGCTGTTATTGCCACCCAACCTGTCGCATCGCGAATGGGTCAAGTTTGCCGGGCTCGATCCCAAAGCCTTTGAATCCGGCAAAAGCGTACATAAGAAAATGCGGCTGTCCAAGGCGGGTAACCGGCATATTCGCTCGGCATTGTATATGCCGGCCTTGAGCGCCAAACAGCATGATCCCCATGTCAGCGCTTATTTCCAGCACTTGGTCGACAACGGCAAGAAACCTTTACAGGCCGTCTGCGCAGTGATGCGTAAATTACTGCATGCGATCCATGGCATGCTAAAGCACGACCAGCCGTTCGATAACACACGGTTTTATGTCATTCCGACACCCATCATCGCTGAGTGAAAAAGTGATGGAATTTTGTTGACTTGGAACAGAGTATCTACAATCAATTTAGAGAAATTATTTCAAACCAAATTTATTCCACCCGCACCGGAATTTTACCGATCCTGGCCTGCCAGTGCTTGGGGGCGGTGTTGTGTATCGATTCGCCCCGGCTATCCACCGCCACGGTAACCGGCATGTCCTCGACGACGAATTCGTGAATCGCCTCCATGCCCAGTTCAGGGAAGGCAACGACGCGGGCGCGGCGGATGGCTTTGGACACCAGATAAGCCGCGCCGCCAATCGCGATTAAATAAACCGCCCGATGTTTCTGGATCGCGGCGACCGCCACCGGGCCGCGTTCTGCCTTGCCTATCATGCCCAGCAGGCCGGTCTTTTCCAATACGGTATCGGTAAAACCATCCATACGGGTCGCGGTGGTGGGGCCGGCCGGGCCAACCACTTCATCGCGCACCGGATCGACCGGGCCGACATAGTAGATAAATTTGTCTGTAAAATCGACACCGTCCGGCAAGGGCTCGCCTTTTGCTAACAAATCGACGATGCGCTTATGGGCAGCGTCGCGCCCGGTCAGCAAGCTGCCGCTGAGCAACAGGGTTTCGCCAGGTTTCCAGTCGGCGACGTCCTGCTTGGTGAGAGTGTCTATATTGACCCGGCGGGCGTTGCCGGCCGCTTGGGTGATGAGCGGCCAATCCTCCAGTTTCGGCGGCGTCAACAGCGCCGGGCCGGAGCCGTCCAGCACGAAATGCGCATGGCGGGTAGCGGCGCAGTTGGGGATAATCGCTACCGGCTTGTTGGCGGCATGGGTCGGGTAATCCAGGATTTTCACGTCCAGCACCGTCGTCAATCCACCCAGACCTTGCGCGCCTATGCCCAGCGCGTTGACCTTGTCGTACAATTCCAAGCGCAATTCTTCCAACGCATTGCCCGGCCCACGGGCGATCAAATCTTGAATGTCTATGGAACCCATGCAGGCCTGCTTAGCCAATATCATGGCTTTCTCAGCGGTACCGCCGATGCCGATGCCGAGGATGCCGGGCGGACACCAGCCTGCTCCCATGGTTGGCACCGTTTTCATCACCCAGTCGACGATGCTGTCGGAAGGATTCAACATCACAAACTTGGCTTTGGCTTCCGAGCCGCCGCCCTTGGCGGCCAGTTCCACTTCCACCTTGTCGCCCGCCACCACTTCCATATGGATTACCGCCGGGGTGTTGTCCTTGGTATTGATACGCTTGCCGGCCGGATCGGAGAGGATGGAGGCGCGCAGTACATTGTCGGGATTGAGATAAGCCCGGCGCACGCCTTCATTGACCATGTCGCCGACGCCCAACTTCGCATCCCAGCGCACGTCCATGCCGATCTTCAAGAACACCGTGACGATACCGGTATCCTGACAAATCGGCCGCCGGCCTTCAGCGCACATGCGTGAGTTGATCAGAATTTGCGCCATCGCATCCATGGCTGCCGGGCTTTGTTCCTTTTGATAGGCTGCATACAAGGCCTCGATGAAATCCTTGGGATGGTAATAGGAAATGTATTGCAAGGCATCGGCGATGCTTTGGATGAAATCGTCTTGGCGGATGGTAGTCATAGTAAATTCCAAACGGGGTGATCACTGATTTGGGAAATTTATCACGCTAGCTATCACTAAGACTAATCCCATGCCAATCAGTAGCGTTTTGACTTGTCAAATCTCCGCATATCGAGGACTTATGGCATTCCATGTAAGCGTTTCCTGACTGAATCGAAACCAACCGACGATGAGCGATTTACCCGGCATTCAAGACAGCCCCTAGCATCAAAACAGAATTACTCCCGTCCGAATCCCGCATGGTTATCGTCTAAAATTCCTTTTTGTCGGCAACAGCGTACAATTAGCTTCGGACTTGATATTGCTTCCGTCCCAGCATGTTTGGCTGTTAAAGGATTATTTTTAACTCTATGCCCTCGCTTCCCCTAATCCGGAACATTTCCAACGCCTTGCTCGCTTACCCGACGGCGCATGCGGTCTACCTTGCGCCCATCCTGGCCGGCATCGGCTATTATCTTGGCGCGGTACTCGGCGTTAAGGCTTCGATTATGTCGGAAGGTATCGCCATTTTGTGGCCGCCGAATGCCATTTTGCTGGCGGCATTATTACTGTCGCCACCACGGCACTGGCCCGCCTTTGCATGCGCCATTATTCCCGCTGAAATTTTGGCCGACTGGCCAACCTTCAGCATCAAACAGGCATTAATGTTTGCATCAGTCAATATTCTGGAAGCCGTTCTGACCGCTGTTTTGCTGAAACAAACCATCGGCCTGCCGGTCAAACTGGATCGTCTGCGGCACGTCGCTTTATTCGGTTTTTTTGCCCTAGTCTTGGCCAGCGGCTCGGCGGCACTACTGGGCGCCGGCGTTTATACCACAACGGCCGGCGGCGAAGTGTCCTATTGGGCTAACTGGCGCATCTGGTGGTTTGGCGACGGATTGGGGCTGCTGATTATTACGCCGGTATTGCTGAGCTGGTTGCAGTCTCAAAGCGATGATAAACCCGTACCTACGGCCCAGCGCCTGCCCGAAGCCGCGCTGTTGGTAATTACGACTATTGCGGTGGGCTTATGGATATTTTCTCAATCCGAGTATTTGACCAACCAGTTTCCGGTCAGCCCCATGCTATTGCTGCCAATGACGATTTGGGCCGCCGGGCGTTTCGGCATGCGCGGGGCGGCTTCGATCAATCTGCTGATTGCCGCCATCAGCATTTATTGCACCATCAAGCACCTTGGTCCATTCGTTTCGATGCAAGAGGCCGACAATGTACTCAGGCTGCAGGAATACATTGCCGCCTTGGCTTTGTCATCTCTGGCATTGGCCGCGCTACTACAGGAACTGCAATTACAAAATCAGCAGCTCAGAATTCTTGGACGCGCGATAGAAGCCGTCAATGAAGGCATTTTGATCGCCGACGCCAGAACAAAGGATAACCCGATTATTTATGTCAACAGCGGTTTCGAAGCTATCACCGGTTATCAAGGTGACGAAGTCAAGGGCAGGAATCCGCGTTTTTTGCAGGCCGGATTCGAACCGGCCGTGCTCGACAAAGTCAGGCAAGCTATTGCCGATCGGCGGCAGGTGCGCGCCTTATTGAGAAACCGCCGAAAAGACGGCTCGATTTTCTGGAACAATATCATCATCGATCCGGTGTGCGACGAAAGCGGCCAGGTCAGCCACTTCATCGGCATTCAGCATGATATTACCGACATCATGGAAACCGAAACCGCCTTGCGTAGCGCCAGGGATGAACTTGCGGCGATTAATCGCGATCTGGAACAGCGCATCGAACAACGCACCTGGGAGCTTAAGCAGGCCAATCAGAAGCTTGAAGGCTTGGCCGCAACCGATCCGTTGACCGGGGCTTATAACCGCCGCTATTTCCTGACCCATGCCGGCGAGGAACTCGAACGCGCCATTCGGCATCAGCGACCGCTGTCGGTTATTGCCATCGATATCGATCATTTCAAATCGATAAACGATCAATATGGACATGTTACCGGCGATAAAATATTGGTCGCGCTGACCGAGACCGCTAAAAAAGCGCTGCGTCCCGCCGATATTTTCGCCCGCTTTGGCGGCGAGGAATTTTTTATTTTGTTGCCGGAAACCTTACTGGACGAAGCCATCAACGTTGCCGAACGCCTGAAAGCCAGGATATTGGAGATCCGGGTTGCGGATGTAGGCTTTACCGTCAGTATCGGCATCGCCCTGCGGGCGGACGACACCGACATTCAGCCGTTGCTGGAGCGCGCCGATCAAGCCTTGTATGTCGCCAAAAACCAGGGCCGCAACTGCATTCGTACCGCGGCCTAACGATCCTGAAGCCTGTCGGCAAACTAGCGCGATATTTCGCTCCCGGATTCAACCCCGATTTGCACCAAGAAATCCCGAACCCGCTCGGCGTCGAATGGCCAGCCCAGTTCCGACCCGCTCGGCAGGTGCAGCAACACCGGTATGCGAATCGCATAGCGCTGCTGCCATTGTTCGTCGGCCATGATGTCTTGCTTGTCAAAACTCAAACCAGCCCGCAACAGCAATTGCTCGGCGTCCTCGCACAAATGGCAGCCATCGGTGCCAAACAACAGGAAAATGGTCATCAGTGTTTGGAAATTTTGTCCAGATAACCCATGATGAATGCGGAAAGCACCAAAGTCAGATGGATGATGACGTACCACAGCATTTTTTCGTTTGCGGTATTTTCCACTTCCATGAAAACTTTCAATAACCTGATCGACGAAATGGCGACGATGGAAGTGGCGACTTTCAGTTTCAGCGAGCCGTAATCGTGGGTACCCAGCCAATCCAGCTTTTCGGCTTCGCTGCCGATGTCCAGCCGCGAGACGAAATTCTCGTAACCGCTGAACATCACGATCAAGGTCAAACTGCCGACCAGGGTCAAATCGATGAATGTCAACAATTTCAAAATGATCTGGCCGTCGTCGACTTCCAGAATATGCGGCACGAAGTGGTACAATTCCTGGAAAAATTTAACGGCCAATACCAGCAAAATCAGGCTCATGCCCAGAAAAACCGGCGCCATGATCCAGCGGCTGGCATACATCAAGCGTTCCACAAAATGTTCGAGGCGTAACTGCATACTCTTTACCGGTCTCAATGGTGTAAATGCGCCGCCAACCAGCGTTCCGCCACTTCGATATTCAAACCTTTACGTTTGGCGTAATCCTGCAACTGGTCTTGATCTATCTTACCAACGTTGAAATACTGCGACGCCGGATGCGAGAAATACCAGCCACTGACTGCTGCGGTGGGATACATGGCAAAATTCTCGGTCAACTCGATGGTTGTGGATTCGGTCACGTTCAATAGCTCAAACAACTTGGCTTTTTCGGTGTGGTCCGGGCAGGCGGGATAACCGGGCGCGGGACGGATGCCCTGATAGGCTTCCTCGATCAAGGCGTGGTTGTCGTGGTCCTCGTCTTCGGCGTAGCCCCAATAATCGCGGCGCACCGCCTGATGCATGTATTCGGCGAACGCTTCGGCTAAACGGTCCGCCAAGGCTTTCAGCATGATCGAACTATAATCGTCGTGGTCTTTTTCGAATTCGGCCAGTTTGGTTTCGATACCGATACCGGAGGTGACCGCAAAACCTCCCAGATAATCGGCGATGCCGCTGCCGACTGGCGCGATAAAGTCGGACAGACAGTAATTGGCCCGGCCCGGCGCCTTGACGTTTTGCTGACGTAAATGGTGTAACACCTCACGTTGCTGGCTGCGACTGTCGTCGGTATACAGCACGATGTCGTCGCCGTCGCTATTGGCCGGAAAGAAACCGATCACAGCCTTGGCGGTTAGCCAGTTTTCGCGAACCAGCTGTTGCAACATGGTCTGCGCATCTTCGAACAACTTGGTCGCTTCAGTGCCGACTATGTGGTCGCTGAGAATCGCCGGATAGCTACCGGACAATTCCCAAGTCTGGAAGAACGGGGTCCAGTCGATGTAACGCACCAGCGTCTCCAACGGAAAATTGGCTATGACTTTGGTACCGAGGAATTTTGGTTTAACCGGCTGGTGGTCGGCGTAATTGAATTTATTTCTTCGCGCTGCTTCCAGGTCGTGCTGCGGATTCTTGGCGTGGCGGCCTTTATGACGTTCGCGCACCTGTTCATATTCGGCACGGGTTTTCTCGACGAAATCGGCTTTCAAGTCGTCGCTGAGCAGGGCGCTGACCACGCCGACGCCGCGCGAGGCATCGGTGACATAAACCGTCGGCGCTGCCTGATAATTGGGTTCGATCTTGACGGCGGTATGCGCGCGCGAAGTTGTGGCGCCGCCGATTATCAACGGAATCGTGAAGCCTTGCCGCTGCATTTCCTTGGCGACATGCACCATTTCGTCCAGCGACGGAGTGATCAGGCCGCTTAGACCTATCACATCGACTTTTTCATCGCGCGCGGTTTTCAAAATCGTCTCGGCCGGCACCATCACACCCAAATCAATGACTTCGTAGTTGTTGCATTGCAGCACCACGGCGACGATGTTTTTGCCGATGTCGTGGACGTCGCCCTTCACGGTGGCCATCAACACCTTGCCGTTGGTTTGGCGTTCGCTGCCATCGACTTCCGCGTCCATGAACGGCATCAGATAGGCCACGGCTTTTTTCATCACCCTGGCCGATTTCACCACCTGCGGCAGGAACATCTTGCCCTCGCCGAATAGATCGCCGACCACGTTCATGCCGTCCATTAACGGGCCTTCGATGACGTGTAGCGGTTTTTCGGCTTCCAGTCGCGCCTGTTCGGTGTCCTCTTCGATGTAATCGGCGATGCCTTTTACCAGCGCATGTTCCAAGCGTTTAGTAACGGGCCATTCGCGCCACTCCAGGGTTTCCACCTTGGCGGCCTGGCCGCTGCCGCGATATTTTTCGGCAATTTCCAGCAGTTTTTCGGTACCTTCCGGGGTGCGGTTCAGGATTACGTCTTCGACGGCGTTACGCAATTCCTGCGGAATATCGGCGTAAATCGCCAACTGGCCGGCGTTGACGATACCCATGTCCATGCCGGCTTGCACCGCGTGATACAAAAACACCGCGTGGATGGCTTCGCGCACCGGGTTGTTGCCGCGGAACGAGAACGAGACGTTGGAAACGCCGCCGGAAATCAAGGCATGCGGCAAGGTCTGCTTGATGATGCGGGTGGCTTCGATGAAGTCGACGCCGTAGTTGTTATGTTCTTCGATGCCGGTGGCGACCGCAAAAATGTTCGGGTCGAAGATGATGTCTTCCGGCGGAAAGCCGACTTGCTCGGTCAAAATTTTATAGGCGCGGCTGCAGATTTCCACCTTACGGGCCATGGTGTCGGCTTGGCCTTGCTCATCAAACGCCATCACGATCACTGCGGCGCCATAGCGGCGCACCAGCTTGGCGTGCTTAATAAACGCTTCCTCGCCTTCCTTGATGGAAATCGAGTTGACGACACCCTTGCCCTGGATGCATTTCAGGCCGGCTTCCAGAATCTCCCACTTTGAAGAGTCCAGCATGATCGGCACCTTGGCGATATCCGGCTCGGCGGCGAGCAGATTCAGAAATCGCACCATCGCCGCTTTCGAATCCAGCATGCCCTCGTCCATGTTGATGTCGATGATCTGCGCGCCGTTTTCGACCTGCTGTTTGGCAACGTCCAGCGCTTCTTCGTAGCGCTCTTCGACAATCATTTTTTTGAACACCGCCGAGCCGGTGACGTTGGTACGTTCACCGACGTTGACGAACAAGGTATCCGGACCGATGCTCATCGGTTCCAATCCGGCCAGATGACAGCGTTTTTCCAGTTCCGGGATCTGTCTCGGCGGATATTTACTAACGGCGCCGACAATGGCGCGGATGGTATCCGGCGAGGTACCGCAGCAGCCGCCGATAATGTTCAAATAACCGCTGGCGGCCCAATCGGCCAACTCTGCGGCCATTTGTTCCGGGGTTTCGTCGTATTCGCCGAATTCGTTAGGCAGGCCGGCGTTGGGGTGGGCGGAGACGTAGGTGTCGGCGATGTTGGACAGTTCTTCGATGTACTGGCGCAGCTCCTGGGCGCCCAGCGCACAGTTGAAACCGATCGAAATCGGTTGCACGTGTTTCAAGGAATACCAGAACGCGGCGGCGGTTTGTCCTGACAGCGTACGGCCGGAGGCGTCGGTAATGGTGCCGGAGATCATTACCGGCAATTTGTAACCGAGTTTGTCGAAAGTCTTTTCGACCGCGAATATCGCCGCCTTGGCATTCAAGGTGTCGAACACCGTTTCGATCAGAATAATGTCGGCGCCGCCGTCTATCAGACCCTGGGTGGCTTCGCTGTAGGCTTCGACCAAGTCGTCGAAGGTGATATTGCGGAAGCCGGGATCGTTGACGTCGGGCGACATCGACGAGGTGCGGTTGGTTGGTCCCAATACGCCGGCGACGAAACGTGGTTTGTCCGGTGTCAACTCGCTGACTTCTTCGGCCGCCTGTTTGGCGACTCGGGCCGAGGCGACGTTGATTTCATAGGCTAGTTCCTCCATCCGGTAGTCGGCCATCGCCACGCGGGTGGAGTTGAAGGTATTGGTCTCGATGATGTCCGCGCCGGCATCCAGATAGGCGCGGTGTATGGCCTTGATGATGTCGGGCTGAGTCAGCGACAGCAGGTCGTTGTTGCCTTTCAGATCGACCGGCCAATCGACGAAGCGTTCGCCCCGATAATCCTTTTCGCCCAGCTTGTAGCTCTGTATCATGGTGCCCATGGCGCCATCCAGATATAAAATTCGTTGTTTTAATTGCTGGTTTAATCGTTGTATGCTGTTCATCGGCGAATAATCGGGTGTTAATCGAACTGCGGCACCGGCTTGCCGCGCTTAATTTTGAACCATTGGATAAGGGAAATCATGACCAAGCCCAGTCTGCTGCACGTAGTAAAAAGTGTTCTTGCCGCCGCTATCGGCGTACAGAGCAACAAAAATCGAGAAGTGGATTTCAAGCATGGCTCGCTGCCAGCTTATATCATCGTTGGACTTATTGGGACAGTGCTATTCATTTTTGCGATCATCTCAATCGTATCGCTGGTGACAGGCTAAATTAGTATTGTTCAGCCACAAAAAAGCCCAAGTCTGCTTGGGCTTTTTTGCCGGCAACAAACCTTAATTACTGGATGTTTTGAAGCTGTTTTTGATGCTTTCGAACATCTCTTTGACGCCACTAAACAGATTGGCCGGTGTCAAAGCCTCTTTCAGGATGAACAGAGTGCGAATCACTGCCACCGCCAAGAAACCCGCGATTGGGGGCAATAGTTCAAAGACAACAGGCATAAACCATCCGCCCGCGCCTTCCTGAGTTTTACGGTCGCCGACGCTGGTTAATTCGCGATCATATTCGCCGCCGACATCCTTACCGTCCATCGCATCCACGAGCATGATGTTTACATTGTAGAACAACACCTGGATCACTAGAAAAACGATAGCACTACCCGCAACCCACATCAAAACGTTGCTTTTTTTTGCTCTCATCAATGATTGGTAAACCCAGATCACCGTCAAAACCATCACAATACCGCCAATCATATTCTTTCCCCTTATAATTAAACTGTTATTATTTTTGTAAAGTCAGCTTGAAATCTCATACTACCTATAATCCGGCAAGATGGCAATTTGTGGCGTCATCTTTCTTTATTAGCTATCAATTGCTTGACTTTAGAGACAGCTAAAGTAACATATCAATCTCGAAAGCCACGAGGCTGGCAGATTTTTTATAACAACTAAACTAAAGGTAGGAGGCACCCATGGGAGCGATCTTAGACTTAACAGAAATGTTAAAAGAACCATCAGGTATGATTGGAGCGGTAGTTATTATCGCTGCAGGATACTTCTTCGTAAAATGGGTGTTCGCTGAGCCTAAAGACGAAGAATAAGCTAGATTGCTTCTCGAAGCCTAGTTTTTCTGATTAAAGGCGGCACGGTATACCGAAGCCGCCTTTTTTATGCCCGGTTGTTTTTCGCGGCTTAAAATACCCTATAATTTGTGCATTTTTGCCTTCCAGGTTAACGATGTACCAATTACTCGCCTCCAAAATCCACGCGCTTTACCTGCAACAGGCTCCCGCCACCGGCATCGGCTTATTTCGTTTACTGTTTGGCCTGGTTACGCTGCAAGAAATATTCTTCCTGATTTATTTCAATCATCTGATTTTCGATCCGATTCCGTTCATGGATGTGGAATTCCCGATGATCACCACGTTCCTGTGGCTATGGGCGGCAATTGCTGTTTGCCTAATGGTAGGCTACCGCTGCCAAACGGCAAGCATCGCCAACTATCTATTCTGGCTGATTTTTGTCAATTTCACGCCGATGCAACGGGATTTCGACGGCGGCTTTGACCTGTTCATGATAGGCGCCAATTTCTTCCTGATCTTCATGCCCATCGATAAAGCCCTTGCAATCGATAGCCTCAGGAAAAAACTAGCCACGCCATTTATCCACGACTCCCAGCTTCACCCGGTAGCGGTATCGAGACTGACCTACTATCTTCCTATCATCATTTGCCTGGGTTTTTTATATTTCGATTCGGCCATACACAAGATGTTTGCCGAACATTGGCGTAACGGTCTGGGGGCCTGGCTGCCGTCGTCCATCCCTTATTACATTTCGGCGCTGGACATGTCCTGGCTTTTGAACATCGAAAGTCTGCAAAAGCTGATTGGCTATACGATCATCGTATTTCAGTTCACTTTTTTACTGTTTTTTCATTTCCGCCTGTTAAGACCATTATATCTATTGCTCGGCATGGCTCTGCACCTGGGCATTACTCTGTCTTTCAATATTTATCCTTTCGGCATGGGCATGCTGATTTTCTATAGCTTGATGATGCCGTTCTCCTGGTACCGCCAAATTGGGGTATGGCTCAAAAAACCTCGGCCTATTCTGACGGTTTTTTACGACCAATTATGCCCGCTGTGCAACCGCACCGTACTAATCCTGAATCATTTCGACATTTTGCAGGCGGTGGATTTCAAACCGGCTCAAATCCATGCGCGCGACTATCCGGCACTCAATGGACTGGATGATAAAACCTTATTGGTCGATCTCTATGCACTGAATGCGGAACAGCGGCTTTATGCCGGCATTGACACCTATGCCCAAATTTTTATCGCGATGGGCTACACGGCATTGATCGGTTGGATCATGAAACTGCCACTGATCCACAGCTTGGCGTCGTCTTGCTACCGCCGTATAGCCGATAACCGCGCTCGTTTGACCTGTGACGTCAGCTGCATTAAACAATCGAATCCGGTATTTCCAGCCACACTGTATGATCAAATTTTTGCGGTGGAACAGCCTAAACAACAAAAACGCCATGCTTATAAAATCGCAAAAATATTGATGGTGATTATTCTGTTTCAACTCAACTGCAGCTTGCACTATGGTTTGCTGTACCGGCTTAAGGTAGATACCCGTCAATCGCCGATCACCAGCGCCATGGCGGACATGAGTAATGCACTACTGATGTTCTCGCACACTTTTTTAGGGATTACGCCCCACGCCCTGTACCTGCACGATCATTTCGAAGGCTATAACCATTTATTGGCCATTACCTATCTAGACAGCAACGGCACCGAGCATTGGCTGCCGTTCATCAACGAACAAGGTCGCCTGTTGGCACCCAATTGGGGACGAGTACATTCGATGTGGGCCAACATTGCCGTCACCCCCAATATCGACGAAGTCAGGCTGAAAAAATTCATTATGAAAGTGACTGCTTTCTGGGGCACCAAAGTCAATCTGGACCTGGAAAACACTCGATTCATCATCAAAATGAAGAAAATAAATGCACCTTCTATCTGGGAAAAAGACTTGAGAAATAACAATTTAGCTGGTGACTGGCGGGCGATAGGCACGGCTGAATGGCGAGATAGAGAAATCAAGATCAACCTGCCTAAAGACATCGACGCGCTCTAAAAAATTGGTTCGAATTGGGTATTGCATACAAGGTTTTGTCATGTTATAAAATTTAGCGTGTCCGTCGGAGGGCACAAAAAATTATAAAAAACCTTATTTAATTCGGAGGATGTTATGAAAAAAGTATTTTCTGTCTTGGCTATGGCCCTTATGATTGTTAGCTTGAGCGGTTGCATGGACGATCCCGACCAAGGCAACCCGAAACCTAAAAACTATGGCACACCTAACCAACAAGGTACTGGCGTCAACTGATCATAGCACTGACAGGTTTTCAAAATCCCTGCGTAAGGCCCACAACCGTGGGCCTTATGCACATATAAGTACTTAATTTCTTCCAAAATATTTTTTTTAGTTTGCGCCAGCAGTTTTGCCATGATATAAATTCCGCCGTGCTTAATTTACTTTTAGTACACAAAAAATATAAAAACTTTTAATTGGAGGATGTTATGAAAAAAGTATTATCTCTTTTAGCGATGACCCTGATGATTGTTGGCTTGAGCGGTTGCATGGACGATCCTGATGCGTCAAAACAAAAAGTTTCTAGCTCTACTTCAGTACAGCTTTAAATTTTAGATGTAAGGCCCATTTAGGTGGGCCTTATGTTTTTTTCAGAACACCTTCTTTTTAAACTTCCTTTCCTTCAATACCTCAAGCCTCTATTGCGATACGATTCATGGCTTGAGCTATCCATTGCTCGGTTTCGGCAATAATTTCCTTTGTAGTTTTGTCCTGGGTTGAAATCAGCGGCCCGATTTTGACTTTTATTATCCCAGGGTATTTTAAAAAGCTGTTGCGAGGCCAAAATTCGCCGGCGTTATGCGCCAATGGAATCACCGGGAATCCGGATTTTTGCGCCAGCATCGCTCCTCCGGCATTGAACTTTTTATAGGCACCCGGGGCAACCCGAGTTCCTTCCGGAAATATCAATACAAATAAGCCCTCCCGCAGACGAGCAATGCCTTGATCCAGCAGCATTTTTAATGCTTCCTTCTGGTTACTCCGGTCAATCGCGATAGGCTTCAAGGTCGCCAATGCCCAGCCACCGAACGGAATTTGTAACAACGATTTTTTTAGCACCGCGGTTTGCGGCGAAATAATCTGGCGCAAGGCAATGGTTTCCCAGGCCGATTGATGCTTGCTGAGTATCACCGCCGCCTGATTTTTGGGGATATTTTCCAACCCTTCCACTTCGTAGCGCAAGCCACAGCAAAGATTCAGCATATACAGCAAACAATTGATCCAGATGTCGGCAAACTTATAGCGCGTGGCAAACGGCAGAAAAAAACCGCCCAGGATTGCCACACCGACGATAGGCGTCGAAAACACGACATAAATAAAAAACAGGGTAGAACCCAAATATACTTTGAAATTAGCTGGTCGAGACGATATGCGTGGCTGCGTCATAAAGATTGTCAAAAATAGGGAGTTTGAGTTGTGGATGGTTATGAATGGTTTGCCGGCCCTTACCGGTTTTTACCAGCATCGGCTTGGCGCCTGCCGCCAGACTGGCTTCGATATCCCGGTACGAATCGCCAACCGAATACACGTTTGTCAGATCAATCCGCTTTTCCTGGGCAAAAGCCTCAAATAGTCCGGGCTTGGGTTTACGGCAAGTGCAATGATCCTCGGGCCCGTGCGGGCAAAAATAAATCGCCTCGATCCTGCCCCCCATTTCGGCCAGCATTCGCCGCAGCTTATCGTGCATGGCCTCCAATGCCGCTAGATCGAACAAGCCCCGGGCAATACCGGATTGATTGCTGATCACGACCACCTTGTAGCCATGCCGGTTTAACTCGGCAATGGCTTCCAGGCTACCGGGAAGCGGCAGCCATTCGTCCGGTGATTTAATGAAAGTGTCGGAATCGACGTTGATGGTGCCGTCACGGTCCAGAATGACGTAACGATCCGTCACGATTGCAACTTGGAAATATCGGCGATTTTCAAGAACTGGTTGGATAACATAGCCAACAAGGCCAGACGGCTGTTACGCAATGCCACATCGTCGGTATTGACCATTACGTGATCGAAAAACGCATCGACCGTGTCGCGCAACTGCGCCAGCCGACTCAAAGCTAGCGGATAATTTTGCTCGGCCAACATCGGCAGAATCTCGGCATCGGAATCTTCGGCCGCCGACAGCAGATTTTTTTCTTGCGGCTCGACCAAAGTACCGATATTTTCCGAAATAGCTTGTTCGGACTTTTTCAGGATATTAATGATGCGCTTGTTGGCGGCAGCCAGACTTTCCGCTTCCGGTAAAGCGCGGAAAGATTGGACGGCGCGGATGCGCAGCATGAAATCCAGCGGCCGGGTCGGATTAACCGCCAGCACCGCTTCGAACTCGTCGCTGCTGTAGCCTTGATCTAGGCAATAGCCTTTCAGGCGGTCAAAGATGAAATCGATCACTTTCCGGCGGGTTTCGGTCTTGTCGAATTTGTGACTGAATTGCTCCAACGCCGCATCCAATAATTCGACCACGTCCAACGCGATGCCGTTTTCGATCAACACCCGCAAGATGCCGAGGGTCGCGCGACGCAAAGCATAGGGATCTTTGTCGCCGGTCGGAATCAAGCCGGCGCTGAAGATGCCGGCCAAGGTGTCGATTTTTTCTGCCAGCGCCAGCACTTGGCCGATCTGGCCGCTGGGCGTCGCGCCACCGGATTGTTTCGGGTAATAGTGTTCTTCCAACGCCAACGCCACCTCGGCATGCTCGCCATCGGCAGCCGCGTAATAACGCCCCATGGTGCCTTGCAGATTGGCGAATTCGCCGACCATGTTGGTCATTAAATCGGTCTTGGCCAACAGCGCGGCGCGCTTTACCAATGCAACATCGGCGCCCAGTTTTTCGGCGATCAAAGCCGACAGATTAGCAACGCGTTGGGTCTTGTCGAACAAGGTGCCCAGATCTTTTTGGAAGACGATGGTTTTCAGGCTGTCAACGCGGTCGGCCAGCGACTGTTTTCTGTCTTGTTTCCAGAAGAATTCGGCGTCGACCAGACGCGGCAACACCACCCGCTCGTTGCCTTGGCGAATCGAATCCGGGTTGGAGCTTTCGATGTTGGCGAAGGTGATGAAGTGCGGCAACAAGCCACCTTTGTCGTTCTTGACCGGGAAATATTTCTGG
Source organism: Methylomonas sp. LL1 (assembly GCF_015711015.1). Taxonomy (NCBI): domain Bacteria; kingdom Pseudomonadati; phylum Pseudomonadota; class Gammaproteobacteria; order Methylococcales; family Methylococcaceae; genus Methylomonas; species Methylomonas sp. LL1. The sequence goes on from NZ_CP064653.1 coordinate 3,448,829, forward strand.
TTGGATTGCATGGTGGTGATCAACACTTCCTGTGGCAATTCCAGGAAGCGGGCGTCGAAGTTGCCGACCACCGGCACCGGCCATTCGTTCAGCGCCGCGACTTCTTCCAGCAAATCGTCCTCGATATGCGCAGTGCCGCCGACCTGGCTGGCGGCCTGATTGGCGGCATCACGGATAATGGTCATGCGTTCTTCGAAGTCAGCCAACACCTTGCCTTGCTGTTTCAAGGTTTCCAGATAATCGTGCGGGCTGGCGATGCTCAAATCCTGTGGCGCGTGGAAGCGGTGGCCACGGGTGATGCGGCCGGTAGTGCGGCGCAGTATTTCGGTTTCTATCACTGCGTCGCCGAACAACAATACTGCCCAATGCACCGGACGGGCGAATTCGGCGTCAAAATTGCCCCAGCGCATGCGCTTGGCGATCGGCAGATTGTTCAGGCTCTTGCGGATGATGTCCGGGATCAATTCGGCGGTGGCTTGGCCTTTGACCGCTTGCTTGAAAATCAGCCAGGAGCCCTTGTCGGTTTCCAGCTTTTCCAGTTGCTCGAAGCTGGCGCCGCAACTGGACGCAAAGCCCAGCGCTGCCTTGCTCGGTGTGCCATCGGGACCGTACGCGGCTTGCAATGCGGGGCCGCGTTTTTCCACGACCTTGTCGGCTTGGAAGGTTTGCAGATCGTCGATCAATACCGCCAACCGGCGCGGCGTCGCATAAGCACGGCCTCGGTTGTAGCCGAGGCCTGCCTCGTTCAAGCCGGCGAGGATGTTGTCCAGCAAGGCCTGGCTGAGTTTTTTCAAAGACTTTGGCGGCAATTCCTCGCAGCCCAGTTCGAACAATAAATGATTGGTCGCAGTCATGGTTACGCTCCCTGTCTGGCGAGAATCGGAAAGCCCAGCGCTTCCCGGCGGTTGTAATAGGCTTCGGCCACCGATTTGGCCATGTTGCGTACCCTTAGGATGAAACGTTGACGCTCGGTGACCGAGATGGCGTGGCGGGCATCGAGCAGGTTAAAGGAATGCGAGGCTTTCAACACCATTTCGTAAGCCGGCAGCGGCAGGTTTTTATCGAGCAGCATCAGGCATTCGCGCTCGTAGGTGTCGAAACAGTTGAACAGGAAATCGACATTGGCATGGTCGAAGTTGAACTCCGACATCTCCACTTCGTTTTGATGAAACACGTCGCCGTAGGTGACCACGCCTTGCGGGCCGCGGGTCCAGACCAAGTCGTAGACCGACTCCACGCCTTGCAGATACATGGCGATACGTTCCAGACCGTAGGTGATTTCGCCGGTGACCGGCTTGCATTCCAAGCCGCCGACTTGTTGGAAGTAGGTAAACTGGGTGACTTCCATGCCGTTCAACCACACTTCCCAGCCCAGTCCCCAGGCGCCCAGGGTCGGCGATTCCCAGTTATCTTCGACGAAGCGAATATCGTGTTCCAGCAAATCCAGACCCAAATGCCGCAACGAGCCCAAGTAAAGCTCCTGGATATTGTCCGGCGACGGCTTCATGATCACCTGGAACTGGTAATAATGCTGCAAACGGTTGGGGTTTTCGCCGTAACGGCCGTCGGTGGGGCGGCGTGAAGGCTGTACATAAGCCGAGTTCCACGGCTCCGGCCCGATGGCGCGTAAAAAGGTGGCCGGGTGAAATGTCCCCGCGCCTACTTCCTGATCCAAAGGTTGTAACAACACGCATCCTTGCTCCGACCAGTATTGCTGCAAGGTCAGAATCAGGCCCTGAAAGGTAGAGACATCGTTTTTGCTAGTCGACACGTTGTAGCCACTTGAGTGATAAAAATGGGCCGATTATAACTGAAAAACCGCGATCAAGCAGGCTGACGCCGGCTTGTGCCGCCTGCTTACGATCCTTCCGAATAGCCAGAACTTTCGAGTTTTTCCCGCAAAAATGCCGGAATGCGTTTATCCAGCCAATAAGCAGCACTATGCAGCTTGCGGCCACCGACAAAGCCCACATGCCCACCTCCGCTACAAACTTCCATTACCATACACGGAGCCAATTCGGCGGCATCCGGCAAAACCGATCGCGTCATAAACGGATCATCCTTGGCCTGGATCAACAATGTCGGCACTCGAATCGCCGGTAAAAACTGCCTTGAACTCGCTCGGCTATAGTAATCGGCCACATCCTTAAAACCATGCAACTTGGCCACCACCCGGTCATCGTATTGCCAAAACGAATGTATGTCGGACAAGTCGCCTAATCGCCGCAATTTTTCGGCTTCCTGATCAAAGCCATGCTGATCCAGATAACGCTGCTTATTGCGGATGTAATGTTTCAATTCCGTCAGTAAATAGCGGCGATAGATTCTGGAAAATCCCTTATCCAGTTTACTGGCGCATTCGCTCAGCACCAACGGCACCGAAACCGCCACCGCCGCAAACAAGGATAATTTGTCCCCTTGTTCGCCCAGCCATTTCAGCAGCACATTACCGCCCAACGAAAAACCCACCGCCGCCATGGCGGCATCGGGATAGCGTTGGCGCAAGCTTTGATAAACAAAAGCAATGTCTTCGGTTTCACCGGAATGGTAACAACGCGCCAAGCGATTCGGCTCACCACTACAGCCCCTGAAATTCATCGCGACACTGCTGAAACCCTGATCCAGTAAAACCTGTTGCAAACCCAGGATATAGCCTGAGCTGGAACTGCCGGATAAACCGTGCATAAGAATGACCAAAGCCCGATTGTTATCGCCATACCAATCCAGATCAATAAAATCACCATCCGCTGTGGATAATCGCTCCCGCCTTCTATCCAGAGGAACGGCTTTGCGCCACAATGCCGGATACAGCGTTTGCAAATGGGGATTATTCAGCCACCAGACAGATTTAAAGTCGCGTTGTAATACGGGCATCGCTCGGCATCCGAACAGCATTTAAAAAATTGACGATGTATTCTACTTTTTATACGCGATCCAGTTTACCAACACTACTTACCTGACGTGACAGTATTCACGAGGGGGATATGTGCAATACAAGGACTATTACCAAATCTTGGGCATCAAGCGCGATGCTCCGCTGGCGGACATCAAAAAAGCCTTTCGAAAATTAGCCCGAAAATACCATCCCGACGTATCCAAGGAACCTAATGCCGAAGCCCGAATGAAGGAAGTCAATGAAGCCTATACCGTGCTGTCCGACACCGAAAAGCGCGCGGCTTACGACCAACTCGGACGTGGTTATCAACCCGGTCAGGAATTCAAACCACCACCCAACTGGGATGCGGGCTTCGAGTTTTCTGGACGCGGTTTTAATCCGAATGAAGCGGCCGAGTTCAGCGATTTTTTCGCTGAACTATTCGGAAACATGCGCGCTGGCAAATCAAGCAAGGGTGGCTTTTACACTCAAGACAACTTTAACGCCCGTGGCGAGGATCATCACGCTAAAGTCATGCTGGATCTGGAAGACAGTTTCAACGGCAGCTCCAGGCAAATTTCATTGCGGGTACCGCGCATGGATACGCAGGGACGTGTGTTGCTCGAAAATCGGGTGTTAAATATAAAAATCCCGAAAGGCGTTTATGAAGGCCAAATCATTCGTTTAGCCGGACAAGGCGCTCCGGGAGCGGGCAGCGGCAAAGCCGGCGATTTATTACTGGAAGTCTGTTTCAACCCGCACCCCCGGTTTCGTATCGATGGCCGTAATCTGCATTTGATCCTACCCGTCACGCCGTGGGAAGCGGCATTGGGGGACATGGTCAGCCTCAATAATATCGATGGCAATCTGAAAGTAAGGATACCCGAGGGCACCCAAAGCGGTCGGCAATTACGCCTGATAGGCAAAGGCATCCCCAGCAACCCTCCCGGCGATCTAATACTGAACATACAAGTGGTTTTACCACCCGCCACCACACCGAAGGCCCGACAACTTTATCAAACCATGGCCCAGGAACTGGCTTTTGATCCACGCACCCACTAGGAGGTAAGCCATGCATAATTCGGAAATTTTGATTACCTCGATAGAGGTAGAACAAACCTATTTGACCGTTGAGCAATTGGCATCGCTGTGCGCGGTCGAAGCGGATTGGGTACTGCAACATATCAGTGACGGTCTTCTGCCCGCCCATAAGCTTGATAGCGGCAACTGGTGTTTCTCCTCGGCGCAATTAACCCGAGCCAAACGTATATTGATGGTGGAACGTACCTTTGATGCCATGCCAGAACTCGCTGCGCTTGTGGCGGATATGCAGGAAGAGCTGGATAGTTTACGGCGTCGGTTGCGGCGCGCCGGCCAAAGTTAAACCATGTTTCCCAACAACACCTGGCGCCGCCACCTCTGGAGTAACCGTATCCATACCCTGCTGTTAATCTTGCTATTGCTGGCTATCAGCAGTTTGGCGGGCGGATTGCTGCTAGGCGAAATGGGGTTATGGCTGGCGGTTGGCGGAGCGATATTTGCGCTGTTTGTCGAGCCGATTGCGGCTTGGCGCATGACGTTGAGCCTATACAGGGCCAGACCGATTTACCCCGAGGAAGCGCCAGACTTATGGCGTATCACACGGACACTGGCCAGCCGCGCGGAATTGCCGAGTACGCCGGTTTTGTATTACATCCCCAGCCCGGTGGTCAATGCATTCACGGTGGGGCACGGCAACCATGCCGCCATTGCGTTAACCGACGGCCTTTTGAGCCGATTGACTCTACGCGAATTAACCGGCGTTTTGGGGCATGAGATGGCTCATATTGCCAATGGCGATTTGTTGGTAATGGGACTGGCCGATTACATCAGCCGGCTGACAAATTTGTTTTCGGTCGGAGGACAACTGATGTTGCTGTTTTCGCTACCGCTATTATTCATTGAGGGATACGCGGTAAGCCTCAATTTATTTTCGATGCTGCTACTACTTTTTTCTCCCCATCTGGCAATCCTGGCTCAATTAGGTTTATCCAGAGTCCGCGAATACGATGCCGACCTGAAAGCCTCCACGCTTACCGGCGATCCGATGGGCTTGGCGTTTGCGCTTGCCAGAATAGAACAAACCAGCCGATCTTGGATCGAGATTTTGCTGCCCGGCTGGGGCAACCCACAGCCTTCCTGGTTAAGAAGCCATCCGGCGACGGAAGAACGCATCAAGCGCTTGCAGGAACAAGCGGCTACTTTTTACCTTTCTCTTGATTCGCTCTCGGCTAGCGATCATCCGATTGGCTACATCACCAAAGCCATTCAACGCCAACCCCGTTGGCGCGCGGGAGGATTCTGGTATTGAGTTTTAAGAGTAGGGGATTTGGTAAAGATCCCTCTCCCTGTGTTGTTAACAGCGAGAGGGAAGCAACGAGGCTCAGGCGGAATGTAAAAAATTACCTCTAACATGCCGCTGCTGTTGATGTGCTTTTGTGGTAATGCTGCTCATTGAGCTGGATACTTGCGATTTAGTCTCGCTTACCTTAGAAATTTCTTTGTCGGGCGGCAATAAAAAAACCAATGCCGCGAATGCCGCCAGTGTTAATGCGATATCAAATGTTTTAATTTTTATCATTACTCTCACCTGCCGCTGTCATTTTTATAAACCAATTTTGGCTGGCTTAGGGTTGTTGATAAACAATCCCTCCAACACCTGCCGATACCCGGTTATAGCCATTAGCGTGCCAAGTCATTCATTTCAAAAAACACGCTCGCTTTTTTATAAAAATATACAGCCGGCTTAAAGGCTTACGCCCCTAAAAAGCATTTAAGCCATTGTTTATAAAAGCGATTAAAACTTTAACATTTATTTAGCGCACCTTACCTTCCCTTGATTATTTTCCAAGGACGATATGCCAAGTTAGGATTCGTGGCCTTTCCGCGTTTGTTGATGCCACTAGAACGCTGTTCGCAGCTGACATCCTTGGCATAACTGACAAAAATGTCAGTTATGCCAGCCCGGGTCCGGCTGAGTAAACCGAACCGCCCGATGTTTGGTTTATGCAAACGCCTTTTTAAAAAACTCCGGCATCGCCAAACTGGCTTTATGAATATCGCTGTTGTAATAAACCGTATCGAAACTCTTGTTGAGGGCATCCTGTTCCCGGAACTTCGATAAATCGCCTTTGCTGGCCATCGTCGCGCTCCACCAGCCGGACGGATAAATACATTGCGGGAAAAACACGGTTTGCATATGTGTGAAACCGCCGGCCTGCATTTCCTCGCGCATTTCCCGCAAAATCTTCATGTGCAGCAGTGCTGATTCGCTTTGCTGCACCACGATGCCGTTTTCGCTCAAGGCTTTGCAGCAGTCTTTGTAAAAGTCGGCGCTAAACAAACCTTCCGCCGGACCTACCGGGTCGGTACTATCAACGATAATGATGTCGACGCTGTTCGGCGCGGCATCTTTCACCCATTTGATACCGTCGATGAATTTCAACTCGGCGCGCGGATCGTTGTTGGATTCGCACAATTCGGGAAAATAAATTTCAGCCAGACGAGTGACGCGCTCGTCGATGTCGATCTGCACGGCTTGCTCAACACCGGGGTGTTTCAGCACCTCGCGCAAGGTACCGCAGTCGCCTCCGCCGATAATCCAGACTCTTTTCGGATTGGGATGGGTGAACAAAACCGGATGGCTCATCATCTCGTGGTAGAAAAAATTATCGCGAGAGGAAACCATGGTACAACCGTCGATCACCATCAGATTGCCGAAGTGCTCGGTCTCGTAAATTTCCAGAAACTGGAACTCGGATTGCTCTTCGTGCAACTTGCGTTTGATTTTCAGGGAGAAGGCGGAGCCGTCGGAAGCGACCGGTTCGCTGAACCATTGTGAGTCGAGCATGAGGTTTCCTCAAAAAGTCATAAAAGTCGTGGCATTATACTTTAGAATTTCCACCACTTTATGACAGTACTTAGGAGTGTGTGTGCAAACACAACCATGGTCGATCGAGCAATCCAAACAACTTTATGCCATTCAACAATGGGGTAACGCTTATTTTTCGGTAAACGGCCAAGGCCACGTCTGCGTCAAACCGCAAGCAGACTGTCCCACCGAGATCGATTTGTTCGAAATTGCACGGGCCTTGCGGAGCAAAGGCTTGAACTTTCCGGTGCTGGTGCGTTTTACCGATATTCTTCGCGATCGGATTCGGCAGCTGCAACAGGCCTTCGATCAAGCCCGGCTGGCACACGCTTACAGCGGACACTACACACCGGTTTACCCTATCAAAGTCAATCAACAAGGCAATGTTGTGGAAAGCATCGTTTCCGCCGACAACATCGGCCTGGAAGCAGGCAGCAAGCCGGAATTGCTGGCGATACTGGGCTTGGCTAGACGCGGCGGCACCATAGTTTGTAACGGCTACAAGGATAGGTTGTATATCCGAATGGCCTTGATGGGACAGTTGATGGGCTTGTCGGTGTTCATCGTCATCGAAAAACCCTCGGAACTGGAATTGATTATCGAGGAGGCGGCCAAATTGCAGGTGCGTCCGTTAATTGGTTTGCGGGTTCGGCTATCGACCATCAGCGCCGGCAAATGGCAGAACAGCGGCGGCGAAAAATCCAAGTTCGGCCTGCATGCCAGCGAGGTATTACAATTGATCGCCCGCCTGAAGCAAGCCGAAATGCTAGATTGCCTGCAATTGATGCATTTCCACATGGGTTCGCAGATCGCCAATATTCACGACATCAAACTGGCGCTGAAGGAAGCCGGCCAGTTTTATCTGCAATTGCATAGGCTGGGCGCCCCTATCACGACCGTCGACGCGGGTGGCGGACTGGGAGTCGATTACGACGGCAGCGGCTCGCGCCGCGAATGCTCGATCAATTACAGCATGGGCGAATACGCCGACAACATCGTCCGTAGCTTTGCCGAAGTCAGCCGCGAGCATAGCTTGCCTCAACCTAACATCATTACCGAATCCGGCAGGGCCATAACCGCTCACCACGCGGTGCTGATCACCAATGTCACCGAAGTCGAAAGCCTGCAAGGCGCGGACAATCCGCTCACGCCGGTTTTCAATAACATCAGCGAAGCCTATCACAATGCCCAGTTCGACATGGCCGAAGCCCGCGCCCAATTCGTCCAAGGCGATTTGCCGCTCACGGGACTGGCGGAAGCGGAAAAACATTATGTCAGCCTTTGCCAGCAAATCCAGCGCGAGCTCAATCCGGATAATCATCACCACCGTGAAATTTTGCAGGAATTGGACGAAAAACTGGCCGACAAGGTGTTTTGCAATTTTTCCTTGTTTCAATCGATGCCGGATATCTGGGGAATAGACCAGATTTTCCCTATCATGCCTATTCATCGGCTCGATCAGCAACCGACAAAGCGCGCGGTTTTACAGGATTTAACCTGCGATTCCGATGGCCGCATCGACCATTATGTCGACCGGCAAAACATCAGCAATACCCTGCCGTTGCATGCCATTGGCGATGACGAAGATTATTTGATCGGCTTTTTCATGGTCGGCGCTTACCAGGAAATTTTGGGCGACATGCACAATTTGTTCGGGGACACCCATTCCATCAACATCGAACTGGACGCCAACGGCTACCGCTTCGGCGAATTCATGGAAGGCGAGGATGTCAGCGAGCTGCTGGACTATGTGCATATCAATACCGAAGCCTTGAAAGCCGCCTATCGGCAAAAGCTGGACGAAACTTCGCTGAGCACCGAACTAAAATGCGTGTTCGAACAGGAGTTACTGGCCGGATTAAATGCCTATACTTATCTGGAAAAATGAGGTTCGGCGAAAGGCAAAAATATTATAGGATTGTATAGAGGGAGTTTAGGCGATGAAAAAATGGATAATTTGTATAGTTTTGTTATGTTGCGTAGCTTGCAACAAACCCAAGCCACTGTTGAGCAAACTGCCGGATGACGCAGTGGTTCTGGCGTTCGGCGACAGCCTGACTTACGGCACCGGGGCATCGGCCGAGCATGATTACCCATATATTCTTAGCCAAATGATCGGCCGCGAGGTCATCAATTCCGGAGTGCCGGGTGAAATCAGCAGTGAAGGCCGGGAACGCTTGCCGACCGAACTCGACGAATATCAACCCCATTTATTGATTCTGATCCATGGCGGCAACGACATTTTACGCAAACTGCCGGCGGAGCAAACCCGCGATAATTTAAAGGCCATGATCAATGAAGCCAAACAGCGCAACATTCAGGTCGTCATGCTGGGCGTACCCAAGTTCGGGCTGGTGTTGTTGCATAGCGCGGAATTTTACACGGAACTTGCCGAATCGGAAGGTATAGCTAACGATCTTGAAGCCTTGCCTACTATCCTCGCCAGCAATGAACTTAAGTCCGATACGGTGCACCCCAACGATAAAGGTTACCAACGTCTGGCCGAAACGATTGCCGCCTTGTTACAACAACAGGGGGCGCTATAAACCGATGCCGACCCACACTATCGCTAACCCGAACCACGATACCAAAACGTTGCGACCATGATTATCGGAGAATCCAGAAAATGAAAACGGGCATGATCGGTTTAGGTGCGATGGGCCAGGGCATGGCACGCAATTTAGCCAAGGCTGGTTATCTGACTGCGGTTTATAATCGTACCAACAGCAGGGCGGAAACCTTATCCAAGGAATTGCAGGTCCACGTTTGCCAGACCCCACAGGCTTTGGCGCAACAAGTCGATCTGATACTGGTCTGCGTTTCGGCGGATCAAGACCTGCTGGATGTGATTGAAGCGATTGCCGAAACCATAAAACCCAATTCGGTGGTGGTCGACACGTCGACCGTCGCCAGCGACACCGCAAAACGAGCGGCCGCCATGCTGAGAGCCAAGCAGGCCGATTTTCTGGATGCTCCGGTATCCGGGGGCGTGGAAGGCGCCAGCAAGGGCACGCTGGCGATGATGGCCGGCGGCGACGCCAAGGTATTGGAACGTGTACGGCCGGTTCTGGCCGCCATGACGGCACGCATTGAGCACATGGGCGACACCGGTTCCGGCCAAGCTTGTAAAGCAGTGAATCAAATCATGTGTGCCGGCATCAATCAGGCCGTCACCGAAGCACTGGCATTTGCCGAGGCTCAAGGGCTGGCTTTGGAAAAAGTCATCGATGTGGTCTCCGGCGGCGCGGCCGGTAACTGGTTTTTGCAGCATAGAGGCAAGACCATGACTCAGGGTATTTTCCGGCCCGGCTTCAAGCTGAGTCTGCATCACAAGGATTTGCTAATTTGCCGGCAAATGGCTGAACAAGTCAACGTCGATTGCCCTTTAACGGAATCGACATTAAGCGATTACGCGCATTTGATGCAACAAGGTTTCGGCGACGAAGATATATCGGCGCTGTATCGGCTTAAACGGAAACAATAATTCACAAAGAGGTGTGAGGATGAAAATTACGGTATTTGGTAGTGGTTATGTAGGCCTAGTGACGGGTGCTTGTCTGGCCGAAGTCGGCAATCAAGTCATGTGCATGGATGTCGATCAACATAAAATCGAACAGCTCAAGCAAGGCATCATTCCGATTTACGAGCCCGGTTTGGAAGAAATGGTCAAGGACAATCAAGCCGCCGGACGCCTGCATTTCACTACCGATGTCAAGGAAGCCGTGGATTTCGGTTTGTTTCAATTCGTCGCGGTCGGCACCCCGCCGGACGAGGATGGTTCGGCCGATTTGAAATACGTTTTGGCGGTAGCGAAAAGCGTGGCCGAACATATGAGTGACTATAAAATCATCGTCGACAAATCCACGGTACCGGTCGGCACCGCCGATAAAGTCAAACAAACCGTGCTCGATGTACTGGCCCAACGCGGCGAAAACCTGGAGTTCGACGTGGTCTCCAATCCGGAGTTTTTGAAGGAAGGCTCGGCGCTGGACGATTTCATGAAACCCGACCGCATCATCATCGGTACCGACAACCCCAGAACCGCCGAATTGCTGAAAGCCCTGTATGCACCGTTCAACCGCAGCCGCGAACGGGTGATCAACATGGACATCCGTTCCGCCGAACTGACCAAATATGCCGCCAACGCGATGTTGGCCACCAAGATCAGCTTCATGAACGAACTGGCCAATCTGGCGGAAAGACTAGGCGCGGACATCGAACACGTTCGCCACGGCATCGGTTCCGACAGCCGCATCGGCTACAGCTTCATCTACCCCGGCTGCGGCTATGGCGGCTCCTGCTTTCCGAAGGACGTCAAGGCACTGGAACGAACCGCCAAGGAAATGGGCTATCACGCCGAACTGTTAAGCGCGGTTGAAAACGTCAACGACAGACAAAAATACCGCCTGTTCGAAAAAATCAGCGCGCATTATCCGGACGGCGTGAAAGGCAAAGTATTTGCGCTGTGGGGCCTGGCCTTCAAACCCAATACCGACGACATGCGCGAAGCGCCCAGCCGGGTAGTGCTGGAAGCCTTGATCGAAGCCGGCGCCAGTGTACAAGCCTATGATCCTGAAGCGATGCATGAAGCCCAACGGATTTACGGCGACAAGGCCGGCTTGAAATATTGTCCTAAACAAAACGAAGCGCTGGAAACTGCCGATGCGCTGATCATCGTCACCGAATGGAAACAATTCCGTAGTCCGGATTTCGAACAATTGAGCCAGCAGTTAAAAGACAAGGTGATATTCGACGGCCGCAACATGTACGAGCCAAAAATGGTGAAACAGGCGGGATTGCAGTATTACGCGATCGGGCGCTAGGATTTGTCCAATCCGGTTGACCTGAATCGCGGTTGAAATTGGCAGCGCTTATCCGGCGCTGCCTACCCATTGCGAGTAAAAATTTAACGCTGCGGTATTCTGCCTACGGCATCGGATTGGCTTTTCCGACACTTCCCGTACACCGTGGAGAAAAGTCGGGAATAATAACTTAGCTATTCTTGCGACGTACAAAACCTATCATGCCAACTACTGCCGAACCAAATAACCATGCGGATGCAGGCAAGGGAACAGCGCTTACTGTCGCGCTAAATGTTGCGGTTGTGAAATTCTCGAATGTGGTTTTACCCAGCGATGTCTCTACATCTATCCATTGCAATGGATCATCCACATCGGAAACACCTACTGTCAGGGGACCAAAATCCGAAATCAGATCATAAGTCAGAAATCCATTATCAAACAAGCCAAACAAATCTCCCTTGTCGTTATCGCCGAATCCTGCAAAACCGCCATCCTGACTACTATAGATGTAAAGTAAATTATCGAACGTAGCCGTACCTAAATCGCCAAGATCAATTGTTCCGGATAAATTGACGTATGTCGGTAATGTGGGAGGAGGTTGGACATCCACGTTATCGGCATTGAGTGTTACGGTAAAAGCAGTGTTATTGTGATTTGTGCCGTTTAAGGTCAAATCACCTATGCCACTAAAAGTAAACGTGATTGGCGATGCTTGTGCCAAGGTATTCACTAAGATCAATATAATAGTAAGTGCTGTTTGTTTAAGCATTGCGCTCTCCTTAATAAGGATGTTTATGTGATGGTATCTGACTATAAACCACATAAAAAACACTCTTTACAGCCATTAGGCCTCATGTTAGACCATTATTTGCACCTGTCAATAAAACCCTTGTAAAACCTTCAAGTCTTTGGCTAACAAAAAGCTCTTTATAGAGGATTAAGCCGGCTATGCTTGATGCCATAACCAAAGTAAATCCCAAACCCAATCAAGAGCCAGACTAACAGTCTCACCCAGGTGTCGAAAGGCAATCCCGCCATCAACGCCAAACAAACCAAAATCCCGGTAACCGGCACATACGGCGACGCCGGACATTTGAAATGACGTTCCATTTCCGGATGACTACCGCGCAACACCAACACACCACCACAGACCAACACAAACGCAAACAAGGTGCCGATACTAACCAACTCGCCGAGTTTTTCGATCGGCATGAAACCGGCCAACAACGCCACCGCCACACCCACCATCATGGTCGACAAATGCGGCGTGCGGAATTCCGGGTGGACCTGGGCAAACAAAGGCGGCAGTAACCCATCCTTGGCCATGGAAAAGAAGATACGGCTTTGCCCCATCAACAACACCAACATCACCGAGGTCAAGCCGGCTATCGCGCCGATTTTAACGATCGGCGACAACCAACTCATGCCGATATGATCGACGGCCAGCGCAATCGGCGCGGCCACGTTGAGTTCGGTATAGGAAATGATGCCGGTCAAAACTCCAGCCACCAAAATATACAATACCGTGCAAACCGCCAATGAAACGATGATGCCGAACGGCACATCCTTTTGCGGGTTGACCGCTTCCTGCGCGGCCGTCGATACCGCGTCGAACCCGATATAGGCAAAGAAAATCACTCCGGCCCCGGTCAAAACTCCGCCGAATCCGAACGGGGTAAAGTTGGACCAATTTTCCGCCTGGATGTGGCCCGCCCCGGCAAAGATAAACACCACGATAACCGCCAGCTTGATCAATACCATCGCGAAATTGAACATCGCCGACTGACGTATACCGACCACCAACAAACCGGTTAATAGCAAAATAATGGCTACCGCCGGCAGGTTGATAAATCCGGCAACCGGATCGGCCAAATAGGCCGTGGTGAGATAGCGCGGCAAATGTACTCCCAGCGAATCCATGAAACTGGTCAAATATCCGGCCCAACCTATAGCCACCGTACTGCTGGCCAAGGCATATTCCAGTACCAAATCCCAACCAATGATCCAGGCCATCAACTCGCCCAAGGTTGCATAAGCATAGCTGTAGGCGCTGCCCGATACCGGAATCATCGCCGCCAGTTCGCTGTAGCACAAGGCCGCCAGCGCGCAAGCAATTCCAGCCAACACGAACGATACGGTAATCGCCGGTCCGGCGTATTTGGCGGCGGCAATGCCGGTCAACACGAAAATGCCGGCTCCGATAATCGCGCCGATACCCAGCAAGGTTAAATCCTTGGCGGTCAGGGTCTGTTTCAGACTGTTTTCGATGGCGGTCAATGCATCGACCGATTTACGCTGGAACAGTTGTTTGGGGATTTGCATGAGTATGCCCGTTATTGGCCGAGACCGGCGGGTAGGTGTTGAGCGCCTTCGAAACGGGTGCCGGTGGTGATGGCATTAGTGAAAATCGCATCATGTAACTTGGTGGACGACAAGTTGGCGCCGCTCAAATCAGCTCCGGTCAGGTTGGCACCATCCATTTCCGCCGAAAACAAATCGGCATTTTTCAGATTGGCGTTGTTCAATTTGGCGTGTTTGAGCATAGCGCGGCCGAATTGGGCATTACTAAGGTTGGCGCCGGTTAGATTGGCGCCTTTCAGATTGGCGCGCATCAAACCCATCGACTGATTTTTCATATCCGCGGCCCAATTGGCATTGCTGACATTGGCGTTGGTGAAATTGGCCCCCTCCATCACCGCAATTACTCGGCTACCGCTGAAGTTGGCATTGCTGGCATCGGCATGCATCATACTGACCCCGAAAATACTGGTATTGGCCAGATTGGCGCCGACCAGTTTGATATTGGTCATCACCGTCAAATCCAGATTCAGCCCCGACAAATTGGTGCGGCTGAAATTGGCCCGCCGCAGATCGGCGCCCCATAAATCGGCGTGCCGAAAATCCAGCCCGGACAAGTCCAGATCGGTCAAATCCTTACGCCGCAGCGGAGCCGGATGGTCCTTATCGGCTTTTGCCAATAACTGCTCGACCTGCTGACGAGTCATCTCGGCGGCCTGCGCCAATGGAATGCCTAGTGCTAGCAGAGCCAGCACCGCCGGGATTTTACTAAACGGTCTCATATAACCCTCCTGATAAGGATATGTTTTAAAATGTAGGGCCGAATCCATTCGACCAACTGGTTAAACATAGGCTACCAACAAACCGATAAAAACCGCCAGACCAAACCAATTATTATTCAAAAATGCTTTGAAACAATCGGGTTTATGAAAATGAAAAATCAATTTTTGCTGGTATAGCGAAAACCCGCCGGCAACCAGCAAACCCAGATAATACGGCCAATTTAAATGCTGCATCAGGCCCACCGCAACCAGCAACATCATTATGATGAGTTGCAAAGTGGCGGTTATTTCCCGCACCCGCTTGCCGAACAGAATCGCGGTGGATTTGACCCCGATTTTCAAATCATCGTCGATGTCGACCATGGCGTACATGGTGTCGTACACCAGCGCCCATAGCAGCACCGCCAGATACAGCATCCAGCCGACTGTTGGAATTTCGTTGGTTTGCGCGGCAAACGCCATCGGTATCGCAAAGCCAAACGCAGCGCCCAGATAAGCCTGCGGCAGATGGGTAAAGCGCTTCATGAAAGGGTAACTGGCCGCTAGAAAGGCGCCAATAAAAGACAGGGCGATGGTATAGAGATTCATCAATAATACCAACCCAAACGCAGTCAGGCACAGCACCGCAAAAACGATCAGCGCTTCTTTCGGCGTAACCTTGCCGGCGGCAATCGGCCGCAGCTTGCAACGGTCGACATGCGGATCGAAATCCTTGTCGGCGTAGTCGTTGATCACGCAACCGGCGGCACGCATCAGTACCACGCCCAGCACGAACACAGTTAATACCAGCAAATCGGGTTTGCCATTGCCGGAGATCCACAAGGCCCACAATGTCGGCCAAAGCAGAATCAAAATACCGATGGGTTTATCGAAACGGGCCAGGAGCCAGTATTGGTGGAGGCGGTCGTTGAGTGTATTGGGAAACATATTGGAATTGATAGTAAGCTGGTAAAAGCTTTTAAGCTAAAGAGCTGGAGCTTATTTCGTCTATTAGGTTTACCAGCTCTTCATCTATTTGTCCTATCGATGCGATTATGTTGGCAAGGCAACCGCGCATTTCATCCCAATGATCGAAGCTATTAAGACCCAAATTGGTGGAGATGTAGCGGCACAAACGCATCAGACTCTTTTTTCCGTCCAAAATACGCGTTAGCCTTTCCCAGCGCTCCGCAGGATTGACATTGCTCCGATCAAATGACCTAATTTTTTCGGCATCGTTACTAATATCGGGACAAGCAGGAGCAGGAAATTGTCTTTTTAGAAATTTATCGATTTCCTGGGATAAATCTGAACCGGATGGAATATTGGTTCCAAAAGCCGGGCTCGGTGATTTTTGGCCGTTTGCGACAGAATAGGTCGTCAACGCAGTTACTTGAATAATGTCGTCAACTTCCACTAAAAATGTTTCGGCGGAAATATCTGGTGTCGGAGAACGAGAGATTCTTCTCGAAACTTCGTAGGCGAAGGCCTCCGGTTGCAATAAATAATTTTCCAATTCCCAACGGCGTAATACGTGAATATTTTCTCCATAAGGGTCAGAGGCATGGAATTTGGTATCGTCCGCCTCCCAAAATAAATCAAGCTTGGCATCGGATAGTAAAACGTCGCGATCGACAATGCCGTAAGCCTCGATTTTTTGACTGTTTGCTTCGGCGACTTTATTAATTACCGCCATACACCCGCCACCACCCGATTGTTCGCCTTCCGCGCTCACAAAACGCAATTTATCCTGTTTGTGACTAAACCAATGCTCGCTGAAGATACGCACATCCTCCGCCGACTCCAAATAGACTTTGATCCCACCTTCGTATTTTGCGTCAACAACCGATGTTTCAACTTTTTTAAAACTCGCCATAGTGCTATCTCAAATCCGTTTCTTCGATGAGTTCGCCGCCCAAATAGAGACTTTCTCTTTCCTGGCCCATGGTCGCGGTAAATCGCCGTAATATTTCAATGGAATGGGTGGTCAATATCACCGTAAAACCAGGGTTATCCTTGGCTAGTTTTTCCAAGGCGTTATATAAACGGTGTTGCCAGCGAATATGTAAATGAATATCCATTTCATCGATCAAAATAATGGTGTTGCGGGTGCTGTGGGCTCCCATGCGCAAAAACAGATAAGCCAAACTTTTTTCGCCGCTGCTCAATCTGTCTAGCCGATGGGTTTGGTTATTACCGGTATCGATAATGGCTTCGGGCGGATTCCGCCGCACTCCCTTTAATAACTTTGGCGTACCATCAAATAATTCTTTATTGATCCACTCTTGGGCTTTTTCAAACGAACCGTTATCGAGCCATTTAAGCCAAACCAACAAATTGTCCAGCGAGTTCTTCCAATAAGCGCTATGCGCTTCGAAAGCATGAACAGGCTGATAATTCCAATGGTTAGGTGTTGAAATACTACGTTCGTTTACGAACTGGGCCGTTTGCGGAATGCAGTCGTGATTGTCGTTATTCGGGTAGGGAATATCCCGGTAAGCGGAAAAATATAAAACGGTCGGCAAATGAAACGACGGTTGCAGAAAGTTATCCTCTGGTGCCGT
Organism: Methylomonas sp. LL1; assembly: GCF_015711015.1. Taxonomy (NCBI): domain Bacteria; kingdom Pseudomonadati; phylum Pseudomonadota; class Gammaproteobacteria; order Methylococcales; family Methylococcaceae; genus Methylomonas; species Methylomonas sp. LL1. The sequence continues at coordinate 3,466,039 of NZ_CP064653.1, forward strand.
TTCGCTGGCAGCACGGAGAGTCGCAAGTAAATCTTGTAACAGATCATCGCTTTTCAGCGCGATGCCTTCGTACCTTCCAGGAACCGGACTGCGAAATCCGGCCTTGTGCCAACTCTCGGCATTAAAAGTTTGCAGTTGATCCGGCGACCATGGATTTAAAAACGTTTCTTCACCAATAACGCCAGCCAAAACCGATAACACAATACCGATATTTCTACCTTGCCAGCGCAACCTAACCCAAAAATCCAGTTGCGCCCGGCCGTCGCGTTTGTCTAAATCCTCATGACCGTAGCTGTCGATAGTCTTTTTGCCCAACAGATTCATCAGGCACGAGAAGGTTTCCAGCGATGTGGTTTTGCCCAAGCCATTGGGCGAAACCATCATGAAGAAATTACAAGGATGATTGTTGTTGTCGGTGAAATCGACTTTATAAAAGCTTTGGAAAGGCCCCACCCGATCCAGTGTCAAAAGTAAGGGTTTAAATTCATAGATTAATAGGTCGTCCATTACATGCTCCTTATTTTGAATAAACTACCGGCAATAATGCGCAATGGCTTGGGCGATGTTGTCGTCAGTCAGTTTGGCACCGTGTAAGCGTATCGGATCCGGCTTATCGGTTAATTTAACTAACATATCGCCTTTACCCAATAAGGCTTCCGCGCCTTTGGTATCCAAGATAATGTTGGACTCGGTGTGTTTCTGCACACGCAATGCGATCCTGACCGGAATATTACTTCGCAACAAACCGCTAAACGTCGCGGAATCCGGTCTTTGTGTGGCAAGAATCAAATGTATGCCGGCGGAACGGGCCTTTTGCGCCAATCGTACCAGCGGAGTTTCGAGATCGCGAGATTGCATCAAAAGGTCGGCCAACTCCTCTACAACCGCGACGATGCGCGGCATCTGTATTTTTTGGCTGGCCTCTTCATAATTTCTGACACCCAGCTCGATGAAATGCTGGTTACGCGCCTCCATTTCATCGACCAAGGCATTGAGAATGTCGGCGGCTTCAACGATATTTCTGCCGATTTTACCGCCGAACAAATTAGCCAGTTTGCCATAAAGGGAAAACTCTGTGCCTTTGGGGTCGATCAAGGCCAGCTGGACTTGGCTGGCAGTTAAGGTCAGTAACAGTGAACAAAGCACGCTGTGCAAGCATACGGTTTTACCGCTGCCGGTCGCGCCGGCAATAAGGATGTGCGGTGCTTCGGCTAAATCCATTGAAAAATCGTCGCCCAAAACAGTACAGCCCAGCCAAATCGGCAATTTTTCCGGTCGTTTTGTTATAGCCCATTCGCTAAGGCGTTGAGCCGGCACGATCCGCCAGAATTCAGGGTTTCTAGGGATGTAAAGATTGGCGATACCCGCTTCAGAACCGAGTTCCAAGGTAATACTGTCGTCAGGAACGCCGAGCCGAAACGATAATTTGCCTAAACCTTTTTTCAGCAGGTCCAGATGATGGATATTGGCAAGATAAAGCGCATATTTGTTAAGACGTATGCCTTGTTTAGTTTCTTTGATTTCTGCAGTTAAACCGATTTCTTTCAACGCTGCTTCCAAGTGTTCCTGTTCGACTTGGGTGTCGGCAAGATTTTCATTCATTACTGATGAATCGGAAATCAGCTCTTCGCGTAACCAATGAATAAAACTATGGCCGCGATTCCAACTGGTTCGGATTTCTCTCAAGCCCCGGCGAATATGTCGTTGTAACAGCTTCTTATAGCGGGCATCTGCGTTGAATAAATCTTCGTTGTGATAAACGCTCAATACCACCCGAATTGCGTCATCGAAGTCTAAGCCTCCGTCGTTTTTGGTGTTACCGAACCCGGTGACTTGTTCCAACGAGTATTCGGAGCCCCTGCCGACCAACGTATCCAAATCATCACTAGGCGGAGTATTGATTGACAACGATTTGGCAAGAGCCAGTCTTAACACCCGATATTTCGGTGCTTTAGGCGTACGAAAACCATAGGTCTTAACCTGTTCGATGATATTTTCGTCATCGTGACTTGTATAAATGTCAGCCATGGCGATATTCCTTACCCGGCGTTACACATACGACTTCGGTGTTTTCCCCGTCAGGGTTGTGTAGATGAAACTCTCGATAAATATAGGGTTCGAGTAATCGGTGTTTGCGTTCATCTAGCTCCGAGTCTGTTGGCAACAAAATGACCTGTTTGGCTGCAGTGGGGTAATAACGACTCAGCAAATTATCCTGATGCTGCTTATCGATACGACCCAAAGGCGTATCGATAATCACCGGCAATTGTCTGCCGCAAGCATCCTTTAAAGCCCACAATAAGGCAGTGGCCGCAAGCTGTTTCATCCCAGCAGAGATGCTGCTCATAGCAACCGGCGCGCCAGTTACGTCCAGATAGTGCAGTTGAAAAAACTCGTCGATTTTGGTTTCCGCGATCAAGTGGTTGGAATCCAGCAGGCTACCCAGGTGTTGGTTAAAAAACTTTTCCAGTGCACCGCGTTGCTGTTCCTTGAGCTTTTGTTTGTAGGCGGCTAACAGCCGTTGCATTTTATCCAGCAACTCGATGCGCGCCCGACCTTGTTCGGATTGGCGCGCCTGTTTACGCAATTCGCTAATTCTCTCTTCCAGCGGCTTAAGGTCTCGCTCGATGATCGATAACTTGTGCAGAACATCTCTTTCTTCGTCTTTAAGCTTAAAAATGTCTTCCTGCTGACGAGCTTGCTGGTCGTGCAACTGTTTTAATTGTTGTTTGTTATCGTCGGAAAGCTGTCGCACTTCCAGCAAGGTTTTGTCAATCTCACTAATGATGGTATCGGCGCGCAATGCCTGCGTTAAATCATCTCGTAAACTGGCTTCAGGAGTGTATCGGGGTGTATAAGCCGTCAACATGGTTAACAACTTTTTGGCGCGTTCGGTGTCCAGACGGAACGGCATATTCTCGTTCTCGTCAATATCTCGAGAATCGAGGAGTTTGGTTATGCGCTTTTGGTAAAAGATGACTTGCGATTCGCTAAGCCGATATTCCGGGTAGGGCGGTGTGGTAAAAATTTCCTTCAAGGGCTCGCGTAACGACAGCAACATCTCCGATGTGGCACCGCGTTGTTCGTTAGCGCAATTTTCCACGGCCGGCAAGGCTTTTTGCGCGAGGTTTGCATTCAAACGCAGAAATGCATCGCGCTCGAACGCTTCGGACAAGCCGGTTAGCGCTTGTTCCAGATTATTGAGTTCGGCTTGCTTTGAAACTTCGAGTTTGGCGTTGTTTTCGATGGTACTCTGGCCACTAAGTATCTGGATTTTTTGCCGGGTATCGCGTAATTCGTCTTCAAGAGTATCAATATTGGAATGAACGGATTGTTTTTGGCTCTGTAACTCTTCACGCTGAATCAATAACGCCCGATTTTGGCTTTCGGCCTCATTTAAACGCTGCTTGATGTCTTTTGCAATGAACTCGCTTTCGACATTTCGCTTCAGCTCTTTCAAGCATATATTGAGATTGTCGGCTGAACGAATATTGAGTAACAGCTCCATTTTTTCTATCTGCTGATTGCGATTGGCCTCGGCTAAGTAACCGATTTCCTCGGCGTCAAAAAAAAAGAACGGAATGTAATCGAGTGGCAACAAGCCTGACAGATATTGCTCAGCAGCATTATCGGTTAATGGCGCGTGAAAAGGGGCTTTAACGGTTAGCTGATTTTGGTAATTGTCGTTATTTAAATTCCAGTTGCGCTCTAGAGCGATTTCGCGATGGTTTTCGTCCAGCAGAATGGCTGAAACTGAGCAATTAAAATGGCCTTCGCTTTTGGCTCGATGATTCAAGATACCCCACCAGTCTTTGTCACCCAACACAAAGCCTTTTTCGCGTGGCGGTTTGTCACGTTGAACACTCTGACACAACTCCTTGGTCACACCCCCGAACAATAACTTAACGCCATTTAGAAAACTGGTCTTACCAAAACCGTTACGCCCCATAATAACTACAATATTGCCATCATGATCGGGATCAGGGGCTAAATCGAAGGTTCGAGGACCGTAATAGGAAAAAATATTGTTGAGTGTGAGGCTTTTAAAGATCATTCCATTTCTACGAGTTTATTCCTAAAGGCGGATTCCAGGACTTTTTTCAGTTCGCCGGTTAATTCAGTTTTGCTGCCCCATAGGCTCAAATCAGGGTATTTCTGCATTAAAACAGCCATGTCCTCAGCAATTCCCAATGGAACTTGATGCTCCTTGGCCAGAGATTTAAGTAATTCAGTTGATTGATTTAGTGAGTTTTGTGCAATATCTTCCATGGTTCCCTGCCAAATTGTTCTGCGATTATAAAAGCGCTGTCCATAATATCGAAGTCGGTAGTCCATTGTTTCTGAATCTCCACGATTTCTTCATCTGAAATCAAGGGTTGACTGACCTCTTTTTCCGCCTCTAACAAACGTTGCAACATTTCTTTACGCGTCGAGGCAATAAAAGGCCCGTGACCTTCGGTACCGTTTCTTCTAACCGGACTACGCCGGGATTCGTCTTCTCGAATCTCTTTCAACCAATTCCGGTAATCGTTGAGCGGTTTCATCCATTCCTCGCCGTTTTCGATAAAACTTTCCATCGATTTATCGGTTTTAACGACAGTGCAAGTCCAGCAGCCGAAACGGCTGCCGCCGCAAGAAGGTGTGTTTAAATCCATCACCACCGGACATTCACCGCCGTTCGCCTGCCGGTACAAGTCCAGCATAAAGTCGTGACTACCGCCCCACGGCGGAGGATTGTTGGTAAACAGATATTCCCAGACATCGTCGCTGGTCCAATCCGCTATTGGGGCTAACACCAAGGCATTAGCAATTTCATGATGCGGGTTCAATTTACGGCTGCTCAACTCCCTCTTACCCATGGTATAAGAACGCTGACTACTTTCCGAGGTGCGAGTACCCAGCAATAAAATCACGCTGCCGAATTCAGCAATCACATTTTCAATTGCTGTCTGCATGGGTTTGATTTTCATCTTGGACGTACACCAACGAAACCAACGCGTCGGCGGCGGATAACCTTTACCGATCAAGTTAAACCAAAAGCTCTGTTCGACAGTGGGTTGTGCCAACTCGGCATGTATCGGCAGATCGTTTGCTGCCGCGTGTAGACTGATTTCCTTAATGCGCTGATCCAGATAGCTTTCCACATTGGGCGCTTCCACTCGGGTATCGGAAGCGATAACAAACACCGGTTTCCGCTGTTCTTTTTCCAAAGAATAGATCAGTTCATACACAAGCTGCAGAACCAACGTTGAATCTTTGCCGCCGGAATAGGCGACAACCCAAGGCCGGTTGTCGGCAAGATAATTACTCAGTAGCAATTCTTTGCTCAACTCCACATGAGAGGTTTGCTGGTCGGTTATGGAGTGCGCGGTTTTTGCCATTAATTTGCTTTGTAATTAAAATTCTTTAGCCATTTTAACCTTTTAGAGTGGCGTTCGCCATGGACCTCCAATTTCAAAGGATTTCGACATTTAGTATCCGCAACCGACTAATTGTGGGTTTTATCTTTAATCGTCTGAATAATCGCCGTAGTCGAATGCCCCTCGATAAACGACAAAATCTTCACTTCGCCGCCGTTGGCCAATACGCTATCGTGGCCGGCGATGCTGGTGATGTCGGTGTAGTCGCCGCCCTTGACCAGAATGTCCGGCAGCAATTGGTCTATCACCTGTTTCGGTGTGTCTTCCTCGAATTCCACCACCCAGTCCACGCATTCCAAGGCCGCCAACATTTCCATGCGGTGATCCAATGGATTGACCGGACGTTCCGGGCCTTTCAAGCGTTGCACCGAAGCATCGCTGTTGACCAACACCACCAAGCGGTCGCCCAAGGTCTTGGCCTGTTGCAGATAACGTACATGGCCCGGATGCAGGATGTCGAAACAGCCGTTGGTGGCGACGATTTTTTCGCCGGTTTTCTTGGCCGCTTCGCGTTCCAGCAAGATTTCCGCCAACGAGCAGACGCCTTTGTGATGCGCGCGCGGGCCGTGTAAAGCTTCCGCCAGTTCTTCGGTATTGACGGTGGCGGTGCCCATCTTGCCGACCACGATGCCGGCACCGACGTTGGCCAGTTGGGTGGCTTCGGCCAGGGATTTTTTTGCGGCTAGGCTAGCGGCCAATACCGAAATCACCGTATCGCCGGCGCCGGTGACATCGAACACTTCGCGGGCGTGGGTCGGCAGATGCAACGGCTCGGCTTCCTTACTTAATAAAGACATACCGTGTTCGCCGCGCGTCACCAACAAGGCCTCCAGTTCCAATTCAGCCATCAAATTCAAGCCGCGTTCGACGATTTGTTGCTGGTCGGCGCAACGGCCAACCACCGCTTCGAATTCGCTCAAATTGGGCGTGATCAAGGTCGCCTGTTGGTAAATGGAGAAATCGCTACCCTTGGGATCGACCAGCACTGGCTTTTTCAATTGCTTGGCTAATCGGATGAATTGCGGCACCTGACTCAACGTGCCTTTGCCGTAATCGGACAGCACCACCACTTGCGACTGCATCATTTCCGCATGATATTGATGTAATAGCGTATCGCTATCTACGTCCTGAAAACCATCCTCGAAATCCAGCCGGATCAATTGCTGATGCCGGCTCATCACCCGCAACTTGGTAATGGTCGGATGATGCGGCACACCCTGAAACAGACACAATACGCCGGCTTTTTTCAACAAGGTTTCCAACGCCACCGCGGCTTCGTCCTCGCCGGTAAAACCCAATAGGGAGGCTTTTGCCCCCAGCGCGGCAATATTCAAGGCCACGTTGCCGGCGCCGCCGGCGCGTTGCTCGTCGTGCTTAACATGCACCACCGGCACCGGCGCTTCCGGTGAGATACGTGAAGTAGGGCCGTGCCAGTAGCGGTCCAGCATCAGATCGCCGACCACCAGCACGCGGGCCGAGGAATAATTGGGTAATTGCATGGCTTTGTACGCGGTGAAAAAAACGGAATGCTATTATAACGGCTTGTCGAGAGTCTAAGGGGTGTAAACCATGAGCGTCAAAATCTATCACAACCCGCGTTGCGGCAAATCCCGCGAAACCTTGAAGCTACTCGAGGATCAAGGCCTGAAACCGGAAGTCATCGAATACCTGAAACACCCGCCCACTAGCGCCGAATTGCGCGACATCTTGGGTAAACTGGGCCTTCAACCGCGCGAGCTGATGCGCACCAAGGAAGCCGAATACAAGGAAAACGGCCTGGACGACAAATCCCTCAGCGAGGCCGAGCTGATCGAAGCCATGATCCGAATTCCAAAACTGATCGAACGTCCGATCGTGTTGGCCAACGACAAGGCCGCCGTCGGCCGCCCGCCTGAATCGGTACTGGCGATACTGTAATGGCTAAAATCCTGATTATTTACTACAGCCGCAACGGCAGCACCGCCAAGATGGCCCGGCAGATCGCCCGTGGCGTGGAATCGGTTGCCGGCGCGGAAGCGATCGTGCGCACCGTGCCGGAGGTATCGGCGCTCTGCGAGAAAGTGGCCGACGCCATTCCGGCAAGCGGCGAGCCTTATGCCTCCTTGCAAGAACTGGAAAATTGCGACGGTCTGGCTCTAGGCAGCCCGACCCATTTCGGCAACATGGCGGCATCACTCAAGCATTTCATCGACGGCACCAGCGCGATGTGGTTTTCCGGCGCATTGTCCGGCAAACCGGCCGGCGTGTTTACCTCCACCGGCAGCATGCATGGCGGGCAGGAAACCACCTTGTTGTCGATGATGCTGCCGTTGATGCATCACGGCATGCTGATGATGAGTTTGCCGTGCAATGAAATCGCCTTGCGCGAAACGATCAGCGGTGGCACACCCTATGGACCCAGCCATCGTTCGGAAACCGATAGCGAGTTGACCGATCACGAGAAGAGATTATGTTGGGTTTTGGGGCAGCGCTTGGCGAAAACGGCGCTGGCGTTAAAAACGATAGCCGTTTAATCCAATCTCTCAAGGATTCCCGGTAAAAATTAGGCGTTGGTTCGTTGGCGGTCAACACTCGATCAAATTGACCGCCAGGCCGCCGCGCGAGGTTTCCTTGTATTTGGTCTTCATGTCGGCACCGGTTTCGCGCATGGTCTTGATCACCTTATCCAGCGATACGAAGTGGGTACCGTCACCGCGCAAGGCAATCCGCGCCGCGTTGATGGCCTTGACCGCGCCCATCGCGTTGCGTTCGATGCAAGGCACTTGCACCAAACCGCCGACCGGATCGCAGGTTAGGCCCAGATTATGTTCCATGCCGATTTCGGCGGCATTTTCGACTTGCTCCGGCGTGCCGCCCAGCACCTCGGCCAACGCGCCAGCCGCCATCGAACAAGCCACGCCGACTTCGCCCTGGCAACCGACCTCGGCCCCGGACAGCGAGGCATTCTCTTTATATAGAATCGCAATCGCCGCCGCCGTCAACAAAAAACGGACCACGCCGTCTTCGTTGGCGTCCGGGCAAAAGCGCCAGTAATAATGCAATACCGCCGGAATGATGCCGGCCGCGCCGTTGGTCGGCGCAGTCACCACTCGTCCGCCCGAAGCGTTTTCCTCGCTGACCGCCAGTGCGAATAAATTCACCCATTCCATCGTCCCAACCGGCAAATTCGGAGTCTGTCTGGGGATTTCCCCACTTAATTGCCGATACAGATTCGCGGCCCGGCGCCTGACTTTCATGCCGCCCGGCATCACACCTTCTTCGCGCAGGCCGCGTTCAACGCAAGCCTGCATGACTTGCCAGATATTCAGCAAACCGTGGCGTATCCTCTCTTCGGGCAGCCAAGCCTTTTCGTTACTCATCATCAAGGCGCTGATCGGCTTGCCATGCGCCTTGCACAATTTCAGCAAGGTCTCGCCGGTTGTGAACGGATAAGGCAGACAGGTATCGTCATTGCTCAAACGATCGGCCGCGGCCGCCGCGCCGGTGACCACAAAACCGCCACCCACCGAATAATAATCGGCTTGCACCAATTCGGCGCCACTTGCATCGAAAACGGTGAAACGCATGCCGTTGGAATGATAGGGCAACAACTTGCGCTGAAACAGTAAATCGGTTTTTTCATTGAATGCCACCGGGTAGCGTTGCAACAACCGCACGGAACCCGTGTCCCGAATCGCCGCCAGCCGTTGCGGAATAATCTCGGGCTCGATCAAGTCCGGCGCTTCGCCTTCCAATCCCAGCAATACCGCCCTGTCGGTGCCATGGCCCTTGCCGGTCGCTCCCAGCGAGCCGAACAACTCGACCCGCAACCGCCGGACTTGGCCGATCACGCCCTGCTGTTCCAGCTTGCCGGCAAATGCCATCGCCGCCCGCATCGGTCCGACCGTATGCGAGCTGGAAGGGCCGATACCGATTTTAAAAATATCGAAGACGCTGATCGCCATGGCTCACCTGATGAGAGTAAAAAAGATTCACTACGAATTTACACGGTGTATCAAGCAATCACCATACCACCATGCTGAAAATCGCGATCACACAATCAGTACAGTGTATTTAGGATAAAATGCGCGCCTTCCAAACCTCGCCTACCCGCCGCTATGCCCGATTATCCTTCTCCGCAAGTTGCCATTATCGGTGGAGGGCCGGCCGGGTTGATGGCCGCCGAAGTCCTTAGCCTTGAAGGCTTGCAAGTAGATGTTTACGACGCCATGCCATCGCTTGGCCGCAAGTTTTTACAGGCCGGCGTCGGTGGTTTGAATATCACTCATAGCGAAGCCTACCAGGCCTTCCGCGCTCGCTATGGCGATAGGCAGCCACTGATGCAAGCGATGCTGGACAGATTCCCCCCGAGCGAACTGCGCTCGTGGGTACACGCACTGGGTATCGAGACCTTTGTCGGCAGCTCTGGCCGAGTATTTCCCACCCGGATGAAAGCCGCGCCGCTATTACGGGCTTGGCTGCATCGTCTGCGCAGCGGCGGTGTGCGCCTGCATGTGCGTCACCGCTGGCTAGGCTGGGATGCCGATGGCGGATTGAGATTGGCCAATCCGGACGGCGAAATTTCGATCAAGCCGCAAGCGACGGTATTGGCACTGGGCGGTGCCAGTTGGCCGCAACTAGGGTCGGACGGGGCCTGGGTGCCGTGGTTACAGACTAAAGGCGTAGAAATCGCGCCATTGCAAAGCGCCAATTGCGGTTTCGAGGTGGCATGGAGCGCGCATCTACGGGACAAATTTGCCGGCGCACCGCTCAAATCGGTAGCCCTGACCTTTACCGACGCATTGGGCCGCAGCGAACAGCGCCAGGGCGAAATGGTGATCAGTGCGCATGGCGTGGAAGGCAGTCTGATTTACGCGTTTTCGCGGCGACTGCGCGAGCACCTGAATACCCACGGCAGCGCCACATTTACGATTGATTTGGCCCCTGGACGCGCTGCTGAACGGGTGCTGGCCGAAGTCAACCACCCTCGCGGTTCCCGATCTTGGTCTAACCATTTGCAAAGCCGCGTCGGACTTAACAGCATCAAAGTGGCATTGCTGCACGAGGTTCTCGGCAAGAACCAATTGGCCGACACGGCCACATTGGCGGCGGCGATCAAGGCCTTGCCGATCACCGTCCGCGCAACCCGCCCCATCGCCGAAGCGATCAGCACCGCCGGCGGCGTGTGCTTTAGCAGCCTTGATCAAAACCTCATGCTCACCACAATGCCCGGCGTGTTTGTCGCCGGCGAGATGTTGGACTGGGAGGCACCTACCGGCGGTTATTTACTCACAGCCTGCTTCGCCACCGGTGTTTGCGCGGGGCATGGCGTGCGTAACTGGTTAACTCTCGGCAATTCGTCTTGATAAATAACTGGAATGCGGAACGCCCGGAGGCACTAGCCCACCAGCTTAATTTGTAGTTTTTAGCTTGCATAAGGATTAACGGCGTCTAATTTATCAGAACTTGTTGGTTATCCGTATCACTGTAGTGATACGATTAAGCCCATCTAAACACCACTCATTACAAACAGAACGCAAAACGTTTCAGTCGGGCTTGATCCGATCATCGGTCCGCCATTTACAGGCCGATGATTCAATGAATACCTTGCCGTGGCGATGAATAAATACGATCAAGCTTCCCTATAAACCCGGTTATGACCCATGTTTTTTTCTGTTGATTGCCGCAAAGCCAGCTTGTTATTTTTTTTGCTGAACTTGATGTATCGGGATGTGTTCGCCGCCGAAAATACCGCTGACGCACTGCAATCAACCAGCGAACTATTGCCGTTAAGCTGGGAAGAGCTGACCGAACTTGATGTTTCCAGTCTGGCCCGGCAGGAACAATCGGTAAAAAACAGCCCGGCCGCGGCATTTGTGATAACCGCGGAAGACATTCGCCGTTCCGGCGTAACCAGCCTGCCAGAAGTGCTGCGGATGGTGCCTGGCATGAATGTGGCCAAAATCAATGCCTGGAACTGGGCGGTCAGCGCGCGCGGCTTCAACGATCTGTATGCCAATAAACTACAGGTAATGATAGACGGCCGCAGCATTTACGACCCATTGGTAAGCGGGGTGTATTGGGGCCAACAAAATCCGGCTCTGCAAGACATCGAGCGCATCGAGGTTCTGCGTGGCCCCAGCGGTAGTTTATGGGGAGCCAATGCGGTCAACGGCACCATCAACATCGTCACCCGTTCCGCGCGCGACACCCAGGGGGGTCTGTTGTATGGCGGCGGCGGCACCGAGGAACGCGGTTTTGGCGGCGTCCGCTACGGTACAAAACTTTCCGACTCGACCTATTTGCGCGGTACCCTGAGCACTATCCACCGCGATGCCAGCATCGACCTGGCCGGCGATCAAGATACTCACGACACGGGCGATACCCAAACCGGTAATTTTCGGCTCGACAGTCAATTGAGCGAGCACGACCAATTGATGCTGGAGGCCAACGTAACCCGTTACCGTCAACACGGCTATTTTATCGGGGTAACCTCATTGAATCCGCCCAGTTGGCGAAACGACGACTTTGGCCGGGATGGCGTGATGGGCAGCCTGCAAGGCAGTTGGAAACATCAAACCGACAGCGGCCATAATTGGAATCTGAATACGGCTTTCACTCAAACCAACTGGTTGTTGGCGGTAAATGAGATGAGCCGTTCCCAATATGTACTGGATTTCGAACACAGCCTTCCGGAATTTGATGACCATCATCTGATGTGGGGGCTCAATTACCAATACATCGACGACCAGTTTGACAATAGCCTGACCCTGGGTTTCGAACCCGATCAATTCACCCAACACAATGTCGGCGTGTTTTTACAAGATCAAATCGATTTGTTGGACGATTTGAAATTGACCCTTGGCAACCGCGTCGAGCACTTCACCTTCACCGGCTGGGAAACCGAGCCGAATGCGCGCCTTTTGTGGACGCCCAATAAACAGCACAGCCTATGGGCCGCGGTTTCCAGGGCGGTCGTACTACCCAACCGGGCACAACACGGCATTCGTCTGTTCAAACCCATTCCCGGCACCAATACCTTTTTCGAGGCCAAAGCCAATCCCGACATGAAGACCGAAAATCTGTTGGCTTATGAACTGGGCTGGCGTTGGCGGATAGCCAATAACCTGGATGTCGACACGGCCTTGTTTTATAACATCTACGACCGCATGCAAGGCACTAAATTTACCGGCATCACATTGGATGACCCCATAGCCGGCACCCGGCAGGCCACGGTCGGCAATTATCGGCAAGTTAAGAGTTACGGTCTGGAAATGTCGTTGGATTATCGGGTCAGTCACGACTGGCGCTTACAAACCTCATATAGCGCCACCCAATTCGATGTGATTTACGACCCAAGCCAACCTTGGTTTCGTGACCCGCTGACCGAACAAAATTTCAATCCCAGCCAGAGCGTATCCCTACGTTCGCTATTCAATCTGACCGATGAAATCGAGCTGGATGCCTGGGGGCGCTTTGTGGATGAATTGACTATCGACCGGCGCAGTATTCCGGCCTATTTCACGCTGGACTTGCGCTTGGGATGGCATCCGCATAAAGACCTCGAATTATCGCTGAGCGGCCAAAATCTACTCGATAATCAGCACCCCGAGTTTAGCGATATTCTGTATATTCCGGTCGCCAGCCAAATCCAACGCGGCTATCTGGCGCAACTTTCTTGGCGGTTTTGAGATAAAGACCGTGGCGAAAATCCTTCTTACCTGGTTGCTACTGAGCATTGGCGTTTGCTTATACAGCAACAGTCAAGCGAACGAAGACATTAGCGTCAACAACCGCGAGTATCAGCTGAAAACCGCTTACCTGCTGCATTTTGCCGAATTGACGGAATGGCCCGAATTGAAACCGGTGACGATTTGTTTGGAGGGCTCCAGTGCCTTGCGCACCTATTTGCCAATCCTGGAAGGCATGAAAGTCAATAACAATGCGGTGCATGTCATTGTTGGCGAATACCGGCCCAACAATGATTGTCGAATCCTGTTTCTTAGCGAGCTGACGGCGCTTACCAAACCAATACGGGAGCAGGCCAAAATTCGCCACATCCTTTTAGTCAGCGATGCCGAAAATTTTGCCGTAAATGGCGGAATGATTCAATTTTCCTTGCGCGACAACAAGCTAAAGTTGGTCGTGAATTTATCCTCGGTCAAGGATGCCGGATTAAAACTGAGTTCAAAACTACTGCGCATGGCGGAAATACTGGAATGAATACGAGCCCAATCCCCCGGATATCCATCACCCAAAAGCTGGCGAGAGTTTTGCGTCTGATGGCCGCCATGACGCTGCTGGTGGCGACCCTAACCCTTTTGATTCGCGAGTACGAAACCCTGCAGGGAAATCTCGCCAACAGGCTTGCGCTGACCGCCGACATGATCGGACATAACAGCAGCGTCGCGTTGATCTTCGAAGATAAAAAAACCGCGCGGGAAGTGCTTGCCGCGTTGGAACACGATCCGGATATCATTGCCGCCGTAATACAAACCAGTTCCGGCGAAGTGTTTATTGCTTATTCTAAATCCGGTCCTCCTTGGCAAGACTGGTGGCCCGACTTTCTGCCTAAAACTCGCCAAATCCGCCGACCTATTTATTATGACAATCAAACGATTGTCGGCCATATCACGCTAACGGCGGATTTGGGCCGACCTTATCATGCTCTGCTGCGCAACACCGCTATCAATGCCGGGATAGTGACGCTGGCATTAGGCTTGGCGGCATTGTTCGTACTGCGCCTGCAACGCTCGTTGCTGCGGCCTATTTTGAAATTGGCCGATACTGCCCGCCAAATCGAGCGGGATCATGATTACAACAAACGCTCCAACTATGAAGGCAACGATGAAATCAGTGATTTATCGGACGCATTCAACAGCATGCTGACCCAAATTCAGCTCAACGAAGCTTATCTGGAAAATAAGGTATTTACCCGCACCCGTGAATTGGAATTGGCCAAACAGGATGCCGAGACCGCTAATCGGGCCAAGGGCCAATTCCTAGCGAATATGAGTCATGAGATCCGCACACCGATGAACGCGATTGTCGGCTTGGTGGAACTGTGTCTTAACAGTCCCCTAACCGCCAAGCAGCGCATCTATTTGCAACGAGTGGAAACCGCCTCCCGTTCGTTGATGACCATCATTAACGATATTCTGGATTTTTCCAAAATGGAAGCCGGCAAAATGCAGCTGGAACAGATTCCGTTTTTGCTGGAGGAAATGCTGGATCAGGTTTATTCCACCATGACCCAGTTATCCGCTCGTAAAGGCCTTAAATTAATCCATCCCGCGACAGAGCATTATCACGCCGTGGTTGGCGACCCAAATCGTTTACGACAAGTGCTGATCAATCTGATCGGCAACGCGATCAAATTTACCCCGCGTGGCGAGGTCGGCATCAGCCTAACCGAACTCTGCCGTAATGCCGATAAAGTCTGTTTGCAATTTTGTGTCAGCGATACCGGAATCGGCATCGGCGCGGAACAACAAAAGCAGTTGTTTCAAGCGTTCGGACAAGGCGACAGTAGCGTGACCCGTAACTATGGCGGTACCGGTTTGGGTCTGGTGATTTCGAAACAGCTCATCGAGCAAATGGGCGGCACGATTAGTTTCACAAGCCAGGAAAATGTCGGCACTAGCTTCACGTTTACGGTGACATTAGGAGTCTGTGACCCGGCCAGTATCCGCCGCATGGAACAAAAGCATTCTAACCCGGTTGACAACCCCCGCTATGCAACGCTTCGCGGTGCGCGCGTGCTATTGGTCGAAGACAACGATATTAATCGGATGGTGGCGGTGGAATTATTGGAAAAACTTCATCTGGAGGTTGATATAGCCGAAAACGGTGCGATTGCCCTCGCTAAATTGCGGCAAACCGATTACGACTGTGTATTAATGGATGTGCAGATGCCGATAATGGACGGCTGCATGGCGACTCGCCAGCTAAAACAAATAGAAACCTGCCGAGACTTACCCGTGATTGCGATGACCGCCAACGCCATGAACGATGACAGGGCCAAGTGTCTGGATGCCGGCATGGTGGATTACATCAGTAAACCCATTCTGCCGGATACCCTGTACCAGGTACTGTCCAAATGGATCAAACCCGGCAAGGATGTACGGCAAATTACCTGATAACAATAATCCGGTTGAGCCTATCTTTCTATATTACTCGGCGCAACCAAATCGGAATGGATCCGCCCTATTTACCCTGTTCGGTCACAATCACACCGATACCATTCTTTTGCAGCAATTCCTTGATAGTCGAAACGCTGGAGGGATTGTCGTAAGGGCCGATTTTGATCCGGTGCCATATCACATTGCCGACTTTGGCTTTTTCCACCCAAGATTCTATGCCGAGCAAGGCCAGTTTGGCCTT
Organism: Methylomonas sp. LL1; assembly: GCF_015711015.1. Classification (NCBI taxonomy): domain Bacteria; kingdom Pseudomonadati; phylum Pseudomonadota; class Gammaproteobacteria; order Methylococcales; family Methylococcaceae; genus Methylomonas; species Methylomonas sp. LL1. The sequence continues at coordinate 3,481,821 of NZ_CP064653.1, forward strand.
ATGGCGCTCGGCTTCATCAGCTTCGCGGAAAGAACCGGCCTGCATCACATACTTAGTGGCCTTGGTTTTGCCCACCAACTCTTCACGCACCCGACTCTTGATTTCATAATCCGGTACCACGGTTTCCGCTTGCGGCAGGATCGTGTAGAAATCATAGCGAGGTTCTTCCGGTTGCACCGGCTCCGGCTCGGGCTCAGCTTTCTTTTCCGGCTCGGCGGTGGCGACCTCAGGTTTGGCCTGTACCTGAACTTCCTGGGTAATTTTTTGCGCTGGCTGGGCCGTTTCCGATTCCGGCTTGCCGGCAATCAGTTCGGAAACCATATTCCGCACCATGTTCAAGAACACTACAAACGCCACAACCAGCACGGCAACCAGCAACCAGCGCCACCATAGAGTCGGCGCTTTCTTGCCTCTTCTACGATTGCCGCCGTAACTGGGGTTCTGGACGCGGTGTTTGTAGTCTCTGGCCATTACATCGATTCGGGAGTATTGATTTTCAGCAAGGTCAGGGCATTGGCCAATACCTGTTTCACCGCGCAAATCAGGTTGAGACGGGCATTGCAGACCTTGTCATCTTCCACCAAAAATTGATGGGCGTTGTAATAACTGTGGAATTGATTGGCTAATTCACGCAGGTACTGAATCAACTGGTGCGGCTCGTACTGCTGCGCCGCGCGTTCCAACACTTCCGGATATTTCGACAGCGTGGTCAACAACGCCGTTTCCTGTTCCTCGGTCAACAGATTCAAATGCTCCATGCCCAGGAGTAGATTGCGCTCGCGGCCTTTTTCGTCCAACTGCCGTAACACACTACAAACCCTGGCATAAGCGTATTGCACATAATAAACCGGGTTCTCGTTGCTTTTGGACGTCGCCAGCTTCAGGTCGAAATCCATGTGCTGCTCGGATTTACGCATCACGTAGAAGAAACGGCAGGCATCCTTACCGACTTCGTTGCGCAATTGGCGCAGAGTGACAAACTCGCCGGAACGGGTAGACATCTGCACTTTTTCGTCGCCGCGATATAACACCGCGAATTGAACCAACAGCACTTTCAACTTGGATTCGTCGGCACCCAAGGCTTGCATCGCCGCTTTTACTCGCGGGATATAACCATGATGATCGGCACCCCAGATATTGACGATCCGATCGAAACCGCGATCCAACTTGTTCATGTGATAGGCAATGTCGGAAGCAAAGTAGGTACTTTGGCCGTTGTCGCGAATCACGACCCGATCTTTTTCGTCACCCAAACGGCTGGAGGCAAACCAGGTAGCGCCTTCCTGTTTATATAGATAGCCGGCGTCATCCAGCCGTTGCAAGGCTTGCTGAATGGAACCGTCGTCCATCAACAGGCGTTCGGAAAACCATTGTTGGTAGCTGACGCCGAATTCGGCCAGATCGTCCTTGATGTCGGCCAGTATGTCATCCAGGCCTGCCTGAAAAATATCGCTATATTGCGCCGGCCCCAGCAGGGTTTTCGCCCGCTCGATCAAGGCGTCGATATGTTTTTCCTTGTCGCCACCCTGGTTTTCGTCGGCGGGAATGTCCTCCAACACCAGATCAGCCGGCCTGCGGTAATCATTACCAGCTTTTTGGTGCAGATTGACGGCGATTTCGCGCACATATTCGCCGCGATAACCGTTGCAAGGGAATGGCAGCACTTCGCCGCACTCTTCCAGATAGCGTAGCCAGACGCTGGTAGCCAGAATATCCATCTGCCGGCCAGCATCGTTGACGTAATATTCGCGCTCGACCTTGAAACCGGCCGCCTCCAACAGGTCCGCCACCGCGGAACCATAGGCCGCGCCGCGGCCATGACCGACGTGTAACGGTCCGGTGGGGTTGGCCGAAACAAATTCGACCTGTATCCGTTTGCCATTGCCGATATTGCTCAAACCAAATTTGGGGCCGGCATCGTGAATCTGTTTGACGATCTGAAACTGGCTATCGGGATTGATAAAAAAATTGATGAAGCCGGGGCCGGCGATCTCGACCTTGCTGACCAAGCTGTGTGCGGGAATTTCGGCGACGATTTTTTCCGCCAGTTGCCTTGGATTGGTCTTGGCCGGTTTGGCTAGCAACATGGCCAGATTGGTGGCGAAATCCCCATGCTGGGTATCGCGAGCGCGCTCCAAAACTACTTGCACCGCCAGCTCGCGTTCAAGAACACCTTGCGTTTTCAGGGCTTCGACAGCGTGTTGCAACAGGTATTCGAGCTTATGTTTCATTATCGGAGCAAAGAAGATGTGGATAAAAAATAGTCATTATTATCCATTAAAAAGCCCCTAATAGCTACCAAGGGCCCGGTAACGGATGGAACGAGGTTTATAGCCGTTCGCCGAACAGCGCCGTGCCTATCCTGACCATGGTCGCGCCTTCCATGATAGCCGCCTTCAAGTCGCCACTCATTCCGAAGGAAAAACTGTCCAACGTTGGGTCGTTGAGTTGCCCCACGGCCTGATATAACTGGCGATACGGTTGGCGCTGCTTGGGATAGCTGGTTTCCGGTTCCGGAATTGCCATCACGCCGCGTAAACGTAAACCCGGTAATGCGCGCACGGCTTGGACCAGCTCCGGCAATTCGTCGAGACTAACGCCTGATTTACTGGCTTCACCGCTGATATTGACCTGCAGGCAAATATTCAGCGGCGGCAAATGGGCCGGGCGCTGTTCACCAAGGCGTTGGGCGATTTTCAAACGATCGACGCTATGCACCCAGTCGAAATGGCCGGCTATCGGCTTGGTTTTATTGGATTGAATCGGTCCGATGAAATGCCAGGTAATATTGAATGCGGCCAAGTGCTGTTGCTTGGCCAAGGCTTCCTGCAGATAATTTTCGGCGAAATGCCGCTGCCCGAGCCGATACAGCGCGGCAATATCGGTTGCCGGCTTGGTTTTGCTGACGGCCAGTAATTGCACGCTATCGCGCGGCCTGCCGGCAATGCCGATCGCATGCCTGATCTGGCTGCGTATATGTTGAAACCGCTCGGCCACATTTTCCATGGCTTAACCATCCCGTCTTTTGCCGACAAAAAGCCTGGAAAATAACAAGCCGGACTCGAATAACAGACACATCGGCACCGCCAGCAAGGTTTGCGACAAAGCATCCGGCGGCGTCAGGAACATCGCAACCACAAACACACCGACAATCACATAGGGACGTTTATCCGCCAGACTCTCCGGGGTGGTAATTCCCGCCCAGACCAGCACTATGGTGAAAATCGGTATTTCGAACGATATTCCGAACGCAAAAAACATCGCCAGAATAAAATCCAGATACGTCGCTATATCGGTCATTACCGCCACACCGGTCGGCGCGGCAGAAGTCAAATAACCGAACACCAGCGGAAACACCACGTAATAGGCAAACGCGGCACCCGCGTAAAACAATACCGTGCTGGCGATTAACAACGGCAGCACCATCAGTTTTTCATGGCGGTACAGGCCCGGGGCCACGAAGCCCCAGAACTGATACAAAATATAAGGCACCGAGATGAACGCAGCCACCACGAACGCCAATTTGATAGGCGTGAAAAACGGCGAAGCCACGTCTATCGCGATCATGGTGCTGTTTTTCGGCATATGTTGCAGCAAGGGTTCGGCCAGATATTGATAAATCTCGTTGGCATAAACCGCCGTGCCGATAAACACCAGCAACACGCATAAAATCACCCGTAACAACCGATCGCGCAGTTCAATCAAATGGCTGATGAAGGGTTGTTCGCCTAGCGGATCAAACTGGTTTGTCATCGTTTTGGCTGTTTTCGTTGCCGTTTTGAATACTGGTTTTGATCTCATCCACCGTAGCCTGGGTGTCGCCGGCTATTTGCCGCAACTCATCGGCGATGGAATGTTGCTGTTGTAACAGCTGCCGCATTTCCTCGGCATGCAATTCCTGTTTGATTTCCGCCTTGACATTGGCGATGGTCGTGCGAGTTTTGCCCAGCCAAAAACCTGCAATCCGCGCCGCTTTTGGTAAACGTTCCGGGCCGATCACCAACAAGGCAATCAACCCCACCATGATTAATTCAGAGAAACCGACATCAAACATGGTTAGAATTAGGCCTGATCTTTTTCTTTATGAGTTACTTCACCTTCCAGGGTCTCGCCTTCCTTTTCGGCCAGATTTTTTTCCGCGCCACCTTCTTTCATCGCGCTACGAAAACTTTTAATGGCATCGCCCAGGTCGCTTCCGACATTTTTCAGCCGCTTAGTCCCGAACACCAAAATCACAATAACCAGTACGATTAACAATTGAGTCATGCTAACGCCCATCTTTCACTCCTTATTATATAAATGATTAGGACGAACCGCGTTGCGCCTTTTCCCGTAGGCCGGACAGGCCGAAACGGCGTTGTAATTCGTTGATGACCAATTCCGGACCCAGACCCTGATCGGCCAGCATTACCATACAGTGAAACCACAAATCGGCGGTTTCATAAATAATTTTATCCTTGTCGCCGTCTTTGGCTGCTATTACGGTTTCCGTAGCCTCTTCGCCGATTTTTTTCAGAATATGATCCAGGCCCTTGGCATACAGGCTGGCAACATAGGATTGATCGGCTGATTGTTGTTTGCGTTGTTCCAGAACTTCGGCCAACTGTTGTAAAACATCATTCATTAACGCTTACTCTTGATTGAATACTCAAAAAATCATAACACGTTGAGCAGCCAGCTAAAACGACAGACAAAAAAAACCTCCCAATGCTTGCGCAGAGGGAGGTAAAAAACCAAGCAGAGTGCTATGAGGAGATTCCGCTTGTTATTACAACACCAGGAGGTAGTTACAAATTCTTTAGCTTCAGCCGTTGATATGCGCCTTGCCCGCCATATTGCTGAACAAGGAGGTAGTGGCAAAAATCACGGTTGAAATCACAAACAAACCCGAGATAAAGCTCCAAATACCTGCTATAAACAGGGAGCCAATCAGGACATCTTTGCTTAAGTCGTTCATTTAGTTTTAATTTCCTATTAAATTAAAGCTTATCTTGACAAAGCAGCTTTGCTTTGCTCTTCAGTTGCTGCATACTATACAGTATAAAAAAATGTTTACAATTAGGTGTTTATAAAATAAATTGTATACAATAAAGAAACAATTAGAATGTCAAACATTTTTTTACTTAACCTTATTCTCGCGTGAGCCGCTTATGGACAAATTAACCAGCATGAACGTGTTTGTTCGCGTCGCCAAGGCCGGCAGCTTTGCCGGTGCCGCCAAGGATCTGGACATTTCCAGAGCCATGGCAACCAAACACATCATGCAACTCGAGAGCGAGTTGAACACTCGCCTGTTTAACCGCACGACACGCAGCTTAAGTCTGACCGAGGCCGGCGAGGAGTACCTGGAACGTTGCCAACAAGTCCTGTTGGATGTAGCGGAAATGGAATCGGCCGTCACCAAGCTGCAAACCGAACCGCGCGGAGTACTAAAAATCTGCGCACCGCCTGTGATAGGTGCGACCCATATCGCCCCTGGGCTAACCGAATATCTAAAGAGTTATCCTGATCTTTCAGTTGATATGATACTAAAGGGTGGACAAGTCGATTTGATCGACGAAGGCGTCGATATCGCCATTTATCTGGGCCAACTGACCGATACCAGTTTGGTGGCTCGAAAATTGGCCAGCTCGTCGCTGGTAGTTTGCGCATCGCCGGATTATCTGAAGGCCCACGGTACGCCGCAAGATCCGGAGGATTTGGCGGATCATAGTTGTCTAATCAACTGGGCGATTCCGCCTCGAAATAAATGGCGATTCAAAGGTATACTCGGCGACCGCACAGTCACTATCACCGGCCGCATGCAAGCCAATATGGCCGACCCGGTTCGCAACGCCGCCGTCAACGGGCTTGGCCTAATCATGTTGCCTCGCTACATTGTAGGGCGCGACATCGAACTGGGCCGTTTACAGGTGATCATGGAACAATATGCCATCAGCCCGCTGGCCATATATGCGGTCTATCCGCATCGTAAATACCTGTCGGCCAAGGTTCGCTCGTTTCTGGACTTCATCCAAGCCTGGTTGCCGCACCGCATCGGCATGGATCCGCCTTGATTGAGTTGCAGGCAAAATGGGATGCGATTTATAGCGGCCATCAACCGGAATTTAACGTCGCCGACGTGCTATCGAACAACCGCCATCTATTACCCAATCATGGCGCAGCATTGGATTTGGCCTGCGGTTCCGGAGGCAACGCCTTATTTTTGGCGGAACACGGCTTGCATGTCGATGCCTTGGATATTTCACCGGTGGCGCTGGCCTGCTTGCAAGATCAAGCCGGCCAGCGCCAACTATCGGTCACGACTCGTCAAGGCTTTATCACCCCCGATAGCCTTGATCAAGATCATTATGACGTGATTGTCATCAGTCGTTTTCTTGACCGTTCTCTGTGTAATGCGATAATGTCGGCTTTAAAATCCGAAGGCCTGTTGTTTTATCAAACATTTACCCGTGACAAGCTTGATCAACATGGCCCCAGCAACCCGGACTATTTGCTGGAACGCAACGAACTATTGGACTTGTTCTCCCCATTAACCCTTGTCTATTATCAAGAAAATGCCGGAATCGGCGACTTGCGACACGGCAATAGAAACGAAGCCTGCTTCATCGGACATAATATCGACCCGGTATCAAAATGATAGAAAATCTCGACCCCAAACAAGCCTGGGCTGTGCTGCGGGACAATCCGGCAGCCGTACTGATCGACGTTAGAACCAGCATCGAACACAGCTTTGTCGGCCATCCGCCTAAAGCCATCCATATCGCCTGGAAAGAATTCCCCGGCATGCAGTTGAATAACGCCTTTGTCGAACAAGTACAGCAACACGTCCCCGATAAATCGGCCCCGGTCTTATTATTGTGCCGCAGCGGAGTACGTTCGGTGGATGCCGCCAAGGCACTGGAAGCCTGCGGCTACCAACACCTGATCAATATTCTGGATGGTTTTGAAGGCCCGCTGGATGAAAACAAACATCGAGGTACAGTCGGTGGCTGGCGTTTTCATGGCTTGCCTTGGCAACAAAGTTAATCCCACGAAATTTTAATTATTGGTTGGGCTAACGCTGCCCATTCCACTTTTTCCTTACCCAAAATCCCAAGTAAATCCTGTGATAGAAAAACTTAGAAACATCGCGATCATCGCCCACGTCGACCACGGCAAAACCACGTTAGTCGACCAACTTTTACAGCAATCCGGTACCTTCGACGCCCACACCAAAGTCGACGAACGGGTCATGGACTCCAACGCGCTGGAAAAAGAGCGCGGCATTACCATCTTGGCGAAAAACACCGCGATCGACTGGAACGGCTATCACATCAACATCGTCGACACCCCAGGCCACGCCGATTTCGGCGGCGAAGTCGAGCGGGTGTTATCGATGGTGGATTCGGTTTTATTGTTAGTGGATGCCGTTGATGGCCCAATGCCGCAAACCCGCTTCGTGACCAAAAAAGCCTTTGCCTTGGGTTTAAAACCCATTGTCGTAATCAATAAAGTGGATCGCCCCGGCGCCCGCCCGGATTGGGTGGTTGATCAAACCTTTGATTTGTTCGATAACTTGGGCGCAACCGATGAGCAATTGGATTTCCCTATTGTCTATGCCTCGGCGTTGAATGGTTTTGCCGGATTGGAAGCCGATGTGTCGGGCGGCGATATGACACCGCTGTTTCAAACCATTGTCGACAAAGTAGCCCCACCTCCGGTTGAAGTCGATGCACCGTTCCAAATGCAGGTCATCAGCCTGGATTACAACTCTTATGTCGGCGTCATCGGTATCGGCCGTATTCAACATGGCAAAGTCACCCGCAATATGCCGCTAACCATCGTCGATAACGAAGGTAAAACCCGTAGCGGCCGGATGTTGAAACTCTACGGTTTCCATGGTTTGGAACGGGTTGAAGTGGAAACCGCGCAAGCGGGCGACATTATTGCCTTCTGCGGTATTGAGAATCTAAAAATCTCGGAAACCTTGTGCGACCCTAATAATGTAGTTGCCTTGCCGCCACTATCGGTCGATGAGCCGACCGTCAGCATGACCTTCCAGGTCAATAACTCACCGTTTGCCGGTAGAGAGGGTAAATTCATTACCACCCGCCAAATTTATGACCGCTTACAAAAAGAGTTACAGCACAACGTAGCCTTGCGGGTTGAAACCACCGATGATCCGGATAAATTTAAAGTATCGGGTCGTGGCGAATTGCATTTATCGGTCTTGATCGAAAACATGCGACGCGAAGGTTTCGAGATGGGCGTTTCACGTCCACAAGTGATTATCAAGGAAATCGATGGGGTTAAATCGGAACCCTATGAAAATGTCACGATTGAAGTGGAAGAGCAACACCAAGGCGCGATCATGGAAAAACTGGGCGACCGCAAGGGTGATCTAAAAGACATGGTGCCGGATGGTAAAGGCCGTATCCGTTTGGAATATGTGGTGCCTTCGCGTGGCTTGCTGGGCTTCCAAACGGAATTCCTGACCGCAACGTCCGGATCGGGTTTGTTCTATCACGTATTCGACCATTACGGCCCGGTGAAAGAAGGTGCCGTGGGTAATCGAATTCGTGGCGTTTTGATCTCTATGTCCAAGGGCAAAGCGGTAGATTATTCTTTATATCCACTACAGGCTCGCGGTGAGCTATTAGTGGTGAATGGTGATGAAATCTACGAAGGTCAATTAGTTGGTATCCATTCGCGTAGCAATGATTTGGTGGTTAATCCAACCAAACCCAAGCCATTAACCAACATTCGCGCAGCAGGTACCGATGACAGTTTGACCTGCGCCAAAATACAAAAAATGACTTTGGAGCAAGCTTTGGAATTTATCAGCGACGATGAACTAGTCGAAGTCACACCGAAGTCGATTCGATTACGTAAAATTTTATTGACTGAAAACGACAGAAAACGCGCCTCTCGCTAAGCGGAATAAACGCGACCGTTCCCATAGATATGGGAACGGCTTCCTATCCTACCCTTGAATATTTCAAACCGCGGTCATAGCGCGAGTTAATTAGCGCCACAATGTGAACTTTCCAGCTGCGCTTGATTGGCTTGCAACAAGCGCGATAGTTCACGATTCTCCCGTTGCAACTCGTAAATATCGAAAGCATCCTTGATATGCTGGCACAGCGCCTCGTCTTCCCAGGGCTTGGTCAGAAACTTGTAAACCGCGCCCTGGTTCACCGCATCGATCACCGAATTCAGTTCGGCATAACCCGAAAGCACCATGCGCATCGTGTCTGGATAAATTTGCTTGACCCGGCGCAGGAATTCGGTACCGGTCATTTCCGGCATGCGCTGGTCACAAAGCACAACTCCCGGCTGATAAGTGGCCATCAAATCAAATCCTTCTCTGGCACTGGTGGTACTGAGGATACTGAAACCTTTACGGCGCAACGAGCGAGTCAGTGCGGAAATAATATTCGGCTCATCATCCACCAACAGCAACACCCGTTCGGGTTTATCGATCTGTCCAGGCGGTATGCTGCGCCCCTCGCGCAATAGTAAGGCAAAGTCATCCGCAAGCAACGGACGGCTGAAGAAATAGCCCTGAATTTCCTCGCAGCCCACCCCGCGCAAAAATCCTAGCTGACCTTCGGTTTCGACACCTTCGGCGATGACGGTCAAGCCCAGACTGTGGGCCATCCCGACAACGGCACGGACGATGGCCGCGTCGCTGGGATTGGAGGTAATATTGGTAACGAACGATCGATCGATCTTGATACGAGCGGCTGGCAGCCGCTGCAAATAACTCAATGAAGAATAGCCGGTACCGAAATCATCCAACGCGAAACTGACACCATCCGCATTCAAGTCGTGCATGGTGCGGATTACATTATCGGCATTCAGCAGCACGATACTCTCGGTCAGCTCCAACTCCAACCATCTCGGTTCAAGACCCGACTCATCCAGAATACGTCCAACCATGGCCCGAATATCGCCGCTGAGAAACTGCCTGGCCGAAAGATTGACCGCCATCCTGATCGGCGGCAATCCTTCGTTCTGCCAATCTCGAGTGCAACGGCAGGCCTCCTGTAACACCCATTCACCGACTTCGCTGATCAGTCCATTCTCTTCCAATAATGGAATAAAATCCTGGGGCGATACTAAACCGTAATCACGACTCTGCCAGCGCAACAAAGCCTCCGCACCGATAATTTTACCGGTGGACAGTTCCAACTGCGGTTGAAAATGCAGGATGAACTCATTGCGTTCCAATGCCCGGCGCAGGGCGGTATCGAGATTTAACTGCCGACGCGACCCTTCATCCATGTCGGCAAAAAAGAAACGGCAGGTGCTGGTTGTGTCCTGGGTAGATGCCGCCTGTATGGCATGCTTCAATACCTCGGCCGGTTCGCCATCCAAGGGATAACGCGCGATGCCAATGAATGGGTCGAGGAAGAATTCCTGATGATTGACCGCTATGGACTCAGCCAATCCCTTATGAATCCGCCATGCCATCTCTTCGACTAGATCGAGTCCTTCGGGATCTAGCAGCATGAGCGCGAATTTGGATTCGGTGATACGCGCTACAGTAACGCCGGTCACTACCGTTTCCAGCCTGCTTCCCATGGCTCGAATGATGTCTTGGCCGGCATCGGGCCCCAACAATTGCACGATGCCATGAAAGCGACGCAGATTAACAACAACCACGACCACCTGCTGAGCGGCTCCATTCTTACACGCCTCGATTAGCCGCTCCTCGAATAATGCTCGGCTGGGCATGCCGGTTTGGGAATCATAGTAAACCAGATAACGCATTTTACTTTCGGCGGCGATGCGTCTTTCCTCAAGCCTGATCACATCGAGAGCAAACGAAATATCATCCACCACTTCCACCAGCAAATTGACTTCCGCTTCACGAAAAATCCCGGCCTCGGTAGCCGCAACATTGAAAGCGCCGATGATTTTACCTTCTAGCCGGATAGGGAAGGAACTTCCCGCATGTAAGCCCAACTGCTCGGACATATTGCCCCATGTAGTCCTACACAGATCCTCGCTGGCTTCCTTGTCGCCGCTAAAGGCTACGGTGTTGCATTTATTCAGCTTCTTCAGTTGCGATATCGTGATTGCACCGGCCGAGGCAACCGGAATAACGTCATCCATTTCTGGATTGAGTAATCCAACCCACGCCAGCGCAAAACCGCCTTGTTCGACGGCGATACGGCAAGCGGCACGGTAAAGCTCTTGCGGATCCTTTGTACGAATAATAATCCGGTTGATATGACTCAGCATGGCATAAAGCTGCATCTGGCGTTTCAGCTCGGTTTCCGCATTGATCGATTCAATCCGCAAATCACTCGCTTCCATGATTGTCTCCCAACAGTTTATTGATACAAGCCTGCATACCCAACGATCCAATGGTTTAGTAACGATCTCAAATATCCCGGCAGGGCCAGACAGGCTTGAGAACCATCATCGAGAGTGATCACCATAACGATAGGATTATTAGTAGCAACCAACGGCTACTTAGGCTAATCGATAACTTCATCCCCGGACTAGCAAGACTGATGAAGTGAGTAAAATCCGCTCGAAACATGTGGAGCTTTCTTCATGTTGAGTAATACACGTTGGTTGCGATACCTATTTAATCGGATACATCGATGCAACCTAAATTAATCAGAGCTATGAATTTCGGTAGCTGGCGGATTTGGGTAGCTTATCGAAATTTCAATTTTGCGTAAGATTTTCTAACATCAATTCTCTTGCTAAGCCGTAAGGAATGCAAGCCTTTTCCTTGCAAAGCTCTATCAGGAAATGTTATGAGATTTGTATGATTGGATAAGCGAGGCTGGTTGGCTCGGAATGTATTTCCCGCTAAACCCAACTTGGCCAATAGATTGGCAATCAGTCCGATTCTAGATCCGGCTTCAGCCGCAATTCAAAGTTAACTATTGCGCTTGAAGCCGTTTCTTAAGAAACCACTGTTATTGAAGAACGAACTTGAAACCGATAACCATCAACAAAGTCGCCAGCACCGGCCGCAAAAAATATTCCGGTATTTTGGCGCTCAAATGGCTCCCTATCCATATGCCAGGTACAGAACCCAACAACAAGCTCCCCAATAATTCCAGATCGAAATTTCCCATGCTCAAATGGCCTAATCCCGCCACGGCCGTCAACGGAATCGCGTGGGCAAGATCGGTACCGACCACCTTTACCGTGGTCATACGCGGGTAAAGAAACAACAAGGCTACCGTTCCCAGTGCGCCGGCGCCTACGGAAGATAGTGTTACCAATACACCTAACACCATACCGGTCAATACCGTGGCAATTTTTTCCCAACGCGGTGAAAAACGGCCACTGTTCTCCGGGGTACTATGCTCGTCATCGACTAGCTCCTGTTTCGCCGCTCTATGCAACAGCACGCTACGCACCAACAATGCGGATGCCGTCAACAACAAGGCTATTCCCAGGGTGAAAGTAATCATGCCGGTGATTTCCTTGCCCACGTCCATCAAGTTTTTCAGCACATAAAGGGTAATGCCGGCAAACGGTAAACTTCCCAACGATAACCAACCCACGATTTTCCAATCCACCGATTGATGTTTGCCGTGATGAACAAACACGCCGGCGGATTTGGTTATTGCCGCATAGAGCAGATCGGTACCCACCGCTACCGCCGGTTTGAAGCCGAACAAAAATACTAGCAACGGTGTCATTAAAGAGCCACCGCCAACTCCGGTGATGCCGACCAGGAAACCGACCCCAAATCCGGAAGCCGTGTACAGTAAATTCATGAATCTAGTCCTTCAAAAATAGCTATGTTAGAAAATACTATATCAGTCGGACCATTGAATACTTAATGATTAATCGACATATCCCTATTCAATTTTTAGATAAGCAGCCATCGAATATTATCCCAGCCTTGATCGCCAATTACTTGAAAACAGACAATTCATCCTAACAACAGCCGAATGCGTCAAGCCCGACACAAGTTGCCGTTTACCCGTATCATTGTAAAGACTGTACAAGCAATTCCAATGGCGACAATGAAATGATTGCTCTGAACAGTAATACATTATTGCTGCCGACCAAACCGAAACATTCATAGTCCAACGCCGTAGCGGACGGCTCACCAAAATCGTGTTCAGACGAATTCCGAGCCGGTTTGATCAAAATATGCAGCGCATCGGTGCTTTTCAGTTGGGACAACCCAGTTCGATCAACACTGATTTTATGTGAAGTGAAAACCATCGGATTTTTTTCGAAATCGTGACGTTTTTTCAAGGCCTTTTCCAACAAGGCGCTGGACAGCAAAGAACAAGGAAACATCTCCGGAAAAACGACCTTATCCTGTAATTCATCGAAAAACTCGGTTTGATCCCGCAAGGAACCACACAGAAAATTTTTTGCGTTACTGGTGGTCATGAATTTACGTTTTAAAAAATGCCCGCTAGCGAGAAAAGTTCGATCGGGTTCAGACCGTAAATCGCCCATTCCGGAAAAATCCGCATCGGCCAGATACAGGGGTTCCGCGCTTTCCTTTTTATACCCCAGCAAGGCCAGACTAGCATCGCTTTTGACCATGATCCGATTACTCAACATAGGCAAGGGCTGCGTTTTGAACTGAGAAGCCTTGATCTCCACTTCAACGAACTGGCCAGGTTTGATGGCGCTGGCGAATGAAAACTGATAATTACTGAAGTTCAGCCCATGTTGTTCGATCAAGCCATACTCATCGGCTTGACGCCGGTAGGCGGCTATCTTGCCTTCCACCAGCGATTCCAATTGAAAACCTAGCGTTATCGGCCCGTTGAAAGGATTGCCCTTGATCTTGTGCCAGTTTCTGCTGTCATGAAACAGGTTGAAATCATCCGTGGAATTTCGGGCAACATCGATATGAAGTTGAGTGAAAATATCTGCGTTGATCTCATACATAGTTGATTCCTCTGTCTATGAAGCACGGTCAATGTGACAAAATTTTAACATCCGCTATGGCGAAAACCATTAGGCACCACCCCAACTCAGAAAACCCGTCTATCTTAAGCACAGCTGTTAGCAGCTTGTGTGAAGTAATTAGCCAAAGCTGTGGATAAACTGCTGTAAAAAATACCATCTCAAGTTATCCACAATCAGTAAACAAGCACGAACCCGGACAAACCACAATATTATTTTTCATACAAAGCTATGATTTTTATTAAAAATAATAGCTTTTCCACAACAAACATCAATGCTAGTAGTAATAATTAAATAAAGATATTTATATGTTTATAATTATTAAGCAACGGCAGTCTTACGGCAAACAACCTTGTTTAAACCTTGATGAATTGGTCAAGCTAACTGCCTTGATCTTGCTGCATTTGCTCGGTCAAACTTTTTGGCAACTTCTTCTTGACCTTCACGCCTAATTCCTCAAAAGCGCTGGCTTGACGGAGCAGATTGCCACTGCCGGTACTCAGTTTGTTGACAATACCGTCGTAAGTCTTGTGGACAGTGTTGAGCTGGTTGCCGAGTTTTTCGATGTCTTCCACGAAGCCTCTGATCTTGTCGTACAAACTGCCGGCCTTATCGGCGATCAGTCTGGCGTTTTCGTTCTGTTGCTCGTAGCGCCAGATGTTTTGCACGGTGCGCAGCGTCGCCAGCAAGGTGGTCGGGGTGACGACGACGATCTTGTGTTCGAAGGCATCGTTGAACAGCTTTTCATCGGCCTGAAACGCAGCCATGAAAGCGGCTTCGATCGGCATGAACAGCAACACGAAATCCAGCGAGCGCAGGCCTTTCAGGCTGGAATAATCCTTGTTGCTCAGGCCCTTGATGTGGTTACGCACCGCTTCGGTGTGCTGTTTCAAGGCTTCGATACGCTGGTTGTCGTCTTCCGCCGAACAATAACGCTCATAGGCCAACAAGGATACTTTGGAATCGATGATCACATCCTTGTTTTCCGGCAGGCGGACGATGACGTCGGGCTTGAACAAGCGGTTGTCTTCGTCGCGGAACGCGCCCTGGGTTTGATATTCGATACCCTTGCGTAAACCGGATTGCTCCAGCACTTTTTCCAAAATCATCTCTCCCCAGTTGCCCTGGGCTTTGTGATCGCCTTTCAAGGCGCGGGTCAAATTCAGCGCTTCCTGGTTCATTTTGGCGGTATCGCGGCGTAGGGAAACGATTTCCTCGCGCAGACTGATCCTGTCCTTGGTTTCGTTGTCGTAGACGCTTTCGACGCGGTTTTTGAATTCACCAAGTTGCTGTTTCAGCGGTTCGACTAAGGTTTCTATGCTGACTTTATTGTGTTCTGCAAATTGCTTGCCGCGTTCTTCAAAGATCTTGTGCGCTAGACTCTCGAACTGGGCTTTTAACTGATTTTCCGCATCTTGCAGCAAGCGAATTTTTTCGGCATTGCTTTTATGTTGTTCCTGCTGGCGGGCGTTGAGATCGGCGTTTTCGGTTTTCAGTTGTAACAATTGCTGTCGCAGGGTCTCCAGCTCGGCTTCCTTGGTTTGCAACAAGGTCAGTCTTTCCTCGGCCACCGCCAGTTTTACGGCTTGTTGCTGGAGTTGCTGTTGCTGCTCTTCGATTTGCCGGCTTAGTATCAACCGGCGTTTGCCAGTTAGCCAGGCGCTAACGCCATATCCAACCAATGCAGCAAGCACTGTGGTTATTGGCAAAATCCAAGTTTCAATCAAAATCCTTGCTCCAAGATGATAACAACGACGATAGTCGGCCAATGCATCTCCGCCCAGCCATTATCAAATTATGCATTCGTTCCGCTGCGAAACCTTGGAAACGAAGCGTTAGCGAGTGAAGGTTGAGTAGTCCCTGGAAGCCGTAGCGCCGGGCGGTTTTTCGACTAGAAAAACTGCAAGGCATCGCGAAACGGCGTCGAGTCATGCGAGAGCCAAGGCTTTGATCCCCTTGTTGGGTCAAAGGCGAGGCGACGCGGACGGCCAGGGCCGCCGCAGGCAATCACGTGGCGGTGTAGGCGCGATTGCTAGCCAGGGATGGCTAGCAATCTTTCCCGCCGGAAGCCGACACTCGCCGACTGGTTCCCACGCGCTGTGTGGTAACCCAGATTTCGCCGCGCTGCGGCGAGAAAGCCCGGCATTCCCTTGCAGCGAGTGGGAATGAGGAATAACAGCTGTCATAGGGCAGATATCCGCCCTTGTACGGGTTACACGTTGCGGAAAGCAGGTCGCGGTGTCGCCCACTAGATTAGAGGTCACTGTCGCTCCCTTCCCCAGCAAGCTCTTTAAGTTCCTCAAGACGCTCAGACGTGATTCTAGAAACGCACCGCCCATAGCTAACGGAGTTGATCCCTCCATGAACTATTTGCTCAAGATCACATTCAGACTTTTTGTATTTGACCCAACTCTCCTGGGATTTAACCAATGAGTCTCGTGCATTATCCATTTTATTTTTCTTGTATTCGACCAGGAGTTGTTTGTACAAAACATTAATTTTTGATTGACCGTCATCAGCGCTCTTCCTGGCAATACACGCAGAAAAATAAGTGCTCCCGTCAGCCTCTCCGCAGTCGTCAAAGGAATAGGCTTGAGATGCAAATAATGCTGTAAAAAACATAGCTAAAACTCTAATGCCCATGTCGCAACCTCTAACAAGTAATCAAAAAATTTCCGCATATCATCCCAAATCAACCTCACAACCCCTTAAACACCTCACCCGCAGCATCCACAGTCGCCTGCAAATCCTGATCCGTATGCGCCGCCGAGACGAAACCAGCCTCAAATGCCGAAGGCGCCAGATACACGCCTTGTTCCAGCATGCCATGGAAGAAGCGTTTGAAACGGTCCTGATCGCACTTCATCACCTGGGCGAAACGGCTGATGGATTTTTCCTCAGTGAAGAACAAACCAAACATCGCGCCAACCTGATTGGTGGTGAAGGCGATGCCGGCCTGGTCGGCGGCAGCTTGCAGGCCGGCCAGCAATTGCGTGGTTTTGGAGGTCAAGGCCTGATAGAAACCCGGTGCGCTAATCAATTCCAGGGTTTTCAAACCCGCCGCCATTGCCACCGGATTGCCAGACAAGGTGCCGGCCTGATAGACCGGACCCAGCGGGGCCAGATGTTCCATGATCTTGCGGCTGCCGCCGAAGGCGCCGACCGGCATGCCGCCGCCGATGATCTTGCCCAGCGTGGTCAGATCGGGTTTGATGTTGTATAGGCCTTGCGCGCTATGCAGATCTACTCGGAAACCGGTCATCACTTCATCGAAAATCAGCACGCTGCCGTATTGGTCGCAGACTTCACGCAAGGTTTGCAAAAAGCCCGGTTTCGGCGGAATGCAGTTCATGTTGCCGGCCACCGGCTCGACGATGATGCAGGCGATCTTGTCGCCGAGTTCGACGAAGGTGCTGCGTACCGCGTCGCTGTCGTTATAGGTCCGCGTGATGGTGTCGGCGGCGACAGAGGCCGGCACGCCGGGCGAGCTGGGCACGCCGAAAGTCAATGCGCCGGAACCGGCCTTGACCAATAAAGAATCGGAATGGCCGTGGTAGCAGCCCTCGAATTTGACGATCTTGTCGCGGCCGGTGTAGCCGCGCGCCAGACGCAAGGCGCTCATGGTGGCTTCGGTGCCGGAGCTGACCATGCGCACCATGTCTATGGACGGCAGCATTTCGCAGACTTTTTGCGCCATGCGGGTTTCGATTTCGGTCGGTGCACCGAAGCTCAGGCCTTTTTCGGCGCTTTGCTTGACGGCTTCAATGACATCCGGATGGGCGTGGCCCAGGATCATCGGTCCCCAGGAACCGACGTAATCGATGTAGCGTTTGTTTTCGCTGTCATAGACGTAGGCGCCCTGGGCGCGGTCGAAGTAGACCGGCGTGCCGCCGACGCCGCTAAAGGAGCGCACAGGGGAATTAACGCCGCCGGGGATGAATTTTTTGGCTTGGGTGAATAGGTCGCTGGATTGTGTCATGGAGAATCAGAAATTTGGCTTAATCGGAAGGCTTGGGTTAGCTCGAAAAAGACTAACCCAAAACTCAGGCTGACAGGTTGGGTTACGGCTTATTAAACCCAACTGAATAATATGACTACTTGCCGAACAAATGCGGTCCCTTGGGTTGCG
This sequence comes from Methylomonas sp. LL1, assembly GCF_015711015.1. Classification (NCBI taxonomy): domain Bacteria; kingdom Pseudomonadati; phylum Pseudomonadota; class Gammaproteobacteria; order Methylococcales; family Methylococcaceae; genus Methylomonas; species Methylomonas sp. LL1. Next base: position 3,499,846 of record NZ_CP064653.1, read on the forward strand.
GCTTGTTTTGCAGACAGAAAAAAGCGGCGGCGTCGAACTTGATTTGCAAGGTATGGGTATCTTCGTGATCATCCAGATATTTCTCGGCATCCACTTCGGCCAAGTCTTCGACAATATGTTCGGCGATACAACCGCAGGATTCGGTAAAGCGTTTTTCGTCGATGTCTTTATTGACCGAATTTTTCATTTCCCGAGTCACGCAATTTTTGGCGAAGGTTTTTACGAATTTTTGTTTAACCGTATCGCTAGCTTCACCGGCATCGACGTTGTTATTGTTGACCGGTTTGGTTTTGGCGGCGGGTTTTTCCGGTGCGGCAGTGTCTGGTTTGTCGTCTGAACAGGCAGTCAGCAAGATTGCCGACATCGAAATTATTAACAAACCCAGAAACCTTTTTGTACTTTTTGTGTTTTTCATCATTGTCATCTATTGATTAGTTAAGTAAATCTTCCAGCAACGGCGCTAATACCTGTTGCTGCCGGTTTTGAAGTAGACGGTTGGCTATGATCACGCTCTTTAATTGATTCAATGCCGTGGCAAAATCGTCATTGACGATCAGATAATCGAACTCGGGATAATGGCTCATTTCCGTAACGGCATCGCGCATACGTCTGTCTATCACCTCGGCGTTATCTTGACCGCGATTTTGTAAACGCCGCTTTAGCACCTCGATCGAGGGTGGCAAAATAAAAATGGAAACACTTTCCGGCAACATTTGCCTGATCTGTTGCGCACCTTGCCAATCTATTTCCAGAATCACATCCAGCCCTTGGGCCAGGTTATCTTCCACGGTTTTTTGAGCCGTGCCGTAAAAATTGTCGAATACCCGAGCATGCTCCAGAAAGGCCTGATGTTCGATCATATCTTTAAACTGATCGATCGAAACGAAAAAATAGTCGACGCCGTTGCTTTCTCCGGCACGCATGGCGCGGGTGGTATGGGATACCGAAACCGCCAGCATGTCCATCTCTATCTTAAGCTGTTTAACCAGACTGGTTTTGCCGGCGCCGGAAGGAGCCGAGATGATGTAAAGTTTGCCTGTAATCATTTGAGTTTGAAGGTGTAATCAGTGCGGCCGTCATTTTTTTCTGATAACGTCCAAGAGTCAAGCCAAAAAACCGTCCGGCGGGGGGGCTGTGGTATTATGAACAGCCTTTCCAACCCCATTTATACATGCCAATGAGCGCTATTTGGAACAATTGTCTGGCCAAACTTGAGCACGAAATACCTACGACCGATTTCAGTACCTGGATAAGGCCATTACAGGCCGTGGAAACCGATAGCCAGTTGAAATTGCTGGCCCCCAACCGTTTCATCATCGACCATATCAAGCAACATTTTTTTTCCGCAATAGAAGACGCGGTTAATGAATTTTCCAATGCAACCCTGGCCGTGCAATTTGAAATCGGCAGCAAAAAAGCCCCAGCCATCAAGGCTCCCACGCTGAACAAAAGTCCGACTCAAAAAAAGAACCAGCCTAATTTTTTGAACAAAGCTTTTACCTTTGAAAGCTTCGTCGAAGGTAAATCCAATCAACTGGCCAGAGCCGCATCGGTGACGGTTTCCGATAATATCGGCAAAGTCTATAACCCGCTGTTCATTTACGGCAGTTCCGGTTTGGGCAAGACTCATTTGATGCATGCGATTGGCAATGCCGTGTTGCTGAAAAATCCCAATGCCAACATCGTTTATCTGCACTCGGAAAAGTTCGTGCAGGACATGGTCAAAGCCTTACAACAAAACAGCATCAATTACTTTAAAGACTACTATCGTAACATCGACGTATTGTTGATGGATGACATCCAGTTTCTGGCCGGCAAGGAACGTTCACAAGAAGAGTTTTTCCACACCTTTAATAATTTGTTGGATCAAAAACATCAAGTGGTACTGACCTGCGATAAATATCCCAAGGAAATCGTTGGTCTGGAAGACAGACTGAAATCGCGTTTCGGCTGGGGTTTGCCGGTGGCGATCGAACCGCCCGATTTGGAAACACGCACCGCGATTTTGATCAAAAAAGCCATGCAGGCCGGCGTAACCCTGGAACAGGAAATAGCCTTCTTCATCGCCAAACGCATTCCTTCCAATGTTAGAGATCTGGAAGGCGCATTAAGACGTGTGGTTGCCAACTCGCAATTTACCGGCCGTGAAATCACCCTGGAATTTACCAAGGAAGCCTTGCACGACTTGATCAGCCTGCAGGATAAACTGGTTAGCATCGACAACATTCAAAAAACCGTGGCCGAGTATTTCAAAATCCGCGTGGCGGATTTGTCAGCCAAAAGCCGTAAACAATCGTTGACCCGCCCCCGGCAAATTGCCATGTGTCTGGCTCGAGAATTAACTTCGCATAGTTATCCGGAAATCGGCGATGCCTTTGGCGGTCGCGACCACACCACGGTCATCAACGCTTGTAAGCGGGTTGCCGAGTTGAAAGACGACGATGTAAAAATTGCCGAAGACTATAAAAACCTGTTGAGAACTCTATCGCATTAATTGCGGATAAGTTGGGGATAAACCGGGGTGAAATCGTGCTAGTTGAGTTATCCCCAATCCTCCAACAGGCTAAATTTGAGATAAGCAACAAGTTAAAACTTAGCTAAACTTATGTTTATTCAGTATAAACAATGGTTTTCCACAGCTTTTTGTCTACATAGTAGTAACAATAAATAAAAAATATTTATATGAAATTTATTATAAGCAGAGATCAAATCTTAGCGCCGCTACAACAAATCGTCAGCGTGATCGAGAAACGGCAAACCATGGTCATCCTGTCCAATGTGTTGCTGCAAGTAAACGATGGACGCTTGGTAATGACCGGCTCGGACACCGAAATTCAGATTGTCAGCCAGCTTAATCTGGAATTACCGGCGGACGATGGCGAAATCACGGTTCCAGCCCGTAAATTTTTGGATATTTGTCGCTTACTCCCTTCCGGCGCCGAAATTAAATTTGAACTACAGCAAGACAAAGTTAAATTGGCATCGGGACGCAGCCGATTTTCATTAAGTACCCTTCCCGCCGAAAATTATCCCGAGTTCAACGAGTCCGAATTTGACTATCAGTTTTTCCTAAATGCTGGAAAATTCAAGAAAGGTTTGGATAAAACGCTGTTTTGCATGGCTAACCAGGATGTGCGCTATTACCTAAATGGTTTGTTACTGCATGTCAGCAACTCCAAACTGAAATTAGTCGCATCGGATGGCCATCGTTTATCGATTTTCGAAGGCGATATAGGCCAAGCCACGGGGTATGAGGCTCGTATCATCCTGCCTAGAAAGGCTGTTCAGGAAATCAACCGTTTATTGGATGATGTCGATGCCGAACTCAACATCCAGTTTTCCAATAATCACATCCGTATTTTGTATAAAGACGTGGTGTTCTCGTCGAAACTGATCGACGCAAAATTCCCCGACTTTAGCAAAGTGTTTAACCAATCCTTCATGAGCCCTTTACTGATTCAAAAGCAATTGTTGAGAGAGGCACTGACTCGTGTGGCGATTCTCTCCAATGAAAAATACAAGGGGGTGACATTTGATATTGGTGGCGACTTATTAAAACTCAGCACGCATAATCCGGAGCATGATGAAGCCGAGGAAGAATTGATCATCGACTATCAGGGACAGTCATTGAACATTGCTTTTAATTCACAATACATGTTGGATGCGGTTTCCAATCTGGATTCAGAACTGGCAGTGATGACAATAGCCAGCAATGCCAGCAGTTGCATCATAGAGGAACCCGAACAACCTTTATTCAAGTTTATTGTGATGCCGATGCGGATGTAAGCACCAATCATGACCTTGTTAAAACTGGATGTTTTGTCGGTTAGAAACATTCAATCGGCTAGTATTTTGCCTTCACCAACAATCAATTTCATCACCGGTGACAATGCCAGCGGTAAAAGTTCGTTATTGGAGGCAATCTTTATTTTGGGCAGAGCCCGCTCATTCCGCACCCATCACATCAGACAATCCATCAGCTTCGAGCAACCGGGCTTGATAGTGGCCGCGCAACATCGTCAACACACTGGCTCTGTCAGCAGTATCGGCATCAAGATCGATACCAAACAATGCGAAATTCATATCGATCAGGAAAATTGTCAAAAAGCCGAGTTAGCCTACAGGTTGCCGGTACAATTGATACACCCGAAAAGCTATCGGTTATTGGATGCGGGTCCGCAAATCCGCCGCGAATTTCTGGATTGGGGGATTTTTAACCACAGCAAAAACTTTTTACCTAATTGGCGAAAATTCAGCAAAGCGCTTCAACAGCGCAATGCCTTACTTAAGACTCGTCAGGTAAAACAGCTTTCTGCTTGGGACAAGGAACTGGTCGAGTACGGCAGCGTGGTAAACGATTTCCGGAATGAATACCTCCAAGCCCTACAACCGGTGTTTTTAGACTTGGCTAGGCAATTTCTCGACACGGCACGGATCGAGTTTCGTTTTAGTTGTGGTTGGGACGCTAAAAGTAGCTTGGAACAAATACTGAAAACCGATCTTGAAAAGGATCTGCGTTACGGTTTTACCCATAGTGGTCCGCATAGGGCTGACTTTCAAGTTCTGCATAATTCAAGAATCGCTAAGGATTATCTATCGCGCGGGCAGCTAAAACTGTTAATGCTGGCTTTAATGTTGTCGCAAGTTAGTTTGCTAAACCTCGAAGGCCAAAATGACTGCTGTATCTTGATTGATGACCTTACCGCCGAATTGGATACAGAAAACAGGGCAAAATTGCTAAAATACCTGGCTAGGATCGGATGCCAGGTTTTCATGACCAGTACCGAACTAGCCGATTTCGGCGATTTGATTACCCTAAATAATTATAAAGTGTTTCACGTGGAACACGGTTGCATCCGGCAATTTTAGTGTTTCACGTGAAACATCAACAACACACATCAAGCACGTTTCTTCAAACTCTTTTGTTTGTTAAACAAAAGCAGACGCGGCATTGTTGTACAACACCAAACAATGGAATACAAAACCATGAGTGAACAATACGATAGTTCGAATATCACAGTACTTAAAGGACTGGATGCGGTAAGAAAACGCCCCGGTATGTACATCGGCGATACCGACGATGGTTCAGGGTTGCATCACATGGTATTCGAGGTTGTCGACAATTCCATCGATGAAGCACTGGCGGGTTACTGCAAGGGCGTTGATGTCGTGATTCACGAAAATGGTTCAATATCGGTCTATGACGACGGTCGCGGTATCCCGGTCGATATTCACCAAGAAGAAGGACGCTCGGCGGCGGAAGTCATCATGACCGTGTTGCATGCCGGCGGTAAATTCGATGACAACGCCTACAAGGTTTCCGGCGGATTACATGGCGTGGGCGTATCGGTAGTCAATGCGCTGTCGGAAGAATTGACCCTAAAAGTACGCAAGGGTGGCAAGCTGTACCAACAAAAATATCTGCTGGGGGAACCGGTAGCACCAATGGCTGTAGTAGGAGAATCGGAAGGTTCCGGTACCTATATCAACTTCAAACCCAGCCCCACGATTTTTACCCATATCGAGTTTCATTACGACATCCTAGCCAAACGTTTGCGCGAACTGTCGTTTTTGAATTCCGGGGTGAGGATCTCGCTACGAGACGAAAGAACCGGCAAGGAAGACGTATTCGAATTCGAGGGCGGCATCAGTGCCTTCGTCCAACATCTGAATAAAAACAAAACCCCGCTGTTTGAAAAAGTTTTCCATTTCATAGCCGAAAAGGAAGGCGTCACCGTGGAAGTTGCGATGCAGTGGAACGATTCCTACCAGGAAAACGTGTACTGTTATACAAATAACATCCCGCAACGTGATGGCGGTACTCACCTGGCGGGTTTCAGGGGGGCATTGACTCGCACTATCAATCAATACATCGAAACCAACGGTCTGGCGAAGAAGGAAAAAGTCGCCACCACCGGCGACGACGCCCGCGAAGGCTTAACTGCGGTATTGTCGGTGAAAGTGCCCGATCCCAAATTTTCCTCCCAAACCAAGGATAAACTGGTCTCGTCGGAAGTGAAGCCGTTGGTCGAATCGACCATGAACGAAAAGCTGCAGGAATTCCTGCTGGAACAGCCTCAAGTGGCCAAGGCTATCGTCAACAAGATAATTGATGCCGCCAGAGCGCGAGAGGCCGCGCGTAAGGCCCGCGAGATGACGCGGCGCAAGACAACCCTGGATATTGCCGGCCTGCCCGGCAAATTGGCCGACTGCCAGGAAAAAGACCCAGCCTTGTCCGAACTGTTCATCGTGGAAGGGGACTCGGCGGGAGGATCGGCCAAACAAGGCCGCGATCGCCGCACCCAAGCCATCCTGCCTTTGAAAGGTAAAATCCTCAACGTCGAAAAAGCCCGCTTCGACAAAATGATTTCGTCCGAGGAAGTTGGCACCCTGATCACCGCGTTGGGCTGCGGCATCGGCAAGGACGAATACAACGTCGACAAACTGCGCTATCACCGTATCATCATCATGACCGATGCCGACGTCGACGGTTCGCACATCCGTACCCTGCTGCTGACTTTCTTTTACCGGCAACTGCCGGAACTGGTCGAGCGCGGCCATATTTACATCGCCCAACCGCCGCTGTACAAAGTCAAAAAAGGCAAACAGGAACATTACGTCAAGGACGATAGCGCGTTGAACCAATACTTGATTCAACTGGCACTGGACAAAGCTCAACTGCAAACCGATGCCGATACCCCAATTATTCAAGGCCAAGGCCTGGAAAAACTGGCGACTGAATTTGCCGAAGTCACGGCCGTGATTAACCGTCTGTCCAGACGATATGACGATCTCTATCTGGAACAGATGACTTATCTGCAACCCTTGGACGAAGCAACCAAAGCCGACAAGGATAAATTAAGCGCTTGGTTTGCCCAGCTCGAAAGCAACCTGAATGTCGGTAATAACAAAGCCGTATTTAGCACCGAGCTGAAATATCACGGTGGCGACGATTTCGACGTTACCGTCAATAAACGCCTGCACGGGATTACCAAAACATTTGTTTTGCACGCGACTTTCTTTACCGGCAATGATTACCAAAAAATTGCCCGTTACTCTGAACAAACCTTGAGCTTGTTCGGCCCGGATTCCGTGATGCGCATGGGCGAACGCGAGCAATCGGTCAGCAACTTCAAGGAAGCCTTCGAATGGATGATGAAGGAAGTCAAAAAAGGCCAGCATATCCAGCGCTACAAAGGTCTAGGTGAGATGAACCCTGAACAGCTCTGGGAAACCACCCTGGACAGCAACAGCCGCCGCTTGCTGCAAGTCACCATTAACGACGTCATCGCCGCCGACGAAATCTTCACCACGCTGATGGGCGATGTCGTAGAACCTAGACGAGATTTTATTGTGAAGAATGCGTTGGATGTGACGAATTTGGATGTTTAATGATGAAGCCGTCGGAAGCCTTGGAATCCAAGCGCATGGTGATTCGCCAGTTGGTCGGTCGGTTCCGGGCGGCCAACCCAAGAGTTTTTGGCTCGGTGCTTTACGGCACCGACCGCGACGGCAGCGATCTTGATTTGTTGGTGGATACGCTGCCCGGAGCGACCTTGTTTGATCTCGGCGGATTGCAACTTGAACTAGAAGATTTGTTGGCAGTTCCCGTCGATCTGCTGACTCCCGGCGATCTTCCTTCGAAATTCCGCGATCGGATATTGGCCGAAGCCCAACCAGTATGATTGTCAATCGCCTTGCCGATTATCTCGACCACATGCAACAAGCCGCATCCGATGCTTGTAGTTTTGTCGAAGGTTTGAGCAAGGAAGAATTTCTTAGCGATAAACGCACGCAACAAGCGGTAGTGATGAGTTTGATCATCATCGGTGAAGCCGCAACCAAGGTGATGGATCGTTATCCCGCCTTCATCGAAAAGCATTCGAATGTGCCCTGGCGGAACATGCGCGGCATGCGCAATCGGATTGCCCACGGTTATTTTGAAATCAACTTCGAAGTGGTTTGGGATACGGTTTGTTCTGCTTTGCCGGAGCTATTGAGTCAACTGTCGTTGGTGCGTAGCGATGCCGATGCAGAAGATGATTAGCGCCCACGGTTTTTTCACATAAAGCCGGAAAATCCTGCTCAAAATGTTTTTATAGCGGATCCATTTCGTTCAATTTAGTCTGCGTTCCCAGCCTTCTCATAAAGGATTACATGAAGTTTACCGAAGATACGCGCGTCAAGATTCCAGTCATCCTGCATTTGGTTCGTCTCGGCTACCAATACTTATCACTGAAGGAACAGCGATGGGATTTGGAGAGCAACTTATTTCCCGATTTGTTTAAAGCCGCAATCAGCAAGATCAATCCCGGTATGGCCGATGCGGACGTAGATCGTTTGTTCGCGGATGTAAAACTCACGCTGGACAACGACGACCTCGGCCAAGCTTTCTACCAAAAACTGATAGACCGCTCCGGCACCAAGCTGATCGACTTCGAGAACTTCAACAATAATAGCTTCCACGTCGTTACCGAGCTAACCTACCAAAACGGTGACGAAGAATTCCGGCCCGACATCACCTTGCTGATCAACGGCATGCCGCTGGTGTTTATCGAAGTTAAAAAGCCTAACAACCGCGAAGGCATACTCGCCGAACGAGACCGCATCAATAAACGCTTCCAAAACGCCAAGTTCAAGCGTTTCGTCAACGTCACTCAGTTGATGATCTTCTCCAACAACATGGAGTACGACGACGGCGACGTTCAGCCGATTCAGGGCGCGTTTTATGCCAGCCCGTCTTATCTGGAACCGCAATTCAACTATTTCCGCGAAGAAGAAGTGTTGAATTGGACGGCTATGCTCAAGCCCTTATCCGACGAGACGGAACGGAATGTCCTGAAAGACAATAATCTGGAAGTCATCCGCAGCAATCCGGAATTCATCACCAATAAAGACCCTAACAGACCAACCAATCGGATTTGCACCTCGTTGTTGAGCCGAGAGCGGCTGGCGTTTGTATTACGTTACGCCTTGACCTACGTTCATGAAACCGACGGCTTGCAAAAGCATGTCATGCGTTACCCGCAGCTATTCGCCACCAAAGCCATCGAGCGTAAACTCAACGATGGTATTAAGAAAGGCATCGTCTGGCACACCCAGGGCAGCGGCAAAACCGCGCTGGCCTATTACAACGTGCGTTTTTTGACCGATTACTTCCAACAGCGGCAAATCGTCCCCAAGTTCTATTTCATCGTCGACCGTATCGACTTGCTGACTCAAGCGCACCGGGAATTCACCAGTCGCGGCTTGACCGTGCATACCATCGACTCGCGCGAAGCCTTCAGCCGCGACATCAAAGCCACGCAAGTGATCCACAACCATTCCGGCAAGCCCGAGATCACCGTCGTCAACATCCAAAAATTCAAGGATGACCCGGATGTGGTTTCCACCAAGGATTACGACGTTGCCATTCAGCGGGTGTACTTTCTGGATGAAGTACACCGCAGCTACAACCCCAAAGGCAGCTTCCTGGCCAATCTGGACCAATCCGACCGCAACGCCGTCAAAATCGGCCTGACTGGCACGCCGTTGCTGGGCGACGATTACAACTCCCGCACCCTGTTCGGCGACTATATCCACAAGTATTACTACAACGCCTCTATTGCCGACGGCTACACCTTGCGACTGATCCGGGAAGAAATCGCCACCAACTATAAAATCGCCCTGCAACAGGCACTGGCGGAAGCGGAAGTATTACAAGGCGACGTCGACAGGAAACTGGTCTACGCTCATCCTGCCTTCGTCGAACCGATGCTCGATTACATCGTCACCGATTTCGAAAAAAGCCGAGGCGCGCTGAACGATGCCAGTATCGGCGGCATGGTGATTTGCGACAGCGCGGAACAAGCCCGGCAACTGTTCGAGCTATTCAATGCCAAATACGCAAAAGCCCCTGTTCCGGCAGAAGCAGCCGCCAATGATCCCGACTTTCCCCAGTTAAAACAGGCAGCCGAAACGTCCGGCTTTTACCGAGTCAAACGCAAACAAGATAACAAGGTCAGATCGGCGGCCTTGATTCTGCACGATGTCGGCGGCAAGGAAGAACGCAAGGATTGGGTGGAGGATTTCAAGGCCGGCAAAATAGACTTCCTGTTCGTATACAACATGTTGCTCACCGGTTTCGATGCCAAGCGCCTGAAGAAACTCTACCTGGGCCGGGTGATCCGTAAACACAACCTGCTGCAAGCCTTGACGCGGGTCAACCGCACCTACAAAGACTTTCGCTATGGCTATGTGGTGGATTTTGCCGATATTCGCCAGGAGTTCGATGCCACCAACAAGGCCTATTTCGACGAACTGCAAGCCGAACTTGGCGACGAGATGGAGCATTACTCCCACCTGTTTAAATCCCAGGAGGAAATCGCCGCTGAAATCGAACATATCAAGGATATGCTGTTTCGATTCGATATTGAAAATGCCGAAGTGTTTTCCCAACAGATCAGCGCCATACAAGACCGGGAAACCGTACTGGCCTTGAAAAAATCCCTGGCCGATGCCAAGAGCCTGTACAACCTGATCCGCTTGCAGGGCGAATACGGCTTTTTGGAACAGCTGGATTTTCAAAAACTCAATCAGCTCTACCGGGAAACCAGCAATCGCCTGGATTTGCTCAATCTCAAGGAAACCATCGAACAGGGCAGCGATACCATCAACCTGCTGAACGTCGCGTTGGAAGAAGTGATCTTCAAGTTCATCAAGATCGGCGAAGAAGAGCTGGTATTGGCCGACAAGCTGAAAAACACCCTGCGCCGCACCCGTGAAGCGCTGGCCAGCAACTTCGACCAACAAGACCCCAAGTTCGTCACCTTAAAGGAAGAGCTGGAACGGCTGTTCAAGAAAAAGAATTTGTCCGAAGTGACGCAGGATGACATGAACGCCAATATCGACGCCCTGAACAAAATTCATGAGCGCATCAAGGAACTGAACCGCCAGAACCAGCAACTGCGCGATAAATACCACGGCGATGCCAAATACACCCGCATTCATAAACGCCTGATCGAACACGGCGGCCTGTCCGATTCCGAACGTCAAATCTTCGCGGCACTGACCGGCATCAAACAGGACGCCGACCAGCAAGTGCTGCAAAATACCCAAATGCTGGATAATGAAAGTTATTTCGAGCGCACCATGATGCCGATTGTCATCAACCGCTTCATGAAACAGCAACACATCAAACTCAATCCTGACGCCAGCCATTACATCAACCATCTGGTCGTCGCGGAATACCTGAAAGAATTTAATACCGGAGCAAGTAATTGGTAGAGCTGGAATTTCAACAAAAAACCAAAGCCCTGATCGACAGCCTGAAAGCCATTTGCGCCAATTATGGCCTGGGCAATGACGGCAACGAATTCAAAATCATCACCCAGACTTTTCTCTACAAGTTCTTAAACGACAAATTCGCTTTCGAAGCCAAAAAGCTGGATGCATCCATCGCCAAGGCCGACAAATGGGAAGAGGCGCTGGCCCAACTCAGCGCAAACGATCTGGAAATGCTGCAATTGCAACTGGGCCCGGACACCGCGCGCCTGAAACCCAGCCATTTCATCAATTACCTGTTCAGCCAGCAAAACGCGCCGGACTTCGCTAAGCTGTTCGACGACACCCTGATGGACATCGCCATCAGCAACAACGACGTGTTCGCGGTCAAAACCGACGGCGGCGCGAAAGTGGTGCTGTTCGACCGCCTCAGCAACTACATCGCCGACGATTCCAAACGCGACGAATTCTGCCGCGCCATTATCAACAAACTGGTGGAGTTCAGCTTCGAGCGCATCTTCAATCAAAAATTCGACTTCTACGCCACCATCTTCGAATACCTGATCAAGGACTACAACAGCAACAGCGGCGGCAAATACGCCGAGTATTACACCCCGCACGCCGTGGCCCGCATCATGGCGGCGATTTTGGTGCCGGAAGATCAACAAGGCATCGTCAAAAACGTCAGCGTCTACGATCCGTCGGCGGGTTCCGGCACCTTGTTGATGAACGTCGCCCACGCCATCGGCGAAAACCGTTGCTCGATATTCACCCAGGACATTTCGCAAAAATCCTCCAACCTGCTGCGCCTGAATCTGATCCTCAATAATCTGGTGCATTCCATCCCCAACGTCGTCCAGGGCAACACCTTGCTGCACCCGTCGCACAAGGACGGCGGCGAACTCAAGCGTTTCGATTACATCGTCTCCAATCCGCCGTTCAAAATGGACTTCAGCGATTTCCGTGACGACCTCGACACCAAAGCCAACAAGCAACGCTTTTTTGCCGGTATCCCCAAGATCAAGGCCAAGGCCACCGACAAAATGGAAATCTACCAGTTGTTCCTGCAACACATCATTTACTCGCTTAAACCCAGTGGCAAGGCGGCGGTCGTGGTGCCGACCGGCTTCATCACCGCCCAAGCCGGCATCGACAAAGCCATCCGCGAACATCTGGTCAACAATCAAATGCTGGCCGGCGTGGTGTCCATGCCCAGCAACATCTTCGCCACCACCGGCACCAACGTTTCCATCCTGTTCATCGACACCCTGAATCTGGGCAAGGTGGTGATGATCGACGCCTCCAACCTGGGCGAGAAGATCAAGGACGGCAAAAACCAGAAAACCGTGCTCACCGCCGCCGAAGAGCAACGCATCATCGACGTCTTTAACGGCAAGCAGCAGCAGGACGATTTTTCGGTGGTGGTCAGCTACCGCGACATCGCCGCCAAGAATTACTCGCTCAGCGCCGGGCAGTATTTCGATGTGAAGATTGAATATGTCGATATAACGCCGGAGCAGTTTGCCGAGAAGATGCGGGTGTTTAATGAAAATTTGGATAGTTTGTTTGGTCAGTCGCGGGAATTGGAAGCCGAGATTAAAAAACAGATTGCAGGGTTAAAGTTCAATGCCTAGAAATGTCGAATTGGCTTGTAATATTACGACTGGAAAGCTAGATACCAATTGGCTTGTAGGATGTGCCGACGCAAGGAGGCGCATCGATCGCGACCGATGCGCTTCACGTAGTTCAGCACATCCTACGTCCTTAAGGCTGGTGAGAAAGTAAATGCAAGCATATAAAACCAAGCCTTTAGGCGAATTAGCAAATGACATTACCGTTGGATTTGTTGGCACTATGGCAAGTGAGTACGTTTCAAATGGAATACCTTTTCTCCGATCATTAAATATTAAGCCGTATAGGTTTGAATCAACGGACCTGAAATATATAACAAAAGAGTTTCATGAGAAGATTAAAAAGTCGGCCTTAAAACCCGGAGACGTAGCTGTAGTAAGAACCGGAAATCCTGGAGCATCATGCGTCATCCCTGATTCTCTTGCCGAGGCAAACTGCTCAGATTTAGTAGTGATTAGATGCGGAGAAAATTTAGATCCTCACTTTGTTTCTTATTATATAAATTCGGTAACTCATTCACATGTTAAAAGTCAGCTTGTTGGTGCTATTCAAAAGCATTTCAACATTGGGTCTGCTAAAGAATTGGCGTTCCCGAATTTAACAAAACAAAGGCAATCTGAGATTGCATCAATATTGAAGATACTCGACGCCAAAATCGAACTCAACAACCGCATCAACGCGGAGCTGGAAGCGATGGCGAAGTCCTTGTATGACTACTGGTTTGTGCAGTTCGACTTTCCCTTCGACTTCGCTTCCTGCCCTGAGCGGAGCCGAAGGGAAGGCAAGCCTGCCGCCAACGGCAAACCCTACAAATCCTCCGGCGGCAAAATGGTCTACAACCCAATCCTGAAACGGGAAATACCGGTGGAGTGGACTGTTAAAAATTTAAATAATTGTGTTGATACAATTCTTGACCATCGGGGTAAAACACCAACAAAACTAGCTGGCGAATGGTGTAATGATGCTGACGGAATAATAGCTATTTCTGCAAAAAATATAAAAAATGGAAAACTAGTTAATCTTGAGTCTGCAAATAAAGTTAATCATGAATTGTTTAACAAGTGGATGCCCGATAAGCTGAAAGAAGGCGATATTCTGATGACATCTGAAGCACCTGCGGGTGAATTCTACTTCATCTTAGGTGAAACTAAATACTGCATGAGTCAAAGGATTTTTGCCATAAGAGCTAACTTAAGTGTCATTTTTCCTTCAGTGCTTTATTTTGAACTATCAAAAGGTAACGGACTTAGCCAAATATTATCAAGTTTGAGTGGTAGTACTGTTTTTGGCATCAGACAGGATGTGTTAAGAGAAATAAAGGTTTTGGTTCCAGAAATTTATTTGCAAGAATTATTCAATAGCATCGTATTGCCACAATTAAAGAAAATAGAAATTATCGATCAAGAGACCAAGCACTTGGAACAAATTCGTGACTGGCTCCTCCCCATGCTGATGAACGGTCAGGTAACGGTTCAATCATCGACGGGTGGCTAAAAACACGGATTTTTTCAATAATAATGTCATCCGGCTATCGCCTAAAAAAACCGATCATTCTGAATAAACATGAATACCAATGACGTTCAAACCATTGCCCGCCAAAGCCGCGCGGCATCGCGCCAGTTGGGCTCAGCCCCCGAAGCCATGCGAAACCTGGCCCTGGCGAAAATGGCCGAGGCGCTGGAGTCGGTCAAGCAGCAGGTGCTGGAGGTCAATGCTCAGGAAATCGTCAAAGCCCGCGATGAGGGCCAACCGGATGCGATGGTCAAGCGGCTGACGATAGACGACAAAACTTTTAATTACATGTTGTCGCGCCTGAAAAAGGTGGCGCAGTTGCCGGACCCGCTGAATCGGATACTGACAGGCCACACCAATCCGGCCGGGCTGCGGGTCTATAAAAAATCGGTGCCGCTCGGCGTGATCGGCATCATCTATGAGTCTCGGCCCAACGTTACCACCGATGCCGCCGGCGTCTGCATCAAAAGCGGCAATGCGGTGATCTTGCGCGGCGGTTCGGAAGCGCTGCAAACCAATGCGATATTGACCGACGCGATGATAGCTGGCGCAGTCGCCGCCGGCCTGCCGCAACATGCGATCCAAATCATCCGCACGCCCGGCCACGAAGCGGTCGGCGAACTGCTGAAAATGGACGACTATATCGATGTGTTAATCCCGCGCGGCGGCAAAGGCCTGATCAAGCGCATCGCCGAAGGCACGCGGATTCCGGTCATCAAGCATTACGACGGCATTTGCCATTTGTATATCGCCGTAGACGCCGATCCCGAGCAGGCCATCGCCTTAGCCGTCAACTCCAAATGCCAGAGCGTGCAGGTCTGTAACGCGCTGGAAACTTTGTTGGTCGATCAACATTGTGCCGAACAACTGTTGCCGCTACTGCATGAAGCCTTTATCGCCAATAACATCGAGCTGCGCGGCTGCGAAGCGACGCAAAGGCTATTGCCCAATGTCCAAGCGGCGACCGAAGAAGACTGGCATAGCGAATATCTGGCGCCGATCCTGTCGGTCAAGGTCGTCGACGGCATTCAACAAGCCATAGACCACATCAATCACTATGGCTCGGGGCACACCGACGGCATTGTCACGCAAAGCCTGAGCATGGCTCGGCAATTTGAAGAACAGGTGGATTCGGCTTCGGTGATGATCAACGCCTCCACCCGCTTGTCCGGCGGCGGCGATTACGGCTTAGGCTCGGTAGTCGGCATCAGTACCGATAAACTTCATGTCCGCGGCCCGGTCGGACCAGACGAGCTGACCACCTACAAATGGGTGGCTTATGGGGATGGGCATTTGCGGGGATAGAAAACAGTGCCGTAGGATATGCCGACGTAAGGAGGCGCATTGATCGCGATCCATGCGCTTCACATTGTTCAGCATATATATTTTTTCCATATTTTTTAGGAGTCGATCATCATGTTGACCACGGTACAAGGCCATTATCATCATGGTGTCATCCAACTGGATGAATTGCCGCCTGACTTGAGCGATGCACGCGTCATCGTCACTTTTCTGGTAGAAGCCAAATCCATCACCCCAAAAGCCAAGCGCCCGTTGGGATTGGCTCCGGATCGCGGACAAGCGTTGCCGACCGATTTCGATGCGCCATTGCCAGAGGACATCATGGCGGCTTTTAGTGGGCAAAACGAATGAAACTCCTGCTGGATACTTGTGCGTTTCTATGGATAGTGCGCGACGCACCTCAGCTTTCCGATAAGGCGCGCGCCTTGTTCGAGGAGCCGGATCACGAGGTTTATCTTAGTGTCGTTTCCGTATGGGAAATTGCGGTAAAGCATCGTCTGGGACGTTTGCCCTTGGCCGATCCCCCTGGAATCTATATTCCCCGCGAACGCGAAAGGCATGGCATAACGCCGCTGATACTGACGGAAACCGATGCCTTGGAGCTGGAAAAACTACCGGATCACCATCAAGATCCCTTTGATCGCATGCTGATTTGTCAGGCAAAAGCTAATGATTTGGTATTGTTGACACCCGATAGATGGATTCAAGCTTATCCGGTTGCTACAGCTTGGTAACGTTTGAAATAGTAAAGCAAGGGAATGATGAGTGCCGTAGGATGTGCTGAACAGCGTGAAGCGCATCGGTCGCGATCAATGCGCTTCGCTACCGCTCAGCATATAGCATCATTCGACAGCTGATTTCGCGTATAAAACCAATCCGAGCGCACTTCCAGCCGCCGCGACCGCATATAAACCCAAGCCGGTGGCGTATAAAAAGGTCCGGAAGGCATGCCCCAGGGATGCGGTGCTACCCTCCGTGCTTTTGAATGCGCCTTCAAACCTGTCGGCCGTGTCTTCCAGGTTGGCGAAGGTGCGTTCCTGACAGTGGGATATGCCTTCGGGAGTGTTTTATACGCACTCGGGACTGTTTAGGATGCCTTCGCGAGCGTCGGAAACCCGCCCGGATGCTTCGGAAATCATAACAAGGCGATTGGTCATGCCTTCGCCCGGTTTTATCGCTCCACGGCGCGGCATTTTGCCGCACTTGTAGAAGAGGAGAGCTTGCCTATAATTCCCGGTGACACAGTCTTAATGTTAGAAATCCTGTCGATCGTTTATGACCGCTCTGTCGGCTTTCGGATTCGCCGATTGCCGCATGGCTTGAATATCTTTGTTTTAAAAGGAGAGCACCCTATGGCTAAATCGGATTATTTTCCGCGTCCCGATGGCGAGTTATTGATATGGCATGACCGATTTATCTTGAATCTTGCCAGTTTGAAAACGCAGTTGGGCTTATCGGATGAGGATATTGCAGGTTGCGGTAGCGACAATAAAGAGCTGCACGGCAAAGTGGCCGCCGCCAATATTGCCGCGGCGGCCTCCCATCATGCCACCGCCGAGAAGCAAGCCTATCGCGGCCAATTGGAAAATAGTGTAAGAGCATTGACTCGGCGTATCAAAGCCCATCCCAGTTATACGGAAGCACTCGGCAATCTGTTGGGTATCATCGGCCCGGAAAGCAGTATGGATTTATCGGATGCCAAACCGGTGCTTAAAGCCGCCGATCAGACGGGCGGTATTGTGATATTGAGTTTCCAAAAATTTAAAAGCGATGGCATCAATATTTATTCTCAGCGCGATAATGAAAGTGAATTTATATTTCTGGCGCGCGACACCCAAACCCGTTATGCCGATAATCGTCCTCTATTGGTTGCCGGTAAGCCGGAGCTGCGCCGCTATACCGCTGTCTATGTGCATAAAGATGCGGAAGTCGGCCAATATAGCGATGAATTGGTCGTCAGCTGCGCGCCTTGATCTGGCATCCATGGTCAGTTTGTCGGTTTTTGCAGGCTATTAAAGCTTAAAAATATCAGTGGGCATGGGTAAAATCCGTTCGTGCTGAGGATTCGGTAACAAACAACTTACCGGTTGGACCTTGTGGGAGGGGCTTTAGCCGCGACGATAAGCCTCTTTGGTTGCGGCTAAAGCCCTTCCCACAATGGCGACATGCAATCGTCAAAAACAGGAAGTTATTTTTGGTGAAATCCTGCTCTTCGGCTACGCTCGGGAGAGCTTTATCGAAGCGCGAGCGAATTTTACCTCCAACTCATTGTGTCATTCGGCGGCTTGCTTGACCTTGTACCAGTCCATGTCGAATTTGAATGTTTGTTTTGGCTCGGCGGCGGCGGATACGCGTTTGATCCGTTCCTCGGACAACGGATGGGTTTGAAACAGTTCCGGAATGTCCCCCGAAATCGAATCCGCTTTTTGGATTTTTTCGAAAAAGGCCGCCAGATGTTGCGGGGATAAACCGGCGGCTGTCATGATTTTAATCGCTCCATCATCGGCATTGCGTTCCTGGCTGCGGTCGAAAGACAGGCTGTCCAGTTGCGAGCTTAATTCGATCAGTTGCGATAACGCGGTAACATCGCCGAACACGATGCCGATCAATACGCCCAATCCGGCCTGCCGTACTAATTTGCGCATGCCGTGGCGTTCCAGCACATGGGTTATTTCATGAGCCAGCACTCCGGCAACCTGGTCGGGGTTATCGGAATTTTTGATCAAGCCGGTCGTCACCACCACATAGCCACCCGGAAAGGCAAAGGCATTGATCATGTCCGCATCGACTACCGCCACTTGATAAACGATCTCGGCGCCGTCGAATTGGTCTATGCGATTGACGATGGTATTGACGGCGTCATTCACCGATTTGTCGCTGACGGTTTTTTTCCCGATTTGATAATTTTCAAAGGCAAAGGAACCGATTTTTTGCTCCCATTGGTAGGGAATCAAATCGGCAACCAGCGGCGCCGAATAATGTAGCGCGAAGTAGCCGCCGATAAAAAATACCGCAATAAGGCTCAAATAGAGCGGTACCCGGTGTTGTTCGCCCTTTAAGCCTTGTTGTTGCTTTTTTTGTAGCGTTGCTAGTTGTGCCAAAGTCGGAGCAGGCAAATTAAGCCTCAACAATGTGTCGAACAACGCCGGCTCCGGGCAGAGCAAGGCATGCCGACCGTTCTCGCCGTCCCAACTGATTTGCAATGTAGTTTGGGGATCGCCAATCAGGTCCAGTAAGGTATTGTGCAGGGAAATTTCCAATCTGTTTTGTTCACCGACTTCAATTTCCGCCACGCCATGCCTGGATATGGAAAACCGGACGCTAAATCTGTTACGTCCGGCATAATACAGTCCATTGAAGTAGGTTTCTAAAGACATATCGGTTTGTTGATTGTTGAAGATTTCGGTGATTTATCGGGTCGGAATAAACTGCCGAATCCATGAACCGAAACCGGGCGAATTGCGGGTTTGGATATAAACATCCCCCGGCCCATGAAAGCGGCAAACCAAGCCTTCGCCGCTGGTGAAACTGGAAACCCAGCCTTTCGAGGCTTTTTCGATTTTATAGTTGGCATTGGCGCTCCAGGCCACCATGTGGCTATTATCGATAATACGAGTTTCGCCCGGCGCCAGCGTGAGTTTTTGAATGCCGCCGTAGGTACTGATCGCCAATTTTCCCCTCCCGCTGATACGCATCACGAAAAAGCCTTCGCCGGAAAACAAACCCTTGGTTAAATTCTGCGCCTTGGTGGCAACTTGCACCGAATGTTCGGCGGCCAAGAAACCGTCTTTTTGTAATAGGAATTCTTCCGAACCGTCCAGTTCCAGAATTTGAATTTCGCCGGGATAAGATGACGCCATCATTACTTCACCGGGACCGCGCGAAGCGGTGATGGTTTGAAAAAACAAGGATTCGCCGGTCAGTAGTTTACGGGACAATCCGCCCAGCAAACCTTTTTCCATTTTGGAATCGACATCCAGGGTCTCGCTCATGGTAATCATGGCTCCCGATTCGGCCTTGATGGCTTCGCCTTGTTCGAGATGCACCAGCAATGTAGAAAAGGCCCCCGGATTGGTGATATTGAATTTCATGAATCTCTCCTGTATTAATGATAATGAACGTCGAACCTAACAGTTATTATTATTCCAGTAATGCGCAAAATCTAATTTAAATTTTTATGCATTCGAAACCAGGTAAGGTGATTCTTGAGAAAGTTTGTAGCAATTGCCAATGTCAAATATGTGTCGTCCGCTCAGTCAACGGCAAATTGCTTGGATTGAGTACATTTATTGCCATAAATCGCCTAAGTCCGAAAGCGTCATGTCTATGTCAGATACAGGTCATCCGTTTGACAAAATCCTGCAGACTTTGCCCTTCAACGTCGGTAAAGGTCGCGCTATCCGGCTCAATGTTTTGAATCCGATCCAGCCGGAAATTGCGAAAGTCGTCGCGCAGTTCGCACCAGCCGACCAAGGTCCAGACGTTCCCCCAAAAATACAAGCCTAGCGGGCGGATGCTGCGCAGGCTTTGTTCGCCGTCGGCACGGCAATAACACAAGCGTAACAGGCGTTTAGCATCAATGGCCTTGCGACAAATATCCAGGTTCACATCCAAATCCCGGCGCGGCGTGAATCGCAACGAAAACAGCTTGCTGTCTTCGATCTTGTCCCTCAGTTCGGCCGGGATCACGGCGGTAATCTTGTCCAGCGCCGATTGCGCCGAGTAACCCAGTTCGGTTCCGGCCCACGTTTTTGCCATCCGCGCCCCGACCACCAATGCCTCGATTTCGTCCAAGCTAAACATGATAGGCGGAATATCGAGGGTGTGCCGTAACCGGTAGCCGACACCGGCTTCGCCCTCGATCGGCACACCGGATAGGCTGAGATCTTGAATATCCCGATAGATGGTGCGCTCGGATACCTCCAGGCGCTCGGCCAGCGCCTTGGCGGTAACCAAGCGCTTGTTACGCAGGATTTGTACGATTTGAAATAAACGGTCGGCGCGGCGCATGGTGTGGGGCAGGCGGTCTTGCTCGGACCACCTGCCGATCAAGGTTGATTAGGAGGGGGAATATAAGCCGACCCGGTTGCCTTCGCTATCCGAAAACAGCGCGAAGTAGCCGCATTCGCCGTCATGAATGGGTGTTTTAGGAACCAATACGCTGCTGCCCTGTTTGACCGCCCTATCCAACGGCATGCTCAAGTTTTCTCCACCGTTGAAATAAACCACCGCGCCGGTCTGGCTGGGCTGATACTGTTCGCCCAGAATCAGCATGCCGCTGACCGAGCCTTCGTCGGCATTGAAAATCGCCATCTGATAACCGCTCATAGTTTCGTCTTTGAAGGATGCTTGCAGCACTTCTTGATAAAAGGCCTTGGCGCGCTGCATATCGGTGACCGGAAGTTCGAACCAGGTTGCTACATTATTGTTCATTGTGATCTCCATCTAGCAAAAGTTAAGGAGTTGCCATGTTAGGCCAGCCCTCCTGACAGCGTGGTGTCAGGAGGGTTTTGAGAGTTCTGAAAATTTCGCTCGCGGGCGGAGCCTAAGCGCGCATCTCTCAGTGTTGCAACCTTGCCAATCGGTGCAAACCTACCGTCGGTTGCGCGCCGAAAGTCTTGCGGAATTCGTGGCTGAAATGGGCTGAATCGGTAAAGCCTGTGGCATGCGCGGCGGTAGTAAAGTTGTGGCCTCTGATGATTTCGCGGATAGCTTGCCGCATCCGGTTCCAGCCCCGGTAGCGGCGGAACGGCACGCCGATTTGTTGGGTAAATAGGTGCTGAAACCGCGACGGCGATAGCCCGATCTGCCCGGCCAGTGTTGTCACCGAGGTCAGATCGTCACCGTTTGCGAATAAATATTCCAGCACTTGCGAGATGCGAGGATCGATAGCTGCGGCTCTTGCCCGCCGTTGGCTAAATCCCATCAGATCGGCCAACGGCTGTGCGTTCCAGTGTGGGTTATAACGGTCTTCGTAAAGCTCGCGCATGAAGGCTACCTCGCCACCGCTACCAACTAAGGCGCCGTTAACCTGGCGGCTGTTACGGATGAGCGGCTTCAGAGCCTCGGCTCCGGCTATGGTCGGTTCGATATAAAACACCGTCAGCGGGTCGCCGCCGACATCCAGTTCGTGCAACACACCGGCTGGAATCACGGCGGTGCGGCAAGACAGCCAATTTCCACCCTGTAATTTCAAACGAAAATTGCCGTAAAGCCCGGCAAGAAACACCGGGGCGCCGTGCTGATGGCTAGCGTTATAGTACAGTGGCCCGCTAAAAAGGGTGCGCCCGTCGCTGATGTCCCAAAGGGCATCGAACGCGCTATGCATCGCCGTAGCACGTTCATACAAGCGAGGTCTGTCGATCATTGTTTATGCTCCTTAGCGTCTCGATCCGTTCGCATGGGCGCAGTCTAGCCATTGCGGCCGTTATTGGCAATGCCGCAATAGGATCGGATAGCCGAGTTCGGCGAGCAACAACCAGAAATAAAAATCCCAAATAACGATGAGGACAAATATGACAACCCCTAAATCTTTATACGCACCTATCGCAACGGCAAACTTTGTCTTGCTGGCCTTTGCCATATTCTGTCTTGCGATAGCGCTTGCCATTGCTTGGATGCTGGGCATCACGCTATTTTTTCCCGACGGCAGGTTGGCGGGTCACCTAGTCGAGCGGTCCGACATCATCAGGGCGCATATCGACTATCTGATGATGGCGCAATTTCTATTCATCTTTTTCCTGTTGTTTCGACAGTACGCTATCAATCCACCCATCTGGCTGGTCGCCGCCTGCAGTTTCGGGGCATTTTTCAATCCATTGGCGTTTTTGATCAGGGGTTTGAGCGCGAAACCGGACGCCGTTGCCGCGGCGCTGGTCGAGCCGCACTTTCCGCTGCAAGCCGCGATCAGTTTTACGCTGACCACTGTCGGCTTTCTCGGCTCCACGCTGTTGGTCGGACGCGCGGCATGGCAATCGATTGCCGCGAGAACAGACTAATCCGCGTCGAAATCCGGTTTGCTTTTGGACCGAGCATTATTGAATAATCGAGTCTTTTGAATCAGCCTTGGTCTTTCGCAAAAACCTATGTTCGAACTTTATTTAGATAGCGCAAATTTAGCCGAAATCCGGATTTTATCCGAAAGCTTGCCCTTGGCCGGCGTGACCACCAATCCATCGATTCTGGCCTCGGGTGGTGCGGGTTTGACACAAGTGCTGCCGGAGTTGGCGGAAATTTTGGGCTCCAATAGCCGCTTTCATGTGCAAGTAATCAGTCACACGGTAGAGGATATTGTGGCCGAGGCCATGCAGTTGCATGCCCTGCCGTTCGACATTGTGGTCAAAATACCGGCTCATGCCACCGGCTTGGCCGCGATCAAACAAATCAAGCAACACAATATTCCGGTATTGGCCACTGCGATATACAACGTTCAGCAAGGTATGCTGGCGGCTTTGAACGGTGCGGATTACTTGGCGCCGTATCTGAATCGCATCGATAACCTGGGATTCGACGGCATCGGTGTGGTGGCTGACTTGCAGGGCATGATAGACCGGTATCAATTACCGGCCAAACTGCTGGTCGCCAGTTTCAAGAACGTACAACAAGTGTTGCAGGTTTTAAAGCTCGGCGTAGCTGCGGTCACCTTGCCGTTGGATATTGCCCAGCAAATGCTGACCAATCCGGCCACAGATGCCGCCGTGGCGAAATTCGAACAGGACTGGCAAACGGTGTTTGCGGATAAGCTATCGTTCGAAAGTTAAGGCGATTTATGGCAATAAATGTACCCAATCCAAGCAATTTGCCGTTGACTGAGCGGAGTCGAAGTCAACCGTTCGCTTCGGCTACTTCGGCTTTTTCCCAAAAATCACCTAAGTTCGCTGATTCCTAAGTGTAGGTAGATAGACCGCTGGCGGCGGAATGCCGGTCAGCAAACCAACCGAGACGGTTCAAACATGTTGAGCGCATTCGCCGATGTCTTCGAACCAGATATGCGGAGATTGCGCAATAAACCGCCGCATCAGCGCAGTGCATTGCTCGTCGTGCATTTCGATGACCTTGACCCCGGCTTCGCGTAGCCAGTCCAGATGGCCTTCGAAGTTTTCCGATTCACCTACCACCACGGTGCCGATATTGAACTGTCGGATCAGACCGGAGCAATACCAGCAAGGTGCCAGCGTGGTGACCAAAATCTTGTCTCGATAATTGGTTTGACGGCCGGCCTTGCGGAAGGCGTCGGTTTCGCCGTGGACGGATGGGTCGTTATCCTGCACCCGCCGGTTGCGTCCGCGTCCAAGCAGCTGGCCTTCGGCATCGAACAAGGCCGCGCCCACCGGCACGCCGCCTTCGTCGAATCCGGCCTGGGCTTCGGCAAATGCCACGCTCAACAGTGTTTCATAGTTCATCGAGGTTCTCCAGGGTGTGATGCCAATACAGCGATTCGATATGCGGGGCTAAATTAGGATTTTCCTCGATCCGAGTCTATTGGGTCGAGTTTTTTTCATCGCGTGTTTGCCTATCCACCAAGGCGGCAATCACCAGATCGCCGCTAACGTTCAAGGTCGTGCGGCACATGTCCAAAAATCGATCCACGCCCAGAATCAAGCCCATGCCTTCGGCCGGAATGCCGATTTGCTGGGTGAGAATCATGATCAGCGGTAATGAGCCCCCAGGCACGCCGGCGGTACCGATGCCGGCCAGAATCGCCATCAGCACCACTTGGATTTGCTGCGACAGGCTGAGATCGACGCCGTAGACCTGGGCCAGAAACAATACGGTAACGCCTTCGAACAACGCCGTGCCGTTTTGATTGGCGGTGGAGCCTATGGTCAGCACGAAGCGAGAGATTTCCGGCGCCAGCTTCAGGCGCTGCTCGGCCAGCTCCAGCGAGCGCGGCAAAGTGGCATTCGACGAGGCGGTGGCAAATGCGTAAAGATACACTTCGCGGCATTGTTTAAAGAACGCCAGCGGCCGCAGATTGCCGAACAGGCGCAGCATTAGCGTGTAGACCACGCCTTGCTGCAATAACAGGCCAAACACCACGACCAGCAGATAAAAGCCTAGCGACAGTAAAATCTGATAGCCGAACTTAAAGGTCGATTGAAATACCAGCGCAAACACCGCCAATGGCGCGAATTTCATCACCGTATCGACGATCAGCATGCAGGCGGCATAGGTTTCTTCCAGCACTTCCACCCAGCGCGACGGCTTGCCGGCGCTGGTCAAAGCCAATGCCGCGCCAAACACCAGCGAAAAAAACATCAGCGGCAGCATGCCGCCTTCCAGTGCCTTGCCGGCGACATCGAACGGATTTTTCGGAATGATTTCGAGCAAGGCCTCCACCATCGGTTTGGCCTGTTCGGCGTTTTGCTGGATGTTGCGCACACCGGTAATATCGCCGTGTAGTTGCGGAATATCCATCCCCCTACCGGGCTGAAAAAAATTTACCAGCCCTACACCGATTACCACCGACGCCGAACTGGCCAGCACGGTAAAAAACAGTGTGCGTTTAGCTACCTGTGCCAGACCGTGATGACTGCTGAGTTGAAACACCCCCAGCATCAGCCCGCTGACCACCATCGGTGTCACGATCATGAAAATCAGCCGCAAAAACAACTGTCCGACCGGCTCTATCGCGTAACGGTTGAACTGTTGCAGAAGGTCATTCTCGCCGAATTGATGCAACGCCAGCCCGGCACAAGCGCCAAGCAACAGACTCAACAATAATCGGTGGTGATTTTTCATAGGCGAGTCGGCAAAGGCTGTTGGGGTTGGATTTATCCTGGATTACACATCGGTTAATCCAGGTTACGATTTTTCCGAGATAATGGTTACTCAATAAAGTTGCCTAATTACAAAGATGCTTCAGCTAATTCGAAAGTACGTCCCGTAAGTCGTCATTTCGGGAGGGGTTGCCGAAATCCAGTCCGCTTGGATAGCTCAAAACTTGCCATCCATGGCAGCTGGATGCTCGCACTTGTACCCTGGGGTTCCCTGAATGCATGGATGGACCTTTGGGTTTAGTTTAAGCATTAATCAGCAAGCTGTCTTCTGGTGGAGGGTTGTTCCGTAGGTAATCCCGTGCTTCGCAAATAATTTGCTCCGCCGTTTCCATTCTTGGTTGGCATTTTTCCGCCCAATGTCGACCAGGGTGTAATACATCCCAGCGAGGCCGAAGTCCGGCGTGTCTCCCGCTGCCAGGGTCGTGATTGCCAAATCCATCAATGAGTTTATTCCATAAGGGATCAAACCTGGCGATTAGCAAAGATTCGCCGAGGGGAATCCATATATCGTCAACGATCAAATAACGGCAATGGAAATCAGCAATATCAAGGTTGGATGCCTCCTCGATACTTTTAAAATGTTGCGTTAACCGGTTATATAAAACCTTACCAGGACTTGATTCCAGGTCGCCACCCTTGCGCGCGCCCTTGGGAACGGCTTTACCAACATAAATAGGCGCATTAAATTTGCCATTGGTATTACGCTGCGTAATGGCTTCATAGGCGGGAAATCCGCCCGAATAGTAAATGGCATAGATTCCGGCGCCTTCAAAAGTTTTCAGGTCGGTCATGGATGTCACGGCTTGCTGAAGCATTGCTTGGCCGACGCTTTCCCCCAAATGACGCTTGTCGAGAGGATTGAATGGAATGATTTTCCTGATTGTCATGCGCTACGCCTTTGCCTTGAACGAACAAGCGTACGCATTTGCGCTTCCGCTAACCGCTCCGCAATGGAAGCAGCCACTCGTCGTCCCAAGGTCACGGGTACCGCATTGCCCAATTGGCGCATGGTTTCGCTCCATGATCCGTGAAAAACGTATCCATCCGGAAAGGTTTGTAGCCTCGCCGATTCGCGCGCGCTGAAATAGCGGACTTCCCCATTCTCGAAAACCATCATGTTTTCCCCGCCGGGCACGCCGTGATCTCCAGCCTTCAAAGTCTTTGCCGGCAAATCGAGAGGGCTGCCGGTATGACCCGGATACGCTCTTGCCCCACTCTGGAAATTGTGGTTTAAAAAATTGCGCGCATTGGCAAGGCGAGGGTCGGGAATATCGATCAGGGCATCGCGGACGGTTCGCCAAGGCTTTTCCTCGGGCGGCAGGAGCGAAGAGAGCTTGCGAACGCTTGGCTCCAGCCGAGAGCAGAGTGGTGGTTTGTTATTGTTCCCGATTTTATGATGCTCCCAGTATTCTCCGGTAATCCATTGTGAGTACAACAGGGAATCGAGCCCATGCGTGGGGCGAGGAAAAGACCAGCGTACATCAAGATCGGAGCGGAATCCCACGATAAAAACCCTTTCTCGTTTCTGTGGTACGCCATAATCCGCGGCATTAACCAAAGTTGGGACGACGCGATATGTCAAGCCGGATAAGTGTAGTGCTCCAGATGATTTTTCCGTTTGCAGTCGCTTTAGATGCTCCAGCCATGTTTCACCATCCTTGCGAGAAACTTCCGGAAACTCTAGTTGAAGAAGAATGTATTGATAATAGTTGGCGAAGCTGGATCGAGTCAGGCCTTTGACGTTCTCGATAATGAATGACTTGGGACGCAGTTTTCTAACCACATCGACCGTAGCGGGAAACATGTCGCGATTATCGCCAAAGGCACGGTGTTTGCCGCCCATGGAAAAGGGTTGGCATGGTGGGCCGCCAGCCAATAAATCGATATTCTCGGGAATGGAGGACCAATCGAATAAACGAACATCGCCTTCCCATAAAGGCCAATCTTGGACAATTGGAAACCCACGTTTTTGGTTTTCCCGGATTGTGTCGCAAGCCCATTTATCCCATTCGACAACGGCCAAGGATTTAAATCCCGCGAGGGATATACCCATCGCCAGCCCACCAGCACCGGCAAAAAGTTCAACTGATTTCATTACTATTTACCTGTTCGGTGTCCAGAAATTCTTTAACTCGCAAAGATACAGTTTCAAGATCGTCCATTTCGCATTCCCAAATAACCAAGACCCTCCACCCAAGTTCCCATAATTGTTTCTGGTGCGTTATGTCGCGCTGTTTATTGCCTTCCAATTTTTCAACCCAGAAATCCAGTTTGGATTTCGGCAGTCTGGCTAATTTACAACCGGGATGCCTATGCCAAAAACAGCCGTGCATGAATATTACCGAGCGTCTGCCTGGAAAAACCAAATCCGGTTTTCCAGGCAGTTTGCCAACATGCAATCGATAGCGGTAACCCAAGCCATGAACCAGTCGTCGCAATTTCATTTCCGGGATCGAATCCTTGTTTCGAACCCTGGACATGCGCTCGCTTCGTTCTTCTGGAGAAAGCGTGTCGCTCAAGCCTTACCTCGGTAAAAAACTGCCCAGAAAATTAAGTTTTAGCGCTCCAAAAAATTCCTCAACATGTCATGCCCATGCTCGGTCAAAATCGATTCGGGATGGAACTGCACGCCTTCGACGTCCAGGGTTTTGTGGCGCACGCCCATGATTTCATCAATGTTGCCGGCTTGGTCCTGGGTCCAGGCCGTCACTTCCAGGCAATCCGGCAAGCTGGTTTGTTCGATCACCAACGAGTGGTAGCGGGTCGCGGTGAAGGGGTTGCTGAGTCCTTTGAACACGCCGACATCCTTGTGATATACCGGCGACACCTTGCCGTGCATGATTTGCTTGGCGTGGATGATGTGGCCGCCGAAAGCGTAGCCTATGCTTTGGTGGCCTAGGCAGACGCCCAATAGCGGGATTTTACCGGCGTAAGTTCGGATAGTTTCGACCGAGATGCCGGCTTCCTTGGGCGTGCAGGGGCCTGGGGAAATGACGATCTTGTCCGGGCGCAAGGCTGCGATGTCATCGACGGTAACTTCATCGTTGCGTACTACGGTGACGTCGGCGCCGAGTTCGCCGAAGTATTGCACCAGGTTGTAGGTGAACGAATCGTAGTTATCGACCATCACCACTTTGACGGCGCTCATGCTTTTCCTCCCAGACCGGCTTCGGCCATGCTGACGGCGCGGAACACCGCTCTACCTTTATTCATAGTTTCATCCCATTCGCTGCGCGGCACCGAGTCATAGACGATGCCGGCGCCGGCCTGGATGTGTAATGTTTGGTCCTTGATCACGGCGGTGCGGATGGCGATCGCGGTATCGAGATTGCCTGACCAGGAGATATAACCCACCGCGCCGGAATAAATGCCGCGCTTGACCGGCTCCAGTTCGTCGATGATTTCCATGGCGCGGATTTTCGGCGCGCCGCTGACGGTGCCAGCCGGAAAGGTGGCCGCCAATACATCGAAGGCATTTTTGCCTTCCTGCAATTCGCCGGTTACGTTGGAGACGATGTGCATCACATGCGAGTAACGCTCGATGATCATCTTGTCGGTGAGTTTGACGCTGCCGATCTTGGCGACCCGGCCGGTGTCGTTGCGGCCCAGGTCGATCAGCATCAGATGTTCGGCGATTTCCTTGGGGTCGGCCAACAGCTCTTTTTCCAGTTCCAAATCCTGTTCGTGGGTTTCGCCGCGGCGGCGGGTGCCGGCGATAGGGCGCACCGTGACTTCGTTGTCTTCCAGCCGCACCAGAATTTCCGGAGAAGAGCCGACGATGTGGAAGTCTTCCAGATTTAGGTAATACATATACGGCGATGGATTCAGGCAGCGCAGCGCGCGGTAGAGATCGAGCGGCGAGGCGCTGAACGGTATCGACATGCGCTGCGACAGTACTACCTGCATGCAATCGCCGTCGGTGATGTATTGCTTGGCCTTGCGCACCGCATCCTCGAAACCCTGTTGGGTAAAACCGGAGACGAAGTCGTTTTCGTGGACGTGCTTGACCGACGCATGCGGTTGCGGATGGGCGTGGGGTTCGCGCAGTTTCGCCACCAGCCGATCCAGCCGGGCCTTGGCATTGTGATAGGCATTGTCCTGGGCAGGGTCGGCGTGAGTCAGCAGCAGCATTTTGCCCGACAGGTTGTCGAACACCAGCAAGTCCTGCGAAACCATCAACAAGATGTCCGGCGTGCCGATAGGGTCCGGCTTGGCGCTGGCTCGCAGGCGCGGCTCGATATAGCCTATGGTCTCGTAGCCGAAATAACCGACCAAACCGCCGTTGAAACGCGGCAGCCCCGGCACGTCCGGTACTTGATATTGTTGGCGGAACTCTTCTATCCACTCCAATGGCTGGGCATGTTCGAAGGTTCGGGTGTCGCTACCGTCCTGTTCCACGGTGATCGTAAGCCCACTGATTTTGACCCTGGTTTTGCAAGGCAGGCCGATGATGGAATAACGTCCCCACTGCTCGCCGCCGTGTACCGATTCGAATAAATAAGAATAAGGGCCGTCCGCCAATTTTAAATAAGCGCTGAGCGGCGTATCCAGGTCGGCCAGCACTTCGCGGCAGACGGGGATGCGGTTGAAGCCTTGTTGGGCGTATTCGGTAAATTCGGCGGGTGTCATTGTTATTCTCTGGTTGCAACCGGTTATGCAACCCAAGATTGTAACGCACAACGCGCCGAGCAGCGACCCAAGCGGCTTAAAACAATTCGCCCAGCCAAAAGGATAGATGATATATAGCTACAAGGCTTTAGACGGTTGGCCATATATCATTCGATGATGTTCTTGGCTTTTAGCGCTTCAAGGCTCAATTGCTGGCGCAACGGCAGGTCGGCTTCGCTACGGATGTCGATGCTGGTGGCGAAAAACCAGATGTCCCGCGTTGTTTCCACATAGCCGACATACCAGCCGGTTTGCGGCTGCGATCGCGCGGCCCAGCCGGTCTTGGCAAAGAGGGAAAAAGCCGGAGTCAGCTCTACCAACATGATCCGCCGTAGCGTTTGGTAGGACAAGGCACTGAAGGGCAACGAACGCTGATACAGTTTTTTCAGGAATGCCACTTGTTCCAGCGCGGAGATTTGTAGTGCGCCATCGAGCCAGAACGTAGTGAGATCGAAAGTCTCGGTTAGCTCGCCGTAAGCCGATTCCTGTAAGTAATACCGGTATTTTTCCACGCCAATCCGACGCGCCAACGCCTGAAAACACCAGACACACGACGTTTTGAAGGCGCTTGCCAGCGTCTGATCCTTATTCCATGCCGGAAATTCATAGTGTTGGCCATCCCACTTCAGCACCTGGTCTTCGCCCGCGATGGCCTTTTCTTCCAACGCAATCAGCGTGTTCAGTATCTTGAAGGTGGAGGCCGGCGATAGTTTTCGGTTGGCGCGGGCATCGTTGTGGATGAAAGTCTGACCGCCGCCGAGCGATGAGATCACCATCGTTCCGCCTACGCCTTGCCGGGCGAAGAGTTGGGTAATGGTTGCATCTTCGGCTGAGAGGCCGACTGAAAATAGACAGGCAAATAGGGTGAAAGCAAGTTTGGGCATAGTGAAATTGGAAGCTAATTCCGTTAGGTTAGGCAAAGCGAAGCATTTTGGGTTTAACCTAAGACTTCGATGATGGACATGCCGGTATCAATCCGAAAATCTCGATTCGGCAACGGATGCATTGGCTGTGAAGTAGCGTTTCCAAAGCGCCGAGCTCCAATTTTTGAAGTCGTCCAGATAGGTATAGGCCACCGGAATCACCAATAGGCTGAGCAAGGTGGAGGTCACCAGGCCGCCGATCACCGCAATCGCCATCGGGCTGCGGAAGGATGAATCGGCGTTTCCCATGCCGATCGCAATCGGCAGCATGCCGGCACCCATCGCGATGGTGGTCATCACGATCGGTCTGGCCCGCTTATGGCAAGCATCCAGTAGCGCCTCCATGCGGCTCATGCCGTGCTCGCGCCGCGCGACAATGGCGTATTCGACCAGCAGGATGGAGTTCTTGGTGGCGATCCCCATCAGCATCACCAGACCGATCAACGACGGCATCGAAAAGGCCTTGCCGGTCAACAACAGCGCCACGAAGCCGCCGCCGAACGCCAGCGGCAGCGCCGCTAAAATGGTGATGGGTTGTAAAAAATCCTTGAACAGCAATACCAGCACGATAAAGATGCAAAGCACGCCGGTCAGCATCGCCAGGCCGAAGCTGCCGAACAACTCTCCCATCATTTCGGCGTCGCCGATGTTGACGCGCTTGACGCCGGCCGGCAAATTCTTGATGCTGGGCAGATTTTCCACCGCGGCGGTGACGTCTCCCAGCGGCATGCCGGACAATTCGATTTCAAAATTGATATTGCGCGAACGGTCGTAGCGGACGATCACGGCCGGCCCGTTGGATAGTTCCAGCTTGGCCACTTGGCTGACCATCACCGCGCCGATGCCGGCTTTAGCGGACGGCACCGCCAGACGTTCCAACACGGACAGATCGTGCCGTCCTTCCGCGGCCAACTTGACGACCACCGGTACTTGGCGATTTGCCAGGTTGAGTTTGGACAAAGACCAATCGTAATCGCCGATCGTGGCGATGCGCAGGGTTTCCGCCAGTGCGGTGGTGGTGACGCCCAAATCGGCGGCGCGGGCAAAGTCGGGTCGTACCGCAATTTCCGGCCGCACCAGCGCGGCGCTGGAGGCAATGCTGCCCAGGCCGGGAATGGTTCTAAGATCGCGCTCCAGGCTGCGGGCCGCGCTGCTCAAGGCTTGCGGATCGTCGCCGCTCAACACTAATATATACTTCTCGCCGGAAGCGCCCAGCCCGACTTTGGTGCGCACGCCGGGCAGCTTTTCCAGCGCCTTACGGATGTTTTGCTCGATGACCTGCTTGCGCACCGGCCTATCTTGGCGATTGGCCAAGGTAATCGTCAGCGTGGCCTTGCGGACCTCGCCGCTGCCTTGGGCGCCAGCCATCGGGTCGGTGCCGGCGGAGCCGCCGCCGATGGTGGTGTAAACATTTTTCACAAAATCGATACCGGCGACCAATTGTCTGGCGGCTTCGGCCGATGCTCTGGTTTGCGCCAGGCTTGAACCCGGCGGCAATTCCACGAAAACCTGGGTTTGCGGATTGTCGTCCGCCGGGATGAAGCCGGTGGGAAGTAATGGAATCAAAAACAGCGAGCCGATAAAAAACGCCGCCGCACCGCAGATCGTGATTAATCTATGCTTCAAACACCAGCCGGCCGATTGCATATAGCTGCGCATCACGAAACCTTCCTTGGGCGCCGAGTGATTACTGCCTTTCAACAGATAGGCGGCCATCATCGGCGTCAGCATCCTGGCGACCACCAACGAGGCCAACACCGCCAGCGCCGCCGTCCAGCCGAATTGCTTGAAAAACCGGCCGGCGACACCACTCATGAAGGCGGTGGGTAGAAAGACCGCGACCAGCGCCAGGGTGGTCGCCACTACGGCCAGGCCGATTTCGTCGGCGGCCTGCATCGCGGCTTGGTAGGGCGATTTGCCCATCCGCAGGTGGCGGACGATGTTTTCCACTTCGACGATGGCATCGTCCACCAAGATGCCTATCACCAAGGACAAAGCCAACAGCGTGATCACATTGAGCGAGAAGCCCAAATAATCCATGCCCAGGAAGGCCGGAATCACCGACAGCGGCAGCGCGACGGCGGAAATGAAGGTGGCCCGCCAGTCGCGTAAAAACAGCCAGACCACCAATACCGCCAGCAAGCCGCCTTCGTAGAGCATGGTCATCGAGCCCTGAAACTCTTCCTCGACCGGGGTGACGAAGTTGAAGGCTTCGGTGAATTCGATATCCGGGTTGGCAACGCGCAGTTCGCTTAGCGCTTTTTGCACGCCGGCGCCAACTTCCACTTCGCTGGCGCCCCGGCTGCGGGTGACTTCGAAGCCGACGACCGGTTTGCCGTTCAGCATGGCCAAGGCGCGCGGTTCGGCGACCGAGTCGTCGACCTTGGCCACTTGATCGAGCCGGATACGGCGGCCGTCGGCCAAGGACAGTTGCAGCGGCCGCATTTCATCCACCGAGGCCACGTTCGCCATGGCCCGTAGCGGTTGTTCGCCGCTGCCCAAGTCGATGCGGCCGCCGGCGCTCTCGCGTTGCATTTCGTGCAATTGGCGGGAAATGTCGGCCGCCGTCGCGCCCAAGGCCTGCAGCTTGACCGGGTCCAGCGCGATGGTGATCTCGCGGCTGACGCCGCCCACCCGATTGACCGCGCCCACGCCGCGCACTGCCAACAGCCGTTTGGCGACCGTGTCTTCGACAAACCACGACAGTGCTTCCTCATCGCGTTGTGCGGAGCCGACCGTAAACGCCAAGATCGGCGAACCGGCCAAATCCAGCTTGGTAACGATGGGGTCGCGTAAATCGCCGGGCAAATCGGCGCGGACTTTGGACACGGCGGAACGTACGTCGTCCAAGGCTTCCTGCACCGGTTTTTCCAGGCGGAATTCGGCGGTCATTGTGACATTGCCGTCCTGAACGATGGAGCTAATGTGCTTCAAACCCTGCAAGGTGGCGATGGCGTTTTCGATTTTTCGCGCCACCTCGGTTTCCAGTTGCGACGGTGAAGCGCCGGGCAGCGATGCCGAGACGGTGACGGTAGGCAGCTCCAGATCGGGAAAATTCTGAATCTTCATGGCTTTAAAGCTGAGCATGCCGCCGAAACTGAGCAATACGAACAGCATCATCGCCGGGATCGGATTGCGGATACACCAGGCCGAGACGTTCATGGGGTCACCACCCTGACGCTATCGCCGTCGGCCAGGAAGGAGGCGCCGCCGGCTACCAGTTGGTCGTCAGGCTGAAGCCCGGACAAAATTTCCAATGCATCGCCGATTCTGCGGCCCAACTGTACTTTGACCTGCTGAACGCGTGCCCGGTCGCCGGCTTGATCGGCCAGACGGAATACATAGCTGAAGCCGTCCCGGAGCGACAGCGCTTCTTGCGGTACGGTCAGGCCGGCACTGGCGCCCAAGTGAAATTCGCCTCGGGCAAACATCCCGGCGCGCAATCCCTTGAGTGTGGCATCTGGCAAATCGACGTAGACCAGACCGTTACGGTTTTGAACATCCAGGGTCGGGGCCAGAAAGCGCACAGCGCCATCAATGCTGCCGACATTGGGCACTTCGACCGTCACGCTAATACCGGGCTTGAGTTGGGGCATTTCAGCGGCGGTGACTTCGCCGCGCCATTCCAGCCGGTTTTGCCGGATCAAGCGAAACAACTCCTCGCCCTTGGCCGCAACCGCGCCCAAGGTGGCGCTGCGCGATGAAATCACGCCATCGTCGCTGGCCAATACCTTGGTGTATTTCAGCCGTAGCAATTGCGCATCCAGTTGCGCCTTGGCCAATTGCAGCTTGGCAAGGGCGGTTTTCTCGGTCGTCAGATATTGATCTACTTGTTGAGCACTTAAGGCCTTGCTGGCGAGCCTTGTTGCCCGATCGGCGTTAACCTTGGCATCCGCCAGGTTGGCTTCGGCCTCGGCCACGACCGCTCGGCTTTGAGCCACATCGGCCTGCACGCTTTCTTCGGAGAAAGTCGCCAATATCTGGCCCTTCCTAACCGCTTCGCCCACCTGCACATTGACAGCGCTCAGGCGCAGCTCGCCCACTTCAGCGCCGATCACAGCCTCCTGCCAGGCCGCGATCGAACCGTTTGCCGTTAGGCTAACCGGAATATCACGCATTTGCGGCCTGACTACCGAAACACTGAGCGCCGGATTGGCGGCTGGCGGCGCGTCCGGTGGACTTGGCCTGTTGGCGCGGCTGATTGCCACGCCAAAACCGACGAGTAATACTAGGGTGGCTAATAGCGTGGCTATTTTTCCTTGGGTCATGATTTTCCACCGATGAACAGGGCAAGATAAGTGAATGACCGGCGACGCGGCAGGAAAAAGTTATTCTTCATGAATGCCGCCCTCGGCACGGCGCGCGGCTTCGCCTGCTATCATCGCTACCGCGTAGCCGGCCAGACGTTCGGCCAATACATCAACGGCTTTGGGGGCGCTCAAAATTTGCGGCGAGATGGCCGACACGATTTCTTGTCCGACATAAAAATGCACCGCCATGCCTATCATCGCGAAAACCAGCCTATGCAAATCCGCATCGATGCGGCGCAAACCCAAATGTTGTTTGAGCAGCGAAGCCAGCGCTTCATGTTGCGGCTTGATTTCCGCGTCGATTTCCTGTTGCCAGGCACCGGTCGGCTCGATCATTTCCCGGTAGTGCAGCTTCATCACCAGCCCCAACTCCTCGCCTTTTTTCAGAGGCTCGAGAAACTCGCTGAAAAATCGGCCCAGCACTTCGGCCAACGGTAAGTCGGCATAAGTTGCGACATTGGAACCACAAGATGTGTCGCCCATCGGCTCGGTAAAGGCGGCACGATACAGGCCGGCCTTATCGCCGAAGTAATAACGTATGGCAGAAATATTTGCCCCCGCCGCTTCACAGATATCTCGGGTGGAGGCGGCCTTGTAGCCTTTTTCGGCAAACAGCCGCAATGCCGACATCACCAGCCGGCTGCGGGCGTCGGGAGTTTCTGTTTCGGAATTTTCGCTAATGCCCATGCTGCCTCGGTAAAATGTCGGCTAGAAATAAATCAATCGATTGATTTAAACGGTATCAATCAATCGATTGATTGTCAATCCGAGGGCTTGCTGTCTCTGCATGTGGCCTATAGGCGCTGGAAACGGCTGGCAAAACGGGAAGTTATTTCTAACCAATTCCTTACCGGTGGAGTAGTGTTAAACTGAAGCCAGATAAACACTCGGATCTTTGGCCAACATCGGGAGAAAGAATATGAAAGGCAACGAACAAGTCATCGCACATTTAAACGAATTATTGGCTGGCGAATTGACCGCCATCGATCAGTACTTCATCCATTCCCGGATCTACGAAAACTGGGGTTTCGGCAAATTGTACGAACGCATCGCTCACGAAGTAATGGACGAAACCAATCATGCCGACGCATTGATCAAGCGCATCTTGTTTTTGGAAGGCATGCCGGATTTATCCCAGCGCGAACCTCTAAATGTTGGCCATAGCGTCGAAGAAATGTTGAGAAACGATCTGGCCGTGGAACTGAAAGTGATCCAAGAGTTGCGCAAGGTCATGGCGTTTTGCGAATCGGTGCGTGACTATCAGACACGCGAGATTTTACGCGTCATGTTGGATGACACGGAACACGATCATGCCCATTGGCTGGAACAGCAGCTCGGCTTGATCGGCAGTATTGGCCTGCAAAATTATCTGCAATCGCAAATGTAACCAGCCGAAGTCGCCAAGTTGAGTGGCTAGCCGGTGCTCTGCTTGGCGAGAGTTTTTTACTACCCTATCGATTTTTCACTCAGGACCCCTCGGCTCTGATCGACAAACTTTTCGGTTTCCGCGTCCAATTGCCGGCTGGACCGTCCCAGTGGTTGATGGATGTAAAGCGACTTGGAAAGGGCTTTGGCACTGGCATGCCGAACATCGCGAACCGGCGGCTTCATTTGATATTGTATCGGCGATTTATGGTCGGCCAACTGCAGGGCGGGGTTGAATACTTTATCGAATTTCCAAAGATTCCTGACGAAGTTGGTCTGGCCGCGCATTAAGTTTCCGGCAATTATTTTAGACATGCCACGCATCGCGGTCCAGCCCATGTGCTTGGTGAACATCACCCGTTGCGTTTCGACCAGTTCGGCGTAAAACTCGTCGAGTGGCAAACGAGTCGGCAGTACCGCATGCTGTATGTCGAACAATCGATAATCATGGGTCGTCAGATTGCGCGACTCGGTCAGCCAACTTTCCGTGCCGGGATAGGGCGTATTGACACTGATATTGACGATTTCCGGCACCTCCTTACACCATTGCCTGATCACCCGAAAACGTTCGTGATCCCAATCGGTATCGGCAATGATGTTGATCGCAACCTGAATGCCCAAGGAGCGGGCAAATTCCAGCGCCTCGAAGTTACGGCTCAAATCGATACGTTTGCGGTATTTTTCCAAGCCTTCCGCATCAATGGATTCAATGCCTAAAAACATATATCTCATGCCGAGTTCTTTCCAGAACTTAAACACATCTTGGTTACGCAGCAGCACATCGCCACGGGTTTCCAGGTAATACTCTTTTTTAATGCCTTTTCTGGCGATGGCTTCTCCTATCTGGAAGCCCAGTTTTTCTTGAATGAAAGCAACATCGTCAACGATAAAAACGCCCGGTTCCCTGATCCGCTCCATTTCTTCAAGCACTTTTTCCGGACTCATTACCCGGTAACTACGGCCGTAAAAAGTCCAGGCACTGCAAAACGAGCAGTCCCACGGGCAGCCCCTGGAAAATTCGATCGAGGCACAAGGATCCATCGTGCCCAGAAAATATTTCTTGCGATATTTGATCAAGTCTCTGGCCGGCGACAGATTGTCCAGGTCGGAAACGAAAGTCGGCTGCGATCCTTCTCCCCTCGGAGTCACGACACCCGGCACATAATGCACGTTCTCGCGATCCTCCTTGATGGCTTGCAGTAACAGCGGCAAGCCCGATTCGCCTTCGCCTTTCAGAATGGCGTCGATTTTGCCCTCGCCGTGTTCGAGCAACTCTTCCGCGGTAAACGACGCGCTATGGCCGCCAATAAAGACAAAGCTATGCGGCAGTCTGGTTTTGGTGAATTTTGCCAAATCGATGACTTCCGGCACATTGGCCAAATAGTTCAACGAGAATGCCACGACATCCGGTTGCCAATCTTCTAGTAAGCGGGCTAGGTCTTGATGGGATTCGGTTTGTAAATCGATCAAGCGTGTCTGGCAGCCATGCCGCCTGGCCGTTTCAGCCACCAACTCCAAGCCCAGCGGCTCGAGGCGTAAAAATACCTTGGTATACATTAAGGGACTGGGATGCACGGCCAGAAATTTCATATCGTTTAATCCTTAAGCTAATGATTCATAAGCTATATTCGCGCGATTGCTAGACGGTGTAAGACGAAGAGCAGCGCGACCAAATCCATGCTCACTTCGACAAACAATCCGATCGGCATGGACTACGGTTGATAGAGATAAGGCGATGTCGCTAAGGTAGCACAACGGCGATTCGAAAGCAGGTTTGGCTTAGCGTCATTCACCAACAGGGCTAAATGCTGTCGAATTTGCGAGTCGCCCAATTTCCGATGACTACTCCTATAATGTCACTGACCTCACAAGCCTACTTGATAGATACTGGTAATGAACAATTCAATCCGATTGGCGATTTTCGATCGCCTCGCCGCCGCCATTCCGGAGCCGACCACAGAACTGAACTACAGCACGCCGTTCGAACTACTGGTCGCGGTGGTGTTGTCGGCTCAAGCCACCGATAAGGGAGTCAACAAGGCTACTGAAAAATTGTTTCCGGTTGCCAACACGCCTCAAACAATTCTGGCGCTGGGCGAGGACGGACTCAAGGAATACATCAAAACCATCGGCCTGTTCAACAGCAAGGCCGCCAATATCATCAAATTGTGCGAGGCGTTGTTAAGCCGGCATCACGGCCAGGTGCCGCAAAGCCGTGAAGCATTGGAAGCGCTGGCCGGCGTCGGCCGCAAGACCGCCAATGTGATTTTGAACACGGCCTTCGATCAGCCGACCATCGCGGTTGACACCCATATTTTCCGAGTCGCCAACCGCACTGGCTTGGCACCCGGCAAGAATGTGCTGGAAGTGGAGAAAAAACTGGATAAAACCGTACCCAAGCAGCATAAAAAAGATGCCCATCATTTGCTGATTCTGCATGGCCGCTATGTGTGCGTGGCTCGAAAACCGCGCTGCCCAAGCTGTTGCATCGCCGATTTATGCGAGTTTAAGGAAAAAACCTGGCAGTGAGTTTACAATGGAGGAGACTGAACTTAAGGATGAAGCATTGGTCGCAGATGCTCGGCCTTTCAGCTGAAGCCAAATAATAAAAAACTTGAGAGAGGATACATCATGAAAAAATTCAACAAAACTCCTTTAACACTGGCGATGGGTACGGCGGTTATCTCCGGCTTTGCGGTCAATGCCAATGCCGAATCCAATCCGTTTGCGATGAATGAGTTGTCTAGCGGTTACATGGTGGCGGCTGCCTCCAACAAAAGCAGTCACGGCGCTTGCGGCGGGAATGTCGCCGATGCCAACGGCAATAAAATCAATGGCGCCCACAAGGAAGACAGCAAAATCGCCGCCAAAACCAAAAAAGCCGAGGGTTCCTGCGGTGAAGGCATGTGCGGTGGCATGATGCAAGGCGGCAAAATGAAAAAAGGCATGGAAGGCATGTGCGGCGAAATGATGAAAGGCAAGGAAGGCGCTTGCGGCATGATGGGCGGCATGGGTGGTATGAATCATGGCGATGATCAAAAGGCCAAAACCGAGGAAGGCAGCTGTGGCGCCATGATGAAAGGCGACGACGCTAAAAAAGGCGCTGAAGGTTCCTGCGGCGGCATGATGAAGGGTGGCGAAGGTAGCTGCGGCTCCAAGGTCGATGCGGATAAAGCCGCCGGCGAATAAGCCCGGTGCTTTGATCTGATATTTCTCGGCCATGGATAAGCAAAACACGCTTGTTAACGATGCCGGTTTAGGATTACGGCGGTCTTTTCTGAACGAGATCGTCGTTAATCCGCCCGCCAATGTTAGTTTTTATGAAGTGGCGCCGGAAAACTGGATGACCTTGGGCGGCAAGCTGGGCAAGCAGTTCCGGGCCATGACCGAGCGTTTCGATTTTATCTGCCACGGTTTGTCGTTATCGATAGGCAGTAGCGACGAGCTGGACGAAAACTTCGTCCGTGACCTGAAAAAGTTCATGGCCGAACACGGCATCAAGTTTTATAGCGAACACTTAAGTTATTGCAGTCACGACGGTCATTTATACGACCTGATGCCGATGCCGTTTACCGAAGCTGCGGTCAAGCACGTTGCCGGCCGGATTCGGCGGGTACAGGACATTCTCGAGCACAAAATCGCCATCGAAAACATTTCCTACTATGCCGCGCCCGGCCAAGAAATGTCGGAAATCGATTTTTTCAAGGCGGTGGTCGAGGAAGCCGATTGCAATGTGCTGATCGACATCAACAACATCTACGTCAACAGCGTCAATCACGTTTACGACGCCGAAACCTTTTTAAAAGCCATGCCGGGCCATCGCATCGCCTACGCCCATATAGCTGGCCATTATGTCGAGGCCGAGGATTTTCTGGTCGATACCCACGGCGCGCCGGTGGTCGATCCGGTCTGGGCCTTGCTGGACAAGGCTTATGAAGTATTCGGCGTGTTTCCGACCTTGCTGGAACGCGATTTTAATCTGCCTCCGTTGGCGGAATTATTGAGGGAAGTAGACACTATCCGAACCATTCAGCAACAGGCTTCCAGCCATCCCCCGCAGCGGGTTGCTTGATGAACGCGGGCTTCAAAACCAAGCAGGCCGAGTTTGCCGCCTATATTCGTGATCCCGATACCTATCCGGTCCCGGCCGATGTCGACCCGCGACGCATGGCGATGTACCGCGAGCTGTTTTTTAACAACATCGACAGCTTTGTCAGCAGCAATTTTCCGGTGATGCGGACGATATTGAACGATCAACAGTGGCAATCCCTGACGCGGGATTTTTTTGCTCGACATCGTTGCCGGACTCCGCATTTTTCCGAAATTGCCGAAGAATTTTTGGAATATCTGCAAAGCGAGCGCCAATCGGATCACGATTTCCCGTTTCTGCTGGAACTAGCGCATTACGAATGGGTGGAGATGGCTTTATCGATAGCAAAGGACACTCCGGTATTCGGCGAAGCGGCGTTTGTAGACGATGTGTTCAACCAAACCATCGCCCTTTCACCTTTGGCCTGGCCGTTGGTCTACCAATATCCGGTGGAACGGATAGGCCCGGACTACCTGCCTCAATCCGCGCCGGAACAAGCCACATATCTGATTGTTTACCGAGATCGTGACGACGAGGTACATTTCATGCAAACCACGCCGATCACTTACCATTTGTTGCTGTTGATAGAGCAGCAAGGCGGCATCGGCGGCGAAGCCAGTTTATGGGCTTTGGCGGCCGAATTGGCTGATCGGATCGATCCCCAGTCCCTGATGCAATTCGGCCAGCAAACCTTGCGGGAACTGGCCGACAAAGGCGTCATTATTCCGGCTGTTGCCGATTGAAGCGGTGCACCCACACTAGCGCATCCTCGTTCCACTCCATGCTGGCATGCATTTTCAGGATAATGTCCCTATACATCGCCAGACTCGGATAACCTTCCGCCCGAGCGTCGGCATCGGTCATATCGCCGATACGTTGCCGGTCAACGCCGGTGACTACGAACGAAACCCCCTCCAGTACGAAGGTTTCGCCGGGATAAGCGTATAAGCCATCGCGGCGTTGCTCGGTCTTTTGGCCATTGATGGCGGCCTCGACCAGTTTCGGATGGCGGATCAGGCGATCAATCTCGCAGGTTTTTTCAGGGTATGCGTTCACGGTAACTTGTGCCTTATCAATTAATCAGCCGGCAGCCTAATGCAAACGCCGGGTGCGATCAAGCAAATTGCATGGAAACTTGGTGGTGGGCCACGATATGCTGCAAATACTCCCAGGCTGCGACAGTAAGCTTGCCGGGGCTCTCCCGGGGTGCCTTCGGAGCATGGTCCTACCTAAATTCTTCGTCTGTTGTATTCGTTTGCAGACAAAATGTCGGAAATTTCTCAGAGAAATCCTTGCTGAAAAATCAGGATATGCCGATTGTTGTGTTGTTTCGATTTGTCTATTTTATATGTTGAGGAGTTCACCAAAATTAACTTCCCGATGTTCAATTGACGGTTACCAGCTTAGTCAGGGTATCTTTTTAAATTGCCATACCTGCATGCCCTCTAGGGAAAATGGATTGCCGGAGTCGTAGACCGCCAAGCAAATCCAGACTCCAGCGTGCCTCCTTGGCTCTGAATATCCGCTCTTGTGCCCGGTTGATAGGACCAACTTCTGAATAATCCGACAAATAACTAAGTTGGAGTTCTTGAATTGTCCTAATTACAAGGAACTTGAGGACGAACAGCTTATATCTGACATCGGCATCGTTTTGACTTGAGCGAGTCAATCTGTCGGCTAGGATAAAGGCGGTTTCACCCTCGATTAAGATGGATCGACCAGAAAGTTTAGCTGACATTTTTATGTCCAAATGTCTAACATGGACTATAGTGACTGCAGTCAAGGATGCCAAAAATGGCGTGGCACAAGTTCATTGCGCTACTCGTGTTGAATACCCGTAACCGGGCGACCAAGAGGCCAAACTTGACCGACAAATCATTCCACATAGAAAATACTGCGCGACAATTGCCACACCTATTCTGTGGTAAAAGCAAATATAAGGCGCACGACCAAAGCGGCTTCAGCTTTTTGCCTTATGCGCTTTCAACCTTAATTCAGGAGTACGCAAATGCAAACCCTGGCTATTGATGGCGAATTAACCATTTTTACCGCAGCCAAGCGGAAACCTCATTTACTTGAATTTTTGAAATCCGCCGACGAGCTGGAGCTCAATCTTGCGGCTGTCACCGAAATCGACACGGCGGGCCTGCAACTACTGATTTTATTGAAGCGCGAAGCCGCTCGAGCAGGAAAAAGCCTGAGTTTTGTGATGCACAGCAACGCCGTGCTGGAGACATTGGAGCTTGCCAATCTCACCAGCTCGTTTGGCGATCAGGTTATGCTGACCCGCGGCCAGGAGTAATCAGGATGAACTTCGATGCGGAAATGCGCGATGCGCTTAAAACCTTCACCGTCGAAAGTCTCGAACTATTGCAGGATATGGAAGACGGATTACTTGGCCTGGAACAAGACCCGGATCCCGCCGAACGCATTAATGCCATATTTCGAACCGCTCACACCATCAAGGGTTCCGCCGGTCTGTTCGGGCTGGATCATATCGTCGCCTTCACCCATGTGGTGGAAAGCGTGCTCGATAGCTTGCGCGAC
Source organism: Methylomonas sp. LL1 (assembly GCF_015711015.1). NCBI lineage: Bacteria > Pseudomonadati > Pseudomonadota > Gammaproteobacteria > Methylococcales > Methylococcaceae > Methylomonas > Methylomonas sp. LL1. The sequence goes on from NZ_CP064653.1 coordinate 3,543,296, forward strand.
GGTAAATTGTCGGTCACCTCGGAACTGGTCGCCGCGCTACTGCCTTGCCGCGATCATATTTCCGTGTTGATAGGCTGCGTTGCCGACGGCCAAACCGAGGAAGACTCTACGCTGACAGCCGCCGGCCGGCAACTGCTGGACGGATTACAGCCTTTTTTGAATTCCAGGCCGAACAGCAGCGTAACTGCGGTTGCCCAGCCTGACGACAAGGTCGAGGCCGTCGGTGGAGGGGTTATCGAAGCCGGTAACTGGCATCTATTCCTGCAATTCGGCGAAAACAGCCTGCGCGATGGCATGGATCCCTTGTCGTTTATTCGCTATCTGGCAACCTTGGGCGAAATCGTGCATATAGCAACCCTCAGCCATTCGATACCGGATGCGGAGAATATGAACCCGGAAAACAGTTACCTGGGTTTCGAAATTATCTTGAAAAGCGATGCGAGCAAGGAAACCATCGACAGGGCATTCGATTTCGTCCGCGACGGCAGCCACATTCACATCTTGCCGCTGGAAAATCGTATCCCCTATTACGTCGAACTGATCGAGTCGCTAACGGAAGACAACGCCCAACTCGGCGAACTGCTGATCAAAAGCGGGGTGATTACCCAACGCGAACTGGAACAAGGTCTGAAAACGCAACAAACTCAAGCTGAAACCTTGCCGGAAAACGCCCGCATCGGCGAAATTCTGGTGGATCAGCAAGTGGTACAGCAGCCATTGATCGATGCCGCGCTGGAAAAACAAAAACAGCTTAAGGATACTAAAGCCCGCGAAAACCAAAGCATCCGGGTCGACGCCGAACGCCTGGACAAATTGATAGACTTGATCGGCGAATTGGTGATTTCCACCGCCGCCGCCAGCCTGCGTGCTCAGCAAATTGGCGATGTAGCCTTACAGGAAACCAATGCCGGCGTAATCAGCCTGGTCGAGGAAGTGCGCGACAGCGCGTTGCAATTGCGGATGGTGCCGATAGGTACCACCTTCAGCCGCTTTCAGCGCGTGGTACGCGATGTCAGCAAGGAACTGGGCAAGGACATCAAGCTGGTGATCAGCGGCGCTGAAACCGAAGTCGATAAATCGGTGGTCGAAAAAATCGGCGATCCGTTGATGCATCTGGTGCGCAACGCGATGGACCACGGCATCGAACGCGCGGAGATCCGCGCCGAACGCGGCAAACCCGTGCAAGGCACCTTGCGGCTCAACGCTTATCACAGTTCCGGTAACATTGTGATCGAAGTCGGCGACGACGGCGGCGGATTGGACCGCGATAAAATCATGGCCAAGGCGGTCGAACGCGAACTGATACCAGCGGGAGCAACGCTCAGCGACCAGGAAATTTACGCGCTGATCTTCGAACCCGGTTTCTCCACCGCCGACCAGGTGTCCAGTTTGTCGGGACGTGGGGTCGGCATGGACGTGGTCAAACGCAACATCACCGAATTGCGCGGCATTATTCATGTCGACAGCCTGCCCGGCCAAGGCACCACGCTACGCATCCATCTGCCGCTGACGCTGGCGATCATCGACGGTTTCCTGGTCGGCGTCGGCGATACCTCGTATGTGATTCCGCTGGATCGGGTGGTGGAATGCGTGGAGCTGCCGGTCGACGACAACCGTGACTACATGGAACTGCGTGGCGAAGTGTTGCCGTTTATCCGCTTGCGCAATCTGTTCCGTAAAAGTGGCGGATTGGCGCGGCGGCAAAACGTCATCGTCGTCGAGCATCTCGACCTGAAAGCCGGCTTGGTGGTCGACAAATTGATGGGAGAACTGCAAACCGTGATCAAACCCTTGGGCAAATTGTTCGGCCACGTACAGGGTATCGGTGGGTCGACCATCCTCGGTAGCGGCGAAGTCGCGCTGATTATCGATGTTCCGACCATGCTTAGACAGCAAGAACAAGGTTCCGCAGCCGGCTGAGTTGGGTTAATGCCAACGCGGGACGGAATGCGTATCCCGTCCCGAATATTTCGATTTAGCGCTAAATACAGGCAAACGTTTGGGGGCGGTGACTAGGATTTGGTTGGAAATAATTTCCTTGAATTGATTGTAGGGGCGATTTTAATCGCCCTGGGCGAAAGAATTCAGCCTACAGGATATTCGAATATCGGGAACTTATTTTTGACGGAATCCTAAGTTGCCCCGCTAGGATGTAGGGCGAACGCCCATAAGCGATCCGCCCGTTAGGATTCATCACGAGGGTTTGTTGGTTCCTCTGTCATTGATCGGGAGAAGAAACATGTTTAAAAATATGAAAATCGGGATGCGACTCGGCCTAGGGTTTGCCGTGGTGTTGCTGTTGATGGTGGTTTTGACTTATGAAGGCCTCGGTGGCTTGTCGACTATCAATGGCAAGCTGGATAAAGTCCTGGATGAAAACAACGTTAAAACCGCCCTTTGCAATACCATGGCCGAGAATACCCATATTGTTACGCGTGTCATTCGGACCCTCATTTTGGTGACAACGGATGACGAGATGCGGACGGAAAAGGAAAAAATCGATAAGGCGCGAGCCGCCTATAACAAAGCCAGAGAGGAGCTGGAAAAGTTTCCGGCCAGTGAAAAAGGCCAGGCGATCAGGAAAGCCATCGACGACGCGGCCGAGGCAGCCCGCGAAGTGAACAACAAGGTCATCGAACTGGCGCTGGCCAATAAAAATGCCGAAGCGACCGAGTTACTGATAAAAACCGCCGCGCCGCTGACCAATAAATGGCAGGAGGCCATCGATGACAATCTGCAACGTCAGATCGAGAACAACGAAGCCGATGACAAGGCCGCCGAGGAGGCCTATAACGAGGTGCGCAGCCTGATGTTCCTGTTGGGCGGTATCGCCATCGTCATGGGCGTCGGTATTGCATTCTGGGTGACGCGCTCCATCACAGTACCCCTGAACACCGCGATGGATACCGCCCAAAAAATTGCCGCCGGCGATTTGTCTTCCAATATTCAGGTCAACAGCAGCGATGAAACCGGCCAGTTGCTGGCGGCGATGAAAGCCATGACCGACACGCTGAAAGGCGTACTGGCCGACACCGATATATTGATCAAGGCCGCCGCCGTCGGCGAACTCGAAACCCGTGCCGATGCCAACAAATACCAAGGCGATTTTCGCAAATTGGTACAAGGAGTCAACGATACCATTACCAACATTGCCGAACCACTGAAAGTGACCTCCGGCTATGTCGACCAGATTGCCAAGGGCATCATTCCCGCCAATATCACCACGGACTACAAGGGCGAATACCGAGTAATCCGGGATAACCTCAACACATTGGTCAAGATGATGGGCGATCTGCTGGCGCAGACCGATGTCATCATTCAGGGCGCCACTAGTGGCGTGCTGGATAAACGCGCCAACGCCGACATGTTTCAGGGCGGCTGGAATCAATTGGTGGCCGGCATCAATAAAACCCTGGATGGCATCGTGTTGCCGATCAATGAAGTGGTCGAAGTGTTGACGCAGGTGGAACAAGGCGACCTGACCCGCACCGTCAAGGGCAACTATCAAGGCCAGCTCGGCGACTTCAAGGACACTGTCAATAACACCATCGCCAAACTCTCGCAAACCATCGCCGAAGTGATCAGCGCCGCCGATCAGCTTGGCAATGCGTCCGAGCAAATCAGCGCCACCTCGCAATCCCTGTCGCAAGCTTCCAGCGAGCAGGCCTCCAGCGTCGAGGAAACCAGTTCCAGCATCGAGCAAATGGCGGCCAGCATTAACCAGAATACCGAAAACGCCAGGGTCACCGACGGTATGGCCAGCAAGGCTTCGCAGGAAGCCAGCCAAGGCGGCATCGCCGTCAAGCAAACCGTGGAAGCAATGAAAAGCATCGCCGGCAAAATAGGCATCATCGACGATATCGCCTACCAAACCAATATGCTGGCGTTGAATGCCGCTATCGAAGCCGCTCGTGCCGGCGATCACGGCAAGGGTTTCGCGGTGGTGGCGGCCGAGGTGCGCAAATTGGCCGAACGCAGCCAGGTGGCGGCCCAGGAGATCGGTGAGTTGGCGGAAACCAGCGTCAAAACCGCCGAAAGCGCCGGCCAATTGCTGGATGCCATCGTGCCCAGCATCGCCAAAACCTCCGATTTGGTGCAAGAAATCGCCGCTGCTTCACAGGAGCAATCGGCCGGAGTCGGGCAGGTCAACACCGCGATGAACCAGATGAACCAGATTACTCAGCAAAATGCGTCGGCCAGCGAACAACTGGCGGCCACCGCCGAGGAAATGACCGGCCAGGCCGAACAACTCCAAAATCTGATGAGCTTTTTCAAAATCGGCCAGGACAGTAAATCCGGCTTTAGACATTCCGGTACGAAAGTCGATAAAAAAGCCGACAGACCCAAACAGATTTTGCAGGTTAACCGTGTCGGCGGCGATGGCGACATTAATGCAAGCAAATTTGAACGTTTCTAGGAGCGGATCATGTCAGTCATCGCAACTAACGACCAATTACCGGCCGTGCTGGCGGAAAACCGGCTTGCCGGTGCCGGCCAATACCTCACCTTCGTGCTCGGCAGCGAGGTCTATGCGCTTGGGATTTTGCACATCAAGGAAATTATCGATTACGGCAATTTGACCGAAGTGCCGATGATGCCGGCCTGCGTGCGTGGCGTAATCAACCTGCGCGGTAGCGTGGTGCCGGTAGTCGATCTGATGGCGCGTTTCGGTAAAGGCAATACCTCGATTGCCAAGCGCACCGGTATTGTCATCGTCGAAACAGTTGGTCAATCCGCCGATAATCAGCAGGATATCGGCATCATTGTCGACGCAGTCAACGAAGTGATCGATATAGCCCGGCAAGACATAGAGCCTCCGCCCAGTTTCGGTGCCGGCATCAGGCCGGAATTCATCAACGGCATGGCCAAACGCAACGACCGCTTCATCATACTGCTCGACGTCAATAAGGTCTTGTCGGTGGAAGAGATGGTGGCTTTAGGCAAAAGCGGCGATAGGCTTGCCGCTCCGGAATAAATAGGCACAATTTATTTCGAAGTACCCGATCCGATTCATCCCGCAACATAAGATGGAGAGAGTCGGATGATCCTGAACTTGAGTTATAGGCTTGATGAATGAAGCGCATCCGTCAGAGAGGGGAAGGAATAAAGCATGAAAAATATCAAAATTGCAGCCAAGCTCGGCCTTGGTTATGGCATGGCTATCTTGATTCTGTTGGCAATTGGAGGGTTTTCCTTTCTAACTTTGGACAAGGCCGACACACAGTGGCATAGCTTCGAAAACAATGACATCGTCAAGAAGGACTTGATCGCCAATGGCAACCGTACCCTGGGCGATGCGATTCACCATTTCAAAAACTATCTGCTGCGCGGCGCCCAATACGACCGGAAATTCTCATCTGATATCGAAGCCCTCAAGCGCATTGTCGCTTCCTATCGAGCCATTGCCAAAACCACCGACGAAGAGCGCGCATTGCTCCGAGAGATCGATGCGGCGGCGGATGCCTATCTGGCGGATATGGGAAAACTGGTTCAATTGCGGGGCGATGGAGCTAACATCGAGGCTTTGGACACGGGCATCAAGGGCGCGGACAAACCTATTTATGCCGCATTCGAACAGTTGCAAATTCTGTCCGCAAAACAATTCAGCCAGTCGACTCAAGAATTTGGCGAGGCATTGGATAATGCCAAGGCCATTATCGGAGTCATGATGCTGCTGGCCTTGGTACTGATGGCCGTACTGTCGGCAAGCATCACCTCGGCGATTACTCGGCCGCTACGGAATGCGCTGGAAGTGGTCAATCGTATTTCCGAGGGCGATTTTCGCAATAGCCTCGACATCAACCGCAAGGACGAAATCGGCCAGTTATTGGCCGCCATGAAACGGATGAGCGATACGCTAACAAGCGTGCTGCTTGATACCGATAACCTGATAGAAGCCGCTTCGGTGGGTAAACTCGATGCGCGGGCCGATTCGGATCAATACCATGGCGATTTCCGCAAACTGGTTGCCGGCCTCAACCAGGCTATCGCTACCATTGCCGAACCGGTCAAATTAGCCTCGGTCTATATCGATCAAATTGCCGTGGGTATGATCCCCGCCACTATCACGACCGATTACAAGGGCGAATACCGGGTCATTCGCGATAATCTCAACATCCTGGTTAAGCTAATGGGCGACTTGCAGGCCCAGATCGACATCATCATTCAGGCGGCAAGCGATGGCGAACTGGATAAACGCGCCGATGCCGAGATGTTTTCCGGGGACTGGAATAAATTGGTAAAAGGCATCAATCAATCCCTGGATTGTATTGTTCTGCCAATCAACGAAGTCATAGAGGTTTTAGCTCGGGTCGAACAAGGCGATTTGACGTATAGCGTCAAGGGTAACTACCAAGGCCAGCTCGGCGATTTTAAGGACACCGTCAACAACACAGTCTCGCAACTATCACACACCATGGAAGAAGTCGTCGACGCGGCCGACCAGTTGGGCAATTCTTCCGGCCAGATCAGTTCCACGTCGCAATCCCTATCTCAGGCAACCACCGAACAGGCGGCCGGCGTCGAGGAAACCACCTCGAGTATCGAACAGATGGTATCCAGCATCAAGCAAAATGCCGAGAATGCCCAAGTCACCGACAGCATGGCGGGCAAAGCCTCCAAGGAGGCTATCGAAGGCGGCGAGGCGGTGAAACAAACCGTGGAAGCGATGAAGGTTATCGCCGATAAAATAGGTATTGTCGATGACATCGCCTATCAAACCAATATGTTGGCCCTGAACGCCGCGATCGAAGCCGCTCGCGCCGGCGATCACGGCAAAGGCTTCGCGGTAGTGGCGGCGGAGGTGCGCAAACTGGCCGAACGCAGCCAGATCGCGGCCCGGGAAATCGGGCAACTGGCGGAAACCAGTGTCAGTACCGCGGAGAATGCCGGGCAACTGCTGGATGCCATCGTACCCAACATCGCCACGACCTCGACCCTGGTAAGGGAAATCGTTGCCGCGTCGCGGGAACAATCCTCCGGGGTGGTACAGATCAATACCGCAATGAACCAGATGAACCAGATCACGCAGCAAAACGCCTCGACCGCCGAAGAGCTGGCGAGCACCGCCGAGGAAATGACAGGCCAGGCCAAGCATCTGCAAACGTTGATGAGTTTTTTCAAGATCGGACAGCATACCAACGCGGGCATGGCCGGAGCGGAGATTGATATCGACTTGAATGAAGCCATCCAGGCGCATGGCGAATGGAAAACCAAATTGGGCAATGCGTGCCAATTCAGAGAACACATGGATAGCGCCACCATCAGCCGCGACGACTGCTGCAAACTTGGCAAATGGCTGCATGGCAAGGCCAGGCGCGATTATCGGCAACTGGGCGGTTATTCGGATTGTGTAAAGAAACATGCCGCTTTCCACCGCGAGGCCGGCAAGGTGGCCGAATTCATTAATAGCGAGCAGTATGCCGTGGCTGAAACCATGCTGAAGAACGGTAGCCGGTATGCCTCGGTATCCGCCGAGGTCTGTAAGGCTATTGTGGCGTTGAAGAAAGAAGCGGGCTTGTAACCGGGTGCAAAAAAGAACCTGTAAGCCATGGCCGGCCGGATCATATTTCAGGGCCGATTGGTTGCCACCATCAAGATTAGCAACTGAACGGAAGAGCTAACAAGGGAGGGGGTTATGTTTAACAACATGAAATTAGGGGTACGTATCGGCTTAGGGTTTCTGATTGCGCTGTTTTTCCTGATTACTACCGGTATCAATAGCGTCGGCAATTTGAAATCGGCAAATCAGGGTTTGAAAACGGTTTATGAAGACCGAGTACTACCGTTGAAAGGGCTTAAAGTCATCGCGGATGCCTATGCGGTCAGCGTGATAGACGCCGTTAATAAAACCAATGCCGGTCTTATGAACGCGGAGGATGCACTAAAGAGCATTCAGGATGCCGACCGACTGATTAAACAAGAGTGGGATGCCTATATGGCTACCGAGTTGACGGTGGAGGAAAAAAGGCTGGCGCAACAAGCTAAAACGTTGTTCGATGCGGCCAACCGGGATATTCAGCACCTGGTATCGGCTCTATCCGGCAAAACCGGGAATATTCAGGGACAATTGGCGGTATTCGACGGGCCGTTATACGCGAATATCGATCCTATCGGCGGCAAGGTCACCGAATTGATCGAATTACAACTCAGGGTAGCCGAGCAGGTCTATCAAACCGCTTCGGCTGAATATCGCGATACGCTGAAGCTGACTATCGCGATAATTATTGCCGCTGTTGTTATCTCACTATTGACCGGTTTTGCGATCACGCGTAGCGTGACTAGGCAGTTGGGCGGAGAGCCGGATTTCGTCGCCACGCTGGCCAATAAAATTGCCGCCGGCGACCTGACTACCCGGATCGATCTGAAGCCCGGCGATGCCGCCAGCGTGATGGCGGCGATGAAAAGCATGGTATTTGCCATTCAGGCGCTGGTTGACGATATGGCCGAGTTGTCCAAGGCGGCGGTGGAAGGCAGGTTGGAGTCGCGCGCCGATGCCGGCCGGCATCGGGGCGATTACCGCAAGATCACCGAAGGCGTCAATGCCACGCTGGATGCGGTGATAGGGCCGCTCAACGTAGCGGCCGATTATGTCGACAGTATCGCCAAGGGCCGGATCCCAGCTAAAATCACTGATTCCTACAACGGCGATTTCAACATCATCAAAAACAACCTCAACACCTGCATCGACTCTATTGATTTGATGCGCGCCGATGTGCGCACCCTTTCGATTGCAGCGCTTGAAGGACGGTTGACCACGCGCGCGGATGCTAGTCAACATCAGGGTGCCTACGGAAAAATCATTCAGGGTTTCAACGATACCCTAGACAGCGTGATACAGCCTATCAATGAGGTGGTGGAGGTGTTGGCCCGAGTGGAACAAGGCGATCTGACGCATAGTGTAAGCGGCAATTACCAGGGGCAGCTCGGCGATTTCAAGAACACCGTCAACACAACCATTGCCAAACTCTCGCAAACCATTGCCGAAGTCATCAGCGCCGCGGAGCAACTGAGTAATGCGTCCGAACAAATCAGCGCCACCTCGCAGTCATTGTCGCAAACCTCCAGCGAACAGGCCGCCGGTGTCGAGCAAGCCAGTTCCAGTATTGAGCAGATGTCGGCCAGCATCAATCAAAATGCCGAGAACGCCAAAATCACCGATGGCATGGCCGGTAATGCTACACGGGAAGCCGGCGAAGGCGGCGCCGCGGTCAAGCAAACCTTGGAAGCGATGAAAAGCATAGCCGGCAAGATTGGTATCATCGACGACATCGCCTATCAGACCAACATGCTGGCGTTGAACGCCGCGATCGAAGCGGCCAGGGCGGGCGATCAAGGCAAGGGGTTCGCGGTGGTGGCCGCCGAAGTGCGCAAACTGGCGGAACGTAGCCAACTGGCGGCCCAGGAAATCGGCGAACTGGCCGGAACCAGTGTCAGAACGGCTCAAACCGCCGGTCAGTTACTGGATGATATTGTCGGCAGCATCGTCAAAACCTCGGGTCTGGTGCGGGAAATCTCCGCCGCATCGGGGGAACAATCGGCGGGCGTCAATCAGATTAACCTCGCGATGAACCAGATGAACCAAATTACTCAACAAAATGCGGCGGCCAGTGAACAACTGGCTGCCACCGCCGAGGAAATGACCGATCAGGCCGAACAGTTGCAAAACCTGATGAGCTTTTTCAATATCAGCCTCGCCAAGGGCGATTCGGGATTTTCGGTGCCGAAAACCGGCAAGAAGAAATCCGCCATATTATTGGCATTCGATCGCAGTAGCGTCGGCGGTAAATTCGGTCGGTTCTAGGAGGCACCGAACATGTTGCTATCCGAATCTGTATTTCAACCGGAAACCTACGGTCCGCCGGTTTTGCAAAAACACGAGTTTTGCTGGATAAGAGAATATTTGTATAAAACGGCCGGCATTGCGCTGAACGATAGCAAACGCGCGCTGGTATCGGGGCGGCTGGACAAACGCTTGCGTCATCACGGCATGTCCAGTTATGGCGAATATTTCCGATTAATTGGCAAGCCAGGGTTCGAACGGGAAACGTCGATAGCTATCGATCTGCTGACAACCAACGAAACCTATTTCTTTCGGGAACCCAGGCATTTCGAGTTTTTGACGCGGCAAGTTTTTCCTCGGCTAGCGGCGGGCCGGCCGTTACGCTTTTGGAGCGCGGCCAGCTCCAGTGGTGAAGAGGCTTATACGATGGCTATGTTGGCGGCGGAATATTGCAAGACGCGGCAATGGGAAATTATCGGTACCGATATTTCCTATAGGGTATTGGAAAAGGCCAGAAAGGGTTTATATCCAATAAGCTGCGCCGAAAAAATACCGGTCCTTTTATTGAGAAAGTACTGTCTGAAAGGTAGCGGAGATTACGACGGTTTTTTTCTGATAAATTCGGCCTTGCGCAAACACGTCAAATTTATCCACGCCAATCTGAATGACAAGCTGCCGAACCTGGGCCGGTTCGACGTCATTTTTTTACGCAACGTTATGATCTATTTCGATATTCCGACCAAAGAGAGCCTGGTTCAGCGCATGCAGGCCTACTTGCGCCCCGGCGGTTATTTGATTGTCGGTCATTCCGAATCGCTGAATGGCATGAAAAACGATTTGCGGGTGGTTGCACCATCGATTTACCGCAAAATTGCCGACAAAGAGTGAATTACACCTCCTGTTTATGTCATCGGCATTTTTGCCGGCGACGGTTTTCACCGATAATACGGTAAATTTAACACCGGAGGATATTATCGTGCGTTATCTACACACTATGGTCAGGGTTAAAAATCTGGACGAATCGCTGGATTTTTATTGCAACAAGCTAGGCTTAGCCGAGGTACGCCGCATGGAAAGCGAGGCGGGCCGCTTTACCCTGGTTTATCTGGCCGCGCCGGCCGACCTCCCGCAAGCCGGTGAAAGCGATGCGCCGCTGCTGGAACTGACTTATAACTGGGATCCCGAAGATTACAGCGGCGGCCGTAATTTTGGTCACTTGGCCTTTGAAGTGGACGATATTTATCGGGTTTGCCAAACACTGATGGATCAAGGCGTCACCATCAACCGCCCGCCACGCGATGGCTGGATGGCGTTTATTCGCTCGCCGGATCAAATATCGATCGAATTATTGCAAAAAGGCGCGGCATTAGCGCCGCAAGAACCTTGGATCAGCATGGCCAATATCGGCGCTTGGTAAGGAGTAACTGTTGCCGCCGCTGAGTCTTTATATCCATTTCCCCTGGTGTATCCAAAAATGCCCGTATTGCGACTTCAATTCGCACGCGGTTAAAACCGGCATTCCGGAAATGCAATACGTGGCGGCATTGCTGGCCGATCTGCGCGCCGACTTAAGTTTGTTCGATACGCCACCAAGCATACACAGCATTTTTATGGGTGGGGGTACGCCTAGTCTATTTTCTCCGGCCGCCTTGCAACAGTTATTGGCCGGGGTGAAACAGCTGGCCGACTTGAGTTCGAACTGCGAAATCACGCTGGAGGCCAATCCCGGCACTTTCGAGAGCGCTAAATTCCAGGCCTTCCGTGACCTAGGCATCAACCGTTTATCGATAGGCATACAAAGCTTCAATGATAGGCATTTGAAATCGTTGGGGCGTATCCATGATGCCGAGCAGGCGGTTAATGCCGTAAACATTGCGTTGCGGGCGGGTTTCGACAATCTGAATCTGGATTTGATGTTCGGTTTGCCGGCACAAACCCAGGCCGAAGCCTTGGCGGATATTAATACCGCAATTTCGCTGAAGCCGACCCATATTTCGTTTTATCAGCTGACGCTGGAGCCCAACACTTATTTTTATAAATTCCCGCCTAAGCTGCCGGAAGACGAAAGTATTTTTGCACTGCAAAAAGCCTGTCAGCGAATACTTGCACGGAACGGCTATCGCCAATACGAGATTTCGGCCTATGCCAAGCCCGGTTATCAATCCCGGCATAATCGCAATTATTGGCAATTCGGCGACTACTTGGGCATAGGTGCCGGCGCTCACGGCAAGATCAGCCGGACTTTACCGCGCGACATCATTCGCACCGCCAAACCGAAAAGCCCGGAGCAATATTTGAAGCAAGACTATCCTTCGACTTTGTTTGGGGCGAATTCATCCAGCCGGGAAACGATTTCCATCGAGCAATTGCCGCTGGAGTTTGTCATGAATCATCTGCGCCTGAAGGAAGGTTTTAATTTGGACGATTACCGGGCCTTGACCGGCTTAGCCCCCGAAACATTGGAACCCGCCCTAACCGAATGCCTGAATCAGGGCTTGTTGATCAAACACCAGCAGCAGGTGTTTTGTTCCGAACAAGGTTGGGACTTTCTCGATGAAATTCTGGAAAAGTTCATTCCATGAAATCGCGCGGGTTATAATGCCCAGCCTGTCTGACCGGATAATATTTATATGCTTGAATATCAAAACCAGTTCATCCACTACGCCCTGGATTGCGGCGTGCTTAAGTTTGGCGAATTTCAATTAAAATCCGGGCGCATCAGTCCTTATTTTTTTAACACCGGCTTGTTCAACACCGGTGCCCAACTGGATAAACTGGGGCAATTCTATGCCCAGGCCTTGATCAATGCCCAGGTTGAAATCGATGTACTGTACGGTCCGGCCTATAAGGGTATTCCACTGGTCAGTACCACCTCGATTGCCTATTCACGCCTGCATCGCGATATCCCTTTCGCCTTCAACCGCAAGGAAGCCAAGGATCACGGCGAAGGCGGCATGTTGGTCGGCGCGCCATTACAAGGCAAAGTCTGGATTTTGGACGACGTCATCACGGCCGGTACTTCGGTACGGGAATCGGTCGAGATCATCCGCGCGGCGAATGCAACGGTGGCCGGTGTCGTGATAGCGCTGGATAGGCAGGAAAAAGGCCAAAATCAACTGTCCGCCGTACAAGAGGTTTCCCAGCAGTTCGGCATCCCGGTGATTGCTATCATTTCCTTAGCCGAAATCATCGAGTTCATCGAACACGACAGCCATTTTGCCGACAAGTTACCGGTTATCCGCGCTTATCGTCAACAATACGGCATTTAGTTTATGATGCGCGCGTACCTTCCGCTTATTCGTAATTAGTCTACAATTAGCGCTTATTATTCGCCCTCCTAGTAATGAGTACAGTTAGCAGAAAGGCTTGCCATGAGAAATCTGGAATTTAAAGAACAATTACACGAATATTCGAATTGGCGTGAGCAACTGATACAAGCAATCGAGATGTATCGGGAATGGCGAAACCGTTATAAATTCAGCGACCCACAAAGTACCGACACCTTGCTGAATATTCTGCAAGGTTTGAATATGGACCGAGTTACCCTAGCCTTCGTTGCCGAGTTTTCCCGTGGCAAAACCGAACTGATCAATGCCTTGTTTTTTGCCGAAACCGGCGTACGTCTATTGCCGTCTTCGCCCGGCCGCACCACCATGTCGCCGACTGAATTGTTCTGGGATGAAGCCGGCGGCAGTTATATCCGCTTGCTGAATATCGAAAGCCGTCTGGAAGATATTTCGCTGATGGATTTCAAACGCAATCCGGATCGCTGGACTCAAATCGGCCTTAATATCGACTCTCCCACCCAAATGCAGGAGGCCTTCAAGGAGCTGATCTCGGTCAAAAAAGTCAGCAAGGAAACAGCCGATAAACTGGGCTTGTGGAACGAACGCGAAGCGGCCGAACAAGGCATCATCAATCCCGAATTCGTCGAAGTGCCCTGCTGGCGGCATGCGCTGATCAGTTTTCCGCATCCCTTGTTGAAAGAAGGCTTATGCATCCTCGATACGCCGGGCCTGAATGCCTTGGGTACCGAGCCCGAGCTGACCCTCAGCATGCTGCCCAGCGCCCAAGCCATCGTGTTTGTATTGGCGGCCGATACCGGTGTCACCAAAAGCGATTTGGAAATGTGGAAAAGCCACGTGTGCAGTTCCAGGGGCCAACGCCGCCAAGGTTTGGCGGTGGTAATGAACAAGATCGACTCCATGTGGGACGATCTGGCCGGCGAAACCGGCTACGATGCCGCGATTCAAAAACAAATCGAGACCTCGGCCACCATTTTAAACTTGAACCAGGACGTGATTTTCCCCGTTTCCGCCAAGCAGGCCTTGTTGGCCAAGGTCAAGGGCGACGATACGTTACTGGAAAAAAGCCGCCTGAAAAAACTGGAGCACTATCTTTCCGAAGATATTTTGAATCAGCGCCGTGAAATTTTAAAAGGTGTGGTCGAAAAAGACATCGGCTTCTTGGTCAGCGAATCGATCAAGCTGATGAATACCAAAGTCGTCAATGCGTCCAAGCAGCTGGACGAATTCAAACAAATCGATTTCGAAAATCAGGAAATGACTGGCAAGCTGATGGCCGAAACCCGTGATCGTCAAAATGCCTACATGGCCAATATCGAAAACTTCCAGGCCAGCCGCAAGGTGTTTGCGGTACAGGCCAGAATGCTGATCGATTCGTTCTCCAAGGAGAAAATCGACGAAATCATTCAGCGCACCAAACAGGATATGAGTAAAAGCCTGACAACCTATGGCATGAAGCAAAACATGCGTAAGTTATTCGACGAACTGCGCGATTTGTTACAAGACTCGGTCGACATCACCGAAGAGACTCGTCGCCTGATCAAAGCCATCCACAAGAAATTTCAGGATGAATACGGCTTCAAGGAAATAGAGCCGCAACTGTTTTCAATCAAGCAATACCAGTTCGAACTGGAGCAGATCTTTGAAGAGGGCGAAGCTTTCCGCAACAGCGCCAGGACCACGATGACCGAACAAAGTCTGGTGGTTAACAAGTTATACAGCACCCTGATCGCTAAGGCTCGCACTATCTTGCAGCAGGCGCACAAGGACGCGGCAACCTGGAGCAACAGCGTGCTAACACCGTTGATGCACCAAATCAAGGATCATAAGAAACAGATCGAAAGCCGTTTAGTCATGCTGCGGAAAATCAACGAATCCAAAGGCACGGTCAGCGAAAGCATGGCCCAGCTTGAAGCCGAACTGGCGCCTTTGAAACAACAACGGCAAGAATTACTGGCCATTATCAGGGCCATGCAAATCAATATTACCGATGCCGAAACCATCTAAGGGTTTGGTTGCAAATAATGGCCTTAAATATAGATACGGCGGCGGTTTTTTAATCGCCATGGGCTTTAATCCATACCGTTAAGTTAAGGCTCGCTGTTCTGCTTGAAAGAATCCGGGCAATCCATGCCCATCAATGCCTTCTCCCGGAGGGAGAAGGCATTGAGACAATCAACTAAAATTACGGCCGTAGAAAATCTCGGCCATTTCGTCCTGTAATTGCTCCTGGATTTCCACCTTTTCATCTTCGCTGAAATTACTCTCTTTTTCGAACAAATAGTTCTCCAGCTCGGTTTCCTTCAGCATCATCTTGGTATGAAAGATGTTTTCCTGATACACGTTGACATCGATCATTTGATACAACTCTTTGGTGCTTTCGGCAATGTAATTTTGGATTGAGTTGATCTTGTGGTCGATGTAATGTTTTTGACCGGAAATATCCCGGGTAAAACCACGCACCCGATAATCCATGATGACGATGTCCGACTCGAAACTGTGAATCAGATAATTCAAGGCTTTCAGCGGAGAAATCTGTCCACAGGTCGATACGTCTATATCGGCTCTGAAGGTGCAAATATCGGTATCCGGATGGCTTTCCGGATAGGTATGTACCGTAATATGGCTTTTATCCAAATGCGCCAGAATCGTGTCCGGTAAAGGCCCGGGGGATTCGGAATTCATGCCGGCCGGGATCACCGCACCTTCGGAAATCAGCATGGTTACGCTGGCGCCTTGCGGATCGTAATCCTGGTGGGCAATATTCAAAATCTGCGCGCCGATAATGTTGGCGACATCTTTTAAAATTTGCGTCAGCCGCTTGGCGTTATAAGCTTCATCGATATATTCGATATAGGCTTTTTCCTGATCCTTGGGCGCATAACAAACATCGTAGATGTTAAAACTCAACGACTTAGTCAGGTTATTGAACCCGTGTAATTGTAATTTGCTCAACCGATCAACCCTCTATAACTTCAAAATCATGACTAATTTCCACGCCGGCCTTGCTCAGCATGATGGATGCCGAGCAATATTTTTCCGCCGATAATTTAACGGCACGCTCGACGGCGGCGGCCGGTAAGTTTCTGCCTACCACTTTAAAATGTAAATGGATCTTGCTGAATACGGCCGGCACGGCATCCACCCGTTCGGCGCTTAATTCAGCAGTACAATCGATGATGTCATGCCGGCCTTTTTGCAGAATATCGATCACATCGAATGAGGAACAGCCGCCGACACCCAACAAAATCATTTCCATCGGTCGCACCCCTATGTTGCGCCCGCCGTGATCCGGTGGCCCATCCATCACCACGGCATGCCCACTGCCGGACTCGCCGACAAATAACCTACCGTCAACCCATTTAACCGTTGCTTGCATGCTGAATTCCGCAAAAATAAAAATGCTGTAAATTTTACAACGATACCGCTAAATAAATTGTTTTTTTTGCAAAAACCCCATGTTTTGGGTAGGGTAGTGGAACTATACGGAAAAAATTATTACAACCATGAACTCGGTAAAAAAAAATAACAAGATTTCCCAGGCTGCCTTGGATGCATTTTTACATGTGTGCCATGTCCGCAGCTATCCAGCCAAATTGACCATCGTCAGGCCCGGAGACATCGGCGACAAGCTGTTGTTCGTGGTTGACGGCTCGGTTAGCGTCAGCGTCGAGGATAATGAAGGGCATGAATTGATTCTGGCCTATCTGAATAAGCACGATTTTGTCGGCGAGATCGGCGTATTTAAAAATGCCGAAGTGCGTAGCGCTTATGTAAAAACCCGCAGCAAATGCCATATGGCCGAAATCGGTTACGATCGATTCAAGATGCTGCTAAACACCGACCTACGCGAGCATGCCGTGGAAATTCTGACGGTGCTGGGCGAACAACTGTCCAGCCGCTTATTGATCACCAGCCGAAAATACCGCGATTTGGCCTTTATGGATGTCGAAGGCCGCATTGCCCGTACGCTATTGGATCTGACCAAGGAACCGGACGCGATCACCCATCCCGACGGCATGCAATTGCATATTACCCGCCAGGAAATCGGCCGGATTGTCGGTTGCTCCAGGGAGATGGCGGGTCGGGTGCTGAAGGAACTGGAAGACAAGGGCTTGATCACCGCTCACGGCAAGACTATTGTCGTTTTCGGTACACGTTAGTTTAGGACGTAAACAAGGCTAAAGACAGCATGGATTTAGCCTACCCCTGCTTACTCCAAGCCTATCCATAACCCCATGGAGCCCTCTCGACGACAGGTCTGGAGGCAGATCCCCAAAAGCGTCTGGGCGCTAGGTTTCGTTAGCCTGCTGATGGATATTTCATCGGAAATGATTCATAGCCTGCTGCCGTTGTTCATGGTGATCAACCTGGGTGCCAGCAGCACGACCATAGGCTTGATCGAAGGCGCGGCCGAAGCCACCGCATTGATAGTCAAAGTGTTTTCCGGTGTATTAAGCGACTATCTCGGCAAGCGCAAGGGACTGGCGTTGCTGGGTTATGGCTTGGGGGCGTTGACTAAACCCCTGTTTGCGATAGCCGGCGGCAGCGGCATGGTGCTCAGTGCCCGCTTGCTCGATCGTATCGGCAAGGGCATACGTGGAGCGCCTCGCGATGCACTGGTGGCGGATGTTACACCGCCGGCAATTCGCGGCGCGGCTTTCGGTTTACGCCAATCGTTGGATACGGTGGGAGCCTTTCTCGGCCCCTTATTGGCCGTGGGCTTGATGCTATTGTGGGCCGACGATTTTCGCGCGGTGTTTTGGGTGGCGACAATTCCGGGCGTGCTGGCGGTGTTGGTATTGTTTTTCGGTGTCCGGGAACCCGAAAATAGTCATACTCAACATCGCCGCAATCCGATCAGCCGTGAAAATCTGCGTCGTCTGAGTTCGGCTTACTGGCGCGTGGTGGCAATCGGCGCGGCATTTACCCTGGCTCGTTTCAGCGAAGCATTTCTGGTGTTGCGTGCCCAGCAAAGCGGAATTCCGATTGCCTGGGTACCCTTGGTGATGGTGGCGATGAATATAGTCTATGCCGCAAGCGCCTATCCTTTCGGCAAGCTCTCCGATGCTTATTGTCCGGCTAAATTACTCGGTTGGGGCCTGTTGGTTTTGATAGGCGCCGATCTGGTGTTGGCCAGCAATGCACATTGGGCAGTAGTATTGGCCGGGGTGATTTTATGGGGTATTCACATGGGCATAACTCAAGGTCTGCTGGCAAAAATGGTTGCCGACACCTCGCCTCAATATCTGCGTGGTACCGCTTACGGTTTTTTCAACCTGGTTAGCGGCATTGCGATGCTGATCGCCAGTCTACTGGCCGGCCTGCTATGGGACAGCTTCGGCGCATCGTCAACATTCTATACCGGCGCGATTTTTTGCCTGATGACCTTGTCGGCGCTAAAACTCGGCGGCATCAAGGTGGCGCATTGATGCCGAGCAACCAACGCCCTTGCCGCGGAACAAATGTATTATCGTCCGCATCGATAAATTCAAACGGCACCGACGCTAACTCCATGCCTCGATTGACTTGTACCGCAAAATGCAAATGCGGTCCGCTGCTAAAGCCGGTATTGCCGGAATAAGCGATCAACTCGCCGGCTTGCACCTGCAGTCCGGGATGAACCAAGGCTTTTTCCAAGGCCAGATGCGCGTAAACCGCCATCGAACCATCCTCGTGCAGAATATGAATGCTGTTTGCCTTGTCGGCAAAAGCTTGCTCGGTGCCGCCGGAGAAAAAATCATTTTCCACTTTCAGCACTATCCCTCCGCGCGCGGCATGTATTGGAGTACCGGTCGGCATCATGATGTCGACGGCATAACGATTTTGAACATCGGTGTGGCTAAAATCACCCTCGAAAGCTTGGGTAACCAGAAAGCGGCCGCCGGGCGCCACCGGCGGAAGATAAGCCGTGGTGCTGACATAATCCGGTAACGGCCGGCCTATCATATAGCGGAATTGCAAGGTAAATCGCCTGGACACGGTCTGGTCCACGGCCTTTACCGTAAAAAGATTTTTGGAGCGGCCCGGCTCCAACAGGAAACGTTGCGGCAATGGCGGGGTAGCCGTTACGCCGTCGTGCTCGCCCCAATCGACCGAGATTTCAACCGGCCCCGGATATTGGTTGATCGCATCAAAGCCAGGATTTTCTTTAGCGCCGGATTGCTCTAGCCAGACTCGCTGATTGGCCGCCGGCTTTAGTTGCCGCACTTCGACCTTTTGTTCGGTCGCCGGCGGTTTGTCGCTAAAGTACCAGCGGCCTTGCTGATCCTGGTACTTATAAAGCTTTTTCGCCGCGACCGTCGAACTGATCAGCAGCAGCGAAATCAGCAAAAACCTGCGTTTCAGCACTATTGGCGGGAATTATTTACGAGTCGAGCTAAAGGTATAGGAGCGGACGATGCCTTGCGGGTCAAAACGAATCAGCAAATCCTGGGTATCGTCGGCACCGAACACCGAATATTTATAAATGCCGTAAGTCCAGGTGGTCTTGCCGTCTTCCATGCCGGTGCGCCAGGGCCTGCCGAAAATTTCGGTGATTTCCTGCTTGGTGGTTTGACCGATTTTAATTTCCGGCACGCGCGATCCGGCGAACTCCTGGCCCACGGTAAAACAGCCCGTCAACTGAGTCGAAGCCAGTCCCCCCATTAACAGCAACGCAGTTAATCTGGCCGCTTGAGCGCTACGTTTAAGAAACAGTTTTTTCATGAAATGACCCTCTTTTGGTTGGATGATTGGTATACAGTGCCGAATGACTCTATCTTAGCCGCTACTTGCCACTATCCGAAACTGATTTTCGCCAAAAAACCATGCCGACTCAATCTAACATCAGTAATCTCGATACGCTCCAGTTTGATAATCGCTTCGTCCGTGAATTGCCGGGCGATCCGGAACCGGACAATTACCGTCGCCAGGTTTACCAGGCCTGTTACTCGCTGGTGCGGCCAAAAACCGTCAAACAGCCGCGCTTGTTGGCTTATTCGGCGGAAATGGCCCAACAACTGGGTATATCCTCTGAAGCCTGCGAATCGGAAGATTTTTGCCAGGTGTTTGCCGGCAATCGTCTGGCCGAGGGCATGCAAGCCTATGCCAGTTGTTACGGTGGTCATCAATTCGGACATTGGGCCGGGCAACTCGGAGATGGTCGGGCCATCAATCTGGGTGAAGTCGTTGATCATCGGAATCAGCACTGGACCCTGCAACTGAAAGGGGCCGGACCGACACCCTATTCGCGCAGCGCCGACGGCTTGGCCGTATTGCGTTCGTCGATACGCGAATTCCTATGCAGCGAAGCCATGCATCATCTGGGCGTGCCAACTACCCGCGCCTTGAGCGTAATCCTGACCGGCGAACAGGTAGTTCGCGATATGTTTTACGACGGCAATCCGCAACTGGAACCTGGCGCCGTGGTGTGCAGGGTGGCGCCATCGTTTACTCGTTTCGGCAACTTCCAGCTCTTTACCGCTCGTGACGATTTGGACAGTTTGAAAACACTGGTCGAATTCACGATACGCGCCGATTTTCCGCATTTGGGCGAACCTTCCAAGGCCGTCTACTTGCAATGGTTCGAGGAAGTCTGCCGCTTGACCGCTCAAATGATAGCTCACTGGCAACGGGTGGGTTTTGTGCATGGGGTGATGAATACCGATAACATGTCGATACTAGGTCTGACCATCGACTACGGTCCCTATGGCTGGCTGGAAAATTACGACCCGAACTGGACTCCCAATACCACTGATGCCCAAGGCCGCCGTTACCGCTTCGGCAATCAGCCCAAGATTGCCTATTGGAATCTGGTGCAACTGGCCAATGCGCTTTATCCCCTGATTCAAAAAGCCGAGCCTTTGCAACAAGCCTTGAATGTCTATACCTCGACCTTCGAACAAACCTGGCGGAGCATGATGGCCGACAAATTGGGATTGCTGGCCTTCGACCCGGTCAACGACGAAGCCTTGGTGGCCGACTTGGCTTCATTGTTGCAGGCTTCGGAAACCGATATGACACTGTTTTATCGCGGCTTGGCCGATATTGCCATGGACTCGATCGAAGCGGATTTTTACAGCTTGCTGGAAGGCACCAGTTATGGATCGGTAAATTCGGAAACTCAACAGCTGGCCGGATTGTGGTTCAAGAGCTATAAAGCTCGTCTCCAACGCGACAATAGGCCGCAACCCGAGCGGATTCAAGCCATGAATGCGGCCAATCCGCTCTATGTTTTACGCAACTATCTGGCGCAGCAAGCCATCGATTTAGCCGAGCAGGAAGACTACAGCATGGTGCGGGAATTGTTGGAGGTTTTACGCCATCCTTACACCCAGCAAGCCGGCAAGGAACGCTTTGCCGAAAAGCGACCGGACTGGGCCAAGCAGCGGGCGGGTTGCTCGATGTTATCCTGTAGTTCTTGAACAACAAAAAAACATGCTGAAAACGGTCATTTCGGGTATCCTTTTCGGGCTAAGCCAACGATTTTCTAGGTTCCGTAATGAACAACAATACCGATATTGCCGCCAAACACGATATTGATCCCGCAGAAACCCAGGAGTGGATGGAGGCGTTGCAAGCGGTGATCGAAAAGGAAGGCAGCGACCGCGCCAGTTACCTGATCGAAACCCTGCTCAGCACCGCCAGACAAGCCGGTCTGGATATTCCCTTCTCCGCCAACACGCCCTATATCAATACCATTCCGGTTGATCAACAACCCAAGTTTCCCGGCAATACCGACATCGAGCGCACCATACGGTCCTACGTGCGCTGGAACGCGATGATGATGGTGCTGCGCGCCAACAAGCACACCAATGTCGGCGGACATATCGCCAGTTTCGCATCGGCGATCACGCTGTACGACGTTGGCCAAAATCATTTCTGGAATGCTGCCTCCGACAAACATGGCGGCGACTTGATTTTCTCCCAAGGCCACTCGGCCCCCGGAACCTATGCCCACGCCTTTTTGCTGGGCCGTTTGACTGACGAACAAATGGACAATTTCCGCCAGGAAGTCGGCGGCAACGGTTTGTCGTCTTACCCGCATCCTTGGCTGATGCCTGAATTCTGGCAATTCCCCACCGTGTCCATGGGCTTGGGTCCCATCATGGCGATTTACCAAGCCCGCTTCATGCGCTATATGCAAGGGAGAGGCATGGCCAATACCGAAGGCCGCAAGGTTTGGGCTTTCCTCGGTGACGGCGAGACCGACGAGCCGGAAACCCTGGGCGCGATCGGTATGGCCGGCCGGGAAAAACTGGACAACCTGATTTTCGTCGTCAACTGTAATCTGCAGCGATTGGACGGTCCGGTGCGCGGTAACGGCAAGATCATCCAAGAATTGGAAAGCAATTTTCGCGGAGCCAACTGGAACGTGATCAAGGTGATCTGGGGCCGGCGCTGGGACGCCATCCTGGCTCGCGACAAAGATGGTCTGGTGGTTAAGCGCATGATGGAATGCGTGGACGGCGATTATCAAACCTTCAAATCCAAGGACGGCGCCTATGTTCGCGAACATTTCTTCAACACGCCCGAATTGAAGGAACTGGTCAAGGATTACACCGACCGCGACATCTGGGAATTGAATCGCGGCGGGCATGATCCGATCAAGGTCTTCACCGCCTTCAACGCCGCCGTCAATACCAGCGGCCAGCCGACCGTGATCCTGGCCAAGACCATCAAAGGTTACGGCATGGGCGACTCCGGCCAGGCGCAAAACACCAGCCATCAACAGAAGAAGATGAGCCTGGAATCGATCAAGGCTATCCGCGACCGCTACCAACTGCCGATCAGCGACGAAGAGCTGCCCAACCTGCCGTACATCCGCTTCGCGGAAGATTCCGAAGAATTGAAATACTTGCGCCAACGCCGCGTCGATCTCGGCGGCTATTTGCCGGCGCGGCGCCCGAAATCCTATCCGCTGGAAATTCCGGCGTTGTCGGCCTTCAAGGCCCTGCTGGACGGCACCGGCGAAGGCCACGAAATTTCCACCACCATGGCTTTTGTCCGCATCCTGAACATTCTGGTCAAGGACAAGCAAATCGGCAAACGCGTGGTACCGATCGTACCAGACGAGTCTCGTACCTTCGGCATGGAAGGCATGTTCCGCCAGTTGGGCATCTGGTCGCAAGTCGGCCAACTCTACACCCCGCAAGATGCCGAACAGTTGATGTTCTACAAGGAAGACAAACACGGCCAAGTCTTGCAGGAAGGCATCAACGAAGCCGGCGGCCTGTGTGACTGGATCGCGGCCGGTACTTCGTACTCGACCCACGGCGTGCCGATGATTCCGTTCTTCATCTACTACTCGATGTTCGGCTTCCAACGCGTCGCCGACCTGATCTGGGCCGCCGCCGACCAGCGTACCCGCGGTTTCCTGCTGGGAGGCACAGCCGGCCGTACCACCTTGAACGGTGAAGGCTTGCAGCACGAAGATGGCCATAGTCATTTGATGTCGGCTACCGTGCCGAATTGCTATTCCTACGATCCGACCTTCGCCTGCGAGTTGGCGGTGATCATTCAGGATGGCTTGCGCCGGATGTATGTCGAGCAGGAAGACATTTTCTATTACATCACCTTGATGAATGAAAACTACGATCAGCCGGCGATGCCGGAAGGTGTCGAAAACGACATCCTGAAAGGCATGTATTTGTTCAAGAAAGGCCCGCACAGCAAGAAGCCGCGCGTGCAATTGCTGGGCTCCGGCACCATTTTCATCGAAGTGATCTTTGCGGCTCAACTGCTGCATGAGGATTGGGGCGTGGATGCGGATTTGTGGAGCTGTCCGAGCTTTACCGAACTGGGTCGCGACGGTCAGGCCTGTGAACGCTGGAATCGCTTGCATCCGACCGAAAATCCGCGCATCACGCATATCGAACGCTGCTTGGAGGGCACCAACGGCCCGGTGATCGCCGCTACTGATTATATGCGCGTCTTCGCCGAGCAAATTCGGCCTTGGGTCAATCGTCCTTACACGGTGCTGGGCACCGACGGTTTTGGCCGCTCCGATACCCGCGCCAATCTGCGCGGTTTCTTCGAGGTGGACCGGTACCACGTCGCCGTCGCCGCGCTGCATGCTTTGGCGCGGGCCGGTGAATTCGACGCCGCCAAGGTCGAGGTGGCGATTGCTAAATACAACATCAACCCCGACGCCACCGCGCCTTGGTTGATCTAACGGCTGATTTAACGGAAAGCAACACATGAGTTCTTTAATCGAAGTAAAAGTCCCCGACGTCGGTAATGTTCCCGAAATCGACATCGTCGAAGTGTTGATCAAGCCCGGCGATGTTGTGACGCTGGAACAAACCCTGGCGGTGATGGAAACCGACAAGGCGACCATGGACCTGCCGTCCAGCGCCGCCGGTATCATCAAAACGGTGCATATCAAGCCGGGCGATAAAGTGGCCGAAGGCAGTTTGATTGCGACCGTTGAAGTCGGCGAAGCTGCCGCGACACCGTCCGAAGCGGCGCCTGCCCCGGCTCCAGTAGTTGAAGCGCCGAAAGTCGAACCGGCCAAACCGGCTACGGTACCTGCCGCACCGGTTGCGGTCAGTGGCGAAGGTTTCAAGGCGCATGCCACGCCTAGCGTCAGATTATTTGCCCGCGAACTTGGCGTCGATTTGAGCAAAATTCAAACCGGTAGCGGCCGCAAGGGACGGATTTTGCAAGACGACGTGAAAAACTTCGTCAAAAAGATAATGACCTCGGGCCCCACTGCAACCGGCGGTGCCGGCATCCCGGCCATCCCGGCGGTCGATTTCACCCAATTCGGTGAAATCGAGGAAAAACCCTTAAGTAAAATCAAACGCCTGACCGGCCAAAATTTAACCCGGGTCTGGCTGAATCTGCCGCTGGTCACCTATCACGATGAAGTCGCCATCGACGAGATGGAAGAATTCCGTAAAACCACGAACGCCGGGCAAGGCAAGGACGGTATCAAACTGACTGGCCTGGTCTTCATCATGAAGGCGCTGGTCGCAGCGATGCAGAAATACCCATCTTTTAATAGTTCCTTGTCTCCGGAAGGCGATAAGCTGATCTACAAGAAATATTTCCATCTCGGCATCGCCGTCGATACCCCGAACGGCTTGGTGGTACCGGTGATTCGCGACGTCGATAAAAAAGGCATTTTCCAGCTGTCTGTCGAATTGGGCGAGAAAAGCGAATTAGCCCGAACCGGCAAACTGATGCCGGCCGACATGCAGGGTGGCTGCATGACCATCTCCAGCCTGGGCGGCATCGGCGGCACGGCCTTCACTCCCATCGTCAACGCGCCGGAAGTGGCGATCCTGGGTGTCACCCGTTCCAGGGTGCAGCCGGTCTGGAACGGCTCCGCGTTCGAACCCAAACTGATGCTGCCGCTGGACATCACCTACGACCACCGCGTCATCGACGGCGCCGAAGGTGCGCGTTTCATGGAAGCGTTGAAAGCCAATCTGGGCGATATTCGACGCTTGTTATTGTAATGTAGTAATGTAGGGTGGATAAGCGCCAGCGCATCCACCTGCCATCAAAATGAGCGATTACCGGCGCATATTCATTCCGGGCGGATGTTATTTCTTCACCGTAGTGACCTATCAACGCCGCCCGGTTTTCGCGCTGCCGGAGAATATCGAGTTATTGCGCGGCGCGTTCAAACGGGTGATGGCCCAAAAGCCTTTCCAGATCGACGCCATCGTAATCCTGCCCGATCATTGCCATTGTATTGGCGATTACCCAAAGACGACCAGGATTTTTCTGGACGTTGGAGCGAAATCAAGAAATACGTTTCCAAACGCATCGGCGCGGACGGCAAGCGCCCCGGCGAAAAGGGTATTTGGCAACGCCGTTTTTGGGACCACCTCATTCGCGACGAAAACGATTGGCGGCGGCACATGGATTATATTCATTACAATCCAGTCAAACACAGGTTGGCGCCATCGCCCATCGAAAGGCGGTCGAGGCCGGGTGGTACGACGTTACCTGGGGCGGGAACGGTCAACCGGATTCGGTTCGTGATATGAATTTAGAATAAAGGCGGTAGCAGCTGGTAGATGCGCTCGCGCTTATCCACCCTACTTATTTGCTCATGTTGATTGTTCAAATTTATGCGGAAAATACTATGGCCACCAAGCATGATTTAGCTGATTGGGTTCATGATGCGCTGAAGGATTCAGGCGGTAGTGCTCGTCTGGTGGATGTTGCTAAGAAAATATGGAATAACCATGAAATTGAACTCAAGGCATCTGGCGATTTGTTTTTTACTTGGCAATATGACATGAGATGGGCTGCCAATTTGCTCAGGCGCTCAGGAATTATGAAAGCTAGCGAGGATTCTCCAAACGGAGTTTGGGAGTTGAAAAAATAGCGCTAGTTGCGTAGTGTGGATAAGCGTAGCTCATCCACCAACAACCCGAAATAGCCCACGACGCGCCGATTAACATAACCGGACGAATTGAATTACCAACCTATGCAACAAGACACCCGCTGGCAACAACGATTTTCAAACTATCAAAAAGCCCTGGAACAACTGCGCAAGTTCATCGAACACGGCGAATTGAACGAGCTGGAAGAGCAAGGCTTGATTCAAGCTTTCGAATACACTCACGAACTGGCCTGGAATGTGTTGCGCGATTATTTGTTGTTCAAAGGCCATCAGGCCATTCATGGCTCGCGTGACGCTACTCGAGAAGCCTTCAAGCTGGAATTGATAACCGACGGCGAATGCTGGATGGACATGATCCGCGATCGCAATCGTACCGTCCACACCTATAACCAGGAAACCGCGCAATCGATTGCCAGCAACATCCGCGAACGCTTTTTTGCCCAATTCGAACAATTAGCGCAAACCATGGCGGGCTTGATCGATGCCGAATGAGGCCTTGGTCGAGCATTGCGGACTCAGCATCAAAACCATCGTCGCCTTGCAAAAGGTATTCGCCAAGCATCCGGAAATCACGCAGGCGTTGTTATACGGCTCGCGCGCCAAGGCTAATTACCGAAATGGCTCGGACATCGATTTGACCCTGCTCGGCGATAAGCTGGACTATCACTTGTTAAGTCGTATCGAAACCGAGATCGACGATTTACTGCTACCTTACACTGTCGACTTGTCGCTATTTGCGCAAATCGACAATCCGGATTTAATCGATCACATTCGCCGGGTCGGATTAATTTTCTATCCAGCGACATAACCGGTAAAATCGTCGTTAAGCTCCGCGCCCGGTCGAATTAGGGTGCGTGCAAACGATTTTACTATTCAGGAGTTTCATTTCATGAGCAATTCAACTCACGCCGAAGTATTGGTTTTGGGCGGCGGCCCCGGCGGTTATACCGCGGCGTTCCGCGCCGCCGATCTGGGCAAGCAGGTGGTGCTGGTCGAACGCTACCCGGTGTTGGGCGGCGTCTGTTTGAACGTCGGCTGCATCCCGTCCAAAGCCTTGCTGCATGTCGCCCAAATCATCCACGAAGCCGAGGCGATGGCCGAACACGGTGTCAGTTTCGGTAAGCCTAGCGTCGATCTGGACAAAATACGCGGTTGGAAACAAAGCGTCAGCCAAAGTCTGAATCAAGGCTTGGCAAAATTGGCTAAGCAACGCAAAGTCACCGTGATCAACGGTGTAGGCAAATTTGCCTCGGCCAACAGTTTGACGGTGGAAAACGAGTCCGGCAGGCAAACCGTGACCTTCGACAACGCCATTATCGCCGCCGGCTCGCAACCGACAAAAATCCCCGGTTTCCCGCATGACGACCCGCGCGTTTGGGATTCGACCGATGCCTTGGAAGTGAAATCGGTGCCGGAAAAGCTGCTGATTGTCGGCGGCGGCATCATCGGCCTGGAAATGGCGACGGTTTATCACGCGCTGGGTTCGAAAATCAGCGTTGTCGAGTTGATGGACCAAATCATCCCCGGCTGCGACAAGGATTTGGTCACCCCGCTGCAACGCAAAATCAAAAAGCAATACGACAATTTGTGGCTGAAGACCAGTGTCAAGGCCATGGAAGCCACCGATGCCGGCATCAAGGTCGCGATGGAAGGTAAGGACGCACCGGAATCGGAAGTGTTCGACGCGGTATTGGTCGCGGTCGGCCGTCGGCCGAACGGTAAGCTGATCGATGCCGATAAGGCCGGTGTCAACGTCGACGAGCGTGGTTTCATTTCGGTCGACAAGCAAGGCCGCACCAACATCAGCCATATCTTCGCGATCGGCGACATCGTCGGTAATCCGATGCTGGCCCACAAAGCCACCCACGAAGGCAAAATCGCCGCCGAAGTTATCGCTGGCCACAAAGCCGGTTTCGACGCATTGACCATTCCGGCCGTGGCCTACACCGATCCGGAAGTGGCTTGGATGGGCTTGACCGAAACCCAGGCCCAACAAGAGGGAGTGGAATTTAACAAAGCCGTGTTCCCATGGGCGGCCAGCGGCCGCTCGCTGGCCTTGGGCCGCAACGAAGGCATCACCAAGATACTGACCGACAAAACCAGCGGCCGTATACTCGGCGCCGGATTCACCGGTCCCGGTGCCGGTGAACTGGTCGCCGAGGCCGTATTGGCATTGGAAATGGGCGCAGATGCCACCGACATCAGCCTGAGCATCCACCCGCATCCAACCCTGTCGGAAACGTTCGCGTTCGCGGCGGAGATGATAGAGGGCACGATTACGGATTTGTACGTGAAGAAATAAAACTTGGTTCGGTAGCCAAACCCAGCCGCAAAACACCGCGCATCCTTATTGGTGGCTATTGCCTTCGTGGCGGAAATAATCGAAAGTGGTTTGTGCCTGGGCAATAGGGCGGTAATAGTGGCAATGTATTTAGCCTTACCAGGCGATTAGTTTGATTGTTCCATTTGTTTGGCAAGCCAGTTGTCATATTGGGCTCGCGTATTAGGATCGATTAGCACGTCGAAGGCTTCACGCAGGTCTTCGGCAATTTTTACGGCTTCATACTCTCGACCTTCAAAATTGTCGGGGTGATTTAATTGCATTAAAGCCCTGCAGGCAGCCTGAATCACAATGGCGGGCGCATCGCGTGTCACTTTAAGCGTATCGTAATAGGTCGTAACGTGTAGCATCAGCAAGCTCCCGAGAAACAAAGGCCTTTAATTGGATTTTTGATCCGTGATTTTGACAATCCAAAATCAAACATAAACTCCAAGAGCAAGGTTGATGCCATTTTTGATACACGCAATTTGCCTACGTTCCAGCGGCAATCGCCACGCTATTGGCATTTGAAAAATATCGGCCTAGTCAGATTTGTCAGCTCGTGACTGACAAATCTGTCAGCAACATCTATGGGGCGACCGTAGGTATTTATAGTTTCAGGGTAGTTACTCGCACATAAATAATCCGGCAAAATGCCGACCTAGAATTCCAAGTGAAGTTCTTCGGGAAGTCTTTGAAAATATGGCGCCGGTTTAAAATACCTGGTTAATGTTGTTGTATGGCCGCTTCCCTTAACTCAAACAACCTCTCCTTAAACTGAAATCGGGGCCTTGATTGCTGGATGGGCTTGATAATCGACGATTTCAAAGTCTTCATAGCGATATTCGAATATCGACGCCGGTTTGCGATTGATTTGGAGACGCGGTAGAGCAAATGGCTGCCGGCTTAACTGCAGTTTGGCTTGTTCCAGATGATTCAGATATAGGTGCACATCGCCGCCGGTCCAGACCAGATCACCAACCTCTAGGCCGCTTTGTTGGGCCAGCATGTGCGTTAGCAAGGCATAGCTGGCGATATTGAACGGCAAGCCCAAAAAGGTATCGCAGCTGCGTTGATAGAGCAGGCAGGACAGTTTGCCGGCTTGTCCGGGGTTGGCTGGAGGCGTCACATAAAACTGAAACAGGGCATGGCAGGCGGCCAAGGCCATTTTGCCGTGGGCGACGTTGGCTTGGGGCGATTGGGTTTCGTCCGGCAAGTCGGCCACGTTCCAGGCCGAAACCAGCATGCGCCGGCTGTTGGGGGTATGCTTGAGTTGTTCGGTAATCTGTGCAATCTGGTCTATATAAGCGCCGTTACCGGCAGGCCAGCGACGCCATTGCGCCCCGTACACCGGGCCTAAATCGCCGTTTTCGTCGGCCCATTCGTCCCAGATCGTGACGCCGTTTTCGCGCAGATAGGCGATGTTGGTATCGCCTTTCAGAAACCACAGTAATTCGTGAATGATGGATTTTAAATGGACTTTTTTGGTGGTCACCAGAGGAAAACCCTCGGCCAGGTCGAAACGCATCTGGTGGCCGAAGATAGACAGGGTGCCGCTGCCGGTGCGGTCGCCCTTGCGGTTGCCCTGGTTGAGTAAGGTGCTCAATAAGTCGAGGTAGGTTTGCATGAATGGGTCCGCGGATAATAATCGACTGATTTTAACGCGCCAGGTCACAGATTGGTATTACCAGGACGCCTTGGCTAGTGCCATGCCGAAACGACGGAACTCCGTGGCGCGGAGGATAAGGCGGGAGCATCGAAACCGCGCGAGTAGGATGTCGGTCTGCGTTGGCCATTATGGCGGGATCGAAAAAAAGGCCGGCATGATGCAAACCATGCCGGCCTTTTCTCAATCCCTCGCTTGAGCGCGGGAATACTTAGGGTTTATTACGCGTCGTAATTGGCGCTGGCGAATTCCCAGTTGACTAATGCCCAGAACGCTTCCAGGTATTTAGGACGCAGATTGCGGAAATCGATGTAATACGCGTGTTCCCAAACGTCGCAAGTCAGGATCGGTGTTTGACCGGCTGTCAACGGGCAGCCTGCGTTGCTGGTGCTGACCAGTTCCAGTGTGCCGTTCGGATTTTTAACCAGCCATGCCCAGCCTGAACCGAAAGTGGTGACTGCGGTTTTGGTGAATTCTTCCTTGAATTTTTCGAAAGAGCCGAAAGTTCTTTCGATGGCGTTAGCCAAGCCGCCAGTCGGTTCGCCGCCGCCATTGGGAGACAGACAGTTCCAGTAAAAACTGTGGTTCCAAACTTGAGCCGCATTATTGAAAATGCCGCCGGAGGATTTTTTGACGATGTCTTCCAATGACAGGCCTTCAAATTCTGTACCGGGAACCAGATTGTTCAGGTTGGTGACGTAAGTTTGATGGTGTTTGCCGTAGTGGTATTCGATGGTTTCGGCGGAAATGTGCGGAGCCAGTGCGTCTTTTGCGTAAGGTAATGCAGGTAATTCGAAAGTCATCTTGATTCTCCAGAGTGAATGAACAACAACAGTATAGCGCGTAGGCTTAGCCCCTTGTGCTAATAACCCAGTATTATAATAAAGAATTATTGCAAATCACTATCCTTTTGGGGAGATAACCGCATGGCATTAGAAGTTGAGCATAAATTTCTGCTGGCAAATGACAGCTGGCGTAACGAAATTGAGCATTCCGTACACTATAAACAAGGCTACTTGAGCAGCAGTCCGCTCAGTTCGGTTCGTGTCAGGATTTCGGACAGCAACGCCTGGCTGAATATCAAAAGTGCCACTATCGGTAGCCATAGGCAGGAATATGAATACGAAATTCCACCGGCCGACGCTAATGAAATCTTGGACGAACTCTGTCATAAGCCCTTGATCGAAAAAATGCGCCATTTCGTCCATCGCGGGCATCATGTCTGGGAAATAGACGAATTCATGGGGGAAAATGTCGGCTTGATCGTCGCCGAAATCGAGTTATCGGAAATAGGCGAATCTTTTACGCAACCGGAGTGGCTGGGCGCAGAAGTAACCGACGATTTGCGCTATTACAACAACAATCTTTGCAAGCATCCGTTTAAGGATTGGGATAAGTAGCGAGGCAGGGTGATCGATTCGCGGGGATTTAATGCTGGTTGTTGCAAAATGTAAACAATATATTTCAAAATAGTGTGCTTGCGACAATAAAGTGGGGTTATAGCACGCCTAAGTCAACAAATCAGTAGGGCAATATAGGAATTGTAGGCTCAATAAAACAATAATTTAGCGGGCATATTGAAATATATCGGGCAATGCTCTATATTTTCTGTATGAACAAAGCCACTATTGTTGTTTTTTTGTTACTTTTTAGCTTGCCGTTACGGGCCTCGGAGTTGAGCACCTCGATTGCCGACCTGGAAAGCGCGTGGGCGGCTGTTTATTACCAGCTCGACGAGGGTCGGCAAAAACAAACCTACCCGGTATTACTGGAACAAGCCGCCGAACTCGGCAAGCGCTTTCCCGACGCGGCGGAGCCGAAAATTTGGCAGGCTACCATCATGGCCACTAATGCCGCGTTCGAGTCGTCATTGACAGCTCTGTCGACCCTGGAGAAGGCAAAAATCCTGCTGGAAGAATCCATCATGCTCAATCCCAAGGCTCTGGACGGTGCTGCTTATGTCACGCTTGGCACGCTGTATTACATGTTGCCGAGTTGGCCGGTTTCGTTCGGCGATGATGAAACGGCCGAGCGGCTATTGAAAACCAGCCTCGACATCAATCCCAATGGTATCGATGCCAATTATTTCTATGCCGATTTTTTGCTGCGTCAAGATAGGCCGGCTGAAGCCGAAATCTACTTCCAAAAAGCCACGCAGGCTCCGGTGCGCACAAGCCAGTCTTTTGCCGATTTACAGTTACAAAACGAAGCCAAAATAGCACTGACCAATACCCAGCAAAGAAGAGCCAATATCGGGAAACATAAATTCCAAGCCATGTTTGCCACGGCTGCATTGAGTCATAAGTGAAGGCCATTCGGCGCTTTATGCATCAGCGATAGGATCGTCATAAAAACATAACTAACGCTTAAACCATTATCTGTAAAATGCCTTTCGAAGGAATCTTCGTTTTAGACGGGATATTCGGCTGGGCATCTATGATTAAACCCCTTCTCTTATTACTGACAACGTTTGTTAATTTCGCCCGGGCCGATAGCCGAGTGCTGAAATCCGAAGGTATCGGCACGCAAGCGCTTGCCCAGTATGCCGGTGTAAGCTTGTTGGTTTTATTATTGTTTGGCTATTGGGTTTATCGATTATGCCGGGAAATCAAGGCCAGGCGTGTCAGCGAATCCGAATTGGCGATGCTGTACAGCAATATGTCGTTGGGATTTGCCTTGCATCAGGCCATTCGTGACCAGCAAGGTAAAATCGTCGATTCCCGTTACTTGGAAATCAATCCGGCTTTCGAGAAAATCACCGGAATTTCCCGTCAACAATGCATAGGCACGCGATCCAGCCGGATAGCGTTGAATAGTTTGAACCATTGCGCCAAGCATTTTACCGATGTCGAAACCGGTAAAAAGCCGCTGCATGTTGAAATTCATTGTCAAACCACGGGACGCTGGTTCGACAACGATAGCTACCAAGCCGGCCCTAATCATTTCGTGGTATTGCTGCACGATATTAGCGAGCGTAAGCGGGACGAACTGGCGCTGAAAGCCAGCGAGGAAAAACTGCGCTTGAGCCAATATTACGGCGGCATCGGCATCTGGGAATACGACATGCTCAACAACCGGCGGATTTGGTCGGAGATCGTCGCCAACGGTTTTGGCTTCCCAAAAACCGAAAATCCGAAATGGGCGCATTTTCTGGCAACGGTTTGCAAGGAAGACCGGCCCCTAGTAATCGATGCCTTACGCCAACACCTGAGGCGTGGCCGCAAGTATGATGTCGAATACCGTATCAACGTCAGCGGAAAAAAATGCTGGATGCGCTCGGTCGGCCAGGTGGAGCGCGATCAAAATGGCAAGCCGTTGCGCATGCTGGGTATCGTGCACGACATCAGCGAGCGCAAACGGGCAGAGGAAAAGTTGAAGCTGTCCGCCCGAGTGTTTTCCGATGCCCACGAAGGCATCATGATTACCGATGCCGATGTGCGTATTATCGATGTCAATGCGGCTTTTACCGAACTTACCGGTTACGGCCACGACGATGTGATGGGTAAAAACCCAAATCTGCTGAAATCCGGCCGACAAGATGCCGGTTTTTACGCGGCGATGTGGGGGACATTGAGTCGCGACGGCCATTGGCGGGGAGAAATTTGGAACCGGCATAAAGACGGTAATATTTACCCCCAACTGCTGACGATCTCGGCCATGCGCAATGGAGGCGGCGAGGTGATCAACTATATCGGCCTGTTTTCAGACATCAGCGAAAGCAAGCAACATCAGCAGACCCTGGAACGTTTGGCGCATTTCGACCCGCTGACCGGTCTGCCCAACCGCTCCCTGTTCGCGGATCGGTTTAGCCAAGCCATTGCCCACAGCAAACGCGCGGGCTCGCTATTGGCGGTCTGTTATCTGGATCTGGATAACTTCAAACCGGTCAACGATAGTTTTGGCCATGAAACCGGCGATGAATTATTGATCGAGGTATCGCTACGCATCAAATCCAATCTGCGCGAATACGATACGGTTTGCCGACTGGGCGGCGATGAATTTGCATTGTTGCTGCAAGACCTGCAATCGCAGCAACAATGCGAGGAAACCCTGCGGCGCATACACGATGCACTGGCCGATCCGTTTATCTTGAGCAGCCACCCGGTTTGGATAGGTGCCAGCAGCGGTGTAACGGTTTATCCGCTCGATTCGGCGGAACCCGATATCCTGTTACGGCATGCCGATCAGGCCATGTACCAAGCCAAACATGCCGGACGCAACTGTTATCGGATTTATCAGGATTTAATCGTTGCTGGTATTTTGAGTCCGGATCATCAGCCGCCAAGCGTTGAATAACCGAATCGCTTCCAGGTTGCGTATTTCGCCCAAAAACAGCCACCCATTCCGATAGGATTATCGCCAGTTGAGAATGAGAGCTTTGTAAAGTAGCGAATTGGCGCAATTGATCCGTTGCGGTCTATCGCTCCATCTGTTTTAATGGCTGCACTTTGATCTTTACCGGTCGTTGTTAGTTCGTGACGATGATATACGGATAGACAAAAAACATAAGCAGATTTAATCGGTATTGTATCGAAGTAAATTTAGCGGTATATGTACGATTAAATATCTAATTCCTTGTTGTATTGCTTGTATGCCTGCAGACACGGTTCGTGTTTATCTGTGAAGGTAGCGTCGTGGTATAAGAACAATCGAATAAGCTATCCATTACCGTTTAAATTCAGAAAACACATGCACTTAGCGTAAATATGGCTAACAAACTTCCAAAGCGACTTTGCAAAGAACCACTATTGGACGCCTTATTTGAGTGTCGTTTTATTACTCATTTTCCCGTGTCGAGTATATTGCCTGGAATTCTGTTTTCGGAATTTGAAGGAGAAAAGCAATTAGAACGACTTCCTCAGTCCGAAATACCAGAAGCGGTAAGAAACAGCGATCCAAATTTAAAATATGTTCCACTCGTCCGTATGCGATTGGATAATTATAGTTTTTTAATTGGCGATCGCAGTCTAGCTGTTTCTTGCAACTTGCCATATAAAGGATGGAATGATTTTAAGCCAACAATTATTAAAGTGATTGGCGTTTTAAAGAAAAGTGGATTAATTAACAAGGTTATACGATATTCGACTAAATATGTTGATCTTATAGAATCTGATGACTTCGCTGATCAAGTTAGCTTAGCTAATTTATCATTGAGAATTGGTAGCCATAACTTAACTAAAGAGTCTTATCAGGTGCGAATGGAAATTGCCGTTGAAGGGTTCATAAATATCCTCCAGATTATTTCTGGAGCGAAAGTGCTTATGCCAGACAACTCTGAACATCACGGCGTTGTGATTGATATTGATACTATAAAGGATACTGGCGGCATTTCCATTGAACAGCTTGAGGTAAACTTAGATAACGCTCTTGAACATATTCACCGGATAAACAAAGAGACATTTTTCGATTGCATTACTGAACAGACTATTGCGCGATTGGAGCCAGAATATGAATAAATACTATACTGCACAGACATCACGAACATTTGGCACGGTTGTGATAGCAGGAATATTGGCTGGCACCTTCTTGCCTTCCGATCGCAATATTGAACCATCCTCAAGTACATTAAACTCCACGGATAGTAATAATTATGCCTTTGTTCTGCTTGGAACATCTCCAACGCATGAACCAAACAAGAATATTTTGACCAGACAATACGCCGCATTAGAGGAAACAATATTTGAGGTTGCTATTACTGGATTTTATGAGGAGCTTTCTTCAAATCAAGAAGCTCTAGGACATGAATTTGAACGGGTTTTATTTGATAACTTATGGGACTTGTATCAAAGCTAACTTGTTTATGGGCATTACTTTAGAGAACATTAACGATCACATTCCGTATTATTTGACTCAGGAAGCCAAGAATGGCCTTGTTAAAGCACTTAAAGATTTTCCTGAGAAAATTAATTATTACACGACAAAATGTCAAGATGAATTATTGCAGGGCGATGGCTGGAACAGCCTTGATATAATTAACCTAGAAAGCGGTGATCGAAAATCAATAAGAGGAATTATCGTTAGCAACAGTTGCGATATTAGCCCCGAAAATCCGAGAGAGATTCCGGCGCGTATGATATTTGCTCCCATCATTCCTCTTTCTCTATATGAAGATTTGCTTGCTAGGAACGGAATGGATATAGAGAAAGTTTCTACGAAAGTTAATTCAATTAAACTACAAAGAGTGACTTCTTTGTTCTATCTTCCCAAGGGAGGATGTTTGGAATCAGATCATATTGCTGTGCTAGATGACGTGCACACATTGCCCGTACAGCTTTTCTGCAAAAAAACGGATAGAAAAAAACAATTTACCCTTAGCCAAGCTGGCTTTTACTTATTTCTGTTTAAGCTGTCTATACATTTCTGCAGATTTCATGAAAAAGTATTTCGTGATTATGATCAGCAACAGGCATCCTAGAACACCCTCAGGGTTGATGAGGGATTATGTAACCTTAAGCGGTCATTCGAAAATATAGGTCACTCCCAGAAATTGGTCGACCCCCAGCATTCAATATTTTGCTGGGTCTGTAGTGGAATCAATTGCTTGGTTTGAGTCGGAATGGGTGTGGTTTTGCGATCGGAATCCGTGGTGGATTTCAACGGAATACGTTACCAGGTTAAGAGATGGCGCGAGCCGAGTCATAAAACCCGGCCAAGGCCGCGTCCAGCGCGGCAAAATTACAATGCTCGGCCCAGGTGTCGGCAATCCTATCGATGCCGGCTTCGCGCAGGGCATTAAAGTTCACGGACTGCCGTTGCCGATAACCGGCCCAGTTTAACAAGGCGTCACAGGCTTCCGGTAAATCGAACAGCCCGTGCAGATAAGTGCCCGCCACTTGATCGTCCAGGGATATGGCGCCGTCATGCTCGCCGGCCAATTTGAACAATGGCTGATTCAGCGCCGGTCCGATACTACGGCCCAAATGAATTTCATAGCCCGCGACCGGTGTTGCATGGTCGGCAAATTCACCTGTTACCTGCCGCAGACATTTAGCGCTTTGTAGCGTGGTTTCCATATCCAACAGACCCAAACCAGCGGCGCTGCCGGCGGCGCCTTCCAACCCGTGCGGATCGTGTATCGCCCGGCCCAGCATCTGAAAACCGCCGCAAATACCCAGCACCTTGCCGCCGTAACGCAAATGCCGTTGAATAAAGGCCTCCCAACCTTGATCCTTGAGGCGCGCCAGATCGCTACGCACCGACTTGCTACCCGGCAGAATGACCAAATCGGCGCCATCGGCCTGCTCCGGATTGTTGGCGAAATGCACCTTCACGCCGGCATGCAATTGCAAGGGGTCGAAATCGGTATGATTGCTGAAACTGGGCAGATGCGGCACGACGATATTGAACAGTTTTTCGCCATGATTGATGGCGTGGCGGCTGGACAGGGCGTCCTCGGCTTCTAGATACAAGTCGTGCAAATACGGTAATACCGCCAATACCGGTTTGCCGGTTTCGGCTTCCAGCCAGTCTAGGCCGGACTGTAACAAAGCCATATCACCGCGAAAACGGTTGATCACAAAACCGATCACCCGTTGGCGCTCGGACGGCGACAGCAGCGCCAGCGTGCCGACGATGTGGGCAAATACGCCGCCCCGGTCGATGTCGGCGATCAAGATCACCGGACAATCGACCGCTTCGGCAAAGCCCATGTTGGCAATGTCGCCGGCGCGCAGATTGATTTCGGCCG
Organism: Methylomonas sp. LL1; assembly: GCF_015711015.1. Lineage (NCBI taxonomy): Bacteria > Pseudomonadati > Pseudomonadota > Gammaproteobacteria > Methylococcales > Methylococcaceae > Methylomonas > Methylomonas sp. LL1. The sequence goes on from NZ_CP064653.1 coordinate 3,581,400, forward strand.
GACTGCCGGCGCCTTCCACGATTATGGTTTGGTAACTTTGGGTCAGGCGTTGCCAGGAAGCCAACACCGCCTGTTTGGCGACTTTTTTGTAATCATGGTATTGAGTGGCCGATTGATTGCGTAAGACCTGGCCGTGGATGATGACTTGGGCGCTGGTATCGGTATTGGGTTTCAACAGTACCGGATTCATGTCGCTATGGGCAGGCAGTCCGCAGGCCGCCGCCTGCACCGCCTGGGCTCGGCCGATTTCGCCGCCATCGGTGGTGACCGCGCTGTTCAAAGCCATGTTTTGCGGTTTGAACGGCGCTACCTTGATGTTTTGCCGCCGATAATAGCGGCACAAGGCCGTCACCAGCGTGCTTTTGCCGGCATCGGAGGTGGTGCCTTGCACCATCAGCGCTTTTGGAATCATTCGCCCCAACCGTTTTCCCAAATCATGGCCGAAAGCGGCCGCGGGCTTGCCCAGTTTTCTAGTTCCAGCATCGGTTTGGGATAAAATTCGGCGACATGCCCCAGGCAAAGGATCGCAATCGGCCGGCTGCCCGTCGGCATGTTTAATAATTCGGCCAGCGCATCGGGATCGAACAACGATACCCAGCCCATGCCCAGCCCTTCGGCCCGCGCGGCCAGCCATAGATTTTGGATTGCGCAGGCCGCCGAAGCCAGATCCATTTCCGGCAAGGTACGCCGGCCAAAAACGTGTTTTTCGCGCTGATCGGGCAAGGCTACTACCAGCAGTTCGCCGCAATCGAGTATGCCTTCCACTTTTAATTGCATGAATTCGTCATGGCGTTGATCGAGCGCAATCGCAGTCCGATGGCGCTCTCGTTCCACCAAGGCATGTATTCGGGTTCGTAATTCAGGAACTGTAATACGGATAAAGCGCCAGGGCTGCATCAGGCCCACGCTGCCGGCTTGATGGGCCGCGCCCAGCAGGCGGGCCAATATCTCGGGTTCGACCGGATCGTGTAGAAAATGCCGCATGTCGCGGCGCTCGGCAATCGCGCGGTAAACTCCGGCCCTTTCCTGATCGTTGAAGCGGTGTGGATTCACAACAAGACCACCGCCAGCAATACCGCGGTTTCCACCAGTTCCACCGCAGCCCCATAGACATCGCCGGTGACGCCGCCCAAGCGGGTTATCGCCGCATAGCGTATCCATAGCAACAGAAACCCGGCCAGCAATACATTGAACCATCCCATGATCATGCCGGCGAACGCCAGCGAAATCAGCAGTACCCAACGCGCATCGCTGAACGGCAAATGTTGCAGAATTTTTTCCGCCAACCCCCGAGGACTGACATAGGGAGTTGACAGCATCAACACCAATATTGCGCTTCGGCCCAATAACGGCGCCAGCATCAAGCAGATCAGATTATTTTGCTGGATCAACACCAGCACGGCGGCCCATTTCAACAGCAGCACCAACAATAAAGCCAGTACGGCAATCGGACCCGCCGCCGGGTCTTTCATGATCTGTAGACTGCGCTGCCGGTTGCCAAGCCCCCCTACCCAGGCATCGGCACAGTCGGCCAGTCCATCCAGATGCAAGCCGCCGGTTAGCCCTACCCATGCGCTCAATACCACGGCGGCGGCCAGCATATCCGGGCTGCCCGACAGCAAAAGCGCCAGAATACTCAGCAACACTCCGATCACAAATCCGACTAGCGGGTAATACAATACCGAGCGGCCCAAGGCGTCGTCATCCGCAATAAACGGGTAACTAACCGGAATCCGCGTCAAAAATTGCAGTGCTATCAGGAAAGAATCCATGGGTGGGCTGATTGAGTGAAATAGTGTGTCTAAAAAGACCAGGCAAAAGGGTTGGACTCAAAACAGCATAGCAAACCTTTTGCCTTTCGCCATTGGCTTAATTTATTTCAAATGTCGGCCTTTGGCATCCTTGTTGATATGTCCGGTAAAAATCAATACTCCTTCGATGAAACCCCAGACCACCCCAAATCCGCCGGTTAAATAAGTTACGATGACTTGAGTGATGCCCAGGCCCCAAAATCCCAGGTACATCCGGTGCAAGCCGATCGCGCCGAACACGATACCCAATAGCGCCGCCACTATATGGCTTTTCGCCGGCTTAGTATCCACTAAATAGGCGCCGACCGGCCCGATCTCGGTCACTTCGCCGTGTTCGTGGTCGAAATCGACATCGTCACCCTCTTTCGGTGGCTCTTGGGAAGTCCATTGATCAACATGAAATTCGTAAAATTTGTCTTCGAACTTAACGATTCCGGTCTGGCAGCGTTCGTCGTAACTTTCTATATGTCCAAGCATGGTTTTTATCCTGTTGTTATATTTGCTTGTGTAAAAGTGGCCATTTCATTATGCAGGCGGCAAGCCATTTGTAAAATCGGCACCGCCATCAACGCGCCGCTGGCCTCGCCCAGGCGCATGCGTAAATTTAAAATCGGCTCGGCAGCCAACGCGTCCAACACTATTTTATGGCCTTTTTCCTCGGAACGGTGACCATAAAAAAACCAATCCCGGCAAGCCGGGTTGATTCTACTTGCCGTCAGCGCAGCCACGCTGCTAATAAAACCGTCGACCATTACCGGCAAGCCGTGCTGAGCAGCGCGGATGTAAGCGGCGACCAGAGCCGCGATTTCGAATCCACCTAAAGTCCGCAATATTGCCAGCGGCGAGTCCAAATGCTTTTGATGCCTGTGCAAGGCCTGCTCGATCACGGCGGCCTTATGGGCGATTTGTGCGTCATTCAAGCCGGTGCCGGCTCCGGTGATATGGCAGGCCGGAATGGCCAGCAAGGCCGCCGACATCGCGCTGGCGCTGGCGGTATTGGCTATGCCCATTTCACCGCCGACAAACAAGTCGGCTTTAGCCTCGATGGCTCGGGTGACGGCCGATTGCCCCGCTACCAGCGCCAGCTCTAATTGCAACGCTGTCATCGCCGGCTCGATTTTGAAGTTCCCGGTGCCGCATCCGGCGCGGTGGTTGACCACGTTCGGTAGGTCGACCGGTTGCAGCAAACCGACATCGATCACCTCGAAGCGGGCGTTCAGATGTTTTGCCAGCACATTGACCGCCGCGCCGCCGGCGGCAAAATTTTTCACCATTTCCGATGTCACCGCTTGTGGAAAAGCTGACACGCCTTCGGCGGCGATGCCGTGATCGGCGGCGAAGACGCTGACGTGGACGTGTTGCAGATTTGGATCGTCCCGGCCCTGCATCGCGGCGAGTCTGACGGCAAGCTGTTCCAGCATGCCTAGTGAACCAGGGGGCTTGGTCAATTGGGCTTGCCTGTCCAGCGCTCGCTGGTAAAACGCCGTGTCGGGCGCGGCGATCTGGTCTAAAAGAGGTTTCATCTTGGATTTAGCGAGTGTATAGGAAAAGTTGGCTTAATCGACCGCCGGACATGGGAAATAAATAAGGATGCCGTCAAAAATAAGTTCCCTATATTCGAATGCCCTGTAGGGGAGAATTCATTCGCCCCAGGGAACCTTATTGTCGGCAATAGCTTCGGATATCGAAGCCATTTGATCGGGAACGGCTTGGGTTAGTGATGTAAGCCGACATCATTTTAGTTTTTGCGGCAAACCGGCGCTCACCAACACCACGCTGTCGCAGATTTGGGCCAAGGCTTGATGCAAAAAACCGGCTTCATCGACGAAACGGCGAGTCAGCGGATCGGCGGCGACCACCCCCATGCCTACTTCGTTGCTGACCATGATTACGCGGCCGTCGCAATGGTTCAACGCATCCAGCAAGGCCGTGCGCTGGGTTTGAAATAGCGCTTCTTGCGGATTGCCATTTTTGTCGAACATTACGTTACTGAGCCACAGCGTCAGGCAGTCGATCAATAAACAACAGTTGGGACTGGCATGCTGTTGTATTGCGTTTGCCAGTTGGACCGGTTCTTCCAAGGTTTGCCATTCCGCGGGCCGCCGATGGCGGTGATGCTCGATGCGTTGCCGCATTTCGGCATCGCCGGCTTCGGCCGTGGCCAGATAGATAACCGGTAGATTGGAGGCGACGGCCTGCTGTTCGGCATAACGGCTTTTGCCGGAACGGGCACCGCCCAGTATCAATTCAATCATCTTTTAGGCGTACCGCCAGCACGTCGCATTTGGCGTGATGCAGCACGCCATTGGCGGTGGAGCCCAATAACAAGGCCAAGCCGTGCCGGCCGTGAGAACCGACCACGATCAAATCTACGCCGTTTTCCTCCGCGACCCGCACGATTTCCAGTTTGGCGCTACCCATTTCCAGCCATTGCCGTTGTTCGGGCACTCCCATATCATCGCCCAATTTAGCCAGGCGTTGCTTGGAGGCGTCCAGCCACTCCTGGGTCAGGTCGACGTCAAATGGAATGGGGCCGTATGCCGCATCGGTAATCGGCAAATTTTCCACTACATGCACCAGGCTCAAATTTGCCTGATTTTGCTCGGCCAATTGCTTGGCTTTTACCGAAACCTCTTGGCCGTGTTCGGAAAAATCGACGGCCAATAAAATATGTTTATAGTTGTTCATAGCAACCTCATTGTGAAGTGTTGGTGATCTCGGGAAACAGCGCGGCCATTACCTGCGAGGACAACATGATATATAAAAGCGCCAATCCCAAACCGAAAAACAACGACCTATCCAAGGCATGTCTGATGATGTGCCCGCTGACCAGCCAGTGCCACAATACCAGCGCCAGCATGGCAAAATAAGCTAGATCAGTGGCATGAGTATTTAGCGTGGCGATGGCCGGCAAGGCAAAAAAACTGATGACGATGTCGGTACCTATCATCGCGCCCAGTGTTTGCCGAAAGCGGGTGGTTTTGCCGGCGAAATACAGCAACGGCCAGCAGAACAAAACAATCAGGCTAAAATCCACCACGATTTGCAGCAATGCAGTCGCCAAGGCACCGTTCAACAGCAGAATCAAAAAATTGATCGCTACATACATCGGCAACAGCAACTTCAAGATCAGCGGCGACGCCGGCACATCCTGCGGCCCTTTCTTGAAAACGGCAATTTGAAAAAACAATAGTATCAGTTCGTACATGTTTACTCCGCTTGTGACAGATTTTCCTCGGCCGTCATCCAGTCGAGTTCGGCTTGTTCCAGCGCATTATCGGCCTGACTTTTCCGGCTCAACAGTTTTTTCAATTGTTCCTTATTTTCATCGCTATAGATAGCAGGATCGGCCAGTTGCTGCTCCAGTTCCTGCTGTTCCTTATGATATTTTTCTACCGCCGCCTCGGCTTTTTTTACCGCATCCAGCAAGGGCTTCAGGCGCTGGCGCCGATCGGCCTCCTGTTTGCGCTGATCCTTGCGCGAGACATTGGCTTGACTGGACTGATCCACCGCTTCAGGTTCGTTGCCGGCTTTTTTTTGTTCGGCTAGCCATTGTTTGTAATCGTCCAGGTCGCCGTCGAACGGCTGGATCTTGCCATCGGCCACCAGCAATAGTTGGTCGGTCACCGAGCGCAGCAAGTGCCGGTCATGCGAGACCACCACGATGGCGCCTTGATATTCCTGCAAGGCCACGCTCAAGGCATGGCGCATTTCCAGGTCCAGATGGTTGGTCGGTTCGTCCAGCAACAGCAGATTGGGATTTTGATACACCAGTAGCGCCAGTACCAGCCGGGCTTTTTCGCCGCCGGAAAACGGTCCGACCGGGTCGTTGACCTTGTCGCCGCGAAAATCGAAGCCGCCCAGAAAATTGCGTAAATCCCGCTCCAGCGCCTGCTTGTCGAGTTGCTGTAGATGCCACAGCGGGCTCTCGTCCAGCCGCAACAGTTCCAGCTGATGCTGGGCAAAATAACCGATATTCAAGTCCTGCGCGGTTTGCAACTTGCCGCTCAAGGCCGGCATTTGCCCGGCCAACACCTTGATCAAACTGGACTTGCCGGCGCCGTTCGGTCCCAGCAGACCGATGCGGTCGCCGGGCGAAATCGACAAAGAAGCGTTTTTGATCACCACCTTGTTCGGGTAGCCGATCTCGGCATGCTCGATTTTCAGCAAGGGGTTGGGCATTTTCTTCGGCGGCGGAAAGCTGAAATTGAACGGCGAATCGACATGAGCCTGGGCGATCAGCTCCATCCGCTCCAGCGCCTTGATCCGGCTTTGCGCCTGTCGAGCCTTGGTGGCCTGAGCCTTGAAGCGGTCGACGAAACTCTGGATATGAGCAATCTCGCGCTGCTGCTTCTCAAAAGCCGTTTGTTGTTGGGCCAGCTTTTCGGCGCGCATGCGTTCGAAGTCGGAATAATTGCCGGTGTAAATCTCGGCCTTGCCCTGTTCGATATGGACGATGTGGTCGGTGATGGTGTCCAGAAAATCCCGGTCGTGCGAGATCAGCAGCAAGGTACCGGGATATTTGCATAACCAATCCTGCAAATAAATCACCGCGTCCAAGTCCAAATGGTTGGTCGGTTCGTCCAAAAGCAGCACGTCCGAACGGCACATCAGCGCCTGAGCCAGATTCAGACGCATCCTCCAACCGCCGGAAAACGAACTGACCGGCTGGCTTTCTTGCGTGGTGCTGAAGCCCAAGCCGTTCAGCAAGCGCGAAGCCCTCGCTTGAGCGGTATAGCCGCCGACATGCTCCAGCGAAGCATGCAGTTCGGCCAGCTTCAGGCCATCGTGGGCTTGCTCGGCTTCGTGCAATTGCCGTTGCAAGCCGCGCAACTCGCGGTCGCCGTCCAACACATAATCGATAGCCGAGCATTCCAGGGCCGGCGTTTCTTGCGCCACATGCGCCACTTCCAGATTCGGCGGCATGGAAAATTCGCCTTCGTCGGCATGCAGTTCGCCGCGCAGCATCGCAAACAGACTGGATTTGCCGGCGCCATTGGCCCCGGTCAGACCGATCTTCTGGCCTTTATGTATCGTGAATGAAGCCTCGCTAAACAGTAAACGGTTGCCGCGACGGATGGCGATATTTTTGAAATTGAGCATGTTGGTTAGGGAACGATCTTAAGTGAGTGGCCAAGGCAAAAGGCCGGGCGATGAGGGGATTTTATCGCGGGATGCTTTTGCGGGTGCGATGATTTTCCAAAAGGGGCGATGCCGAGAGTATCTGTAACCGGTATCTCGCCGCTACAGCAGGTTCTATCTTCATGTGCATCACGCGGCGTACATAGTCCTGCAAGGTTGGTGGCTTGGTGCTTGACATGGCATGGCTACCTGATAAAGTGCGCTGGCACTCAATATACAGGCGCATTTGGCCTGATTTAGTGGCTGATAGCAAGTTATCGAGGGGAATATGCGCGGCTTTCCGAATATCAAGGCAAATGTGCCTGAAAACACCGATAATATCAGGTTATATGGGCGGATTTGTCTGCTAATCAATAGCTATGCTGCGAGACCGCATGCCAATTAGTCGTGGATTTGGCTCGCAAAACACATTAACTTTTTGCTAGGCGCTTATACAGGGTGTCATATGGATTTAAGAAAACTTTACTGGCTTTCACTACAGCACACTGCTGAATTAATAAAAAAAAACAGACCTTTATACAATAGGTTTAATTCTATTTATTGTTTTTTTCAGCAAAAAAGAAATCATGGCATTTATGCAATAAACATAAACTCTACAAATGGTTTTTTTGCACAGCTCAATTGGTGTATATACATTTTTGATTATTGTGATCATCTTGGTCTTCGTCCATTTATTCATTTATCCAGCCCTTTTTATACTGTTAAAGCCGGCGACAATTGGCTGGATTATTTTTTCACACAAAATCAGGCAACCAAGATAGATAAAGATATCCTGGACAACAAAGCAATCATATTCAGTGAAATTTCAGAAATAAATCAACTATGGAATGCAAGCAAAATTTCAGAAAAAATGTCACTGAATCACGCAAATTATTTACTTAACAAGTATTTAACAATAAGCAATGACATTCAACAATATGTTAATTTATTCGTTCAAGAAAATTTTAGTCTGAATGGGACTCTAGGCATTCATTTTCGAGGAACAGATAAGACTTCTGAAGCATCACGGGTTAAATGGGAATATGTAAAACAATGCATATCTAATTATCTTGAGAAACATAACCAAGTCGATACAATTTTTGTTGCCAGCGATGAAATAGCTTTTATTGAATGGATCAAAGCAGAATTTAACTATAGACTCCGAGTGGTTTCACACAATGATCAAGAAATCAGCCGTGACGGAAAACCTATTCATGCCAATCCGAATAAAGGCTGTAATTATACCAAGGGAAAAGAAGCGTTAATTAATTGCTTGTTATTATCAAAATGTGACGCATTAGTTAGAACTGCATCGTTTCTTTCAGGCTGGGCTAGTATATTTAATCCAACCATGCCCGTGATTATGCTAAATAAGCCTTACACTCAAACAACTTGGTTCCCCGATAAAGTGATTCTCCAGAATTCTCTGAGCAGTTATTTACCTCACGAAACATCGAAGTCATCATAACAGTCGCGTGGACTGAATGCACCTTTCAATCAGACTATTAGGATATCACCCAAAACTACTTCACTGAATTGATAAGGCGAATTGAGGATAATGCAGCGTTTTTAACCAGCCCGCGTAGGGCGCAATAACCAAAGGGCATTGCGCCGAATGGTCGAATGCCAACATACGGCGCAATATGGCTATCGCCTATTACGCCCTACGCGGCTATCGGTGGTGGCGCCGTAGGCTATTATGCCTGTGGCGGCGGTGTCTGGGGCCGGTATGTCCTCGGAGTGATGGAGCGCAGTCCCGAAGCCGTTGCGTTTTTTAAACCTTGGTTTCCATGGCCGATTGACCGGTAAACAAGCGTATTCGGTGTATTGTTAACGGCATAACTCAATCCATTTCCAGCATGAACGATTTCCCTTTATCGCAAGTTTATCAATTGCTGGAACCGGGGCCGGTGGTGCTGTTGACCACCGCCGACCGGGGGCGAGCCAATGTGATGACGCTGTCCTGGCATATGGTGGTGGAGTTCGAGCCGCCATTGCTGGCTTGCGTGGTCAGCAGCGACGATTTCAGTTTTGCTGCGTTGCGGGCCACCGGCGAATGCGTGATAGCCATTCCTGCGCTGGAGTTGGCCGCCAAAACGGTTGAAATCGGCAATGTGTCGGGCAGCAAGCTAGACAAATTTCAGACATTCGGCCTGACGCCGGTACCGGCCGAACAAGTCGCGGCGCCTTTAATCGCCGAATGTATCGCCAATCTGGAATGCCGGGTGGTCGATAGTCGGCTGGTCGACACCTACAATCTGTTTGTGATGGAAGTGGTGCAAGCCTGGCACGATCCCGAGCAAGCGGCCGCAAAGACTTTTCATCACCAAGGGTACGGACGTTTCGTGGTCGATGGAGATACCTTGGAGCTGGCCTCCAAAATGCGCTAATTTGCCGGATGAGGGCAGGTTAGCGGAAGTTGGATTTAAGAGAAAATCGCCGAAGTAGCCGACGCGAACAGTTGACTTCGACTCCGCTCAGTCAACGGCAAATTGCTTGGATTGGGTACATTTATTGCCATAAATCGCCTAGAGATAAGCATACGGCTCGATGCGCCAACGGGATGGGATTTCGAAACAGACGATGCGCTGATGGCAGCTGGGTTTGGACAAATCGTAATCTCTGGGCCGGATGAAACTGCGTAGACGGCTGTTGAAAATAGCCTTGACTTTGGGATGCAGCAAATCCTCATGGTGTTGTTCGACCACCACGGCCAGATCGTCGTTTTCAAGCTTGACCAGAGCGCCGACCGGATAAATGCCGACGGTACGGATGAAGCTATGCACCAGCGGCATATCGAAATGTTGTCCGCAGCATTCCAACAACTGTTTCAACACGGCGGTGGGTTCCGCTCCGGCGTGATAAACCCGTTGGGAGGTTAATGCGTCGTAGACATCGACAATCGCGGCCATTTGGCCGAAACGGCTGATTTCATCACCCTTCAAGCCCAGCGGATAACCGCTGCCATCGTAATGTTCGTGATGTTCGGCGGCGATATTGATGGAAATCGGCGATATGCCGGGAGTGTTTTCCAATACCAGCCGGCCTTCGGCGACATGTTGCTGCATCAGCGCAAATTCGCGCTCGGAGAGCTTGCCGGGTTTGTTCAATATATAGCGTGGGATTTTCATCTTGCCGATGTCGTGCAGCAGACCGCCGATGCCGGCCAGCTCGATTTCGGTGCGGCCTATATCCAATGCTCGACAAAAGCTGATCAACAGTGTGCCGACCGCTACCGAATGTTGATAGGTGTATTTGTCGGCTTGTTTGATTCTGAGCAGGCTGACGAGGGCGTCGGGATTGCGGAAAATGGATTCGGTGATCGAGGTGACGAGGGGCTGGGTTTTTTCCAGTTCAACCTGTTTGCCCAATCGGCAATCCTGCAAGATGTCATGCACCATGATGTTGGCTTCCTTGACGACATGCTTGGCCTGGCGAATTTCTTCCTGGACCGAAACCAGGGGCGTTGTGCGTTTCAGGGTTCTGCCAAGATCTTGCAGCGTGTCTTCCAAGGTTCGATCGACGGTTCTGAAAGGCGTAGGATTCGGTAGATCCTGACCCAATTCGGTATCGATATAGACGTAGCGCGCTCCCAGTTCCCTGACTCTTTCCAGATCGCGCGGCGATTGCACCAGGAAACGATTACGCAAGAAAGGATGTTCGACCCAATCGCGATTCAGGTCGTGGATATACATACCCAGGCGGAGATCGGAAACATCGACTTTTTTGATCATTCGCGATTTACCTTCCTTTTTATTGCCTAAGCCGGCATCGGTACTTAAGCTCTTTGGTATTTATACCAGCAGTTGCCGGATACCGCAGGCTAAATCGGCGATATGGCCAGGCTTTAACCCTCGAAGCGATGCGCGATACTCTGCATCAGCAAAATCAACAGCACGCCGGCCAGAATAAAGCCTATCTGTTGCAGCGAGGTTTTGATGTCGGTCTTGTGGTGGAGAGACGGAATCAAATCGGCGACGGCGATGTAGATAAAGCTGGAGGCGGCCAGCGTCAGGAAATAGGGCAAGATGTGGTGCAGATCGCCTAGGCTGAAATAAGCCAGCACGCCGCCGATGACGGTGGATAGGCTGGCCAGCACGTTATAGAACAAGGCTTTGCCTCGGGTGTAGCCGCTATGCAGCAATATCGCAAAATCGCCGACTTCCTGCGGAATTTCGTGGGCGGCCACGGCCAGGCTGGTCACCATGCCCAGCTGCGGGTCGGTCAAAAAGGCCGCGCCGATCAATACGCCATCGACAAAGTTGTGGATGCTGTCGCCCAAAATGATGAACATGCCTGCAACCCGGCGGCCATGGTCGTTATGCGGGTTGTGATCGTGATGATCCTCGTGCGAGTCCTCGCCGTGTGCTTCGCAGGCATGGGAATGGCAATGGCGCCAAACCAGTAGCTTTTCCAGCATAAAAAACAGCAGGATGCCGATCAAGATGGTTGCCGACAGTATCGACATGTCTTCGACCGGCACTTCCTCGAACGCATGCGGAATCAGGCCGCAAAATGCACCGGTCAATAGCGCGCCGACTGCAAAACTGATGCCGTGTGGCAGCACGTTTTGCCGTTGTTTTTCGGGCAACAGCAAAAACACGCCCGCCGCCATCACGCTGAGGATGCCGCCGATAGCCGTGAAGATGACGATCAATAACAAAATACTCAAGATTAATCTCTCCAGATCAGGCTGGCCATGCGCCCGGTAGTCGCGCCGTCGCGGCGGTAGGAATAAAAACGTTGCGCATCGCTGACGGTGCAATAAGCGCCGCCATGAATTTGTTCGACGCCCAATTCGGCTAATTGCAGTCTGGCCAGATGATAAATATCCGCCAGCCATTTGCCTGGGCCGGTGGCTTTAAAGGCCTCGGCGGCCTTGGCGTTATCGGCCACAAAGGCCTCGCGCACGTCCTCGCCGACTTCAAAATGTTCCGGTCCAATCGCCGGTCCCAGCCAGACCGAAACCTTTTGGCAACTCATCGCCGATAACGTCCGCTCGATCACGCCGGCCTGCAAGCCACGCCAGCCGGCATGGGCGGCGGCAATCACACCGCCATGGTCGCCGCAGAACAAAACCGGCAGACAATCGGCCGTCAACACCGCGCACACGGTGCCGGGTTGGTCGGTAAAGCTGGCATCAGCCTGCTCCAAACCTTGGGCCTGATCGGCCTTGATTACGCGCGTCCCATGTACTTGTTGCAACCAAACCGGTTCGGCGGGAAGTTGCAGCATGTCGCGAATGATTTTGCGGTTAGTTTCGACATGATCAGGGTCGTCATCGACATGGGCGGCCGGATTCAGGCTGGCATAAGCGCCGCTGCTGGCACCGCCGCCACGCAAGGTGGTAGCGGCATGCACTCCCTCGGGCAGCGGCCAATCAGGCTTGATCCAGTTCATTTTCCGCCAGCAATGTGATCAGGTTTTGCATATCCTCGGGCATCGGTTGTTCCCATTCCAGGTATTCGCCGGTTTCCGGATGATCCAGACCCAATTTGGTCGCATGCAGGGCTTGGCGCTTGAAATTACGCAGCGCCTCGGCCAGGGCCGGGTTGCAATCGGCCGGCATCTGAAAACGGCCACCATACACCTGATCGCCGACCAAGGGGTAATTGATATGCGCCATGTGTACCCGAATTTGATGGGTACGGCCGGTTTCCAGCTTGACTCGGATCAGGGTATGGCGTTTGAAACGTTGCTCCAGCCGGTAATGCGTTACCGCTTCCTTGCCGTCGCGGCGTACCGCGTTGCGTTTGCGGTCCACCGGATGGCGGCCGATTGGCTGGTCGACGGTACCGCCGGCGGTCATCCAGCCCTTCACCAAGGCCAGATATTCGCGGTGTATCGTGCGTTCCTGCAATTGTTCGATCAGGCTGTTGTGCGCTTGCAAGGTTTTAGCCACCATCAGCAGGCCGCTGGTGTCCTTGTCGATCCGGTGCACGATGCCGGCGCGCGGCAGAGTATCCAGGCTAGGGGCGTGATTCAGCAGCGCGTTGACCAGCGTACCGGTCCAGTTACCGACCGCCGGGTGCACCACCAGTCCGGCCGGTTTGTTGACGATCAGCAGCGACTCGTCTTCGTAAACGATGTCCAGCGGAATGTCTTCCGCGTCATATTCGATGACCTGCTCGGCTTCGGCGTCCAGCTCGATTTCCTCCCCGCCGTCCAGCTTATCGCGGCCCTTCATCGCTTCGCCATCGACCAGTACCCTCCCGGCTTTTACCCAGGTTTGCAGCTTGCTGCGGGAATAGTCGGGGAACATCTCCGCCAGACACTGGTCCAGGCGCATGCCGGCCAGTTCATCGGGAACCCTTGCGGTTAATATCGTCATAGTCGTTTTTAAGTTATACTCGCGATTTGGGCATTGCCTCTAACCGCAAAAACCCGCAATATTACAACGTGTTGTCTTTTCTATGCGATTACTTTTAGTAAAAACTGTTTTTATCGCCAGTTTGGCCTGGACTTTGCCGGGCTGTGAAACCTTGAGTGCCTTGGGCGGCAAGGATAATTCGGCCAAGGAAGACGAATACGTCGGCTGGGACGATGCCAAGTTTCACCAGCAGGCCAAGGAAGCGCTGGACAACAAAAATTACCAAAAAGCCATCACGCTTTATGAAGCGTTGGAAGCCCGCTATCCGTTCGGCGATTATGCCGCTCAGGCGCAATTGAACGTGGCCTATGCCTATTATAAAAATGACGATCCGGAAGCGGCTCTGGCGGCGGCCGATCGATTTATCAAGGTGCATCCGCGAAACCCCAACGTCGACTACGCCTATTATTTAAAAGGTTTGATCAACTATAACCGTGGTATCGGTTTTTTAGACCGTTTCCTGCCGACCGATTCCTCGCAACGCGATCCCGGCAATGCCAAGGACGCCTACGACAATTTTCAGGAGTTGATCCAACGCTTTCCGCAGAGTAAATATGTGCCCGATGCTCGTTTGAGAATGGTGGCCTTGCGCAATAACATGGCGATGTATGAAGTGCATGTAGCTGATTTTTACATGCGCCGCAAAGCTTATGTGGCGGCGATTAACCGAGCGAATCACATCATCAAGGACTTTCAACGGACTCCGGCGGTGCCGCATGCCTTGCAAATCATGCAGGAGGGCTATCGCAAGCTGGGCATGGAGGATTTGGCGGCCGATGCCGAACGCGTATTCAATCTGAACTACCCCAACGGTATTCCGGTGGCCGATTACAAGGAAAAAACCATGATGGAAGAAACCTGGGACGCGATAGGCATGGATAAATAAGGCTTGAACCGACTGCAAGCGTTAGCGGTCGCGGGGTTGCTGCTGTTCAGCCTTTCGACGCTGGCGGAATCAAACCCCGAGCCGCTGTTTCAAAACCGCTTCTTCACCTTGTCGCAAAATGCCGAATTGTTGTGCGCCACCAGCGAACAGCAGTTCACCCCCAGCGAACAACTGGCGGAGATCATTCGGTTTTATGAAAAAGATCATCCGAACCTGCGCCAGCAGGCGGTTGCGGTTCTAACCGAGCATACCAACCCCGAGCATCTGGAAGATCTGGCCGATTTTCGTGATGACTGTAGGGACAGTGCCTCGGTGGATTTATGCGTATTGGAAAAATACTGGGACGACAAGGATGCGGCCTGGCGGGCGCTGGCGCTGTTTTACGACAGTAAGACCGTGATCAAGCACAGCGAGGATTATCGCTACCAAGTAAAGCGTTTCGATGCGGATCATCTGCGCATCTTCGAAAAAGCCATCCGCAAGATTCCGGCGTTTTTACGCGAAAGTATCAGCAAGGCCAAGCCAACCGACAAGCTGGAACAGGAAATCGCCGACAAGCCGACGGTCATGCAGGAGTTGATCCGCGACGCTTTTCCGGAGGATTACAAAATCAGCATCTGGCAGGATTACACCCATCCGCTAACGCTGGTGCCGGGTGTCGGTTTTCGCTCGCAGACCGTGGCCCAGGTGTTCAGCGGCCAGAATTTGATCGTATTTACCGTTAAGGAATTCGACAAGGCCAAGGAAGAATCGACTTATCGCGACATCGAGGTGCAATATTTGGTGGATTTTCGCCTGCCCATCGTCGTGCATGAAATCGCCCATACCATCGATAATTTCCATTTCTGGAACGGCGAGGACGATCTGTATTTTTTCTATAAATACCACAAGATTTCCAACGACGAACAGATCATGAAAATCATCGCCGAGGCCAAGTTGGCCTTGTGGCCATCTAAATGGTTCGAAGCCTTCGAATTTCTTGCCGAAGTCAATGAGGGCCGTTACGACGGCAATACCCAGGAAAAGCTGGCCGAGCTGGTCGCGCAATACATTTTGATTCCGGAACGTCTGCGGCAAAGCGCGCCGGCGGCTTATCAATGGCTGCGCAACGAGGTGTTTCGGGGTATCGAATACCAAGGCTACGATCGCTGTCCGACTCCGATTACCCGGCCGCTGACCTGGTGGCAAAAGCATGCCAGCGGTAAACTGTTGGGACATTAAAGCCTATGTTATGCTTGCTTAAACAATGAATTTCTAGGCTGTGTCATGGCTTTTACATTGGAACAAGGCAAGCATTACACCTCTCGCGATTATCTGACCTGGCCTACAGGATGTTGACGCCTTATTTAATCAACGACGACTGAAAACATGAAAAAACCGCAAACCATATCGCTACAGGAACAGCTGTTGAAATCCGGCCTAGCCAGCGATGCCAAGGCCAAACAAGTCAAGGCCGAAAAACGCAAGCAGACCAAGCTGCAGCGCAATACCGGCGTGGAAATGGTCGATGACATCAAACTCAGCGCGGAACAGGCGCGCCAGCAGCAAATCGAGCGGGATCGGGAATTGAACCGGCTACGCAAACTGGCCGACGAACAAAAAGCCCTTGCCGCGCAGATCAGGCAAATCACCCAATTGAACCGTATAGCGCAGGATGTCAACGGCATCGCCTATCATTTCAATCACGACAACAAGGTCAAACAGGTCTATGTGGCGGACAGCGTGCGTGAAGCCCTGATCAATGGCCGCGCCGGCATCGTCAGGCTGGAACAGGGCTATGAAGTGGTGCCGGCTGAAATCGCGCGCAAAATCCAGGCGAGGAACGCCGACAGCGTGGTGGTGCTCAACCAGCCGACACAGGATGTTGCCGAAGCCGACGATCCGTATGCCGCCTATCAGATTCCGGACGATTTGATGTGGTGATGCGGTATTAAAGCAGTGTTAACCGGCATATTATGGAGCAGTCTGTGTCTGAAGTATTTCACCGAGCGGGCGGGCCAACAGGTTTTCTGCAAACCGGCAAGCCTGGCGCAGATTTTCGGCAGTAGCTTGGCAGACAGCTTCGCCCAGCTCGAAAGATTCGGCTTTGATACTTAACAAGAAGCTGGGCGGAGTGGGCTGGCCGGTCACGGTTTCAAACACTTGCAGCAATGCCGCCGGACTCATCGCATGGCTGGTATAGCTGTTGTCGCGGCAGGGCTTGAGTTTGCTAAATACAAAAGCATCGTTGCCCGTTACCGAAGCGTCCACAAACACCACCAGGTCGCGATCCTGTAAATCCAGCGCATGTTCGATTTGTAATTGAAAGTCGGTCAGCAATTCAACTTGCGTCAGATCGGCCCGCTGTTCCAGGTATTCCAACAATAGTGGGCCGACGGCGTCGTCGCCACGGCTGAGATTGCCGTAGCCAAATACCAGAATAGGCTTTTTCATTCGGCCTGTCAGCGTTCGAAGCTGCCGTCGCCGTGACGAACTAGACGGTCGACCATGGCTCCCTGGGCATCGACCAACTCCAGTTGCAGCGGCATCTTGCCGACCGCGTGGGTAGCGCAGGACAGACACGGGTCGTAGGCTCGGATCGCAACTTCCAGATTATTCAACAAGGGTTCGGTCAACTCTCGGCCGGACAGGTACTCCGCGGCAACCTGCCGCACCGATTCGTTCATGCCCATGTTGTTGCTGGTGGTCGATACGATCAGGTTGGCCTTGGTAACGATGTCGTTTTCGTCGACCTGATAATGATGAAACAGCGTACCTCGCGGCGCTTCGATCACGCCAATGCCCTCGTAGCGTTTTTCGCCCTTGGCCACCAGATCGTTACTCATCACATCAGGATCGTGCAGCAGAGTTTTGATGCTTTCCGCGCAATGCAGCAGTTCGATCAACCGTGCCCAATGGAAGGCCAAGGTACTATGCACCATGGCTTCGCCGCCGTGTTGCTTGAATTCGACTCGCGCGGCTTCCGCCAGTGGCGTATCGATGAAGTCGCAGTTATTGACCCGTGCCAACGGCCCGACCCGGTACCAGCCCATTTCTTTACCCAACGAAGTCAGATAAGGGAATTTCATGTAGCTCCAGGAGCGTACTTCTTCGTGTATCAGATCGTTGTAATGGCAATAATCGAAATGGTCGACCAGGGTTTCGCCACGGTCGTTTTTAGCCCTGATGCCGCCATGGTAGAGTTCCAGCGCGCCGTTAGGTTTGATCAAGCCCAGATAATTGCTACGGATGGTGGCGAACTCGTCGTAAAACGGCAGATTGGTGGTGTGGACTTTTTTGATCAGTGCCACCGAAGCGTCGGCCCAGGCGATAATTTGATCGATGTCCTGCAATAGGTAATCGCGTTCTTCCTTGCTCAGGGCCTTATTCATGCCGCCGGCAATCGCGCCGGTACCGTGCACCCGCTTGCCGGACACCATGCGGATCACTTCCTGGCCGTATTTACGCAGCTTGACGCCTTGCAGGCCGATATCGGGATAATCGGCTAACACGGCAATCACATTGCGTTTGCCGATGTCGCTCTCGAAGCCGAACAGTAAATCCGGGCTGGACAGGTGGAAAAAGTGTAAGGCATGCGATTGCAATACTTGACCGAAATGCAGCAGGCGGCGCAGTTTGTCGGCGGCCGGCGGCAGATCGGCTGGATCGATGCCAACCAGCTGATCGATGGCCTTGGCGGCGGCCAGGTGATGGCTGACCGGACAAATACCGCACAGCCGTTGTACAAGAACCGGCAATTCCCAATACGGGCGGCCCTGGATGAATTTTTCAAAGCCGCGGAATTCGACGATATGCAGCCGTGCCTGTTGAACCTTGTTATTTTCGTCGAGCAACAGCGTGACTTTGCCATGGCCTTCGACGCGGGAAACGGGGTCGACCACGACCCGTTTCAACTGGGCAGGGTTTTGGGCGGTTTCGAGATGTTCGTACATAAGGGTTCCTTATTAGTCGTAATGGACTAATTCATAAGGTAAAGCCGGTTCGCGGCCTTCCAGTAAGTCGGTCAGGAAAGTCCAGAACACGTCCGCCGACGGTGGGCAGCCCGGTAGGAAATAGTCGATCTTGACGATTTCGTGGATCGGATGGACTTTATCCAGCAGCAAAGGTAATTCAGGGTCGTTGGGAATTTGGGCGTTTTCGACGCCTATGCCGTCGCGATAGGCTTCCAACAGACAGGCTTCCAACGAAATAGGATTACGTAGCGCGGGCAGTCCGCCGTTGATGGCGCAGGCACCGACCGCTACCAGGATTTTGCAGTTTTTACGAAACTCTCGCAGGACATGCACGTTTTCGGAATTACAGACGCCACCTTCGATCAGGCCAATGTCGCAAGGGCCGCAATGTTCGATGTCGGTGATCGGCGAGCGGTCGAATTCGGCGACTTCGGCCAGAGTCACCAGCCGTTCATCCAGATCGAGGAATGACATGTGGCAGCCAAAGCAACCGGCCAGCGAGGTGGTGGCAACTTTAATCTTGGCCATGAGCATTCTCCTGGGCTAATGCCACTTCGCTGATGTGTTTGTGGTCGTAAATGCGTTGTCCGATCGGCACCTGATAACCGGTACGCTTGATCAGAATTGCGCCGGTCGGGCAAATATGAACGGCACAGTCGTTAACGTCAACGTCGCTGTCCTTCAATTGCCCGCTAGGGGAATTGATGATCAGGCGTTTGTTGATGCCGCGTCCGGCAATGGCGAATACGTTCTTGCCGTCCTTCTCCTTGCTGGCGCGCACGCACAGGTTGCAGAAAATGCAGCGGTTGTGGTCAATCAAGATGTCCGGATGCGAGGCATCCATTTCCCGTTGAGGGTAAAAATGCGGGTAATGGTTGTCGAGCATATTCAGATGATAGGCCACCCCTTGCAACTGGCAGTTGCCGGATTTTTCGCAGGATGGGCAGAGATGGTTGCCTTCCACGAACAGCATCTGGGTGATGCGGCGCCGGTCTTGTTCCAATTCCTCGTTGTTGCTGATCACGCTTTGGCCGTTCACGGCCGGAAAGGTGCAGGCCGAACAATTGCGGCCGTTGACTTTTACGGTGCATAGTTTGCAGCTGCCGTGCGGCGTGTAGCCGGGCTTGTGGCATAGATGCGGAATGTAGACGCCCGCCGCGGTAGCGGCTTCGATAATGGTTTGGCCGTCCTCGAATGGAATGGTTTGGCCGTCGAGATTGATGGTGCCTGTCATGATTAATCCTCCACTTGCGACAAATGCGCGGCGGCATCGTCGCGATGCGCCATGCGGCGGGCGACTTCCAGCGCCCCGTCCAGATCAAAACCGGGTTCGTAGCTGATGTCCTTCAACTGCCTCTCGTACAAATCCGGATAGCGTTGCAAGGTCGATAAGATCGGGTTGGCGGCGGTTTGTCCCAGGCCGCAATGGCTGTTGTTTTTTACCAATTGGCACAAGCTTTCCAGCTCGACCACATCGCCGGCCGAACCGTGGCCATCGACGATTTTATCCAGCTGTTTTTTCAATAGCGAAGTGCCGACACGGCAAGGCGTGCAAAAGCCGCAGCTTTCATGGGCGAAGAAGTGGATGAAGTTCTGCGTGATCTCGAAAATATTACGGCTGTTGTTAAACACGATGAACGAACCGCCGGTGGCCAAATCTTCGAATGCCAGCTGGCGGTCGAATTCGCGGTTGGAAATAAAGGTGCCGGAAGGGCCGCCGATTTGCACGCCCAGCACGTCTTCTGCGCCACAATCGTGCAAGATCTGGCGGATGCTGATACCGAACGGATACTCATAAATACCGGGTTCGGCGCAATCGCCGCAAATGCTCAAGATTTTGCTGCCCGCCGATTTCTCGGTGCCGAATCCGGAGAACCAGGCACCGCCATGCACAGCAATTTTACCGGCCGCCAGGAAGGTTTCGACGTTGTTGACCACGGTCGGTTTATTCAAATAGCCGCTGGTCACCGGATAGGGTGGCCGATTGCGCGGTATGCCCGGTTTGCCTTCGAGGGATTCGATCAGCGCCGATTCCTCTCCGCAGATATAGGCGCCCGCGCCTAGGCAAATTTCGATATCGAAATCCAGGCCCAGTTCCAGAATGTTGTTGCCAAGCAAGCCTTCAGAGCGGCGTTGTTGCAAAATGGCTTGTAATTTTGAATACAGGTGTTGATATTCGCCGCGTAGGTATAAAAAGCCTTGTTTGGCGCCGATGATTGCCGCTGCCAGAGTCATGCCTTCGAAAACTTGGTCGGCGTAACTGTTTAGCAGTACCCGATCCTTGAAGGTACCTGGTTCGCCTTCGTCGGCGTTACAGACCACGTAATGGACGTCGGATTTTTCGTCGGCGCAGAAACGCCATTTCATTGCGGTTTTAAATCCGGCACCGCCGCGTCCGCGCAGGCCGGAACGATCAATTTCATCCAGTGTGGCGGCAATTCCACGGTTATATGCGGCTTTGATTGCCGCGCCTTTATCTGTAGGTAGGTTCAGTAGCAATCCGGCCTTATGGATATTGTCGCTGACCTCGAATAAATGGGCCGGCCATTCGCCCAACGGCTTTTGCTGGTCGATCAGCGCGGCGATTTCGTCGATTTTGGGTCTGTCCAGCCGGGTTAAAGCCAGGCCGTTGACCAAACCGGCCGGCCCTTGATCGCACATGCCGGTACAGGACGTATTGTTCAGGCTAACCAGGCCATCGCCGCGCACTTCGCCGACTTTCACTTTCAACACACTGGATAGATAACTGAGTAGATTTTCCTTGTCGAGCATGCGGTCGGTAATCGAATCGCTGATCAGAATGTCGTAGCTGCCTTGTGGTGTTAGGTGTAGAAAACTGTAGAATTCCACCACCGAGATGATCTGCGTGCGGGGAATGTGTAGGGCCTCGGCCAATAGGGTTATGGCTTCGGCCGGAATATGCCGATATTGCGCTTGAACTTCCCTGAGTATGGTTAACAGCCTAACCGGTTGGTAGTCTGCTTGTGCGAGAACTGTCTCTAAAAACGTTTTCATCGTATTGTTACCGGTCATTTAAGTTGCTTGGAAGGTTATGAATCACTCAAAAAAACCTGTGTTTAAATCAGCCTTGGATTTCGATGGCGGGCCGCTGGCGCTGTGTCTGGAAAAAATCGCCGAGCAAAAGGTGTTGTTGCGCGTCGTGCAAGCCGCCATGCCGGCGCCGATAGCCGAACATGCCTTGCATTGCCTGCTAAACGGCTCGCGCTTGCTGATTTATACCGACTCGGCTGCCTGGGCCTCGCAAATTCGTTTTTTCCGTGAGTCAATACTAAACAAAATGCAACAGTCTGGACAGCGAAAAATTACCAATATCCAGGTAAAAATTTTGCTGACATCAAGGGAGATGCAATCCGACAGGACCGCGAACTTACCCTCGACCGAAACTGTACAGGCAATTCTGAGACAGGTTGATCAGAAAAGCAATGATGTTTTGGATTTGGCTCTGTCCCGATTAGCCAAGACACTGCGGAAACGATTGGAAGATTGAAGCCTCTGTTCGCTGGAACAGCCGGCTTCAAGGTCGATGAGGAAAGGATTGGGCGATTAGCGGGCGGCGGGGATAGGCGTTTGCGCCGAACGCATAAAGGAGATGGGTGCTTCGTCCGCATTGTCGAAAGTGACCATTTCCCAGGCGTCCTTGTCTTCAAGCAATGTCAGCAGCAGTTTGTTATTCAGTGCGTGACCGGATTTGAAGCCTTTGTACTCGCCAATCAGGCTGTGTCCCAATAAATACAGATCGCCTATCGCGTCGAGGATTTTATGTTTTACAAATTCATCGGCATAACGCAAGCCATCTTCGTTCAATACTCTATCGTCATCCACGACAATGGCGTTGTCCAGGCTGCCGCCTAGGGCCAGATTGTTTTCGCGCAAAAATTCGATGTCGCGCATAAAGCCAAAAGTCCGGGCGCGGCTGACTTCCTTGACGAAAGTGGTGGATGAGAAATCCATCACGGCGGTTTTCAGATGCTCGGAAAAAGCCGGGTGTTCAAAATCGATGGTAAAAGTGACTTTAAAGCCGTCAAACGGTTCGAACGCCGCCCATTTATCGCCCTCTTCCACTCGGATCGGTTTTTTGATACGGATGTATTGCTTGGGCGAATCCTGTTCGACCACGCCGGCCGATTGCAGCAAAAATACAAAAGGTCCGGCACTGCCGTCCATGATCGGTACTTCGGGGGCGCTGACATCGACGATGGCATTGTCGATACCCAGGCCAGCCATGGCCGACAACAGATGCTCGACCGTTGAGACCTTGATGTTGTCGCGTACCAATGTCGTGGATAATTTGGTTTCGCCCACGTTTTCGGGGCGGGCTTCTATCATGACAGGTATTTCCAGATCGGTGCGGCGAAAACGTATACCGGTATCCGCCTCGGCGGGGTGCAGGGTCAGATAGACCTTATCCCCGGTGTGTAAGCCAACGCCAGTGGCTCGTATCGTGTTTTTGAGTGTGCGTTGTTTGATCATGAAATGCCGACAAAATAATTAAAACAAAGCGGGGGAGTCTATCATAAATTAGCCGATAGCTCCCCTTGGACTCGCAATGGTTTTTAATCCGCCTGACGTCGTAGGAAGGCCGGTACATCCAGATATTCCAGATCTCCATCGGTTCTGGGTTGCGCGCCGAAACGGGTCTCGCGGGTAGACTCCGATCTTTGTTGGCGTATCACGGTGGGTTTTTCCAGTTGGTCGTAATTGACTTCGCCGGCCGCGACTTTTTGTACCAGTTTGATCGGGGCGCTGGCCTTGACCTTTTCACCCATGCCGGTGGCGACCACGGTGACTTTGACTTCGTTGCCCATGGATGGGTTGACCGCCATACCAATTTTGATGTCGGCATCTTCGGAAGCGAAAGCATGCATGATGCTGCCGATTTCGTCGAATTCGTTCAAGCCCAAGTCGCCGTTGGAGGTGACGTTGACCAGAATGCCGCGCGCGCCATGCAGATTGATGTCTTCCAACAACGGGCAGGCAATGGCTTTTTCCGCCGCCAGACGGGCGCGATTTTCGCCATTGGCAACACCGGTGCCCATGATCGCGCTGCCCATGTTGGTCATTACGGTTCTGACGTCGGCAAAGTCGACGTTCATCAAACCTGGATGGGTAATCAGTTCGGTGATGCCTTGCACCGCATCCAGCAACACGTCATTGGCGACCCGGAACGAGTCGACCAGAGAACGGTTATTGCCCAAGGTCGGCAATAATTTTTGGTTGGGGATGATGATCAGAGAATCGACCAGTTTTTCCAGCTCGCGTAGACCGGTTTCGGCTACCGCTTTTTTCTTGGTGCCTTCGAAGTCGAACGGTTTTGACACCACGGCCACGGTCAGTATGCCGAGTTCCTTTGCCACTTCGCCAAATATCGCGATGGCGCCGGTACCGGTACCGCCGCCCATGCCGGCGGTTAAAAACACCATGTCTGCGCCTTCAAGCACTTCCCTGATGCGTTCACGGTTTTCTTCCGCGGCCGCGCGGCCGACTTCGGGACGAGTGCCGGCACCCAGACCCTTAGTCAGTTCGACACCCAATTGTACGATGGTGTCGACGTTCATTTGCCGTAAAGCTTGCGCATCGGTATTCGCGCAAATAAATTGGACGCCGTCGATGCCGGCGTTAACCATATGATTAACGGCATTACCGCCGCCGCCGCCCACGCCTATAACTTTGATAACGGCATTGCCACTGTTATCCATTAATTCATATTTCATTTTCACACCCTCCACACACAAATTAAAAATTACCTTGAAACCAGTTTTTGATTGTTGACCATAGACTTGCTCCGTCGTCGTTCAAACCTAATGCTCGGCCATGATGGTCCTTGCCATAAATCAGCAAACCCACTGCAGTCGAATAAATCGGATTTTGCGCTACATCGGTCAATCCGGACACATGCAGCGGTGTCCCCATTCGAACCGGCATATGGAAAATTTCCTCCGCCAATTCGGTCAATCCTCGTACTTGCGAACTGCCGCCGGTAATCACCATCCCGGCCGCAATCAAATCTTCGTAACCACTGCGTCTTAACTCAGCCTGCACCAGCAGCATCAATTCCTCGTAGCGCGGCTCGACTATCTCCGCCAGATTCTGCGCGGAGATTTTGCGCGGTTCGCGGTCGCCGATACTGGGTACGTCAATCATCTGCTGAGGATCGGCCAATTGCGTCAATGCACAAGCATGTTTACGCTTGATGTCCTCGGCATTTTTGGTCGGCGTGCGCAAGGCCACGGCGATGTCGTTGGTGACTTGGTCGCCGGCAATCGGGATTACCGCCGTGTGTTTGATAGCGCCTTCGGAAAAGATCGCCAGGTCGGTGGTGCCGCCGCCAATGTCGATCAAGCAAACCCCTAGCTCTTTTTCGTCGTCGGTCAGGACGGCGGAGCAAGAGGCTAGTTGTTCCAGCACGATGTCGTCGACATCCAGTCCGCATTTGCGGATGCATTTGACGATATTTTGCTCGGCGCTGACGCTGCTGGTGACCATATGAACCTTGGCTTCCAGCCGTATGCCGGACATGCCGATCGGCTCCTTGATGCCTTCCTGCTGGTCGATTACGAACTCTTGAGGCAGGATATGCAGAATTTTCTGATCGGCCGGAATCGCGACCGCCCGTGCCGAATCGATCACTCGGTCGATGTCGTGTTGGGTGACTTCCTTTTCCTTGATCGCGACAATGCCGTGCGAATTCAAGCTTTTGATATGGCTGCCGGCGATACCGGCAAACACCGATTTAATCTGGCAACCGGCCATCAGCTCGGCTTCCTCTATCGCGCGCTGAATTGAATGCACGGTCGATTCCAGATTGACGACGATGCCTTTTTTCAAGCCTTTGGACGGTGCGGTGCCGATGCCGATGACTTCGATTTCGTCACCGCCTCGGAACTCGCCGACAATAGCAGCCACCTTAGACGTGCCTATGTCCAACCCCACTAATAAATTTCGATCTGTCTTTTTGGCCATTTTTTTGCTCGATAAGCGTTTAATTCAGGTTTTATTTTTTTGCGCGATTGCTTTCCAATCGATTTCTGTTACTTCCGGTTTCCAGGTCACCGCATAGCCGTTGGGATAACGGGTATCGACGCTGGCTATCATGGCCAGCTGTTCCTCACCCAGTAAATCCATGGTTTGTAGGAAGCGCTGCATATTTTCCAGCGGCGCCTTTCTGCCCAGTTGCATCTCCAGGCCATTGGCCAGTTTAATTCGCCACGCCCGCCGGTCGTTGACGTGGAATTCGGCCAATTGCAACGATTTATCCTTTAAGACGATGTAAACGCCCTTCATGATTTCCAGCAGTTTCTTTTCCTGACCCTCCGGCCCGGTGATCCATGGCAGATTTTTAAAATCGGCTATGTCATCCGGAATCAATATATCGCCCTGTTTATTCAGCAGAGCATTTTTTCCCCAGCGTACGATCGGTTTTTGTTCGGTAATCGTGATATGCACCGCATCCGGCCATACCCGTTTCACGTCCACTTTTTCCACCAGCGGTAAACTGCTGATCAGATGATGGATGGTATCCATATCGGCGTGGTAAAAACCCCGCTTCATCTCGGGCGTCAGTGCCTGTTTTAACTTGTCCTTGTTGGTGTACTGAAATGCCCCTTCAATCTTGACATAACGTATCGGTTTGCTGATGGCATCCTGGGTATGCAGCTGTCTCCAGCCATACCAGCCGCCTGTCAGAATCAGCAAGCCGAACATGATGACTCTTAATCTCGACACCTTAACCCGCCATGCTGGTTTCCAGGATGCGCCAGACCAGTTCGCCGAAATCCACGCCCACGGCTTTGGCCGCCATCGGTACCAGACTATGATCGGTCATGCCGGGCACGGTATTCACCTCGATCAATTGCGGGCAATCTTTATCGTCGATAAACACATCCACCCTAGCCCAGCCTTTCACATCCAGACCTTGGCAAGCTTTTAGCGCCAGTGCCCGCAATTGTTGCTCGCGCTCGGCGCTCAAGCCGCATGGGCAATGATACTGGGTGGTGTTGGCGCGGTATTTGGCGTCGAAATCGTAAAACGTATTTGGCGTTTCCAGCCGGATTGCCGGCAAGGCCTCGCCGTTTAGAATACCTACCGTGTATTCCTTACCCCGCACCCACTGCTCGGCATAGACGTCGCAACGATATTGCTTGGCCAGTTGCAACGCGGCCAGCAGTTGGTCGCGGTTATCGGCCTTGCTCATGCCGATGCTGGAGCCTTCCTGAGCCGGTTTGACGATGACCGGAAAATCTAAGTTTGCAATGCAGGCGTCGATATCTTGTTCGCTTTGCAGCACGAACCATTTGGGGGTGGAAAGCCCCATGCCTTGCCAGCACAGCTTGGTGCGCAGCTTGTCCATGCTCAGTGCAGAAGCCATTACGCCGGAACCGGTATAAGGCAATCCGAGTACCTCCAACACGGCCTGCAGCACACCGTCCTCGCCGCCACGGCCATGAATAATGTTGAATACCCGATCGACCTTGACATTGGCCAGAGCGGCTATCGGACTGCCGGTCACATCGATCGCAATCGCATCAATGCCTTGGTTTATAAGGGCTTGATAAACCTGATTACCGCTATTCAACGAGATTTCGCGTTCGGCGGCGGAGCCTCCCATCAGAACGGCGACTTTACCGAAATCAGCCGCATTTTTTATTGTCAATGGTTTCATGCTTTTTCACCTACGCGGCAGACTTCGGTTTGCAGGCTGATGCCAAATTGAGTCCGCACCTGAGTTTGAATATGTTCGATCAAGGTTTCGATGTCGGCGGCCGTGGCGCTACCCCGGTTTTCGATAAAATTGGCGTGTTTTTCCGATACCACCGCTCCGCCCACGGCAAAGCCTTTCAAGCCGCAAGCCTCGATCAGTCGGGCCGCATAATCGCCGGGTGGATTTTTAAATACCGAGCCGCAGGTCGGTTTATTGGTGGGCTGGCTGGTGTTGCGTTTTTCCAGCAAGGCCTTGATATGTTGCTGGCTGGCTTCGCTGTCGCCCTTTTTTAAGGTCAGTTGCGCCGACAAAAACCATTCGTTATCCAGGCCTTTCACCGAACGGTAAGCGACGTCGAACTCCTGCTTACCGCGCAAAATCACTTCGCCGCTTTGGTTGATCATCTCCACCCGGTCGACGATGCTCCAGGTTTCGCCGCCGAAGGCGCCGGCGTTCATTTTCAGCGCGCCGCCCATGGTGCCGGGGATGCCGGCTAAAAACTCGGCGCCGGTCAGCCCCAAATCGCTGCAAAACCTTGCCACATGGGCGCAGGGTACGCCGGCTTCGACATAGACTCGTTCGGAGTCGATCAGACGCATATCTTTCAGCCGGCCACGGGTGTTGATGACTATGCCGCGGATGCCGCCGTCGCGAACCAATAAATTGCTGCCTAGCCCTATCCAGAACAATGATTGGTCTTCCGGCAAGCTTGCGATGAATTCGATTAAATCGGCTTTGTCGTCGGGGATATACATCTGTTGCGCGGGGCCGCCAACCCGCCAGCTGGTGTATTTCGCCAACGGTTCGTTGTTCAACAAGGTGCCTTTCAATGCAATCTCGGCCATCATGCCAAAGCCTCCGTCAGTTTTTGCGGTAATTCGGCGGCGATTTGGCCGACATTGCCGGCGCCCATGGTCAGAATCACATCGTCCTTATGCACGATGCCGGCCAGGATAGTCGGCAGGTCTTCGCGATTTTGTACAAATACCGGATCGACCTGGCCGCGGATTCGGATCGAGCGGCTCAAGGCTTTGCCGTCGGCGCCGGTAATCGGTGCTTCGCCGGCGGAGTACACATCCAATAAGATCAGCACATCGACGCCGGATAATACTTCGACGAAATCCTCGAATAAGTCGCGGGTTCGGGTGTAGCGGTGCGGTTGAAATACCACCACTTTGCGCCTATCGGGCCAGGCCTGGCGCAGGGCTTCCAGCGTCGCCGCCAGTTCCCGCGGATGGTGGCCGTAATCGTCGACCAGGGTCAATTGGCCGCCATCGAAATTGAGATCGCCGTTGATCTGGAACCGCCGGCCCACGCCCTTGAATTCGTTCAAGCTTTTGACGATGGCCGCATCATCAACCCCCAAGGTGGTGGCGATGGTAATCGCCGCCAGCGCATTCAGCATGTTGTGCCAACCCGGCAGATTCAGCGTGACTTTCAAGGGTGGTAGATCGCCCCAGCGCAGCACCGTGAAATGGGTGCGCAGACCGTCCTGCTTGATGTCGACCGCGCGAACATCGGCGTAACTGCTGACACCATAGGTTTTGATCGGCTTGGATACGTTGGGCAGTACATCGCAAACGCCAGGATCGTCGATGCACATCACCGCCAGCCCGTAAAACGGCAATTGATGCAGGAATTTGAGGAAGGTATCCTTCAAGCGGTCGTAGCTGCCGCCATAGGTTTCCATGTGATCCTGGTCGATGTTGGTGACGATGGCCATCATCGGTTGCAGAAAAAGAAACGACGCATCGCTCTCGTCGGCCTCGGCCACCAGATATTTGCCCAAGCCCAGTTTGGCATTGGCGCCGGCGCTGTTCAGGCGTCCGCCGATCACGAAGGTCGGATCCAGGCCGCCCTCGGCCAGCATCATCGTGGTCAGACTGGTGGTCGTGGTTTTGCCGTGGGTTCCGGCAACGGCGATGCCGAAGCGGAAGCGCATCAGTTCGGCCAGCATTTCGGCGCGTGGGATTACCGGAATACGGTTTTCATAGGCCGTGGTAATTTCGGGGTTGGTGCGATCGACGGCGGTGGAGGTGACCACCACGTCGACATTGGCCACATTTTCGGCTTTGTGGTCGAAATAAACTTTGACCCCCATGCCTTCCAGCCTATCGGTAACGGAGGAAGCCTTGATGTCCGAGCCGGATACGCTATAGCCGAGGTTGGATAGAACTTCGGCAATCCCACTCATGCCGGTGCCGCCGATGCCGACGAAATGGATTTTATCGATGCTGCCGAGTGCCTGGGCAGGGTGAGTTAGCGGGCGGTTCATGGCTTGGCCTCCGCGATGCAAAGGTCGGCAACGGTTTCGGTGGCCGTTAATCGAGCTAGGTTTTTGGCGGCCCGGCTCATGGATGTCAATGATGTCATGGTATGTTCTATGGCCTTGCGCAAATTTTCGGCATTCAATTGGGGTTGCGGTAATAACAGGGCGGCTCCGGCTTCACTCAAGTAACGGGCGTTAGCGGTTTGATGGTCGTCAATTGCGTGTAATAGAGGCACAAAAATCGCAGGTAAGCCGCAAGCGGCTACTTCACTGACGGTCATCGCTCCAGCCCTGCATATAATTAAATCGGCCCATTGATAGACTTCCGCCATATGTTCGATGAAGGCCAAAACCTCGGCTTTCAGCCCCAGAGCTTGATAGCGTTCGGCGACCTCCGGCCGCATTTCGGTGCCGGTCTGGTGTTTGATGTCCAAATTTTTCAGGCCGGCCAAGGCTTCCGGTACGTTATCGTTCAATACTTTGGCGCCCTGGCTGCCGCCCAGCACCAGAATCCTCAAGTTGCGCTCCGAATCGGGCCGCCATTCGGATTTTTCCGGCAGTCCGATAAAGGCTTTGCGCAACGGATTGCCGGTACGGATCGCGTTGAATGATACCGGGAAACTGTCCGGAAAGGCTTCCAGCACCTTACTAGCGGCCAGTTTTACCAGCCATCGGTTGGTGGTGCCGGGGATACGGTTTTGTTCATGCACCACCAGCGGTATACCCAGCCATTTGGCCATCAATCCGCCTGGGCCGGCGACGAAACCGCCCATGCCCAGCACGACATTCGGTTGGCGGCGGCGCAAAATCCCATGCGCCTGGATGCAGGCCTGCAGTAAACGTAATACCGAGGATAGTTTCGACAGCAGGCCCTTGCCGCGCATACCCTCCACCGCCAGCCAGTCGATTTCGAATCCGTTAGCGGGTACCACCCGGCTTTCAAGGCCCTTACGGGTGCCCAGCCAGCTGACTTGCCAGCCGCGCGCGCGAAGTTCCTCGGCCACCGCCAGAGCAGGAAATACATGCCCACCGGTGCCGCCAGCCATAATCACTATACGCCCACTCATCGCTGTACGCCCTTGACGTTGCTTTTATGCAGTTCGGTCACTTCGTAATGAATCCGAAACAGTACCGCCATTGCGCCGCACATAATGATCATGCTGCCGCCGCCGTAACTCATCAGCGGTAGGGTCAACCCCTTGGTGGGTAGGATGCCCATGTTGACGCCCATGTTGACGAAGGATTGAAAGCCGAACCAGATCGACAATCCATAAGCCACTAGCGCGGAAAACCTTTCCCCGGCTTGTTCGGCTTGTTCGCCGATGGCAAAGCCTCTGACGACCA
The DNA here is from genome assembly GCF_015711015.1 of Methylomonas sp. LL1. Classification (NCBI taxonomy): domain Bacteria; kingdom Pseudomonadati; phylum Pseudomonadota; class Gammaproteobacteria; order Methylococcales; family Methylococcaceae; genus Methylomonas; species Methylomonas sp. LL1. The sequence continues at coordinate 3,611,873 of NZ_CP064653.1, forward strand.
GCGCGGTGAACAGGCCGATCACCAGTACCACGCCGATCAGCCCCAGTTCTTCGCCGAGTACCGAAAACAGAAAGTCGGTGTGGGCTTCGGGCAGATAAAACAGTTTTTGCAGGCCATTGCCCAAACCGACGCCGGAAAATTCGCCACGGCCGAACGAAATCAAGGCCTGGGTTAGCTGATAGCCGCTATCCTTGGCGTGTTCCCACGGATCGATGAAGCCGGTTATGCGCTTCAGACGGTAGGGCGAGGTATAGGCCAGTATCGCCGCGGCACTTGAAACCAAGCTTACCAACACCACGAACGGCGATAAACGCGCTCCGCCCAGGAACATCATGCCCATGGCGATGATCAAAATTACCACTGCCGAACCGAAATCAGGCTCCAGCAGCAGCAGGATGCAGGCTACTGAAAACAACATCAACGGACGCATCAAACCGAAGATGGAATAGCGGACATGATCGCTATGGCGGGTGATGTAGCCGGCCATGTAAATCACCGAGATAAATTTCATCACTTCCGAAACCTGAATCCGCATGCCCAGTAGCGATAGCCAACGGGTGCTGCCGTTGACCTTGACGCCGACGCCGGGGAGTAGCACCACCAACAGTAACACCAAGCCGGCGATGAATAATGGTTGTCCGATCCGGTGCCAATGTTTCATTGGGATAGCCAGAATCGCGGCGGCAAACATCAGTCCCAGGATAATATGTACCAGTTGCTTGAACGGGTAGTAGGATACGTCGTCGGCCATTTTTACCCCCAAGTGCATGGAGGATGAAGCCACCATCACAAAGCCTATGCCGAGAAGGCACAGACAGGTGGTCAGCAAGGCTTGATCGATATGAAACCGATGGCTTGGCCGGGATTTGGCGGGTGCTGTTGACGCCATCAGATCAGCTCCAATACGGCTTCGGCAAATTTATTGCCTCTATCCGCGTAACTCTTATATTGATCGAGGCTGGCGCAGGCGGGCGACAGCAGAACGCTATCACCCGTCGCGGCTAAACCGGCGGCCATTTTTACCGCTTCTTTCATGTTGCCGGCAAAATGGGTAGGCACGCAATTATTCAAGGCTTGATCGATCAGGGGCGCATCCTTGCCCATCAAAATGACGGCCTTGGTTTTGTCCTTGATGATGGGGGCCAGTTCGGCCATATCGGCGCCCTTGCCGTCGCCGCCCGCTATCAGGATGACTTTTCGGCTATAGCCCTGTAATGCCGCAATGCAGGCGCCGATATTGGTGGCCTTGGAATCGTTGACCCAGCGCACGCCAGCAATTTCCGCTACTTTTTGCATGCGGTGCGGCAATCCCTTGAATTTTTTCAGAGCCCGGCACATGGCGTTCATGTCCATGCCGGCCGCATGCCCCAGCGCCAGCGCAGCCAGGGCATTGGCGATGTTATGGCTACCTTCCAGATTCAACTCGTCGGCGTTCATCAACACGGCATTACCCATCATCAGTTGCTCGACTTCGCCGCCGCATTTCAGATAAAAATCGGCTGTTTGTTGTACCGAAAAGCTAAAGCAGGTTCTGTGGTTGTCCCGCATGGCCATGACCGCCGGATCGTCGGCGTTCAGTATCATCGCGCCGTCGCCTCGGAATATGCGCTGCTTTTCGTGCGCGTAACCGGCCATGCCATCGTGGCGATCCAGATGATCGGCGCTTAAATTTAATACCGTGGCGGCCTTGGCATTCAGCGCCGTGGTGCGTTCCAGTTGGAAGCTGGACAGTTCCAACACGTATAAGTCGGCTTCCTGTTGCAGCAAATCCAGCGCCGGAGTGCCGAGATTGCCGCCGATGGCGGTTTTGATGCCGGCCGCATTGCCCATGTCGCCCAGCATGGTGGTTACCGTGCTTTTGCCGTTGGAACCGGTGATGGCGATAATCGGTTTGTCGGTGGCGCAAGCGAACAGATCAATGTCGCTCAATACGGTGACACCGGCTTGCATGGCCTTGTGTATGGCTTTTTCGTTCAGCGAAACGCCCGGACTAACCAATAAATGAGTGGCGACATCAAAGGCCGATTGGTCGAAACCGCCGGAAAACACCGGCACATCCGGCATTTGTTCGCGCAGGCTATCGATTCGCGGCGGATTTCTGCGGCTGTCGATCACGGCGAATTTGATCGGCGTGTTTTGTAAAAATTGAGCGGCCGAATATCCGGTCGCGCCCAGGCCGACGATCAGCAGCCGGGCATTGGCTGGCTCCAGCTTGAAATGGGTTTGCAGATTGCCGAGTAGCGCGCTGGTATCCATGACTATCTCAGTTTTAAGGTGGCCAGGCCGATTAACACCAGGATTACTGAAATGATCCAGAAGCGGACGATAATGCGCGGTTCCGGCCAACCTTTCAATTCGTAGTGGTGGTGGATGGGTGCCATCAGGAATACCCGTTTCTTGCGGGTCTTGTAGGAGCCGACCTGGATGATCACCGATATGGTTTCCATCACAAAAATACCACCCATGATCACCAGCACCACTTCTTGTCTGACTAGAACCGCCACGATGCCGAGCGCGGCACCTAAAGCCAGAGCGCCGACGTCGCCCATGAATACCATGGCCGGATAGGCGTTAAACCATAAAAAACCCAGGCCGGAACCGACCAATGCTCCGCAAAAGACTACCAGTTCGCCGGCTTTCGGGATATGCGGGATGGCCAGGTATTGCGAGAAATTAACGTGGCCGGACAGGTAGGCAAAAATCGCCAGCGCTGCGGCGATCATCACGGTCGGCATGATCGCCAAACCGTCCAGGCCGTCGGTTAGGTTAACGGCGTTGCTGGAACCGACGATGACAAAGTAAGTCAGCACCACATAGCCCCAACCCATATTCAAAATAACGTTTTTGAAAAACGGTACGATAAATTGAGTTTCGGCCGCGACTTGCGCGGTTTTATATAGATAAATTGCGGCACCCAGGGCTACGACCGATTGCCAGAAATATTTGGCCTTGGCCGAAAGGCCGTCGCTGTTACCGAGCAGGACTTTTTTGTAATCGTCGATAAAGCCGATCACGCCATGGGCCAGAGTCACCAGTAACACCACCCATATATAGCGGTTGCTTAAATCCGCGCATAACAAGGTGCTGATGGCGACCGCAAACAGTATCATCGTACCGCCCATGGTAGGCGTGCCGGATTTGGATAAATGGCTTTGCGGACCGTCGTCGCGCACGCTTTGGCCGATTTTTTGACGGGTCAACTTGTCGATCATGATCGGGCCGATGACGAACGAAATGATCAGTGCGGTCAAAATGCCTAAGATGGCGCGAAAGGTCAGGTAATTCAATACCCTGAAGCCACTGTCCAGGCTGATTAAAAAGTCTGCGAGTAAAAGTAACATTATGCCGCTCTGAAGTTGTCTACTAGCGCCGCCACTACATTTTCCATTTTTTGGGCGCGCGAGCCCTTAACCAAAATAATTTCCTGGCCGGTAATCGCCTGGTTCAAGGTGTTGATTAACTGTTCCTGAGTGTCGAAAAATTGGCCATTGTCGCCAAAATTATTCACGGTGTATCGCGCCAACTCGCCGGTGGCGAACAGGCGTTGTACCGGAATGGCTTTGATCATATCGCCCATCTGGGCGTGGATGGCCGGGCTGTCGTTACCGAGTTCACCGAAGGCTCCTAGTGCCAGCCAAATCGGCTGTTGGCAATGGCTGACGGCTGTCAGGGCGGCTTTTAACGAAGCCGGATTAGCGTTATAGGTGTCGTCGATGACGAGATTATTTTTACGGCCTTGCAGGGCTTGCATGCGGCCGGTGACCGGTTTCATTTGTTCCAATCCGCGTTTTATGTCAGCTAACCCGATGCCGAATTGCATGGCTACCGCCGCCGCCGCCAACGCATTTTTTACGTTGTGTTCGCCGGCCAGGTTCAATTGAATGCCCAGGCTCTCGGTTTTGGTTTTTAAATCGAATCGGGTGGTAAAGCCTTGTTGATCCAGTTGCGCGATGATGTTTTCGGCACGGACGTCCGCCGCTGCGTCAAAGCCGAAGCTGGCGTGTTTACGCTGGCCGACTTTTTCCTCCAGCCAAAAATCGTAGAACGGATCGTCGCGGTTTAATACCGCCGTACCCTCGGGACTCAGGCTTTCGATGATTTCGGCCTTGGTGTTGGCGACGCCGCTAATGTCGCCAAAGCCTTCGATATGTGCCTGGCCGACATTGGTAATTACGCAGACATCGGCTTGCGCGTAGCGGCTGGTGTAGGCAATTTCGCCTGGGTGGTTGGCGCCCATTTCAATGACGGCATATCCGTGGCTTTGGTCCAGGCGCAGCAAAGTCAGGGGGACACCGATGTCGTTATTTAAATTACCCTGGGTAAATAAGGTGTTGCCCTGGGTGGCAAATATGGCCGCAATCATTTCCTTGACGCTGGTCTTGCCGTTGCTGCCCGTGACGCCGGCGATTTTCACCGCTAACCGTTTACGCCAGTAACCGGCCAATTCCGCTAACGCAAGATGGGTGTCCTTGACTCGAATTTGCGGCAACGGGCTGGATAAAGGCTGGCTGACTAGAATCGCCGCCGCTCCGGCTTGCTCGGCTTTGCCGACAAAGTCGTGACCATCGAAATGTTGGCCTTTGATCGCGATGTACAAATCGCCGCTGTTCAGCGTGCGCGTATCGATACCCACTCCGGTTACGGTCAGGTCGTTGCCGATCAGGGTGCCTTGCACGGCTTGGGCAATGTCGCTGAGTTGCAATTTCATGGCTTGGGTCTCCATGCGGCTAATGCCTGTTGCACCACGGCCTGGTCACTGAACGGAATTTTGACACCTTTGATCTCCTGGTAATTTTCATGGCCCTTGCCGGCGATCACCACGCGATCGTCTTGGCCTGCTTGTTGTATCACTGTCGTTATTGCCGTGTTTCTGTCGTTAATAATGCTGACTTTATTACTCTGGCAGCCCGCTAAAATGTCGTTAATAATGTCAGCCGAAGCTTCGCTGCGTGGATTGTCGTCGGTAACAATCACATGGTCCGCATAGGTTTCGGCGATTCGGCCCATCTGTGGCCGTTTGCCTTTGTCCCGATCGCCGCCGCAACCGAATACCGTCCATAACTTGCCGGTGCCTCTGGCCGCTAAAAGAACTTTTTCCAAGGCGTCCGGGGTGTGAGCATAATCAACCACCACCGAAGGCTTGCCTTGTCCGCCGAATGTTTCCATGCGGCCAGTCACGGCTTTTAGTCGCGCCAATTGCGCCACGGCTTGGTCAAATGGCCAGCCCATCGCTAGCAATACGCACAAAACCGTCAATACATTCAGTAAATTGAATGCGCCCACCACCGAGGTGCTTGCGCGAAGCGTCTGTCCCGACCAGTGCACGTCGAAGCAAATGCCGCCGCTGTTGTGTTGCACGTTATCGGCTACTACGCATTCCACGTCATCGGCTCTCCGGCCGCTGGTGCTGAATCCCCAACAGTTGACGTTTTCATCCAAAGCCGAAAGCACTTCTTCGCTGTTGGGATCGTCCAGATTGATCACGGCAAACTGTAAGGCCGGATTGGTGAACAAGCCCAGTTTGGCGCGCAGATACTCCCGCATGGTGCCGTGATAATCCAGGTGATCACGGCTCAAATTGGTAAATACGGCGCCTTTAAAGTCAACAGCATTCACCCTGCCTTGCTGTAAACCGTGGGATGACACTTCCATCGCCACTATCCGTTTGCCTTGTTTATCCAAGGTATGCAGCATGTGCTGCACGGCTAGCGCGTCCGGGGTCGTATTGGCCGTCGTTTGTAATTGTCCTGGTTCGCCCCAGCCCAGCGTGCCGATCACGCCGCAATCGGCTGCCGCTTGAGCGATTAACTGGCTGCAAGTGGTCTTGCCATTGGTGCCGGTTATGCCGATTACATCAAGCCGTTTTGAGGGGTGACTGTAAAAACGGGCCGCTATCTGGCCTAAATGCCGGCTCAAGTCAATGATCGCAACCGCCGGAACACCCGTGGTTTTTGGTTGCGGATCGGCTATCCCCTCGGGATCGTAAATCACCGCAACGGCACCGTTGTCTATCGCTTGTTCTGCATGATTAAGTCCATGCCGCAATGCGCCATTCAGTGCGATAAACAGTTCGCCCGCTTTGACCGATCTGCTGTCCAGACACAAGCCGCTGATTTCAAGATCGGTGTTAATCTCGGCGATGCCGAGCAATAACTGGCTTAATTTCATTGTCTGGTCAGCAATAATGGCATGGTGTCCATCCCGTCCGGTTCCACGCCGTAAATTCTCAATAGGCCCGACATCACGCCGGAAAATGCCGGCGCCGCAACCAGTCCACCATAATATTGGCCGGTGGTCGGTTCGTCGACGACCACCGCAATCACAAAGCGTGGATTGCTGGCGGGCGCCATTCCCACGAATACCGATAAGTATTTGTCGTGGGTGTAACCGCCTTCAGCGGAGGCTTTCTTTACGGTGCCGGTTTTGCCGGCTACCCGATAGCCTTCGACTCTGGCTTGATAAGCGGTGCCCTCTTTGCTGATCACATGTTCCAGCATATCTCTAACCTTGCGCGCGGTTTCCGGTTTGAATATGCGTCTGGCGTCCGGATCTTCGTCGCGCTTCAACAACGAAACAGAATGCACGATGCCGTCATCGGCGATGGCCGTATAAGCTCTTGCCAGTTGCAATATCGAGGTCGAAACGCCATAACCGAACGACAAAATGGCTTGGTCGAACTCATGCCAGCCTTGGTAATCCAATAAAGAACCGCTGGCCTCTCCCGGAAAGCCGACGCCGGCGGAGTTGCCGAAACCCAAATTGCTGTATACGCTCCAGAAATATTCCGGCGGCATGCTCATCGCAATCTTAGTTACCGCGATGTTGCTGGACTTTTGCAACACCAGGGTCAAATCCATCGTGCCGTAGTTATGAATGTCTTTCACCACATTGCGGCCGACGTGATAGACCCCATGCGTTTCAATCATGGCATTGGGATCGACATAGCCGCCGTCCAGCGCCGCCGCGACCACGAACGGTTTCACGGTCGAGCCCGGCTCGAAACTGTCGACCATAGCGCGATTGCGGTAACGGTCGCTACGCAGTTCCCGCCGGTTGTTCGGATTAAAAGCCGGCTGGCTGACCGATGCCAATACGTCGCCGTTATTTGCATCCAAAACCACTAGCGACGCCGAGTGGGCCTTATGTTTCAGTACGGCGGTCTGCAATTCCCGATAAGCCAGATACTGTATTCTTTCGTCTATGGTTAACACCAGGTCTTGGCCGGGTATGGCTTCCTGAATGTTTTCCACGTCCTTGATGATATGGCCCTTGCCATCCTTGATCACACGTTTCTTGCCGGGTTTGCCGCGCAGGATGTGCTCATAACCGTGTTCCATGCCTTCCTGGCCGGCATCGTCGATATTGGTAAAGCCGAGCAAATGCCCGGACGTGGCGCCGGCCGGATAATAGCGTTTGAAAGCCTTCTCAAAATACACCCCGGTAATTTCCAGCGCCTTTACTTTTTCCGCCAGATCCGGATTGATTTGCCGTTTGACGTAGACAAAGCGTTTATTGGCTTCCTTTTTTAAGAATGCCCGCCAGTCCTTATCGGCAATTCCCAGGATCTTGGCCATTTGTTCGACTTTTCCCCGATCGCCATCCTTGATCTGGCGCATGTTCATCCAGATCGACTGCACTGGTGTACTGATGGCCAGGGGTTCGCCGTTTCTATCTTTAATCTGCCCGCGATAGGCGGGAACGTCGACGATACCCACATGTTGTAAATCGCCTTTATCCTGTAAAAACTCTTTATCAAGCACTTGCAAATACACCGCGCGCCCGGTCAATGTCATCATCGCTGTCAATATGACGCCCAATAACAGCTTGCGCCGGATCGGAAAGTCCATGGCTGACGAGGTTGCCGATCGGGCTCCTGTGGAAATTCGCATTTAAGGCTTGATATAAACAATTTTATTTTGGGCCGGCAAAGTCAGTAAAAGGCGGTTTCTGGCTTCGATTTCAACCCGGTTTTCTTCTGTAAGCGTGGTCAGTTCCAATTGCAAGCGCCCCCACTCGACTTCGAAGTCATCCAGTTGTTTTTCCTTTTTCTGGATTTCAATAAACAACAGTCTGGACTGGTATTTGCTGTAAATGACCGCGATTGCCGATAACATCAGCATCGCAACCAAAATGCTCAGCAAAATATTTTTTATGGCGGCCATCAAATCTTCTCCGCCACGCGCATGATGGCGCTACGCGCTCTAGGGTTGCGTTCTAATTCTTGTTGCTCGGCGCGTATCGATTTACCTATTTTTTTAAGCTGACCTCTTGCGATGTCCTGTTCTTTAATCGGCAAACGTCCGGGATTGTTTTTAAGTCCGGATTCTTCGCGGATAAAGCGTTTTACAATGCGATCCTCCAGCGAATGAAAAGCAATGACGACCAGCCGTCCCCTTGGCGCCAATACCTGAACCGATTGGGTCAGCGCGGTTTTGATCTGCTCCAGCTCTTGGTTGATTTCAATTCGAATCGCCTGAAAGGTGCGCGTGGCGGGATGTTTGTGTTTATCCCGAAACGGCACGCATTCTTCAATCAATTTGGCCAGTTGCAACGTGGTTTCCAGCGGTTTATGCAGCCGCTGCTGAACGATTGCCTTGGCAATGCGCCGAGCAAAACGTTCTTCGCCGTACTCAAACAATACCTTGGTCAAGTCTTGTTCATCGACCTGGGCGAGATACTGTGCGGCGGTCAAACCGTCGTGGGTATTCATCCGCATATCCAGCGGGCCGTCGCGTAGAAAGCTGAAACCGCGATCGGCGCTATCCAGTTGTGGCGACGACACGCCTAAATCCATCAGAATGCCATTTACTTGGCCGCTGTAACCAAGCCGGGCCACCGTGGCGGCCAAATCGGCAAAGCAACCGTGGTGTAGACTAAAACGGTTGTCGGTCAATAATTGTTTGGCCTCATCGCTATTGATGGCCTCTATGTCCCGATCAAATGCCAGTAATTTTCCTGAATCATCTAGAGCTTGCAATATCCCCGAGCTGTGTCCGCCTCGGCCAAATGTGCAATCGACATAGACCCCGCCCGCGATGAGGTTGAGGCTTTCTAGTGCCTCGCTATATAAAACGGCTTGATGCGGGGGCATGGTTGTCAAAATGACAAAGCGCCGAGCTCTTCAAGGCCCTCAGTGTCGCTGCCGTCCAGCCATTCTTGTTCTTTTGCCTGCCAGGCGCTGTCGCTCCATATTTCAAATTTATTTAACTGGCCCACCAGAAAAATATGCTTATCCATGGCTGCAAATGCGCGCAATTTTTCCGGAAGCAACAAGCGGCCCTGGGTGTCCATTTCGCATTCCGTGGCATTGCCGATCACAAAACGGCGAAGTTTGCCGGCCATTTTGTTGAGGGTAGGCAGCTTGCTGATGGTTTGCTCGAGTTTTTCCCATTCCGGTAATGGGTAAAGCCATAGGCAGCCGGGTTCACCGACGCATTTATCATCAACGGCAACCGTTACAACCAATTGACGCTCGCAGCATTCCTGTAACTCCTCCCGATAGCGGGTAGGAATCGCAATGCGCCCTTTCGCATCCAAATTGATTGAACTTATGCCTCGAAACAAGATGAGCCTCAACTAATCGAAAAAATCCCTTTTTAACCACTTTACATCATTTTTGCACCACTATAGTTTTCAATAGAAGCTTAGTCAAGTGAGATTCTGATTAAATTCTTTCTTTTTCTACAATGACTTACGGGTTATTTGTTCATAATGAAAGGGTTTCGCCGGACAAAAAAATAAAGTTTATTTTTATCAGATGCTTAATATATTTTATTGATGTTGAATATGACTAAGTCGCTCGGGCAATATGCCGAGTTATCGGTAATAGTGGGATGCGGGCAGGTGTTTTGAGGCGAGGAGTTCGCGGGATTTATTCTTGACGTGTTAGGAGCGAAAAGCCCAATCAATTTTAGATTTCAGGCTTTTGATCCCTTGTAAGCAGGTTTTGCACGGCTAATTTGGGGTCGAGATCATGAAATAGCACGTTGTAGACTTGTTCGGTGATCGGCATTTCGATGTGGTGTTTTTGCGCGAGAAGGTGGGCTTCGCGCGCGGCCGATATGCCTTCGACGGATTGATCGATTTCCTGGATTGCTTGTGCTCGGCTTTTCCCTTGACCTAATGCTAGGCCGAATCTCCGGTTTCTTGATTGATTGTCGGTACAAGTCAAAATCAAATCGCCTAAGCCCGCCAAGCCCATGAAGGTGTCGGGTTGGCCGCCTAATTTGATTCCCAGGCGCATGATTTCAGTTAGGCCGCGAGTGATTAGAGCCGCCCGAGTATTGGCGCCAAAGCCCAAGCCATCGGCTATGCCGGCGGCTATAGCCAGAACATTCTTGCAGGCACCGCCGGCCTGCACGCCGATGATGTCGTTGCTGGTGTAGGTTCTAAAGCGATGGTTATGGAAGATGGCGGCAACTTGAGCTGCAAATTGATGGGAGGCGGAGGCTACTGTGATGGCCGTGGGTAGGCCATCGGCGACTTCCTTGGCAAAAGTGGGGCCGGAAAGCGCGGCGGTTAATACATTTTTACCGAGTACCTCCATAACCACATTGCTTAATAGCGCGCCGCTGTCGCTGTCAAAGCCCTTGGTTGCCCAGGCGATTTGCGGTTGTGGCCCTAAAAAAGGTTTAATATTTTGCAGCGTGGTTCTGAAGGCATGGCTGGGTACCGAAATCAGTATCAGGCCGCTAAATTGTACGCACTCTTTTAGGTCGGCGGTTACACTAAGATTGTCGGGGAACGGAGTCCCCGGAAGGTAGCGTTGATTTTCGCCGGCCAGCTTCAGTGCGCTTATGCTTTGCCAGCTATGCCCCCATAACATGGTGTTGCAACCATTTCGAGCAGATTGAATAGCCAGGGCGGTGCCCCAGGAGCCGGCGCCCAGTACGCTAAGGGATGGGGGCATGGATTACTCAATTTAATGTTTTTGCTTCGGAGTTTTGTTGGCTCTGTTGTAAATGTTGCATATACAGGGCATCAAAGTTGACCGGGGCCAAAATTAATTGAGGAAATCCGCCCTTGTTGACGAGGTCGGATATGGCTTCTCGAGCATAGGGAAACAAAACGTTAGGGCAAAAACTGCCTAGCATCGGCCCCATTTCCTGTTCGTTAAAGCCTGCGATGGTAAAGATGCCGGCCTGATTGATTTCAACCAGGTAGGCAGTGGTATCGGCTATTTTTACGGTGACCGTGATGGTCAGCGATACTTCGTACATCGAATTTTCAAGGTTTTCGACATGAGTGCCCAGATTCAGGTCAAGTGCCGGTTCCCATTTTAAGGTAAACACTTTAGGTGAGTTAGGGGTTTCAAAAGAAATATCCTTGGTATAGATCTTCTGGATGGCGAATTGCTTTTCGCCGGCTGTGGTGGTTTCTGCCATGATTCAGTGCCAGGTTGGTTGATGTTAGTTGTTGGTTTTATTGCTGATTTTGATCGGTAGTTTGTTTTCTTCCCAGGATTGCATGCCGCCCAGCATGTTGAATACTTGGCCGAACTCCGCTTTGGTCAGGGTTTTGCATGCCGGTACCGAACGGGCGCCGGTTTGGCAAACGACGATAATCGGCTGGCTTTTGTACTTTTCCAGGGAGGGCAATTTTTCCTCTATTTTGCCCAGCGGAATGTTGATGGCATTCTCGATGTGGCTTTTTAGAAATTCATTCGGTTCTCTGACGTCGATCACCACGGTTTTATCGTTGTTCATTTTGGTTACGGCAATCAGTGGTGAAATACTTTCGTAACCGTTGAATGAATTAGAGACTAAATCCTGGATCAGCAGAAAAATAACGCAGACCAGCGAAAATGAAAGCAGATAATGGTTGGAAATAAATTCAATATATTGGTCCATCGCGGATTTGAAGTGGTTGATTGGAGGAATAAGGTTAGGTTTCGCAAAAAACCTTGCGCATCATTTCGATCAGATTTATCACGCGCTTATCATCGATATAATAAAAAACTCGATTGGCATCCTTCTTGAAATCGAGGATACCCTTGTCTCTTAATATGGCCAAATGTTGTGATATGTTGCTTTGACTGGTGCCAACCTGGTCGACGATGTCCTGGACGCTGATCGATTTATCGCCAAGCACGCAAAGTATCTTAAGGCGTAAAGGGTGTGACATGGCTTTTAGGCAGCGAGAGGCGCGATTAATATCGTGGTCGTCGTAGAGTATGTGATCGTCGATGTCTTCCATAGGGGTCGTCATAAGATTTTCAATGTGCCCTCATTAGCGCGTTTTTCACGCTACGTCAGTATACGCCTGCTGTATAATGATGGCTAAATCAGCGAACTTAGCGCTTGAGTTGCTGCAAAAGGCTAGCAAATCTAACAGAGTGAGCGCCAATGTTCAATAGCTGGGGTTCGATCCGGCATTGAAGCAATATGTCGGCTGAATCCGCTGGACGCCGGCAACAGAATCCACGCAACGTTTGGAGTTACTAAACAATGGGGAATCGACCGAAACCCTTGGTGTTATTGATCGTCGATTACGGCAATATCGAGCAAATGACCGATGAAATCAGTGGTCGGCAAATACCGCGCGCACGATGAGTCTTGTCGCCCTGGTCAATGTTGGTGACGGCAAGTCGCTACTGTCCGGTGGGAATCCGGGGGATTTGGCGCCTATCATATTAGCGATTTTAGGCGCGCAACATTATTCGTCGGCAATGATGGATCGGTTCTTGAGCGGGCAATAATGAAAGCGAGAGTTTGTTTTTGGCTTATTTGCGCCGGTGTCAGCCCTGTCTTGTTGGCCGAGGCCGATGTCGCTAGACAGCGTGAATTGTCCGACATACAGACCAGGATCCAGCGGGTAGGCGCGGACGTTAAAATGCTGGCGGCCGAAAAATCCACCGAGATTGAGCAGTTGAGGCGATTGGAGAAGCAATACGGTGAACAAATCAACGCATTGAATCAGATCAAGTCTGAAATCAAGCAGCAAGAGCAGGCGCTAGAGGAAGTAAGAAATAAAGTAGCCGTTACCCAGAAAGATGTACAAACCCAGCGGCGTGGGCTCGAGGGTTTAGTCAAGTCGGCTTATGCCATCGGCGACAAGGAAGGCTTGAACGTGCTATTGAATCAGCGAGATCCTGCCCTGTCGGGCCGCATGCTGATTTACTATGATTACATCGGCAAGGCTCGCGTGCAAAAGTTGGCGGCGATAGAAAGCGATATTAAAACCTTGCGGCAGTTGGAAGCGCAAAAAGATACCGAATCGCAATTGTTGCAAGTGGCGCTGGATAAGAAACAGCAGGAAACCGATGCATTGCAGGCGCTTAGAGATCAGCGCGAAAAATTGTTGACCGAAGTCAGTCGCAACTATGCATCAAAACAGGAACAGTTGGTCAGTTTGATCCATGACGAGAAAAAACTGGAAGCCTTGGTGGCGTCATTGCCTAAAACTGATGATAATGCACCAGAATCACCTCCACCCGAACCGGTAGTTGAAAAAAAACCACCCATTCTCAAGCAACGGGCGGAGCAAGCTCAATCCAATAAAACCGAGGAGCGTCAACCGGTTGTTCTGCCCGGAAAAGCCTTTGCCGAGTTGCAGGGCCAATTGCCTTGGCCTGTTCAGGGGGCGATTGTCGAACGTTTCGGTAGCCGGCGCTTTGAAACCACTTGGGATGGAACGGTGATTGGAGCGCGTGAAGGGGCCGACATTCATGCGGTGGCGGCTGGGCGTGTAGTCTATGCCGATTGGCTGCGCGGATACGGTTTGATGATCATTGTCGATCATGGGAAAGGCTATATGAGTCTATATGCTTTTAACCAGAATTTGCATAAAAGCGTGGGTGATCACGTTAGAGCGGGTGAAACCGTGGCATCGGTAGGGCGTAGCGGCGGTCGTTCCAGCGCGGCGCTTTATTTTGGTATACGTCAGAAAGGTAAGGCGGTAAATCCCGAAAAATGGTGTCGCAAGCCGGGAAAGGGTTAATTTTAATAGGAAACAGGTTGTTGGAGTTTTAAAACAGATGCGGAAAAAAACAAATATTTTGATTCTTTTGGTCGGGTTTATTCTGGGCGCCACGGTCAGCGTATGTAGTAGCGTGGTTGCTCAGAAAGAGTCGCCCGTTACTCCGTCCGCCGAAGAGGTACAAACCCTGCCGTTTGATGAGCTGAGGACATTTACCGAAATCTTTGGACGCATCAAGCAGGATTATGTCGAGCAGGTTTCCGATAAAAAATTGTTGGAAGATGCGATTCGAGGCATGTTGTCCGGTTTGGACCCTCATTCCGCCTATCTGGCCAGCGAAGAATATAAAGAATTACAGGAAGGCACTACGGGCCAATTCGGCGGCTTGGGTATCGAAGTGGGGATGGAAAATGGTTTTGTCAAAGTCGTTTCGCCTATTGACGATACGCCGGCGCAAAAAGCGGGTATCAAGGCCGGCGATTTGATTGTGCGCCTGGATGATAAACCCGTGAAAGGCATGACACTGGCTGAAGCGGTAAAACTTATGCGCGGCGAGCCAGGCAGCCAAATCGTCTTAACGGTTATTAGGGAAGGAGCCGAAGCGCCGTTAAAGTTCGAGCTGACGCGTGACATCATCAAAGTCAAAAGCGTTAAAAGCCGGATGTTGGAGAAAAACTACGGTTATTTAAGGATCAGCAGTTTCCAATCCGGAACCGGTGAAAGCCTGCTTGAAGCGATATCCGAATTGAAAAAAGAAAATGAAGGCCCGCTGAAAGGCGTGGTGCTGGATTTGCGGAATAATCCGGGTGGCGTGCTGAATGCGGCGGTCGATGTCAGCGATGCCTTTATTGAGTCCGGCTTGATAGTGTACACCGAGGGACGAATCAAAAACTCCGAAATGCGCTTTAATGCAACTCCGGACGATGTGATCAACGGCGCGCCGATTGTGGTGTTGATCAACGGTGGTTCGGCCTCGGCTTCGGAAATCGTCGCCGGTGCATTGCAGGATCATAAGCGTGCCATCATCATGGGTGAGAAATCGTTCGGCAAGGGCTCCGTACAGACTATATTGCCGACCAGCAATGGCGCGGCGGTTAAATTGACTACCGCGCGCTATTTCACGCCTTCGGGCCGATCCATCCAAGCGGAAGGTATCGAGCCGGATGTTTCCCTGGCGCGGGTTAAGTTGGAAGCCTTGGAAAAGGCCAAGATTGACTCCATCAAGGAAGCCGATTTGTCGGGTCATCTGACCAATGGTAATAAGCCCGAGAAAAAGTCGGATGACAATGAAAAAATCGACGATAAGGACGGTCAGGAGAAAGATGTGGACGGCACCGATAATTCGGATACCGAAGGTGTACGTGACTATCCGCTGCATGAGGCTTTGAATTTACTGAAAGGCGTCAGTATTTGGAAAAATAAGTAGCCGACTATGAAAAACCGGCTGGCGGTGAACACTGCCAGCCGGTTTTTTTATGCCCGATAGCTGTAGCAACCTGTAATCAAAAACCACAAACTAGCAATCAGCGCATTTTTCGAGCGAAATTAAATGCAATTGACGGTCGCCCAAACCGAGTTTATTTACAATTGAAATTATGTCATTGACCCTCGGCAGTAGTCGGCAAAAATTCTGCCGTCCAAAGGTGCTTGGCAAGGCTGGTTTATGTCAGAACTATTCACTGCCAAAGCCTAACCGGCTGCGCTAAGATAAGCATGGCCCGCCCGCTACGCATCGGCTTTGTTATTCCAAGATACAGTCGGCTTTCATGGCACCGAGATGGCCCTATTCCCCTAGGCTGTGTTGCCACTCGCCGCCGCTTTTTCCAAACCGAGCCCAAGCAACGATACGGCGGCCAAGACTCAAAATGTCGTCGATAGCGGTGTAGGCCACCGGAATCACCACCAGGCTCAGCGCGGTCGAAGTCAGCAAGCCGCCGATCACGGTAATCGCCATCGGCGCCCGAAAACTCGGGTCGGCGCCCAAGCCTAGCGCAATCGGCAGCATGCCGGCACCCATCGCAATCGTCGTCATCAATATCGGTTGCACCCGCTTGCGGCAACTGTCGATCACCGCGTCCAGCTGGCTCAGGCCGCGCTCGTGGCGGGCTATCATCGCGTATTCGACCAGCAGTATCGAGTTTTTGGTGACCACGCCCATCAGCATCAACAACCCGATTACGCTGGGCATCGCGAAACTGCCGCCGGTCATCAGCAAGGCCAAGAAGGCCCCGCCCAGCGACAAGGGCAGCGCGCCGAGTATCGTCACCGGCTGACTGAAGTCGCCGAACAACAGCACCAACACCAGGTAAATGCACAACACGCCAATCGCCATCGCCCCGCCGAAACTCCCGAACAACTCGTTCATCCGTTGCGCATCGCCCGATTCTATCGTGCGCACCCCGGCCGGCAGGTTTTGCAGGGTTGGCAATTGCATGGCCTCTGCCAACACGTCGCCGACCGCCCGCTCGCCCAACTCGATGTCGAACGTGGTATTGCGCATCCGGTCCAGCCTGTCGATCTGCTGCAAGCCGCCGGCCAAACGAATGTCGGCCAGGGTGGCCAAACTCACACTGCCGCCGCGTCCGGCCACCCGCAGTTGGCCGATTTCGTCCAAGCTGTGGCGCACCGACTCGGCCAGCCGGACTCGAATCGGAATTTGCCGTTGCGGCAGATTCAGCTTGGCCATCACGTTGGAGTAATCGCCGTAGCTGGCGACCCTGACCACGTCGGCCAAAGCCTCGACCGTGACGCCCAATTCGGCGGCCTTGCCGAAATCCGGGGTAATCTGTATTTCCGGACGTTGCAGGCTGGCGCTGGAGGTAATATTCCCGAGACCGCGCAGTTGGCGCAACTCAAGCTCGACCGCATCGGCGGCCCGGCGCAAGGATTGCGGATCGTCGCTCGCCAGGGTCAATTGCAGTTTTTCGCCGCTGCCGCCGGTACCGACGGCCACCCGCACGCCCGGCAGATCGGCCAGTTTCTCGCGTATCGTCGCTTCGACCGCCGCTTGTTTATACGGGCGTTCGGCGCGGTCGCGCAGACTCAAGGTCAAGGTCGCCTTGCGCACTTCGTAGTTGGTGGTCGCGGCATCCGCACCGCCACCGCCGCTACTGGAGACGCCGCCCGCCGCGAACACTTGGGTGACGTCGGGCAATTCGCGCAAGCGGCGTTCGGCTTCGGCGGCGATATGGCGGGTTTGCGCCAGCGTGCTGCCGGGCGGCAATTCCAACGCCACCTTGGTTTGACTATTGTCCGCCGCCGGCACGAAGCCAGTGGACAACAAGGGCATCAAACTCAGCGAACCGGCCACGAACACCACCACGCCGACGCCGACCGCCAAGCGATGGCTCAGACACCAGTCCACCGCCTTCAGATACGCGCGCATCATCGCGCTGTCGCCGCTATCGCGTTCCGGATGCGGCTTCAGCAGATAGGCCGCCATCATCGGCGTCAGCAAACGCGCCACCAACAACGAGGCCAATACCGCCGCTGCGGCGGTCACGCCAAATTGCCGAAAGAATTTGCCCGCTACGCCGCCCATGAACGCGGTCGGCAAGAACACCGCCACCAGCGTAAAAGTGGTGGCGATCACCGCGAAGCCGATTTCGTCGGCGGCGTCCATCGCCGCTTGCAGCGGCGTCTTACCCATCCGTAAATGCCGGACGATATTTTCGATTTCGACGATGGCGTCGTCCACCAAAATCCCCACCACCAAGGCCAGGGCCAGCAACGAGATGATGTTCAAGCTGAAGCCGAAATACCACATTGCCGCGAAAGTCGGCAGAATGGACAAGGGCAAGGCAACCGCCGCAACCAGCGTCGCCCGCCAATCCCGCAAAAACCACCAGACTACAATGACGGCCAGGAAAGCGCCTTCGTAGAGCAAATGCATGGAGCCGGTGAAGTTGTCTTCGACCGGCTGAACGGTGTCGAAGGCTTCGCGGATTCGCACTTGCGGATTGGCGGCGGCAAACTTGGCCAGCGCCGCGCGCACCGCTTCGGCCACGGTCACTTCGCTGGTGCCTTTGTTGCGGACGATGTCGAAACCGATGACCGGCCGGCCGTCCAAGGTCGCGTAGGTGGAACGTTCGGCGATGGTGTCGGTAACGCTGGCAATTTGGTCCAGTTTGATGTGGCTGCCGTTGGCCAGCGGAATATCCAGGTTGCGCAGCTCGCCGGCTGTCGCTACTCGTCCCAGGGTGCGTACCGATTGCACGCCGCCGCCGATGTCGCCGCGTCCGCCGGACGCGTCTTGCTGTACTTTTTTCAGTTGCGTCGCCACCTCGCTGACCAACGCGCCCAAGCCCGCCATCCGCACCGGGTCCAGATCGACGTGCACCTCGCGATCGACGCCGCCGGTGCGGGTCACCTTGCCGACGCCGGTCACCGCCAACAGCCGCTTGCTGATGTCGTTATCGATGAACCACGACAAAGCCGCTTCGTCCATGTTTTCGGCGCTGACCACGTAGGTCAGAATCGCGCCGCCGGCCGTAGTGGTCTTGGACACAATCGGCGCGGCCATCGCCGACGGCAATTCCGAGCGGGCGCCGTCCACCGCGTTGCGCACCTGATTCAGCGCCTCCTCGGAGTTTTTGTCGATGTTGAACTCGACCTTGATCGAAACCGAGCCGTCGGTGATCGTGGTCCGCACGTGCTCGACGCCGCCGATCGCGGCGATTTTGTCTTCGATCTTGCGCGCCACTTCGGTTTCCAACTGCGCCGGCGCCGCGCCTTCCAAGGTTGCGGCGACGGTGATGGTCGGCACTTCGATGTCCGGAAAATTTTGTTTGCCCAATTGCTTAAGGCCCATGCCGCCCAGGATGGACAGCACCGCGAACAACAATAGACTGGGTACCGGCTTGCGGATGGCCCATGCGGAAAAGTTCATGATTTTGCTCCCGCGCCCAAGACCGCGATGTGGTGCTTGGGCGCTGATAAATGGTGATGCGTTCGGCATCGTGGTTGAAAAGCCGCCGTTGGCAGGCTCCCGCGGGCGCTCTACCGGGTGGATTGCTTCGACGCGGTTCAGATCTTGGGCGTTACGCTGACGATGTCGCCATCCTTCAAAAACGCCCCGCCGCCGGCAACCAAACTGGCATCGCTGGCGATGCCCTCGCGAATTTCCACCCAATCGCCGACCCGGCGGCCGGTGACGACGCTACGTTGAATTACCGACTTGGCGCCGGGGGCGGCCGAGCCGGAAGAGTCGACGATTTCAAACAAATAATCGCGACCGTCGCGCAAGACTAACGCGGTCTGCGGCACGACCAAGGCCGCTTGCGCGCCGACGGCGATGCTGCCTTGCAAATACATACCCGGCTTGACCGCGGCGTTGGGAATATCGACGTAAACCAGCGCGTTGCGGGTGGTGTCGTCCACGGTCGGCGCGGTCATCCGCACAGTGCCGGTCACGCTGCCGCCGTCCGGCAAGCTCAATGCCACCGCTTGGCCGGTGCGGATTTGCGCGAGCTGCTGGGCGTTGACCTCGGCCCGCCACTCGACCCGCCCCTGGCGCACCAGCCGGAACAACTCGGTCCCCGCCGCCACGACATCGCCCAAGCCGGCGCTACGCGCCGAAACGACGCCGTCGTCCGGCGCGACGATATGGGTCTGGCTCAAGCGGATCCTCTGGTTTTCCAACTCCGCTTGTGCCAAGGCCAGGTCGGCGCGCGCGGTTTGTTCGTCGATTAAATATTCGTCGATTTTCTGCGACGACAAGGCCCCGCTGTCTTCAATTTCGCGGGCGCGGGCGGCGTCGGCCTGGGCCTTGGCCAGATTGGCCCGGCTTTTATCGACGCTGGCTTGTTGCTTGTGCAGTTCGGCAACGACGGTTTCGTCGGCCAACACCGCCAAATCCTGGCCGCGTTTGACCCGGCTGCCGACGTCGACCAGTATCTGCTTGATCCGCAAACTGCCGATTTCGGCGCCGATTTTGGCTTCCTGCCAGGCCGCTACCGCGCCGTTGACCTTGATCGTCACCGGCCAATCCTGTCGGGTCGGCGCTACCGTTTCGACCGCCAGCACCGCCTTGGATTTAACGGCAACAGCCGCCGGCGCCGGTTTACCGGCGAATACCAGCAAACCGATGCCGAGGCCAGTCAGGGTCACGCCGACCAGCCAAGTTCGTAAAGTAAACTTTCGCCCGATGATGTTCATAGTTGCTCCTCGCTTCGGCGGTTGCCGTCGCTCAATGGGGTGCCGGCGTTCAATTGCGTATCCTGGGCGCGCCAACCGCCGCCCAGCGCCTTGTAAAGCGCGATCCAGTACTGCACGCGATTTTGTTGTTGAGTAATGTGGCTGATTTCCTGCGCGATCATCTGGCCGCGCGCATCCTCCAGCGACAGCAGACTCAGACCGCCGGCCCGCCAGTTGATCTCGGCCGCCCGAAAATACTGGCGATATTGCTCGGCGCTGCGGCCTTCGGCGATTTCCCGTTGCTCGGCGCCGTTCAGATTGACCAAGGCTTGTTCGACTTCCTTGATCGCGGCGCGAATGTCGTTCCGGTAACTGGCCCACGCGCTGGCATAAGCGGCTTCGGCGCTATCGACCTTGGAGCGCAATTCGCCGCCGTCGAAGATCGGCAAAGTGACGGTCGGGCCGATCGACCAGGTGTTGCTGCTCAGAGTCAAGCCGGTGGTCTCGGTTTTGCGCTTGCCGATCGAACCGGTCAGGCTGACGCTGGGATAGCGCTTGGCGACCGCGTTGCCGATGTCGGCGCTGGCCGCCGCCAGCTTGCGCTCGTCGGCGGCCAAGTCCGGACGCTGGGTCAGCAGGTCGGCCGGCACGCTATCCACTTGAAATTGCGCGGGTGTCGGTATGCCGCCGCCCGCTGCTAACCAGGCGCGCAAATCGGCTTCGGCGAGACCGGTCAATGCCACCAAGGCCTTGACGGTGTTGTCGCACTCGACGCGTTGGGCGATCAGACTGGATTCGCTGGCGTGCAAGCTGGCCTCGGCCAAGACCGCGTCAGCCGGCGACGAAAAACCCGCGCCGGCCAGGACGCCGGTCAAGCGCGCGGTATCTTGCTTCGAAGCGATCGCGTTTTGATAGGCCGCCACCGTCAGTTGGCAGGCCCGGTAACTGACATACTGGCTCGCCACTTCCGCCGCCAAGCTGATCTTGGCATTCTGCCAAGTCAATTCCGCAGCTGTCAGGCGGGCTTGCTCGGCCTGCCGGCCGAAGGCGAATTTGCCGAATAAATCCAGCTCCCAACTGGCATCCAGACTGCCGGACAGGATTTGGGTAATGCCGCTACTGAAGCCCGTGCCACTGCCGGTAGCGGTTTGCGAGTTCGCCCCGGACGTGCCGCCGCCCTTGGAGCGGCTAAAAGCCCCGCTACCGGTCAAGCTGGGCATGCCCCCGGCTTCCGCGCCGGCCAGACTGGCGCGCGCCGAGGCAATACTGGCCACGGCTTGCTCCAGCGTCGGGTTATCTTGTTCGGCGGCCTGCTGCAAGCGCGTCAATACCAGGTCGTCGAATTGACGCCACCAATCGGTGAATTCAGTCGCGCCGCCGGCGTCCTTCCGTTGCGCTTGCCATTGCGCCGGGGTGTCGATCGCCGGCCTGACGTAGTCGGGAAACACGCTGCAACCGGCCAAAACGCCGCTACCGGTCAGAATTGCCAACATTGCCGCTTTCACGACAGTCTCCGGGCGGTGACACCGTCTAAAAACACCTGAACGACAAATAAGACATGGGCGCGAGCGTCCCAGTTCGCTTCCAGGCAACCGAACAAGGCTTTGTTTCTCGGTTCGGCAAACAGCATTTCCAAAAACAAGGCCGCCGCGCGTTCGACGTCGTGTGCCGGCAAACCGTTCGCCGCGCCGTGTCGACGCAGGTAATCGGCAATCACATTTTGAATGCGCTTGGGTCCGGTGGTTTCCATCCGTTCGCTCAGTTTCGGAAAGTGCAGCGCTTCGGCGACGCCCATCCGGTAGAACGAGATCATGTCGGGCTGCATGACCTTTGCAAGCATGTTTTCGCCAAGCGCGATCAAGCCGTCGCGGCATGACATTTGCGCTAGGTTCTCGATACTTTGCAATTGGGAAATATCGGATTCCACCAGGCGCTCGACCGAGGCCAACATCAATTCGGCCTTGTTTTTATAGCGCTCGTAGATGGTTCGGGTGGAAACTCCGGCCGCCGCGGCAACCTTGGCAATGCTGGTGTTGGCATAACCCTCGCGCATGAACAGTGCCAGAGCATGATCCAGCAAACTGTCGTTGCGCTCGGTTTCGGTACCGGCTTTCGGCCGTCCCACTTTGGGTTTGTTCGGCGTTTCCGCTGTCATCGTCTGCCCCGGGAAAATAAAAATAAAACGTTTCGTTTTTATTATTCCCGAAGAATAGCTTTTAGGCAAGTAGCGAACAACAAAATTTGTGGCGCTATGCAAAATACAGGGGGTAACTAAACTTCAGCATTCCGCGGAGGAAGAAAATCCTAACGATGAAGTGATTGATATTGCGATACCCAGTTGTTCGCCGCTTGACGAGTTAAACCTTGCTAATGATCCCTTCCGGAATGCTGTTGGTAATCCGAGATTCCACAAAATGCACAATGCCAGACCAGTGAGCGCGCACCGTATGGGCAATTTTAGTGACTAAGCGATTTCAAGGGGCGGTAGAAGGGGGGAATCAACGTGCATCATCGGCGATAAAACCTCGATCGAGCTTGTGTTTGTTTACCGATTTGCCGCGCTTTGCCAAGGGTGTCCGATAGCGTTGGGCGATTGAAAACTCACGGCCCTGGGTGCTGGATGTGCAATTTGGCGAAGACGCCAATCGAGCCAGAAATGATCATCTGGTATTGATGTGATGGATGGCCTTGAATCTGCTCAGGAACAACGGTCCAATTAAGGATGGCTTGACGCGCCGTAAACTGCGGGCTTGTTTCAACGACAACTATCGCTTCAAGTTAATTTTCGGAACAGAAGCTACATAGAGCGATTGCCCTGTGGCTCAAGAGGTGTTGTTTTGCGCCGCTAGCCGAACGGGTGTCAAATAGTCGGAAATGTCATTTCCGCTGTGCATGTATTGAGTGGTGCTTTATTGATGGGGGGATATTAGCGGAATGTGTGCTGGGTTAGCAAAGCGTAACCCAACACAGGTCATGGCAGGACTAGTAAAAGCCCTTAATTGCTGGAGGCTTGGTATTTGACCGAGAAATCGTTTAATGCCGCCAGCGCTAGCTCAATATCTCTGGGTTGATTGATATCAAAAGCATCGACGCCGACGCGCCGCAGATAAAATACCTGGTCTGTCAGGAAGTTTCCGACCGCGCGGATTTCGCCTTGATAACCAAAACGGTCTCGGAGTAAGCGAGCTTGAGAAAAGCTTCTTCCATCGGTAAATACCGGAAACTCCAGTTCAACTAGGCTGATGCTTGATAGGTCGTCGGCAAGCAGTTCCACCGATTCGTTGGGGGCGAGTCTGACTCCGATCGCGCCGGCATGTTCTAACAATTGATCCTTGTTTTCCGTCCAGCGTTTTAGCGAGACTGTGATATCGCCGCTGGTTAACGGACTCTCATCGGCAACAAATGTCCATGTGTTTTCGGATATTTGCTGGTTTTTAATGATTGGCATAGACTTTTTCTCTAAAAGGTTCGAGGCCGACGCGATTGACGGTTTGCAAAAAGGCCTCGTCTTCAAGGCGTTGTTGAACATAAACGTCAAGAATACTGGTAATGGCGGATGTGATTTGATCCTTGGCGACCGAAGGGCCTAAACGATCGCCGATGGCGGCTTCGTTTTCGGAAGAGCCGCCCAGGGTGATTTGATACCATTCCTCGCCTTTTTTATCGACACCTAAAATACCGATGTGACCGACGCTTTGGTGGGCGCAGCCGTTCATGCAGCCGGACATGTTGATTTTGATGTCGCCGATGTCGTGGATGTAATCCATGTCATCCAAGGCAGCATTGATTTCCTTGGCGATACCGATTGAGCCTGCGTTGGCCAGGGAGCAAAAATCCAGGCCCGGGCAGCAGATCATGTCGGTGACCGTGCCGATGTTAGGCGTTGCCAGTTTTAATGCGTCCAGTTTTTGCCAAAGCGCGTAAAGATCAGCGAATTTGATGTCCGCCAATACTAGGTTTTGCCTATGGGTGCTTCTAATTTCACCGAAACTGTATTGATCGGCTATGTCGGCCAAGGCATCCAATTGATCGGCCGTAATGTCGCCGGGAGGTGAGTCGGGTGCTTTCAGGGAAACAAAAACCGCGCGATAGCCCGCTACTTTATGTTCCACGGTGTTGTATTTGACCCACTTGCTAAAACTTTCGTCGGCAGCCAAATGCCCGGCAAAGCTGGTGTCGCTCGCGGCGGAGGGATCGTAATTCGGCGGCGTGAAATGGGCTTTCATCGATTGAATGCGGTCTTCATCTAGTAGCATATTGTCGCGGATGCGCAGCCACTCTTCTTCCACCAGCGCGGTGAATTTCTCCAGGCCGGTTTCCTTGACCAGGATTTTGATCCGGGCTTTGTATTTGTTGTCGCGCCTGCCAAGCAAATTGTAAACCCGCAGTATCGCTTCCAAATAAGACAGTAAATGCTTTTTCTCCAGGAAGGGTTTTACCGTCTGGCCAATGATGGGGGTTCGGCCCAAGCCGCCGCCGGCCAATACTCTAAAGCCGATTTCACCGCTTGCGTTTTTAACCAGATAGACACCGATGTCATGCAGTTGGACCGCGGCACGATCATGCTCCGAGCCGCTGACGGCTATTTTGAATTTGCGCGGCAGGAAGGCGAATTCAGGGTGTAAGGTTGTCCATTGGCGGATTATTTCACAGTACGGTCTGGGGTCTTCGATTTCATCGACACAAATGCCTGCCAGATGGTCCGATGTGGTGTTGCGCAAACAATTGCCGCTGGTTTGAATAGCGTGCATCTGTACGGTGGCCAGCTCGGAAAGCAGATCGGGCACTGTTTCCAGCGCGGGCCAGTTGTATTGAACGTTTTGGCGGGTCGTGAAGTGGCAGTAACCCTTGTCATAATCGCGAGCGACCTTGGCTAACATCCGAAGTTGCTTGGATGCGAGCAGTCCATAGGGTACCGCCACCCGTAACATGGGGGCGTGAGTCTGAACGTAAAGACCGTTCATCAGACGTAGAGATCTGAACTCGTCGGGGCCGAGTTCGCCATTCAGAAAACGCTGCGTTTGTCCCCGGAACTGAGTGACGCGCTCTTCAATAAGCGTTTGATCTTGCTCGTTATATTGATACATTTAGAAGTGCTTTTTGCTTTGCAGACAAGTATGACAAGGCAGGAAATAATATACCGACAGGCATTAAATGACAAAGAATATTGTATGGTGATAACATGCCCAGTTGATTTTTCCACTGTTAATAATGACTAAAACTTAGAGGGTAAAGGGGGTTATCTTGTTGCGCTTACTGTTGATTTTGGCCGGCTTGCTATTTTTGCCGGAAATAGCCATGGCCGAAGAATTTAAAAATCTGGGGCTAACCGGAACGGAGCGGGGGATTTATACCGTTTTGATTTTCATAGTCGCCTATGGTTTTGTGATGGCGGAGGAGTTTACGCATCTACGTAAATCCAAGCCGGTCATTTTTGCCGCGGCAGTCATCTGGGCGCATGTGGCTATTTTGGCTCAGGAAGCCGGCGTACCCGGGGAAGAGTTGCATAAGGCGTTCGAGCATGATTTAAAAGAATATGCCGAACTAATGCTGTTCTTGTTGGTGGCTATGACTTACATCAACGCGATGGCTGAACGAAATGTATTCGAAGCCTTACGCTCCTGGATGATCAGAAAACAGTTTGGTTACAAACAACTGTTCTGGATCACCGGTATTATTACCTTCTTTTTGTCGGCCGTTGCGGATAATCTGACCTCTGCATTATTAGTAGGGGCGGTGGTTTTGGCCGTGGGCGCCGATAATGAAAAGTTCGTGTCCATAGGCTTTGTCAATCTGGTGATTGCCGCCAATGCCGGTGGCGCGTTTTGTCCGTTTGGCGACATTACGACGCTGATGGTTTGGCAGGCTGGTTATGCGGAGTTCTTCGACTTCTTCAAGCTGTTTATTCCATCAATTGTCAATTATGTAGTGCCGGCGTTTTTCATGTGGCAGGCAATACCGGATGAACGGCCTCAAGCCACCAACGAAGCCGCGGTGGAGCTTAAGCCTGGAGCGCTTCAGGTTTGTGGTTTGTTCTTGTTAACCATCATGTCGGCGGTCAGTTTTAAACAGTTTCTGCATTTGCCGCCTTTCATGGGCATGATGTTGGGCTTGTCGGTATTGATGTTATATGGCTATAGCTTGAAAGTGCGCTACAGTGTTGAAGGTAGTCGTTTTGATATTTTCAATAAAGTCAAAGAGGCCGAATGGGATACTTTGCTGTTCTTCTTCGGCGTGGTATTCGCCGTGGGCGGTCTGGGTTATATCGGTTATCTCGAATTGTTGTCGGCTGGCATGTACGATGGCTTGGGAGCAACAACCGCCAATATTCTGGTGGGTTTGATCTCGGCGGTGGTTGACAATATCCCGGTGATGTTCGCCGTGTTGAATATGCATCTGGATATGGATTTGTATCAATGGTTGCTGGTGACGCTGACTGCCGGCGTGGGTGGTTCGTTGTTCTCCGTCGGATCGGCCGCCGGTGTGGCGTTGATGGGGCAATCCAATCATAAATATACCTTTTTCAGCCATTTAAAATGGACCCCCGTGATTGCGGCGGGCTACGCGGCCAGCATCGCGACGCATTATCTAATTAATGGTTAAGTTGCTGTTTTTTAGATCTTCGTAATCGATAAAGGGAGGAAGCGTTTGGCAAAAGCTAAGCAAAGTTGGCGCCACGCTTTCTCCGTTTATACCCAGCCAGCAGTTCTGGGTATGATTTTTCTGGGTTTTTCCGCCGGTCTTCCTTTTATATTGGTTTCTTCGACCTTGTCTGCCTGGTTGGCGGATGAGAGTGTCAGTCTGTCCGTCATCGGCTATTTCAGTCTGGTTGGTGTCGCTTATTCCATCAAGGTATTTTGGGCACCGGTTGTCGACCGTTTGCCGCTACCTTTTATTACCCGGGTTTTTGGTAGGCGGCGCGGCTGGATGCTGCTCTCGCAGTTTGGTATCGCCGCTGGTTTATGGGGCATGAGTCAAATGCCTGTTGCTACACATCTGCAACAATTGGCCTGGTTGTCCGTTTGGGTGGCATTTTGTTCCGCGACCCAGGACATCGTTATCGATGCCTATCGTATCGAAGTCGTTGCCGTGAAATTTCAAGGGGCGATGGCGGCCATGTATGTGTTTGGCTATCGCTTGGCCTTGCTGGTAGCCGGGGCCGGGGCCTTATACATAGCCGAATTCATCAATTGGCAAATCGCCTATCAGGTGATGGCAGGTTTAATGTTGATAGGGATTATTTCGACGTTGCTGATTGACGAGCCTAGGCATGATGTCGATCAGTTTACCCAAACCATTGAAAAGAATGTGGGGCAAACCTTCAATATTGAGCCCGATGCCGGGCCGATAACCGGATTGCTTAGATGGTTCGCCGATGCGGTCATCAGTCCTTTTGTCGAGTTTTTTCAGCGTAATGGCCGTGCCGGTTTTTTGATACTGGCTTTGATCGCGCTGTATAAAATGAGCGATATTGCGATGGGGGTGATGGCGAATCCGTTTTATCTGGATTTGGGGTTTACGAAAAAAGAAATCGCCGATGTCACTAAGGTGTTCGGTTTTTTCATGACCATACTCGGCACCTCGTTGGGTGGGGTATTTGTTTTGCGTTATGGCATTATGCGGCCGTTGTTATTGGGCGCGATCATTGTAGCGTTGACGAATCTGTTATTCGCGGTCTTGGCCGTTGTTCAGCCGAATTTGTATTTGTTGGCCGCCGTGGTCAGCGCCGATAATCTATGTGGCGGTATTGCCGCGTCGGTATTTATTGCCTATTTATCCAGTTTAACCAATAGCACTTATACGGCTACACAATATGCCTTGTTTAGCTCGTTGATGACGCTGCCCGCAAAGTTGATTGGCGGGTTTTCCGGTGCGATTGTGTCCGGTTATGGATACGCTGGATTTTTTATATATGCGTCATTAATTGGCATTCCGGCAATCATTCTAGTGGTTTTAGTGATCAGAAAAAAGGCTATTAACGTTGATGATGGGTTGAAAGCTAAGGTAGCGGAATAGGCGCGGCTGTAGTTTTTTATTGCAGTTAAATGGAGTAGGTCGTATCATAAGCAGTTCTCTATTATGATGTAGCCCAAACGGGTATGTGAGCAATATGAAACCAGAAATTCATCCTGAATATAAACAGATTACTGTCACTTGCGGCTGCGGTAATACTTTCGAAACAGGTTCGGTCCTGTCAAAAGACTTGCATATAGAGGTTTGCTCGTCTTGCCACCCTTTTTATACCGGCAAGCAACGGGTAGTCGATACCTCCGGACGTGTGGATAAATTCCGTAAAAAATTCGGTAAATAAGTATTTTTGCACGTCATTTATAGCCGCCGTTGTAGAGGCGGCTATCGCATCTGATTCTCGGATATTGTCTTAGAACAGCGCTTCTTGATACCATTCTCCATCAAGTTCAAATTCGGGTTGTTTCGGGGCTGAATATACCTTCGGTACCGTTTCCTCGGCAAAATATTCCCATAGCCCATTTTTGTTATCTTGAGCTAGTAATAATCCATCCCTAGGATTGATATAGGCTTGAACAATGCCGGTCGGCGGGATCAATTGTGTTTCCGGGATGTTTTCGAGCGCGGTTTTCATGAATTCTATCCACATAGGCAAGGCAGCCTTACCGCCCGTCTCCCCTTTTCCCAATGAATGTGAATTGTCGAAGCCCAGCCAGGCCGAGGCGGCGATATTATGGGTATAACCATTAAACCAGGCGTCGCGTTGCTCATTGGTAGTCCCTGTTTTACCGGCAAGATCACTACGGTTCAGCACTTGTTTAGCCTGGGTGGCCGTGCCGCGCTCAACCACGTCACGCAGCAGGCTATTCATCAAGAAATGAGTTTTTTCCGAAATGACCCGTGGCGCGGGCTTGCGAAGGGATTGATTGTCGTCCTGGCAATCCAGGCATGCCGTTTCCGGATTGGCCTGAAATAACACGCTGCCGGTATGGTCCTCAATGCGATCGATTAAATAGGGTTTCACTAAAAAACCACCGTTAGCAAACACGGCATAAGCGGCAGCCATTTTTAAAGGAGGCGCATTACCGCTGCCCAGCGCCAGTGATAAGGTTGTGGGAAGTTGTTCGCGGGAGAAGCCAAATCGCATGGAAGTCTCCAACGCATATGGAATACCGACGTCCTGCAATAACCGGATAGAGACGAGATTGATGGATTGGCGCAACGCAACCCTTAATGCGGTAGGGCCTAGATATTTGCGGGTGTAGTTTTCCGGACGCCAATCGTTTTCAAGCGAAGGATCTTCGATCACGATCGGAGCGTCATTAATGATGCTGGCCGGAGTGAAGCCTTTCTCCAGGGCTGCCGTGTATATGAAGGGCTTGAAGCCCGAGCCAGGTTGGCGTCGGGATTGCGTGGCGCGATTGAAACTGCTGCGATTGAAATCAAAGCTGCCGGAAATGGCTAAGATGGCGCCATTAACGGGGTTGAGCGCGGCAAACGCCCCTTCGGCCGCTGGTATTTGGCTTAAGGCCCAGGACTGATCGGCTAGTTGTCTGACCCAAATTATATCGTTGGGCTGAATGAAGGAAAATTTGTTGTCTTGATATCGGGTTTTATTGATAACTAAATTTTCCCAAGGAATGTTTTGCCAAGGTAGTGATGCAGTTGAATCGTCCGGCAATTTAATCGTAATTCCGGTGGCCGACAGCGAAGTAACTACAGCCTGCCGGCAATCGCCCAAGGTTTGTAGGGCAGGCAGCATATTGCCCGGCTTAAACTTTTTATGCGGCAGGCCTCGGTAGTGGTGGCGTTCGTCGTATTGATGCAAGGCGCTTTGTACGGCACGGTCCGAGGCTGTTTGCAAACGGGATGGAACCGTGGTGTAGACTTTGAGGCCGAGGGTATAGGCATCGTCGCCATATTTGTCCACCAGTTCCTGTCTGGCCATTTCGGCAACGAAGGGCGCGTTGAATTGGATATTGGTCGGCTGGATGGTAGCGTCATCGGCTGTGTTGAGTGCCTGATTGTATTCGTTGTATTTGATGTAATTCAATTCCAGCATGCGGCGTAATACATAGTTACGTCTTTCCAGTGCTCTGTCTGCGTTAACGATAGGATTATAAACCGATGGGGCTTTGGGCAGGCCGGCAATCATGGCCTGCTGATAGAGTTTTAGTTCGTTCAGGTTTTTTCCGTAATAGGTTTGCGCGGCGGCGGCCAGGCCATAAGCGCGTTGGCCCATGTAGATTTTGTTCAGGTAAAGCTCGAGAATTTGATCTTTTGAATAACGCTGTTCGATTTGCAGAGCCAACAGGATTTCTTTTAATTTACGTAAAAAAGTCTTTTCTTTGCTCAGTAAGAAATTACGCGCGACTTGCATGGTAATGGTGCTGCCGCCCTGCCGTTTTTTGCCGGTTGCAATAAGCTGATTAGCCGCCCGCAGTAATCCTTTATAGTCCACCCCCGGATGAGTGTAGAAGCGTTCATCTTCGGCGGCCAGAAAAGCACGGATTTGCAGTTGTGGCACTTCGCCGATTGCAATGGGTATACGGCGTTTTTCGCCAAATTGCCCGATCAGCAATCCGTCCTGGCTGTACACGCTCAAGGGGGTTTGGTATTGGACATTTTCAAGCTGACCGATGTCGGGCAGTTCCTTGCTCAACTCAAGAATGAAAAAATAGCAGGCAATTATCAAACCAAGGGCAAACGTGAAAAAAATAAAGGCAAGCCACTTAAACAGCGTTTTGATCAACCGTCTGGGTTTGGACTCTTTCCTAATTGGCACAGGGTTCGGGTTTAAAGTTGGTTTACGTATTGCTAGCCAAAATACCTGCTTTTGTTAGCGGGAACAACTTAAAGTTTGTATTTAAAAAATGCTTGGGCTGTGAAAATTACAAAATCTAACTATACTTCCCACCTAGCTGGAATCCGCAGGCTTGGTTGAATGCGCCGCGGACCCATTTTAAGTTTTCACGATTCAATAGGTTTCATTCATGAGCTGGTTTAACAGGAATCAGTCCGCTTTGCTCGGTATCGATATCAGTACGGCAGCGGTTAAATTATTGGAGTTAAGTCAAACCGGCGCCCGCTTCAAAGTCGAAAGCTATGCGGTAGCGCCGCTTCCGCAGGATGCGATTATCGACAAAAACATTACCAATGTTGAGTTAATCGGTAATGCGATAAAAGCCGCAGTCAAACAATCCGGTACTCGTGCCAAACGCGCCTGCGTGGCTGTCGCGGGTTCGTCGGTCATGACCAAAATAATCTCCATGCCGGCATCCTTGAATGATGCCGAGATGGAAGAGCAGATCATGGTCGAGGCAGATCAATACATTCCGTATTCACTGGATGAAGTAAATCTTGATTTTGAGGTGCAAGGGGTTTCAAAAAACAATCCGGAGATGCTGGACGTGTTGTTGGCCGCATCTCGGCGTGAAAATATCGAAGACCGGGTTGAGGCGCTGGCGCATGCCGGCTTGAAAGCCGCCATCGTCGATGTGGAGGCCTTTGCCATGGAAAATGCTTTTACCTTGCTTGCCGACCAATTGCCTGAAAAAGTCGAAAATAAAACCGTCGCCATTGCCGACATTGGCGCAACCATGACCGCGTTGAATATTTTGTACGAAGGCAAAACCATTTACACGCGTGAACAAGGATTTGGCGGCAAACAGCTTACCGAAGAAATTCAACGCCGCTATGGGCTTTCCTATGAAGAAGCGGGATTGGCAAAGCGTCACGGTGGGTTGCCCGATAATTATATTCCCGATGTGTTGGAACCTTTCAAAAGGGCCATGCTGCAACAAATCGCCCGCTCGCTTCAGTTTTTTGTGTCTTCGAGCGCCAATCGCGGGGTAGATGCCTTGATTTTGGCGGGAGGCTGTGCCTCTATCCCCGGTTTGGACAAGTTGGTCGAACGTGATCTCGGCATTCCTTCGTATATCGCCAATCCGTTTATCAATATGGCGCTATCCAATCGAGTCAAGCCCCAGAGTTTAAGTAACGATACGCCTGCCATGATGATTGCTTGCGGTTTAGCGTTAAGGAGTTTTGATTAATGGCAAAAATTAACTTACTTCCTTGGCGTGAAGAACTGCGTAAAAAAAGGCAACAAGATTTTGTAACCGGTATTGGTGCGGGCGTTTTGGGTACTGCCTTAATTTTGGTTCTGGTTTATCTGTTTATAGAAGGGATGAAAGAGCACCAAGATCACAGAAACTCAATGTTGAAGAGTGAAATTGCCGTTCTTGATAAGAAAATCGCGGAAATTAAGGATATAGAAGATAAAAAAAATAGGCTGCTTACTAAAATCGATGTCATTCAAAAGTTGCAGGAGAGTCGGCCGGAAATTGTGCACTTGTTTGACGAGTTGGCCAAATCGACTCCCGAAGGGGTTTATCTGACAAAATTTACTCAGATCGATACCGCGTTAACGATGGATGGTAAGGCTGAGTCGAATGCCAGGGTTTCTGCATTAATGCGGGCCATCGACAATTCACCTTGGCTTAACAGTCCGGTTTTGGGCGTTATAAAAGGCCAAGGCAAAAAGAGTGGTGAAATGAATGATTTTTCAATGACGGCCAAACAGGGGAAAAAGGCCGTTAATGATCAGAAGGGGGCGGCGCAATGAACCTATCTGAAGTGAATTGGGATATCAATTCCGCGGGCAGCTGGCCTACTCCGATAAAAATCGCGGCCGGATTGATTGTGTCGCTTTTGGTTGTGGCGGCAAATGTGTATTACATAACCATCCCCCAGCTTGATCAGCTTGAAGTGTTGGAAAAGGAAGAAAGCACGCTAAAAACCTCCTTTGAAACCAAACAAAAAAAGGCCATCAATCTACAGGATTATCGTGACCAATTGGCTTTGATCGAGTCTTCATTGGGTGAAATGTTGAAGCAAATGCCTACCAAGGCCGAGGTGGCCAACTTATTGGTCGATATCTCTCAGACCGGTTTAGCCAGTGGATTGGAATTTAAGTTGTTTCAACCCAGCGCGGAAATTCGTAAAGAGTTTTATTCGGAGCTACCGATTAACATACAGGTGGTTGGCAAGTATGAAGAATTGGGCCTGTTTGTCAGCGGTTTGGCTTCTCTGCCGCGTATCGTTACCGTGCATAATGTCAATATTGCTCCGCCTAAAGGCGATAAAACAAGTGCTTCAGATAAATCAGGTATTTTGACCATGTCCGCCGTTATAAAAACCTATAACGAAGGCGACCAGGAAAATGTCCCGAAAAAGAAAGAAACGGGTAAGCCGAGAAAAAAGGGAGGTAAGTGATGTTAATTCAGTACAGCTCATGGACTCCTAATCAAGCGTTGACTATTGTATGCGTTGTTATGCTGAGCGTGATGAGTGGCTGCGGTGGTGATGACGTCAGTGATTTGACTAAATACATTCAAGATGTCAAAGCTCGCCCGAAGGGTGCCATTGAACCCCTGCCGGAAAATAAAATTGTCGAAACCTTTGTTTTTAAGCCCGAGGGTTTACGGGATCCTTTTAAGCCGACGGAGCTAAACGCCGATGAAGCCAATCCGGACGTTTCCGGGGTTACCGGCATCAGGCCCGATACCGAGCGCAGAAAGGAAGAATTGGAAGCTTTTTCGCTCGATACGCTCAGAATGGTTGGAACCCTGAAAGATCAACAGGGATTATGGGGCTTGGTTAAGGCCAAGGACGGTACCATTCATAGCGTCCGGGTAGGCAACCATATGGGGCAGAATTACGGCAAGATCATCCGCATACTCGAAGATAAAATTGAATTGATGGAAATCGTACCGGATAAGCCGGGAACCTGGCGCGAACAACAAGCAACATTAGCATTGGTTGAGTAAAAAAGGTTATAGACATGAGTACTAAGCAAAACAAAATGATGATGAACTTACGAGACCATTTTTCTCTCCGATGGCTGTTAATGTTGATGTTAACTTTACAGGTGTTCTCGGTGGCTGCGGAGGAAGCGACGATCAATAATCTGGAGTTTTCCAGCCTGGCCGGGAATCAATTACAGATCCAATTGGAAATGAGTGGTCCCGTTACCGAGCCAAAAGTATTTCAGACCGACAATCCATCCAGAATTGCCCTGGATTTCGAGGGTGTAAAAAGCAATCTGGCAAAAAAAAGTTTTCCGATTAATCAGGGGGCGGCAAATACGGTTTATGTGGTAGAGGCATCGGGACGGACCAGGGTAGTGATTAACCTGACTGAAAAAGTGCCTTACGAAACTAAGCTCGACGGTAACAAATATTATGTTGTATTGAAGTCCGCCGGAGCGGTTGCCGCAGTCAATAAAATTGTGCAAACCAGTGCCGCAAAGGAAACATCACTGAGTCGGTTTCTACCGGAACAAGCTATCAAAAGTATTGATTTTAGACGCGGACCTAACGGAGAAGGTCGTTTGTTGTTAGGTTTATCAACCCCCAATACCGTGGTTGATGCCAAACAAAGTGCCGGAAAAGTAGTCTTGAACTTTCTGAATACCAAAATTCCGGAATCCTTGGTGAAAAGTTTCGATGTTTCTGACTTCGCTACGCCTGTTCAAAGCATTGAAGCGGTACCCAGGGGCGAAAGCGTTAATATCACGATTACGCCCGGTAACCCGAATTATGAGTATTCTTCATACCAGTCGGATAACTTGTTAACCGTCGAATTTAGGCCGTTGACTCCGGCGGAAAAAGAAGCCCAACTCAGGGAAAAGCAACCTTATATAGGTAGCAAATTATCGCTGAATTTTCAGGAAATCGACGTCAAAGCGGTGTTGATGATTCTTGCCGACCACATCAAAACCCAGGAAGGCAAGGAAGTAAATATCATCACGACAGATTCGGTGACGGGTTCCATTGCGTTGCATGTTAATGACGTGCCATGGGATCAGGTGTTGGATGTGGTGATGAAGTTACGCGGTCTTTCCAAAAGAGAAAACGGCAACGTGATTTTGGTCGGTCCGACCGAAGAAATTAAAGTTCTGGAAGAGAAAGAACTGGAAGCTAGACGAATTTATGAGCAGTTGGAGCCGTTAAAAACCGAAAACATCCAGATAAACTATGCTCGCGCCACCGACATCTGTAATGTGTTGGTCGGTAAAGGTAACTTTAATCAGGGTGGCGGTCCATTAACTCAATCGACTAAGGGGGGCTCGGGCGGCTCTGGTGGTAGTTCAGGTGGTTGTGGAGGCACATCTAGCGGGAGTACATTGAGTAGTCAGCAACTGCAGGGTGGTTCCGGGGTTCAAGCCAGCGATTTAAGATTGATTTCTCCCAGAGGCGCAGTGATTGTCGATGCCAGAACCAACACCTTGATTGTGAAGGATACGGCAAAACAATTGGAAGAAATCCATAAAATGATTGCCAAGCTGGATGTTGCGGTCAGGCAGGTTTTAATCGAATCCCGAATTGTGATTGCCACGACTTCTTTCGCACAAGATATTGGTACCAAGTTTGGAGTCATTAAGCGTGGGGATGCGCTTTTAATGCGGGGAAAAGGGCTTTCGGATACGCCGGATAATACATACGGCCAAGGTCTTGAAGACGGCTCTGATACATCAAGAATCTTGCAGGACTTGGGAACGGCATTGGCGGCTTCCAGCGGCGGATCTCTGGCCTTGACTCTGGCCCGAGGCGCCGATTATTTGCTGAACCTTGAAATCAGCGCTCTTCAGGATGATGGCAAGGGTGAGTTGGTATCCAATCCAAGAGTTATGACCCAAGATAGGGTGCCTGCTACCATCAAGCAAGGTATAGAAATTCCCTATACCACAGTCAGTCAAAACGGAACTCAAACTGAATTTAAGGAGGCAGTGCTTGAGTTGAAAGTGATACCCCAAATCACGCCGACCGGCAGTGTGATCATGTCGCTGAATATCAAAAGGGATTCGCAAGGCCAAGCCGTTACGACTGGTGGTCAAAACACTACGGCCATTGATAAGCGCGAGGTTGAGACCATGGTGCAGGTTGAAGATGGTGAAACAGTGGTTCTAGGTGGGGTTTATGAATCGGACGCTGTTACCTCTGTCAGTACTATTCCTTGGGTGTCCGATTTGCCGATTGTAGGCTGGATGTTCAAAAAGACCGTCAAGGATGAGGCGAAGCGTGAACTGTTGGTGTTCATTACCCCAAAAGTGATTAAGGATAGTTTGACCACCAACTAATTTTCGAAGCAAAGTATTGGCTACCGGGTTCGGTCTAGTTTCCGGTAGCTGATGGCTTCGCTAAGGTGGTGGATTTCGATGGTTTTCGAGTCGGCCAGGTCGGCAATGGTGCGGGCCAGTTTTAGAATACGGTGATAGGCGCGATGAGATAGGCCGAATCGATCAAGAGCCTGTTCCAGCAGTTGATGACCGGCTTCGGACAACGTGCAAAATAGTTTTATTTCTTTAGCGCTTAACAAGGCATTGGTTTTACCTTGGCGTTGATAAGCAATTCCTCGGGCGGCGATCACGCGACAGCGGATCTCGCTACTATTTTCCTCCCCTTGCAGCGAACCCTTGCGTAACACTTCCAAGGGTACTCGCGGTACTTCCAGATGCATGTCGATCCGGTCCAACAAAGGTCCCGAGATGCGTGCGCGGTAGCGTGAGACCTGTTCCGATGTGCAATGACAGCGTCCGGACGCGTCGCCCAGGTAACCGCATGGACAAGGATTCATCGCGAATATACTTTTACGAAAAATCCCAAAAAATGAACTTAGCAAAGTGCTTGTCAAAGTCTATCTAAATAAAGCAAATTAAAAAAATATAATTTGTTGTGATTTGTGCGCGGAGCGCGTCTTTAAATGGCTTGGATGTTATCTCCCAAGGTTGTGGTCAGGCGGTGGATTAGTGTGTAGAAGGGGTGGGTAACGCGCTTTTTGCGTTATCCATGCCTTCTGCACACGTCCCGTAAGGGAATCCACGGGCTGTCCACATCCTTGGGCGAGACAGGCTCTTAAATCAGGTTTTTAAAAATATTTGAAAGCGAAAGTAACCTCGTGAGCCCTATTATCGGTCGGCTATCGTGAGTCGAAGGCATCCTGGATGAATGAGTTACTGGATTTACAGACTCGTAATTTGTTGGCCTTTTCCGACTTTTCAGCTGAACACTCGATTCATATCCGCACGCCCAACCCAATCGAATCGAATCGAATCTAGTTTTTCTACGATTCGCCTTTAGTAAAACTCGCATCAAAACTCGTGTGGCGCAATACCTGATGAGCTTGGTGTCCAATTGGTGATCACCAAAGAGAAAAGTTGGCGTAAGAAATGAGGTTTAAAACGACACCGTATCTGATTGATGGAATTCATTTTCAAGATAGCATTGCCGTCATTTCGATTCGGATAAAACAGACAACATACGGCAGATCTCTTCGCATACACCTAAATTGACTATTTCTTAAATTATTAAGTGTATTGACTGTGTTATATCAAAATACCGCCAATGTAAGTTGCACAAACTAAGATTAGTATTTATTCTGATTTCTTTTAGATGAAATTCGGTTTTTGATAGTTTAGTTTCTTATCATTATATAGTGTTCCGCCTATAATAATAATTATCTTTATTCTGCCAATAATTAGTCATGCATAAAACTTCATTAGTTTCGGCAATCCTTGCCTTCAACATCACTGAAATTGAATCGCTCATCAACTCAGGCGAAAACATAAACCAATCTTGGGATGGTTTTACCCCCATTCAATATGCAATATATCTCAAAAAAGTTAAAATCGCCAAACTTCTGATTGCAAATAACGCCGACTTACGGATCTATGATTGCGAAAACGAATCCCCGCTTGAACACATATTCAAGAAATTCAAAGAGCCAACAGCGCTGTCGATCTTAAAATCTCTCCCCGACATCCATATCGCGGACAATTACGAACGAAACACTGCGCTTCATTACGCCTCGCGCCGCAACTATACCAAATGCATTGATTACCTTATTGATAAAGGAGCAAACCCGAATGCCCTAAACAGACATGGGCAATCAGCGATATTCTTCGCTGCTAAAAGCGACGCTTGGCAAAGCATAGATTTGCTGGCCAGCAGAGGTGCTGATGTTGATTTGCGTGACAAAGTTGATAAAAAGTTTTGGAGCCCAATCTTTTACGCAATATGCAAATCACATGCTGAATGTGTCTCAGCACTAATCAAGCACGGCGCTTATGTCAATCTTGTCGATAGTGATGGATCAACGCCGATTTTTTATGCGTTTCACGATATCCAGCTTGTGAGCTTATTGGTCATGAACGGCGCTAATCTTGAAGTTGAAGATAAGTATGGGCGAACACCGCTATTCCATGCAGTGTTCAGCGGAAATGCTCAAATTGTGGAGCTACTGATGAGGTATGGTTCCAAAGTTGATCATCGTGACTATCAGGACCGGTCATCAATGCAATATGCGATACAGCGAGGTGATGATCGGATTGTTCAGATTTTGATGAATCGCTGTAACAGTGTTGAGTATTTGGGCAACACGAAAAATTGTGCGGTTGAGCTGGCCACCGATATTGGATAACGTGATTTACTTAAATGAATGCGACGGCCTTTTATTAGTTTATTGTTTTGAACTTATTTTGTATCTTATCAAGAGTGTCGGTGAAGCCATCGATGTCCGGTATAAAATAATTATATAAAACATGACTTAATACGCTACGAGGTAATGAGCTGATTCTTTCTTTGTTCGGAATCGCTATGTTACTTGATTTTGATTCTTTCCCTAAGTTTTTGCAATGGTTTAACATGTACTCGGCGGCCGATGAAGAGTTGCTGCCTGTTATGACAAAATAATCAGATGCCGCTTTTGCGCCTTCGCTAATTATATATTGGCATTGTGATACAGAATAGTCATTAAGTAATGTAGTTATCATCCCTGTTACTGATAGCCGTGCAGATGCAGTAAATTTCCTTTGCTTAGAACTCCATTCGTAAAACGCCAAGCATTCTGCTATCGCTATAGTATGCGCAATATTATATATTTGGCACACCCAGCGGTCTGGAAGGTTCTCTTCTTCAATGTGCCTCAGTATAGAATCTGTAAGTTCTTGACGTTGTTTTGTTGGCATGTTCCACGAAAAGGTATTGGATAGTTGGTTAATAAGACTAGTGCCATCCAGCGAAAATAAATTTTCGTGTTTATGATATCTAACAATTAAATTAGTTCTCAATAACTCTTTAATGAGATTAGCGCCATATACCTCATCCGGCGCAAAAGGTATTTTAATTCTGCGTCTGTCTTCTATTGAAATTCCATCTGATTTTT
This sequence comes from Methylomonas sp. LL1, assembly GCF_015711015.1. Taxonomy (NCBI): domain Bacteria; kingdom Pseudomonadati; phylum Pseudomonadota; class Gammaproteobacteria; order Methylococcales; family Methylococcaceae; genus Methylomonas; species Methylomonas sp. LL1. The sequence continues at coordinate 3,651,119 of NZ_CP064653.1, forward strand.
CTTGGCATGTGCAAATCGCGAGCGCAAGAACTGTCACTACTTGATCGAGAGTCAAATCGTGCGGATGAAATGGATAATCGAGCGAATATCTTTTGCATACAGTTTCCGGTGCGATTGTCAGGCGCAATTCACGATCCTGGCAGGAATCGCAAGAACAATCACGATCATCTATATGGTTACATTCCGTGCATCTCCAGGCTGTTGATTTTCTTGCATGCGTACCAATGAAATGATTTCTTGATGGCCTAGGCTTTGTCATTGCAGCGCCGCAGTTCGGGCATGGATCAGAATCTCGTATTAATGGCGGAAGCAGGCGGTAAAGATTGTTAGTTGCACAGTCGAGTTTAAATAACTTTTTTAGATCTGTAATCTTAGTGCCAGCGTCGTACTGCTTCGTTAGTTCGTTGATCTCAAGCTTGGTTAGATGCGATAGACATGGGTGTGCGTTTGATTTCATGATTTGCTACCAAGGTAAGTTCACAAGCCAACAGCTGCAAATTGACTGTAACTTGTGCGCAATCGAAAATTTTCGAAATTATAACTTATAGTCTATGACATTATAAAGTTCGGGTTTGTATCATTAAAAGATGCATAACAACCCTGAGCCTGACGATTGCGTTCTATTTGGACGTCGTCTCACTAAAATTCGCAAAGAGAGAGGTTTCTCTCAGGAACAGCTGTCCCGAAATTGTGGCATTGCGCAGTCCTATCTAAGTAATGTGGAGCAGGGTAAAAGAAATATTTCTCTGCGCAATATTTGTCTGCTCGCTAGAGTTCTAGCTATCGCACCGTCTGAATTGCTTATGTTTGATACTGAATGAGCTGATGAATTGCATTGTTTCAATAGATTGGCACAACACCAATTTACTAAGGCTTTGGTTATTTTGATTTTTTGTTGTTGACTATCTCTGGTGAGTAAGTTCTTTTAGGGTAAGCGAGCAACTTATTGACTAGGGCAGCCGTTTGAAAAGACATGGTGGCCAGCAGGAAGTCGCTGATCTAATGCAAAATTCCAATTGAAACAGTTGGTTTTTTGAATTCGGAATTCCTTATGAGGTTGACGTTGGAATCAATGACGGTTGCGATCGGATCATCGCGTGATTGAAAATACATCAGGCAGTAAGTGGGAAGGTTGGGTTTGTAAAACTTGGTGTCGGCTAACACATCACCTAATTTTTTTAAAAGCCAAAGGCTGCCGATTCGTCTTTGGGGTATTCTCTTCGAAGCGCTGCGATCTGTAGATAAATGGATCCGTTAGGACAATGTTGTAGTCTTGATGGGAGCCGGCCGTTGCTTTGGAACAATAGCGACTTAATGCATTTTTTTGCTGGTAATTACCGGCTAAGCATTCATTTGGTTTAACCTGTTCCACAGTTCGACGATTATCATATGAGATGCATCGTCGGGATCAACAAATCCGCAAGCGGCCAGCAAAGGGTTGCCAGGTTCATACAATCCAAAAGCATTGCGGATCGACAAGCCAAGCGTAAAGTGCAAATCTATCAGATCGCCTTGCTGCATGCCGGCGATTGCCAGTCGATCTTCGTATGTTAGAATCAATAAAAGACGATCAACGGCTTCATCTATGGTTGCGGGTGGCTTTAGGATGGCTAGATTTTCTGTTGACCAATTTTTGTACAATTTAAGAATTCCTGATGTGCAGCGATAACTTACAGGTGGCTGTCACTGCTTTGTCACAAAGTTATCCACAAGAAGTGGGGATAACATGCGCGTTTGGGTAGAATATTGAATACCATGAGAAATCTTTCGCCTGACATCCTTGACCTGATAAGCACTGATAATTTTGTCATTGCTATACCTACATTTGATGCACTAGTGTCGTTAACCAAAAATGAAAATTTTAAGCTATGGTTAACCAAAAAACCGACTATCCAGATCGTCATTATTGATGTTGTCCAGATGTTTTTGGTGCAAATAAAATTGAATCCTGCTGAATTACAAATAATCGACGATTTTCTGGCAAACTTTGCTGATCGGATTGTGTTTCAAAAAACTGAGTACGGCATGCTTATCGAAACGGCGGTGGATGATCCTGATTTTGAGTTTCCGCCGGAAACGTGGGATTTGTCAATTATTAGTTATTGTAAGTTCGTGACCGGCAATCCCTTTGAAAAGCCAGTTCTAGGACTAATTGAAGACGAATGGTTTGTGATGCATGCCGGTATCGATATCGATGCGCTCAGGCTTATTCCAGTTAGTAATTTTTTAGCAGAACTGGGTAATATTGCTGTGTTTGGGAAGCAAGATCAAAGCACGTATCAGAGGTAATATTTCGAAAAATTTTTATGATCTAGAGATTTGAAGAATTCTAATATAGCTGTTGAATTTAGGTCCTCGCAGTTTTTCAAGGTCGCTTCTGCATAAGACTTTCGATACTTGCTAAAATCAATTCGGAGTTCAGGCTCAGAATTGCATCTATTCAGATAGTTTCTTACTAGATTTTCTGAATATAGCTCTCGTAGTCGATTAATTGCTTTTTGCGCTAGAGGTACAAGAGCATCTGGTATAAAAATAATATTCTCATCGGCATTCATTCGAATTTTTGAAGGTTTATAACGCCAGCAATAATGCCGTGTACCATCATGCATAGTTCGCCAAATTTCGACGGTTTCGGGAGTGATGCTCAGCATTTCATTCTTACGCAGCGATGGCGCACAATGAAGCATAATGATTAAGCAATCTCTATAAGCCTTTAACTTGTCAACGGGTTCTTTGCTTATTAATGCATCTAAGTCTATCGTCATAAAATTTTCTCCTAGAAAGCGCTCAAAATTAAGCCGAAACAGGTTTGATTCTAGAGCAGGCAAGACGGCAATGCAACATGAAAACTTTTGTAAGCTATTGATTTGTGAAAACATTTATATGAAATCACATGCGAAGCTGAGCTTTCATGTTCGATGCATCAAGAAGTTACGAGCGTGCATCGATCGATAGGAAATATCATCTTGTTTGTATGCGGTTGTAATGGTAGGTAGGAGCTCTCGGTATTTGGCGCAGGCGCCAGGCAAATTGCTATCTGGAAGAGCGAGAAAAACCGCAGGATTGCGATCTTGGCTTTGTGTCCCACATTACTGTAAGGTTTGATTTTCCTTGTAATCGCTAATGGTAGAACCTGGCATCGGGTTACTTAAACGCCCTAATTTTTCTTCAACGCCAACGCTACCGATCCGTCCTTGGGGCGTTCACTTTGAAATGCTGCGGTCTGTAGAAGAATGAATCCGTTAAAACAATGCGCTAGATCCTTGATGGATAGAACAGAACCAGTTCAATCAAGATTTTTAAACATCAAAAACTTAACCCTAACAAGCCTTAATCGCTGTTAAGCGATAAATTTTTATCGCTTATGGCCGGCAATCCATAAGCAATAGGCTATACGAATAAATCAACGCTGACTTAAAAGCTCAACAAGTAAGTTCGCATGTTTTTCAAGTTCGTCATCGGGTAAAGTGAATAATGGTAAATCTGCCTCACCCATGGCAACCAACAGTTCCGCATAGTCACGTAAGCCGAGCTTTTCAATGGCTTGTTCTTTGGTTATCAGGCCTTGCGAAAATAAGACTAAAGAATTTTGCTGCATATGATCACCTAAACCAGTCATTCCGTGCTTTGCAACCACTCCAAAGCACGTTGTTTATCGCCGTATACAAAATGCCGCACTTGAGCATGAACAAAATGACCTACAATGCTGGGCATAATTGTCAGAAACCCACTGTCTGTTACCGCCGCGATTTTGGCAACATGTTGGTGATGGTCTTTGACGAATTTCATGTGCGCTAATAATGCGGCAAAATCTGACCAGCCTGGAAATTTTTCAGTATAGATAAGCAGGCCATGCAGTTCACCTTGAGTCTCGATAAATGGATCAACGATTTCGGCTAAAGTCTCGAAATCCGATTGTTGAAGAGGGCCTTCGGGTGTAATGATTAGGATACCCCGATCGCGCAGCAGTTCTGAATGAATCATGGTGTGTCTCCAGTATTGTGCAAATCAATAGATTTGTACGCCGCAGAAAGGTAGTTGTAAATAGAATTGGCCGCTGTCAACAATAGGTTACAAGGTTCATGTGAGCCATTCGTCATATCAGTTCAGCCTTGACGTGTTTTGTCTCCATTATTTAGCATGCCGTTCGGGATTCAATATCTCAACTTAGCAATAACAGCATTGGCATGGATTGGGCAGGCTATTGTGAGTTCCGATTCTGCGGTTGTTGCGCGGGGTGGGAATCGGGGGAAGAAATAGATTGGTAACTAGGCCTTGGGTAAATAACCAGCTAGGGATTTTCAAATGCTGAAAATTTTGAAACGTTTTTAATGCATTCCAGGGTATTGTTAGGTATTGTTTCTGCCAGTTGAAAACCATCAATCCTTCTTGGCTCTATTGTTGACCCAGATGATGAGAACTGCTACCTCGACTCGAACAGCAGGCACCGAACCGTTGGGCAACCTATCTATCTGATTCCAATGGCTGCAACTTGACCATATCCACGGATATTTCGGATAAAAATGAGTAACACTCCACGTGGAATGAGTGTCCAAGAAGTATATCGCCTGTTTCGAGACAATCGATTAATCGTAAATCGAAGGTATCAAAGGAAACTTGTTTGGACCTTATACAAGATATCGCATCATTGTTCCTACTCGATCAATAAAATATTTCTACGTCAGGTTACCCAAAAATCATTTGGGAGAGCGATGCAAAAACTATTAAGTGTTGCGATTGGCGCTGGCAATCGGCATATAATTGGATTTGTTAGGGCCTCAACCACAATATCATCTAATGGACAGTTACCTCAATATAGTTAGTCTGGCACTTGCAATAGCAGCGCTTGTACCTGTTCTTCTGCCTAGTTCCCGTGTGCGATTTTGGACAATTACAGCGGCACTGATTTCAGGACTTATCCTTATAACCACCTACCAGATGTATAAAAACTATGAAATGCAAAAGGAAGTTGTTGCTGTAGAAGAAGAAATTTGGTCACTGCTTACAGATCACGAGAAAGGATTGACCTTTGAGCAAATATATAATGGTCTGTATCATCGGTCATTAACTGCGGCAAACCAGGCCATTGACACAATGGTAAAGAATAAGAAAATTTTTCAAGAAATGTCCGAGGTTTCTGATCCAACTGGAAACAAATATGTTTTACGGAAATTCTTCCGGCGCTTTGGGGATTGAGGTGTCTACAATTAGTTAAATAGCGTATAAGAGGAACTGTATATGGAATTGGGATCTAATCAAAAAAGCAGACCCTGAAAAAATGTCAAAATTTCGGGATATTTGTAAAATAATAAAATGATCACAATGAGGAAAGGAGTCAAGCTAAGCCAGTTCAGTCTTTCCAAATCTCTGTCAATGGATTCTGATCTTTTGATCAAATTATTTTGTTTATCATTAACAAATTGAGCTGCACTTTCTTCTCTATTTTCAAACTTTTCAAAAACCTCATTCAACGCCAATTTAATGTCTTTTAATCTGTCTCGATGTTGTTTAATTAATCTGCACATAAAGACGGATATCAGTAAAACAGAAAAACTTATTACCAGGCCATTAATTAATTCTTTTTCTTTGATTAATGCTGCTATAGTTGCTATTGATATTGGTATTGAAAAGCCTTTATTTAAGACATCATTTAATGTGTTTTCTATTTTATGCGCGAATTCCTCATGTTTTTCTATGACTTCTTTTTTGAAGTCCTTTAATGAGAATCCATTAATATATGTTTCATAATTATCTTGATAAAGCTGTTTAAATACTTCAAACTCAGAGAGAATATCGCCGAGACGTTGATTTATGGTCGGTCGTTTAGAAAGGAGTTCTTCCAAAGCATTACGAACGACAGCAAGCCTTTCATGGCTGTGTAAGTCTTCGTTTGTCAGCATTTCCTCAAAATACTCTAAACCATCAAGATTTTGTAATTCATGAAAAGTAAAGCGCGATTCTATTAGATGTTTTTTAAACCCCTTGCTTTCTTTGTCTTCAGTTAAAAGGACAAAGAGGTAGGAATCTCTTTTTTCTTCTGTGTGAGGCAGCGCTTGCTTTAAAAAGACAATCCATCGGCAAACTTTTCTTAACTGTTGGAGTTTTTCAGGTTCGTCAACCTCACCAGTTAGGTAATCATTTTCGATCAGATAAAATTCGTCAGGTAACAATCCTTTTTTTACGCCAGTATGGTGTGATATTAAATCATCTACATTTAAAAAGAACCGTTTAAATCCACTTATAATCGGGAAATTTAATGTAAATTTTAATTTTGGGTTATTTTGAGTTTCTGGTATAGGCAAGCTTTGGGCGCTTTCGTTGCAGCTAACCAATTCTAAAATATCATCTTTTTGCTGATAAATTTTATTGATAAGTAATCTTACTTCTTCGTCATATAATATCTCACAATTAACAGAAGAGTTGCCATTAAAATCAGGCTTGCCACATAGCCTGTATAGCTTTACAACATTGCTTAATAATGACAGACTACCCATTTATTTCAGCTATTACATTGCCTAACTCATCTATCAATTTTTGAGGTAGGTTATTTATAGTTAACGATTTTTCTTCAAAATCAAAAATAATTTCAGCTTGGGAATCTGGAGTTCCTAAGGAGTTCTTGTCAAAAGACAAATCCCATGTGGCCGATTTATAAGAAACGCGCTTATATTTTTTTAATGCGGTTATATTCGGAACAAACTCTTGGCTAATTCTAAACTCTTCAGAATTAGCTTTTTCAATAAAATTATCGTGAAACTCAATTGGCAAGTGGGCGTTAAGCTTTGCTGCAATTTCTTCTAACATAACACTTTTGGGATGTCTTTCCTTAAGAAAATCATGAATTTCGGCTCTAATAGATTTCTTGTCTAAGATATCGGCATCTGAACAGATTGCCTCTATCAAATGAAAAACATTATCTGTTGCGAGATTTGAAGGAATTAAATCAGTACAACCCAATGCCTTAGTAAAATATCCAGTAATATCCTTTTTCTGATCTCCCTTAAGAAAACTTAAATAAGCTTCTTCTGCATTTTCAAGGCGATTTAAATCTATGCGAGCAGCTTGGTGAAGTTTATCCAAATCTATTTGATGTACATCAGTTAAGTCCATGTCTGAAGTAAAGGTCAGGCCACCTTTATCTTTGATCATAACAACTAGGTAATATGGTCCATTGTTGTTGATGTAATGAGCAAAAACAAGGTATCCACCTGTTGCAAAGTTTTCCTTTTCAATCTCAATTTTGAGTCTATTTACTGCTTTACGCGATAACTCAATAAACACTTCTTTTGAATAGTCATCTTTGTTTATTTCTTTGACCCATGACTGAAATGGGTGATTGTTAACATCCCTATTAAATGACCCAAATGTTTTTCCTGTTTTATAAATTTTTAAAATAGATTCTATTAATGTTATTACTTTTTGGTTTTCGGAATCAAAGATATCGTCTCGATATTGAATTACTGCTTCAACTTGTGGTTTGCCACTTTCTTGCTTGTCCTTAATAATTTTATGCGCAATTGCATTGATGATTTCCATTTAGTAAAGCTCCCCGTCTATTTTCAACAATTCACAAATTTGGTTGCATGGTAGCCACAATCATCTAGTTAGTCTAGGCGACCCGTCAAAAAGTAACGTTTTACTGCGAAGACCGGCATAGTGTGCTGAGTGCGGCTCATGCCATTTAATAAAAGCAACCATCTCAACTGATAAACTGTGTTGTGATCAGCTGCTAGCCAGAAGGTCCGACACATGGTGTGATGGACCGCTTTCAACTTGGTCTGAAACATATCGCTGACTGCGTTTGCTCGCATCCGATATAGGTCTCGAATTTTAATCTCACCAAAACGCAGCCGCTGTTAATAAGCCCTTCTTCACATAGGATTTGGGTAAACAATCATTGATGAAAGATTGCGGTTAGATGCTATCCTGAAGCCTAATACGCTCGTTTTTGGCTTTGTATTTCTCGACTTTATTTTTTCTAATCAAAGATCCGAGTGCTTTTGATACTTTCTTTTCAAACTCAACCCGTGGTTTACCTCGGGTAATTATTTCGAGTTGTTTGAGCACCCTAGTGCCAATTGACTCGATTGTGCATGACTGATTCGGGCAATTTGCAAGTACGGTGAGAATTGCTTCTTGAATTTCAGACAATTCAATGATGTCTAGCTTTCGATGTTCAGCAGACTCAATAGCGTCTTCAATGATATTGTCAGCAAAGAGATCTTCATTTTGGGGAGTAATTTGACGTTTTGTTTCAACGCTATCTTCCTTGACCTCAAACGCTAATTCTTCTGATTCATCCTCTTCAACAACATTGATGACTTGGTATGGATCGACAACTTTCGAGCAAACCCATTGGGAATTATCAACAGATTCCGAACCCAATGGATCAATTCCCATTTTGTAGAGAGTATTCAATAAATCATCGAATACTTCTTGTCTACGCATGACGAAACTGGACGCAAAGCATCGCCAGAAAGTCCAGCCGGCCCGTTCAAGAACACGCTGCCTGGTCATGTCATTCATCCATTGGCCTGGGCCATGGAATTTATCACCATCACATTCAACAGCCAGTCTTCGACCTTCCGAACCTTCAACGACAAAATCAATGCGATATGCGCCACAGCGAACCTGTGGTTTGACTCGATAATTTCGCTCGACCAATAGATCAAAAATTTCGCGCTCAAAATCCGATTCACACAATTCTCGTAGCGACGATACCTGTTTGGCGTCTTGAATGAATGGTTGTTTAAAATGGCGAAAAACCTTGGCAGTTAAACTATCAGGCTTCAACTCATTTTCATCGATCGAACGAAACAGATACATACGATCGCGAGCACGCGAAAGCGCAACGTTAAACCGCTGCTCAATTTCCAGGCGATTGGCGGCCGATTTATCACCTTTAGCCAACACATTTGATACCAGCATGATGTCGCGTTCACGTCCTTGGAATACTGGTGGCGCGCCCACCGAGATCATCCGTTCAACGATTTCAGCTTGCGAAATTTCAGTATTAATCAAATTCCATATGTGATTGGCCTGTTCGTTTCCTAACAAAGTCACAACCCCAATAGTCCTGCCAGCCATTTCTGGATCAGCGATGATTTCTTTGATTTCATTCACAATCGCTCGAGCCTCTGGCGGGTTGTTATCGCCTTTCCGGTAGCCGCCAATAACCATGACATCAATCAATGGTGGGTCAAGGCGCTCTGAGCTTTTGGGTACACGCAATGGCTTGATTTGACCATCGTAAAATTCGCGATTTGAAAATTCGATGATGGCGTGAACACACCTGAAATGCTCTTTCAGCATTACTGAGTTTCCAGCGAAGACCACTCGTGCCAAATCGTAAATTGATTTACCTGGCGTCATCTCCGAGCCATGCGGCTGATCTCTGAGGAACCGGTCTCTCAATTCCTGAATTTTAACTTCCTTGGTTCCAACGGTTGAAGGCGACACCTGCTTATGGTCACCGACGACCAATAGCTTCTTTCCCCGCAGTAAGGCTGGTAATGCCCAAATATCGGATTGTGAGGCCTCATCGATAACGACCAAATCAAATAAACCCACTTCAGGTGGAATTGTCTCTGATACTCGCCACTGGGGTAGAATCCAGCACGGCACGGCTTTATAAGCTCGCTGCATGGCAGCGCGAGCATCCTGCCTAAAGCGAACCGCTCTGATACCATTGCCTGAGCCCATCGACTGAATAGCATTGAGGTACGCTTGCAGTGCCTGCCTAATGTCATTTGGCGAATTGTTATAAACGCCTAACCAAGTTTTTTCAGCGATCAATTCTTGATAGGTTTTTGATAACGTTTTTTCGAGCGAATGCCTTTCGTCAAATAACTTTTTGAGCTTTTGGTGGCCATCGATGTGTTCGATAAACGTTTTTGCCGCCCGCCAGTTCCAAGCTTCCAGCCAATCCGCCGCAGTTAAACGTTCATAGTCTTGAAATGGTGTCGATATGACGGCATGCGCCCATTTTGTGGCGCCAGATTCAGTTAAAAGAACCGATACCCTCTGAATTTCACGTAATGCTGGCTGAAGACTATTCAACCGATTCAATTCGCTCATCAATGCATACCATGTCTCGCGAAGGGTTATTTCGTCACGATCTGGATGCCCAAGCGATGCATGTAGAAATTGTAAAATGTCATCAACAATAGCGCCTGAGTGCCCTTCAATCTTTTTGAAAAGTGCTGTCGCTTGCTGATGGGCATAGGTGAATCGATCGCGATCAAGATGCTGTGAAAGGCTCAACGTTATGGCTTCCACCTGTTGCTTGAGATCGATGTTTTTTGTTCCTATGACTGCATGGCCAAATACGCGTGAAATTTTTTCACTGAGAGGCCGATCAAATTCAACGGATAATTTCTTAATATCATCAATATGATCTTTGTGCCGCGCTAAAAGCCTAAACGCATCATCTAAGTTGTCATCGACAGAATCAAGACCAATTTCCCTTCCAATGACATTCCAGCGCGAAAGTAATTTTCTGGCGTTTAATAAATATTCGGCGTGAACAACGACAGCCTGCCAGGCCTCTTGGTTATCATGTTTTGGATTAAGCCCCATAACGGTAACTTTTACCAAAAGCTGTTTAATTTCCTTGGAACCAAAAAATTTGAATGGGCTTTTTCCCTGCGATAAGCGTTGAATCGCTTGCATAAAGTCTTCGTTGAGCTCTGAGTCATCAGCAAAAGCAACTGCATGCGATAAATTCGTTTTACGAATTGAATCCAGGTTACCGATCTCGTCACAAAGCGATAATAGATGCGTGATGGCAGCATCTTCATCGACAGCTATGAATTTTGCGCGCAGGCGAGATGACCAGGTAATGGCTGCTTGCTCAACCTTTTCCTCAAGCACATGCCTTTTATTTAGGAATTCAAGTAGTTTTTTGGCTTCTTCAAAGGTCTCATGAGTGGCATCAGAAAGCGGTATGACGCAGCCACTATCCACTTTATCCTTGAAATTGCTGGCTCTGACTAAATCATTATGCAAATAGGATAAATTTGACCATTCTGGAAATGCATCGCAAACCGGCAATGAATGATCAAGATAGATGATGTCACCGGCGACATCAGCCCGTGATTTCCTTAAAGATTTGATATCATCGTCGCTGAATCTAAGCGTGTTGTGCTTTGAATTAATCTCATCCTCTAACCAGTCATAATTGTCCTGGTTATCCAGTACGAACTTAGCTAATTCAGCACACAAAACCTCTTTGCCATGAAACGGATAGTGTTTCATGTGCTTTTCGGCAAAGCTATTAATCGCTTGATCTACGGACGCAATTTTGGCGTGCAGCCCATTCAATTGCTCTTCTAAATGCTGGATGGTGTGATGAGATTGAGTGGGATTTAAGCTATTAACGCTGCTGGCTATCTCTTGAATGGAATATTCAAATTGTCTTCTGCCATCACGCTCATCGGTGAGTAGCGCCACGCTTAATGGCTTGATTTGCGGTGGCAGTTTTTCCTGAAGAACAGACAAAGCTGATTCACCCGACGCTGTGACCAAGACACTTTTGCCTTGAGCGAGGTAATGGCAAATCACATTCGCAATCGTGTGTGTCTTGCCTGTTCCTGGCGGGCCTTGAACGACAACGCCATCATTGGTTTCAAGCTTTTCGATAATTGAAACCTGCTCATCGTTGTAAGGCATCGGAAAATAGAGCTCTTTCAGCCCATGCCTTGCGTCACTACAGGATAACCCTCTGAAAGCTACCGATTCTCGGGGTTTAACAACAGAATCGCCTGTTTTGACAAAACCTTCGATAACAGCCGGTATTTTGATGTCATCTGAGATATTTTTCTTCAGCCTTTCGATATCTTGGATGAAAATATGTTCAGAGCGTTTTCTGCCAAATAACACCCAAGTATCGGTAATGATCAGCTTGTCGGTAGGTGTTGGTAAATTGGGTTCAGGTTGATTTTCAAGATAACTCCCATTGGCATCAAGATGTAAAACAGCCGCTTTCAAAACGCCTTCAAAAGTTGATGCCTCAAATGGATTTACACGATCCGCAGCATTCTCGTTGACACTTTTCCAGAACTCAACTAAGGGTCTGACGCCGTGGTTTTCCTGGTCCTCGTAACAACTCAGTTCCAATCTGGGATCTAAATCGCGCGGCCGAATTTCAATATCAAAGGTTTTTGGATTAAGGTAAATCTCGCAGGTTTGCGTTACCAATGGGTACTTAATCGACCTGTTGCTCTCTGGCGCCGACCAGACAGCACAACCGATTCCCCAAGCGATCTCTATCGGTGAGTCGGTACTATCGGAAGATATCGTTTGCTGAACCGCGAATAATTTATTGTAAAAACTGATGGTTTTACGGCGTGGCTTTTCCGAGAAAGACCATGGCTCCCAGCGGGTGTTGATATAGCTATCAAACTCAACTTGAATTTCGGGATGTTGTTCAAGCGTTTCGACACCAACTTCAACTTTGTTTTCGTAGACGGCATATTCGTCCTTGAGTATTGGCGTCTTGTCTGGAGACTTGGAGATGATCACCCAAGGTTTTAATGCATCGCTCGGCTCAGGGGCGGGTGTTTCTTTCAAGCGGGTGATACGAAGCCAAACATCGTCGTGTTCGGATTGGATGTTGAAATCAATGCCTGGAAGCCCTTTGAGATCGGATTGGCTGGCTTCAAAAATGTCGCTTGGAACGGTGTAGACTGGTTTCCTGTTTAGCTTTTCTACTTGCTCTATATAGTCCAGCAGGTCGATAAGTAGTTGATTGCTTTCTTTCATGCCCCAAAAATCCCAGATTGATCCCTATCATCCCAGCACGACCTAACTTTAGGCCATTCCTAGTATCTGTTATCAGCAATCAGAAAGCAATTGCGGCGATGTTAATGTATCAACTCGCGGGCTAATATATTCCTAGACGGTAAGAGTATTGCCGGCCAGCAGAAAACATTGAAATTAACAATTACCGTGCCATAGTATTAGCGTTGGAGTGAAGAGTTCGTGTACTGATTGAACTCGTCACAAGGGACAGGTGCTTCTTAGTGCATTTTGCAAGGCGACATTTCCATCGCTAATTTACATCTGCTAAACAATTTATGGACCAGCAAACAATAGAAACATACGATAAAGAAGCGGCAAGCATTGCCCAGCTTCACTCAACTCTCGTGCCTGAGCGTATATACGAGTTAGCGAAACAATTCTTTATCCAAGACGGCAAGACGCTAGATGTTGGCTGCGGAATAGGCCGAGATACCAATTGGTTATGTCAACAAGGGTATCAAGCGATTGGTACCGATGCTTCGGACAGTATGTTGACCTACGCTCGATCTTTGTATCCAGAGGTAGATTTCATTCTTGATTATCTTCCGAACCTCGAAACACAGGGAGAGGCAGCGTTCGACAATATTTTATGTTCAGCGGTATTGATGCACTTAAACGATGCTGATTTTATGGCTTCATGTGCGCGGTTATTTTCCTTGTTAGCCGAAAATGGTGTTCTGATTGCATCATTTAGGGGTACCAATCAGCAAGATAATAGGGAAAAAGGAAAGCTTTATAACCCAATAGCAGTCGATGACTTTCTGGAGTTTTTTACCAACCGAAAGTGCGCAGTGTTAATCAATGAGTCAGTGGCTGATAATAGCAGAGGTTTAGTCTGGAATAACTTTGTGATCAAAAAATAGCGCTACCTTGTTTTGCCGGCTGCCATTTCTTGGTGACGCCATAATAAAGTGATGAGCAGTTGTAAGCGTCTTGAAGATAATCTCGCCGTTTATCGCTTGTGTAACCGGTCTGGGCGATCAGGGTTTCTCGAAGAGGGTGATGACTGGTAATCAAGTATTCGTTGCGGTTGTAAAGGCGTTCCAGTAAATCGATTGAAGGGAGATTTTGGAATTTGCCGTTCGCGCCTCGATTGCAATCGGTGCAGGATAGTACAAGGTTGGCTACTCCGTTTACCGGTTTATCTGGATCACATTGCCGTAGCAGGTGTGGAAAAAAATGGTCTACATCGGCGAAATCGGGGTGGCCTTGATTGATGGAGATTTCGCGAAAGCAGTAAAAACATTTGCCTTTTTGATAGCCGTTGAGTGATGGTCTGGCAGATGTAACTGATACTCTACGCAGTTTATTGTCTGCCAATAGTTCTTTGGTGTCTTCCTTATAATCAATTTGAATAAGGTGTTTGGGCAGATTAAGCTCCCACGCTGTTTCGACTAAACGCCATCGGGCTTCCGTTTCGTCTTTGAGACTTTCATATTGAAAGTTCTCTGCCAGTTGAAAAAACGCATCCGTTAAAACAATGCCATTCTTTGATTTACGTTCATCAACAAAGAATCGGGTTGGGACTTCTTGATTATGGACATTATGGAATGCGTCGATTACGTTGTTAAAGCCTAACCTTACGGTCGTTTCGATTAACTGATCTTTGGTTATTTGGCGGGCATTAAATTCTCTACAGGCATTCAAGAATCGACTGTTTTCAGATGTACCTTGCTTGTCGCAGATGACCAAATGTTGAGCTATATGCTTGGAATAAGGCTCGGCCAACTTATCCAACGTTATAACAGTTTCACCCGAACCCTTCAAATCATATAAGGCTTTGGCGAGCGCGAATTTGTAAGAGGCGACGTTTCGGCCGAACAGTATGATTGATCGCCAGTAGTTCTCAAGGGTCGGTTCGATTTCGTAAAACCTTGCCATTAGATATTTTTTCTAAAGTAGGCTGATACGAAGATTTCTAATACCTAGATTATTGATCCATCTCAAAATAAACACGTCTTCTTTCAAAGTCGATGTCATTTATTTTTACCACTACTTCATCACCATACTTGAGCATGTCACATTTCTCTTCGTATGGTTTGTCGCAATGGATATCTTTAAAGTATAACGAGCCTGAATATCCATCTACAATTTCAATATGACAACCATATCGCTCTTTAATGCCAATGATTTTTCCAGTTACAGATGTTCCGACGGGATACTGTTTGCTGAGTTCTAGCCATGTATCAGGGATCAATTGCTTCATACCCAACCTAAATAAATCGCTTTCTTCATCGTACGAAAGAACTTTAACTTGGATAGTTTGACCAACTGATAAATATTCAAAAGCATTACGTACTCTTTCCCAGGCAATATTTTTAATATCCAAATAACCATGCGAATTATGTATCTCAACTAAAGCTCCACCGTCTACAACATACAAAACAGTGCCGGAATAATCTTTCCCAATTTCAGGAGATATATATTTTATATAGCAATCTTCGGATCGGTTATTGGCAAATAACGCGGCTACTTTGTTTTTTATAAGGTCAAGCATCTTTGAGTTTTAGGTAAGTGGATTTAAAGAAATAATTATAACGATGTGAAGTTGCTAGATTGAATTACGTTACTTGCAGAAGCTAGTATTCTCGCCACACTCGCGTCAAACGCCCGCTTGAAATCTGGGTCAGACGCATAGCGCTTATATAAATCTAGTTCTCGCTTTCGCTCGATACTGATGGCGTTCTGGATTAACTTTTCCAGAGCCAGTTGTCGATTTTGGACATCAGGGTTGTCCTCGACCTGAGCCTTGTAGTCTGCGTGTTCCACGACATGCTTGGCGATATTGATAAATTTAATCTTTTGCTCTTCCGGTGTGGCTTCCCAGCCGGCAAAATAACGTTCATTAAAGGCTTTGATAATCTCGTCCAGCGGGTCTTTTTCTTCGCCGCCAGGGAAATAACCTCGTAGATTGGGATTTTGGGGTTCCAGCTCTGTTTCACTGGCGTCCAGGCCGATTGGAACATTCAGCTTGGAACGTTCCAACCCGTAGGTAGATAAATCAACGCTGTTGAGTAATTCGTCCAGTTTGTCTTGGTCTGGGTCTTTGACTTTGAGCTTGGGTATCAGAAATTTTAAAAACCAATACAGCATTTCCCAGTTCACATTATTGAATGGGATGATGGCTGCGACTTGAGCGTATATTTTGACGAACTGTTTGGCCTTTATCTTGAAATCGATACGATGTTCGTCGTCCAGATCGGTATCAAAGCGGGCAACAACTGTATCGATGATGGGATGTAGTTGTTCAGCATCGACACCGGCAAAAAACTTGTCATTGAAGTCGGTGACTTCACTCCATTCATAGATGCCGAAATCATCTATTGAATCCTTCAAATCATGCAGTACATTGACGTCAGTTGCCTGGCTAAGTGTGGTGGCTGTATAGAATGGATCAAAGGCGGATTTGATGTCATCGACTGAATTGTAGAAGTCCAAGACAAAGGTATCGGTCTTGCCCAGTTTCCAGTTACAGCGATTTAGTCGTGATAAAGCTTGCACGGCTAGTACGCCTTGTAATTTTTTGTCGACGTACATGGTGTGAAGCATGGGTTCGTCGAAGCCGGTTAAGTATTTGTTGGCTACGACTAATATTTTGTAGTCGTCTTTCTCGAATTCATCCGGTAAGTCGCGGGCGGATATGCCGTTGATACCGTCTTCGGTATATTTAATTCCATCTACTGTCTTGTCGCCTGAAAAAGCCACTAGAGCTTTAAATGGAGCATTGTTTTCCTTTAAGGCGGAGCGAATCGCAAAGAAGTACCGGATTGCGCATTCGATGTTACGAGTGACAACCATGGCCTTGGCCTTGCCTTTTAGCTTTTTGGCTTGCCAGACATTGTGCATGAAGTGATCGACCATAATTTTGGCTTTTACTTCGATAGTATTTGGGCTGGCTTCAACATATGCCTTCAGCTTTTTTTGCGCTTTGGCGGTATTAAATAAAGGGTTTTCTATGATGGATTTTTGTACTTCGTAGTAGCTTTTGTAGGTGGTGTAATTAGCCAGTACATCGAGAATGAATTGCTCTTCGATGGCTTGTTTCATTGAGTACAGATGGAATGGATAAAATTTACCATCAGTACCTTCACGGCCAAATTTTTCTAACGTTTGAGGTTTAGGTGTGGCGGTAAAGGCAAAGTAGCTGGCATTTCTGCTCATCTTTCGATCTTTCATGGCAGCCAGAATTTTGTCCTGTAAATCTTCTGGGACTTCTTCCTCATCTGCGCCCAAGGTGATGTTTAACTTGTCAGATGCGCTGCCAGATTGTGACGAGTGTGCTTCATCGATTATGACAGCAAAATTTCGGTCGGTCAGATCGCAGACAGCGGTGTAAATGACAGGGAATTTTTGTACAGTCGTGATGATGACCTTTTTGCCCAGTTCAAGATGTGCTTTTAGTTCAGCTGCGCTTTCGCAATGGGCGACGATGTTTTTGACTTCTGAGAATAGCTTGATGTTGTCTCTAAGCTGACCGTCCAGTACCTTGCGGTCGGTGACGACTATTACTGAGTCAAAGATATTTTTACTACCTGTAAGATCGTATAACTCGACCAACTGGTACGCTAACCACGTTATGGAATTGGATTTGCCTGAACCAGCGGAATGCTGGATTAAGTATGTCTGGCCAATGCCGTTTTGCTTGGCATCAAGCAAAACGCCACGCACTACATTGAGTTGGTGATATCGCGGGAAAAACAGCGCCTTCTTTTCTTTTCCGGTTTTCTTATCTTTCTCGACGGTGAACTTGGCAAATTGCTCAATGATATTCGTCATACTATGGCGGGAAAGAATGTCTTGCCATAGGTAAGCCGTTTTATGGCCGCTGGGATTTACAGGGTTGCCTTTACCGAAATTGAAGCCTTTGTTGAACGGCAGAAAGTTGCTGTCGTTGCCGGCCAATTGTGTGCACATATAGGCTTCGTCGGGATCGACGGCAAAATGCACCAGACAGCGCCCGAACTCGAACAATGGTTCCTTGGGGTTGCGGTCGGTGCGATATTGTTTGATGGCGTGATAAACGGTTTGGCCGGTCCATGGATTTTTTAGCTCCAAGGTAGCGATGGCCAGTCCGTTGACGAATAACACCATATCTACCGACTTCAAGCCATCGGTTTCACTGTAATGCACCTGGCGGGTGACACTAAAACGGTTGGTTTCAAAATTGGCTAAGACTTCTGGATTGAGGTCGTTGTATGGCAGCCTGTAAAGTAATCTGAAATGAGTGTCGTCGATATCCAAGCCTTTTTTCAAGACTGACAGCAAGCTGTCTTTCTTGATCTTCTTGTTCAGTCGTTCCAACACCAGCCGTTTCCAATTGGGACGGTCTTTTAGCTTGGCTAACTCTTCAGGTTGAGTTGCTTCGAGAAACTGCCAAAACAGCTTGGCGTCGATAGCAAACTCGCGGTCGAAATCGGAAGGATTGCCGGTCAGGTAGCCATCTTTGGTAAGGGTGTTTTCGATGTGTGTTTCGAGGGCGGCTTCGTTGGTTTGGCTGACCATTCTAAATCCTGTAAAAACCTGTAACTGCCATGGAAACCACACCGACTCTGAATTCGACAAGTTTATCTATTTGATTAGTCGTCATTCGGATTACCTCGTTAATTTTAGATTCTAGTTCTGACAGGTAGTTTGCAATCGCTACTTGTTCATATATTGGGGGACAAATAACAATCCACGACTTAATATGCTCTTGGCTTACCTTAACCATTGTTGAACTGGAACCACGAGCATTAATACGCACTTGGTTACGAATGATTGGACATTGGAAAAAATACCTCATGTATCGACCATCAACTTTTTCAGCATTAAAAGTTAATCGGTAAATTAAATCCGAAAGCATAACTGGAGAAGAAGGGCTGTTTTCTACATAACAAACATCCGCTACCAATTCTGGGGTGTTTCCGCGAGTCAGTAAGAAGTCGCCAGCCCTAATTTGGTATTCCATACGGTACAGTTTTCGAGGTATGGGTTTAACTTCGCCATCAATATACTGACCAGCTTTTACGACACTGATCTTGGCAACAGCGAACCCACTTTCATCGTTAAGATTATCAATTGCGGGACTAGAGCCTTGAACTATCTTTTTTATAAAGCGTCGGTTTGCGGCAATTTCCCAATGTGCAGGCACTTCTCCAATCCATTCTATCCCGCTATCGCGCATAGCCACATTCGGGTTCAGACCGAGAGTAACGGCTTGATTGATCAGGATGCTTTTCTGCTCTTGCAGTAATTCAATCAGCCGTTGCTTTTTGGCAATCGCGGCATCGATTTCAGCGGTTTTCTGGTCGAGGAAGTTGACGATGCGATCTTGTTCGGAATGAGGTGGTATTAGCACCGGAATCTTGTTGAAATCACTATTCTTGATTTGTAACGAGTTGGGCCTGATGCCTTGCATCTGACCAGTGTACCCCTGGATGTAAGGATGAGACCTTAATAAGTAATGTGCGTATTGAGGTCGTAAGCGAGAGTCGAGCCAATATGAACGATAGGCAGGACTAACATATCCTTCATGACTACTAACTCCAAGCCCAGCATAGTTAAGCCACATCGTATTCACTACTAATTGCCCTGGACGAACAACTCTATAGTCCTTAAGCTCTTTATCCGTTCGTTTTTGTTCTTCAAACTCGTATTGCTTTACTTCAATACCTCGATAGCCAGAAACTGAGAGCATTTCGCCGATTATGTCTTTGTCGTTTTTCTCATTGCTCATAGTGAATAAGGCTTTGAAAGGGAGAATCTCCCAATGACTCGGTACATCGCCAAGCCATTTTTCGCCGCTGGACTTGTAACTTTCATGCCGCCGCATCACTGAGTCCCTACAAAGCTGACCAATTGTTTCACCAATCCATCGGTTTCCGCTTCCAAGGACAGAATCTCTTTGGTCACTTCTTGTAGGCCACGCAACGGCTTATGCTGGTAGAAATATTTATTGAAACTGATCTCGTAACCGATTACGGTTTTGTCGAGAGCGATCCAGGCATCGTCGATGTACGGATAGACTTCGCGGATGAAATAGTCGTGAATTACATTGGATGCCGAAGGCTCGGTGCTGGTTGTCAGTGGCACGTTCTCGGTGTCGCGCAGTTCGCTGTCGGCCTCGTATTCCAGGTATTCACCAGTTTTATCGGTAGGCCAGTAACCATGGTTGGCCAGTTTGTCAGTCGTGGTTTTAAATTGTTCCGTTAGCTCTTGCTGTTTTGCACTACTCAGCTTATGGAGCTTTTTGATGACCTTGGCGGCGCGCTCATCACGCCAACTGATAGCATTCAGGATTTGCTTGCGCTCTGGCGCAGACAGTTTCAGCTTTAGATACTTGATGGAGTCATCCACCAAAGCTTCAAATTTGTTGAAATCCAGGTATTCGTCGCCGCCAATTTGATCAGCCAGTTGTTGGGCCGTTTGCATGATGGCCAATTGCGCCTTCCAAGAGATTTCCGACAGTAACTCCTTCCGGTTTTTCGGCGACAAACTAATTTCTTCACGATCTAGGTGTGCCTCAATGGTAGTGATATGTGCTTTCAGGTTGGTGTAAACCTCGTCGCCGTATTTGCCATACACCCATTCCATGATGTCCTGCAACCCAGGCATAAAGCGCAAAGTGGTGATACGTTCTGGACTGAATTGGGCCGCTAGCCGCAATGGCCTTTCTATAGTAACTTTGTAGTAACCGAAATCGCGATTGTCGAACACTTTGGAAATGCCATCATTGGACATGCTCAGGTAAAGCTGGGTTATCTGTTTGATGTGCAAGTCACTCAATTCGCAGTTTTTTGCCCCCAGGCTTTTACGTAGTTTTTGATATAGGCTGGATGCATCGATCAATTGCACTCTGCCACGACGCTGCTCAGCTTTGTGATTGGACAATATCCAAACGTAAGTGGTGATGCCGGTGTTATAGAACAGGTTGTTGGGCAACTGAATAATGGCTTCCAGATAGTCACTTTCAATGATGTGACGGCGAATATTACTTTCGCCACTGCCGGCGTCACCAGTAAATAAAGACGAGCCGTTGTGTACCGATGCAATGCGAGAACCCAATGGGCTGTCGGTCTTACGTTTCATCTTGTCGACCATTTCCATCAGGAACAACAATTGGCCATCTGACGATCGAGGAATTGCAGGATAGAAGTCGTAGTTTTCTCCAGTGTAATCGCTCAGGTTGACCTGAAAACGGTGATCTTGTACTTCTTTACCTTCAACAATGTACTTTTGCTCGGTTTTCCACGACTTGCCGTATGGGGGATTCGTGAGCATGAAATCAAAACGCTTGTTCGCAAAGTCATTGGTTTGGAGTGTCGATCCGAACAGGATGTTTTCTGGGTCGTTACCCTTAATCATCATGTCCGATTTACAAATTGCGTAGGTTTCGGGATTGACCTCTTTGCCATACAGAAACACGCCAACTTTGGCTTTGATTTCTCCTTCAGGATCGGTAATGAAATCTTGAGACTCAGTGAGCATGCCACCACTACCACAGGCAGGATCATAGATAGTCAGTGGATTAGGCAGGTGATCCTTGACCGGAATGAACACCAGATTGGTCATTAGTTTGATCACTTCACGCGGGGTAAAGTGTTCGCCGGCTTCTTCGTTGTTTTCTTCGTTGAATTTACGGATGAGCTCTTCGAAGACATAGCCCATCCCCAAGTTCGATAAACCTGGCTGAGTACGACCATCAGGGCCTTTGCGTTCGTCAGGGCTGAGGTTGAGTTCTTCGGAAACGAATTTTTCGATTACATCATGCAGTACATCCGATTGAGCCATTTTTCGGATTTGGTTTCGCAAATCGAATTTGTCGATGATCTCTTTAACGTTATCAGAAAAACCGTCGAGGTAATTCTTTAGGTTCGCTTCCAGTTGGGAATGGTTGCCGAGTAATGTCTTCAGGGTAAAGCGGGAAGTGTTGTAAAACACATAGCCGGATGCATCGCGTAAACCAATAGAATCCAGATCGGTCATGCCGGCATCTTCAAGTTGAAAACGCACTTCTTCAAGAACGGCTTCCTTGGTAGGCTCTAACAAGCAATCCAAGCGACGCAGTACGAACATCGGTAGGATTACGTCACGGTATTTGCCTCGGACGAAGACATCTCGAAGGCAGTCATCGGCAATTGACCAGATGAAGCTGACAATTTTGTTGTGGGTGGTATGGTCCATTTATTTCTTCGTAGTGTTCGTAGTTTCGATAGTGAAAAGAATCGAGCTATCGAAATTAAATATTAAGCATGTAACAACGCCATGGCAATATGCCAGAAAGAGATCGCAGAATAAAAGGATACATCGGAAAAAGTTATTATATTTATACTTTGACAGATATTCGCCGCACGTGATAATCGCTACTCTTGTACAGATGAAAAATCAAGAAAACTGAAATCATTTTTAAAAATATTTGCATGATTTTTATTTTTACCCAGCTTCCCCTGGTATCTTTTATTAGAGTGTAGATGTTCAAAAATAAGTTTTCGGGCGGATTCTACAAGGGCATGATCCTCTGATAAAAATCCAATAGGTATTGGAATAGACGAAAAATTCGAAGGATAAAAATAGTGAAAAACCACGCCTACAAAGTATGGGGCATACAAAAATATTTCTAATTGTCCATTTAACAACGGCTGGGTGTAACCGTATGTGTCAAAACTGTTTGTAAAAACAGTAGATTGTTGCTGGTCTTCTATTGGAACGAGTAATTTTATTTCACTTCCTTTATTAGTGTTTTTTACCGACTTAATAAAGTCGCCAAAAACCGAAGTTCGCCCGTATAAGCTGTATTCGGGGGCAAGCCAACATATCGACATGCTGTGTTTTTTAAACTTTGATAGCTTTGATATTAACGTATGATAATTAGATTCTGTTTCACGATCTTTGCAATAAATATTACCAATGATCGGTTGGGTGTTAGCGCCGTAATTAGAGATATTGTTAATGTGTACATCTTGAAGGTAGGACAGAACATCGAGTGTGTTTCTACTGCCGAGCTTATTATTTAAAACCCTGTCTTTAAATAATTTTATGTACTCCATAAAATATTTATTTTGATCATTAAAATTGTGAAATGAATCATTCCTGATAGAAAGGGTTTCTATAATAGATTTATAGATTTCATCATCACTCTTAATTAATTCTTCTGTGTCTTGAGAATTATAAATATCAACGCAGTCTTCATCAATTTTTAAATAAAAATCAAGAGGCAAAGCTGCGTTATAACGAGACTTGGTTTTTACGCTAGTAATTTTGTATAGTTCAGGTAAATCATTTTGCTTGCCCTTAGCAATTTTATAAAAATGGCTTTCAAAAGATTTTTCTGCAAAAAATTTGCTCTTTGAGATATGCTCATCTTTTTCTTTAAGGGTGATAGAAAGCGCATTTGATCGTGGTTTTGTGGGATCAATAGGAGTAAAACTGACTAGATTAAAAGAAACATTATCAATTTTGTTTTCTATCTTAAAAAAACGCGGATAATCATCTGAGCTTTCAGAAAACTTTGATTTTGCGTATTCAGTTAATTCTAACTCATGGTCATCATTAAATAATACAAGCCGCTCAGAGATTAGACTTTGTATCAAAACCTCTGTTTCTTTTAAGCTAAATCCAAAATACTCTTGTATTTGAGCTATAGAAATAGCATTGCACACATAAATAAGTCGGATGACGAACTCTGTAACTACCGGTAAACGCTCTTGTTTTGTAAATGAATAATCAATTTCAAAAGATTGGCACGGTAATGAGTAAGTTATTTGATTAATTAAAAATTTAACTTCTTGAATCGATGTATTGTTTTGTGTCATAAACTAAATACTCATTAGAGCTTTTGTGTTCGTTGATGAAGTTCAGAGCAGAGCCAAGTGCAGAAGTCCTATTTTTTTCATGCTCCCAAATTTTGGAAGCGCCTACAATTATTAACCTATTTTTAGCTCTAGATAAGGCCACATTTATGCGTTGATAATCGTTCAAGAAACCTTGTTTATATTGAGGATTATTGCGTGTAAGTGAAAGTATAATTATCTGATTTTCTTTACCCTGATAGCTATCAACTGTATCTACTTTAATTAATTTTTTAAATTCACTTCCAATGGTGTCTGATTCAATTATTTTCTTAATAATAGATCGTTTTTGTTCGGCATACATGCAGATTATGCCCACCAGCTTTTCTGAGTCATGTAAATCGTTATTAATATTTAATAAAAAATCCTCGTTATTAGATATATCTTTTAAAATCGTCAGAATAACATCTACTTCATATGTATTATAACAGCCAGAATTTTTTACTGTTGTTTCATGAGACTTCGCCCCTTCTGAGCTGGTATCCATCCAAATGACCTGTGCTTTGTCAAATGGGACAGGCAAATATTGATAGTACGCACTTGGCTCACCTCGCCCTGTCTTAAGTTCATTTTTGTAAAAGCAAGAAGAAACCATAGCCCCTATCGCTGATGCCATACGATATTGTGTCGTTAGCGTGACTCCTATAGTATTTCCATATTCGGACTGAAACG
The DNA here is from genome assembly GCF_015711015.1 of Methylomonas sp. LL1. NCBI lineage: Bacteria > Pseudomonadati > Pseudomonadota > Gammaproteobacteria > Methylococcales > Methylococcaceae > Methylomonas > Methylomonas sp. LL1. The sequence continues at coordinate 3,675,418 of NZ_CP064653.1, forward strand.
CTCTTTCAAAATCGCTTTTTCTTATTAACTGTTCATCAACAGATAAGCGATGGGAAACGTGCTTTAGCAAGTCCTGTGGATTGTATTGTGGCGGTAATTGCAAATGATCGCCGACAAGTAATATGCGCTTACCGGTTTGCATAGCTATAGCCAATTCACTTGCCGTTGCGCGGGCAGCTTCATCAACTATTACCCAATCGTATTGGTTGTTTGCAATACCCATGTGCCATTGACCAATCCCGACACATGTTCCACAAACTAGCGTCCTTGTCTTAGCAAGAAATTCATCAAAATTACCTCGCTGAATAGCAAGAACATCAATCCATTCGAATGAAATTTGTAACACCTGATCAAGTTTTTTTAACGCTAATGATGAGTTAATGTTGTATTTATTGATAAGGCTATTCTTTAAAAACAGGAAAAGCTCGTCCGGCGCTATGTGATCGCCAGAATAGTTAAACATCTTTTGTGCAATGCTGAAAAATCTTGATTGAATTTGGTGTCCTTTGTGGTCGCCTTCCTGTTCCTTATCGATTTTATTAAATTCTTTCAGCAAAAAACCCAAATGAAATTCTAGGTCGAAATAATTTTCGACAAAATCTTTTGGTAATTGAAGATTAGTGCTTAATGATGTTGCTCTGGATTTAACTGATGCCCTAAATGTTTCCCTGTATTTGTATTGAATAGATGATATATGTAAGTGCCTTATTGAGTCGGACAGCATGCCTTCTGATCCGAATCGTACTATATCTAAGTTAAGTTTTGTTTTTTCACAAAGCCCATTTATACCTTCAATCGCATTGTTCACAGCTTCATGAGACTGGCTAACTAATAATATGTGCCTAGCATGTCCATTTATAACCAAATAATGAACAAATGAAGCAATGAAAGCAGTTTTTCCTGTTCCTGGTGGGCCTTGTAGCAAACTTAATGGCGATGAAGTAAATATTTTGTTAAATGCTATTCGTTGTTGAGCATTTAGCGCATATATTAGTTTACCATTATCATACACATTATAATCATCTAGCTCATCGTCAGTTATAGCAGTCGAGGATAATGCAATTTCTTTGCTAATACTGGCATCAAAATAATCTATTAAATTTCTTACTACTGATTTATGATTTAGTAATCTTTCTAAAGCTAATTTCCTTCTCTGATAGGAAGATTTTGTCTGTTGATTTAACAACTTAAGCTTCACCCCAAGCTTAACTTGACCTAAATTTTTATAATCATCGATCACCAGAATGTCATTATCTGATTTCCTAATATTCATATAACCGATTCTACGTTTGTTTTCGTTATCATTTACATAAATTTCCACGCGATCATTGCTATCAAAATCCAGTGTTTCAGATGTGTACGGGATAAATAATTGATTGCCAATTATTTCATGTGTCCCTGTAACTTCAACCTCAGGTTGCATTTCTTCTTCCATCGATAAAACTGTTTCCCAAATTTTTGAAGTTCTGACGATCTGAGAGTTTTCCGAATAAGAGTAAATCGAAGAGGGTGTTATTGAATCCTCGTCAATTACTTCGTCTTCAATAAGATCTTCAATTTTTACCAATACCTTTAAGCAAGTTAATAGATCCTCTGCATCATCAGCAGCACCGTTACTTATCTTTATTTCAGAATCTGGAATTGTTATATTTGAATTTCGTATCGTCTTTTGCAAATCTTGATGTGTTATTTCATCAAGTTTGATGCGTTTTAGTGAAAAATCATTTTTGTCGACAATTAATGTTATTTTTTTTCGGACACCAGTAACCCATATAATGAGATCATTGGTGAATTTTTTAGAAGGCTCGGCAGAAACATAATATGTATCATTGTCTGATAATAATTCTTCCGGCGCATTCAATTTAGCAATAGATATCTTATATGAATGCAGTTTTTTAGGCGGGACCAAAACATCATTTAAAGATTTAGTAATTTCGTCAATCGTAAGATATGGTGACGAAACTAAAAAATGCTTTAGTTTTTTAGCTAATTCATTATCTTCGGTTAAAGGCTGTATGCTTCTATCTATTCCAAATATATCGCAAACTAAAGCACAGACGGCATAGTTGTCTATTTCGATAGGTTGACATGTTTCGTAACTTGTCGGTGCATATGCTGTGTTATGGGGTTTTAAATCACCTTCATAATACTCTATCGTATCAATTATGAATGCAGATATCCCTTCAGATGAGTTCACTATTATATTCTTAGGGTGCAAATCCCCATGAAATAGATCTAATGTATGAAGATATGTCACAGCTTCAACTATCTCTAACGCTAGTTCTGTTTTGCTTTCAATAGAAAGATGATTATTTTGTATATAATCATCCAAATGTTCTCCTGTTATCAATTCCTGTACAAAATAAGTGCCCGTGTTCGATATGCCAAAATCTAATATTTTCGGGAAGAATTTTTCTCCAAGCTGCTTTAATGTTTTTATTTTTTCAAAGAACAAGTATAGATAATAGTTGGTTGCAGAACTATTAATTATTGGTTTTATTCCATGCCAAACTTTAACAACTACTTCTTTGTTATCCTTAATAGAAGTATAAATGTCGCACTTTGAGGATTCTTTTATTTCTTCGTGTACCGGATATAGTTTGTAATGCGCCTTTTCAACCCTAAGATCTTCAAAGTATATTAAATCTATGTCTTCATATTCATTGACAATAGCCTTGTTAAGACAGTCGAGCATTTCTCTTGCGTTTTTGAAACGCTCTTTAGCGTCCCATTCCATCCCTTTTTCGAACCAGGCATCTAGTTTTTTATTAAATGTGTCATCTGAAACACCTTTCCATACATATAGTTCTTCATCCTGTGCTGGGTATTTTCCATACGCGATTAGATAAGCTGCTATAGCTAGCAAAAACACATCTCTTTTGAAAGGATCAGATGCGGAATCACCTAATGTATCTTCTGGTATCTTTGTTAATCCAGCTTTTATAAAATTACGTAGCCCTGCAATTGTTTTAACTTCTCTAAAATATGCAGTGATAAATCCTGAGATTGTTATTTTTGATGATCTTTCAAACCACAAACTATGTTCGCTTATATCCCTATGTGCAACATCAATATCGTGTAAATCCGCAAAATGCGAAATCATTATTTTAATTATATCAAGCCGGTCTTGGCAGTTTAATTTTTCATTATATTTATGAATAAATTCGTTTAACCTAAGTTGCTTCTGTGGTAATTCATATAGTTCACAGAAATCGGCAGTAACTTCATCTTTTGTTGCGCTTGTTAATGGCTGAAGAAAATAATCCTTATATTCCGGCTTAATTGATTTAATGTATCCAAGAACTTTGTTTTCCCTTAGCACTATATCTGCACGTTCTTCTTGAGTGACTGCATCATTCCCAACCTGAATTAAGTCCCATCTTCTCAATAGCGCTTGATAGTTTTTATCATCCTTTTTAATTGCCCTATATTCTCTATAAAAATCTTGAGGATGCTTAAAGGTTGATTCTCCTTCAATACGATAATTATTAAAGCTAAATTGCCTTGGTTTAAACACAGCATCTTTTGCGTTAAAAAAATTATCAAACCAACCTAGATCGTTTATTTTTGTTGCCGTGTTTTTAGGAAAAAACCTTTTATAAGTTTTTTCATCTTTTATCTTCAAAAAATCGTCTAACTTTATTACGTAGTCTGATTCTTCATCTTTAAAGTTTTCTAATCGCGCATTTCCACATAAGATTACTCTATTCTCTACAAATGGCGGCGGATCCAATTTTCTTTTAAGGGCGCTAACCAACAACCTATTTTTATTTTGGTTAATTTTTACGGGTGATGATCTTCGTTCATTATTATGAATCCATGCCCCATTCTCATACCGAATTACTCCATTCCAGTTTTTTAGTTCTAGCAATATCAATCTATCTTCGGTAACTAATATGAAGTCTATTTCCTTTGTTCCTTCCCTTATGTCCACCATTTCTAGAGCAGAATACCCTCTCCACTTTGAACTGAACTCCCGTTCCATTTTTTGATTAGCATCTTTTTCGTATCTATTTATGCCTTCTGGATTAAGACAAATTATTTTCATTCTATTTCCGTTTTTTTATTATTTTCAGTAAAATATTTTTATGATTAATATTTTGCTATTTACTTATATTTACTTCCGATCTAGTCCTTAAAGATATACCTTGATACATAAATTGGCATAGTGAGAACCAAGCAGATTGGAATCCCTTTCTCTTAAGTGAACTCGGTATCAATCCGCTCGGTTTTTACTGCCTACAAGCTTTGGATTAATTCACTAGTACATAAAGATCAGCCCTAAATGTATAGGACTGTATTAACTGTTAATCGTAGTTCAATACGCTTGCACACCAAACTTCAACAATAACCTCGGCAAAATATCATCCAGATTCAGCACATCTTGATCTGTGAGTTCGATAAGGTTGAAGTTGTATTTTTGGTAGATAGCCTGTTTTTCTTGTTTTCGAGCTAGATATTTTTCATCGTTATCATAGCCCCAGTATTCGATGTATACCTTGCCTGTTGGGATATAGAAATCGCAGTACATTTCTTCTTCGATGGGCAGTTTACGTTCATAGGCATGAACGATCTCAGCCATGTAGAGCCAGTTGTCGATCAGCATTTCGGCCTTCGATCGGACAAAATGACCATCGGTAGCTCGGTGGGTAGCTTCAAATTTGTGTCGGAAGCTATCCATTTTGTCGCTATCGGTTTTAGGTTTGTCGACGCCTTTCATATTGTCGACGCTATCCTTCAGTGCGCGGATTTTGAGGATCTTTTCTGGCCAGCGGGCGTAAGGAATACCTGAGCGACTGTCTTCACCCTGTTCGGCACCCATTTTTTTGCCTTGATCGGTGACAAGCCAGCCTTTAAGCCCTTTTTGAATCCAGCCTAACTCAGAAAGGATGTAGTTTATTTTTGTGGCGGAGACCTCAAAATGCTGACCAAGAGCTGTTGCTGTTAGCATTTTAGGAGCATCTGCTTTGGCGGGCTGAACGTGAACGTCGAAACTTTCTGGCCAAGCAACATATTGTCCGTATTTACCAGTTTGATAAACGCCGCCAGCTTTAACACCAGCATCGGTCAACGTCCATTTGTCGTCCTTCTTCTCTATCAATCCCTGACTGCTTAATTGGGTAAACAGTTGATCTTGGGGAATACCACGCAATTTGGCTAACTGAGTGGTGGAAACTCTTTTTTCTTCGGTCATAACGTTCAGGTTAAGGGAATGTCGGGCAAGTTTAGCTGTTAAGCCATGAGAAATTCAATCTTGGGTTACTGAGATCCTTTCCGTTTTGCGGCCTGTAAATCAATAAATTTCTCTTTATGAGAACAAGAAAATTCTGCGCCTTTGCGATAATTTGAACATCCCCAGAATTCCCCGTAAGGACCTTTGCGTAAACTCAGCGTACCGCCACATTCGGGGCAAATGGGTTCAACATAATCACAACGATGATTTTCGCATACCCTAAATTGGCCTTTATTTTGTAAGCCACCGCCACACCACTGGCAGGCGTGTTGGGTATGAGTGCAGAGTGGATATTGGTTGCATCCAAAAAAGCTTCCGTGTCGACTATCCCTTGGAATCATGTATCCAGTTTTACATTTCGGGCATGGGATGTTGGCCACATGATCTTGAAAGCCTTCGCCTTTGAACTCATCTAGCAAAATGGGGTAGCGTTTGTCGATGAGCTCCCTTACAAACGGCGACGGATTGTTGCCGTTCGTAATCAGATAAACATGGTGTCTTGCTCGGGTTAATGCCACATAGAACAATCGCCGCTCTTCAGCATGTTCATATGGTTCGTTTTTCGGTAATAACATTTCCAACAGCGGATGAGTGGCTTTTTCTGATGGGAAGCCGTGTTTACCTTTTTCAAGCCCGAATACCACAACGTAATCAGCTTCCTTGCCCTTTGATGCATGAACGCTCAAAAACTCGATTTTCAATTGCGGGTATTGGCGTTTCAGGGCCGCCATCTGAGGCCTTTTGAAATGAAATCGGGCAAGCAGTAAAACGCTTGCTGGTTCGGTTAATTTGGCACTGATGTTTGTTAGCGCTGCATGAATACCAAGTATCTCCTGATTGGTTTTAATCAGCGAAATAGCGTTATGCTCGACCTGGCGATGACTATTGATATTTTTTTTGAGTTGACTCGGGTTTTGACTAACGAAGCGCGATGCAACTTCTCCGATTTTGTTGTTAAACCGAAACGTTTTATCGAGGATGCTCATTGCAGTGGCGCCAAAATGATTCGAGAATTCTTTCGTCAGTGACACGTCACTGCCGGAGAATCGATAAATCGACTGCCAATCATCGCCAACGCAAAACAAACTGGTTTCGCGATTCTGTGCCATTAGAGCTTTAAGCAAGCGTGCACGACTCGCCGAGATATCCTGAAACTCGTCGACCAATAAATATCGGTAAGTTGAACGGTATCGTCCTGATTCTACATACTCGATCGCTCGACCAATCATGTCTTCGAAATCGATACTTGCCTCATCACGTAAATGAAGCTGGTAAGCCTCATAAATCGGTTCGAAAAGATAAGCCGCAGCCAACATGCGTTCATGGTCCTCATGAACCTTGGCCAATTCGACCATGTTTTTTATTCCCATGTGAGCAGATTTAAATAGCGACAAAACATCTGCCATCAATTTGGCGAACTCAGAGACGCGCCCCAGTCCTTTCAAGTTGGTCAGTAATTCGTTTGCGGGAATTGGATTGAATTTAACATCCGCAGCTAGCAGTTTTTCACTCAAAACGTCAGTCAGGCGGCCTTGGTGTTTGAGGTAACTGTAAGTTTCGATTAGAGGCGTTTTGTATTTTTCGTGTAAAGAGCGCTTCCATGCCATCCCTTCAAGATAGCGTTGCTGCTCTATGAATGGCGGTGTTTGATTTTGTTCGTTGACGGCGAAGTGCTCGATGTAAATTCCGTACTCAGGCAAATAAAAATCCGGTTGATAAACCTTGTAATCAGGTCCCGATGTGTTCACCTGATAATTAGCCTCATACTGGTAAGCGATGCCTTGCCGATAGAGAAAATTGGCGATTTCGCATTCCTCGTAGCTTTTGACCAGCTCGCCTTGGAGTGTACGGATGTCATTTTCCAGAATGTAGGCGTTATATTCGCCTAAGCTTTTAAAGTCGTACTGACTTTTATACGGATAAGAAAATCGTAAAAAATAGGTGACCAGACGGGATTTATACCGCTCATCTTGCAGAAGTCGTTGAATCTGCTCATCGACAAACCGAGTTCTTAATTCAGGATCCTCTGCCATTTTGTCGATTGATGGGACGATTCCCTCGACCTGAGTAATGATGTGTTTGCCAAGACTATGAAAGGTTTTGACTGTTAAGTTATCGATGCCGAGTTTTTCCTTTATTCGCTCATCCATTTCCTCGGCAGCTTTTCGTGCGTAGGCCAACATCAATATCTGATTTGGTTGAGCTAACCCTGCATTGATCAAATAGCCGGCGCGACCGATCATCGTACTGGTTTTGCCTGTCCCAGCGCCTGCTAATACTAAGTTATGCTGTTCATCGATAACGCAAGCTCTGCGCTGATTATCGGTCAGCGGGTTCGTCTCTACCTTGTCGAAGAATGACTTCCATTCACCAACTTGTTGATTGACGAATGTCTGATTTAAGTAATCGATTTGAGAATGTCCGCGTTCAAGCAAAGGCAATATCAAGTGATAATTTGGCAGAGATTCTGACGTCAAATGACGGTAACTATCTTTTCGTTTGAGGCCGACTGTTAACCACTGATGAGCCGTTAGCCATTGATGTGCGGTTGCTCGACGAATATAACGGTTGCCGAAAAATAGTAGATTGGCTTCTTGTGCTGCTTGTTTTATGGCAGGTTCGAACTGCTGATAAAAGCGTTGTATAGTGTCTCGAATCTGGGTGTTCAGTCGCGTTTGCAGTTGCTTGGAAACGGTTTTACGTACTCCGCCGAAGTGAAAAGACTGAGCATCTTCCAATGTTATGGAGAGCTGATCCCAAAACCAACCGGACTCAACGATTACGCCACCTGCGATGCTTAGGATTTCGATATGATGGATGTGGTTGGCCCCAAAAAACTCGATTTTGCCGTCTTCTACGCTGAACGAGTGATAATCGTTATTTGAAGCGAAAAGTCGTGCCCAACGACCAGTTTGATAGGAAAGCTTGTCGGGTTCAATTGTAAAACGGGGCATATGTCCTTATTGGCGGCTTTCCAAATATAACTAAGTGCCTACAGGATACAAGAATTAACGGACAATCAAAACCGATGTACTTGTAAGCGCAGCAAAGTACGGGGGCATTAGTTTTACCGAAGAGAGGACAACCGCGCAGAATTGTCTGACCACCTATGAATGAGTTGCGCGGAATATTGGCGTTGCCAGAATCCGCGCAATGACTTAGTTGATCAAAAACTCGTCTTTATTTCGACCTTGATCCGTTAATGCTTTCATCCATTTCGGAGCCAGGCCACGACCAGTCCAGGTTTCAGAAGAGTTAGCAGGGTTTGCGTATTTAGCAGATACAGAAGAAGATGCCTTTCTGGATCTCTTTTCATCAGTGATTTCAACAGTAACGCCAATCGAAGCAGCCAGTTCTTTAATTTGCGTGATGACTTGTTTGCGCATACCTGCTTGTTTAGCTTCTAATTCCGCTTGGGCGTCTTTAATTAATTTTTGGAGTTCGTCGGGTGACAGGTTTTGAATGTCCATCTTTGATTGAATAACGGATAAGTTAATAAAGTTGTAGTTTATCAAATGTTGCTGATAAGCAGTAAGGTTGTTTTGCCGAATTGTTAAAGAAAAGTCAAGTTTAATTGTTTGCCACTAAAGGGGGATTGTGTCTAACCGCTTTTTTGACATAGAAGTGATGTTTCGATTCAGTTGGTACCTTGGGTGCTAAAACAAAAAGGGCATCCAATGAAACAGCTTTATTTGTTTTGCAAGAACAGATTAGATTTCGAAGTGATATTGCCGATGGAGTGATAGTCGTTCCTGTTGGCTATGAATCAGATTTGGCTTCAATTCCAACATAAACGAGGATATCTGCTGATTTATTGCTAGGCGCTTAAGTCTCTGAAAACTGACAGATGTTAAAGGACAAAATGATATGGGAATAGCAAAAAGATTTATGGAAGAGCAACAGAGTAAGGGATATAGCTCTAAGGAAGACATAACTGTATGCAAAAACTGTTTTGATGAGTATGGAATAGAGCGATTTATTGAAGACCATCAAACTCACAATACTTGTTCGTATTGCCGAGAAAGCGGTGCAGAAGTTGTTGCTTGTGAGTTGGACGCATTAATCGAGCACATATTAGAGAGCATTAGCTATGAATGGGGACATCCGGCAAATGAATGTCTCCCCTATGAATCACGTGAAGGGGGGTGGCAGTTTGCAGATGTATATAATACTTGGGAACTACTCGACGAAATTGATATTGGAAATAAGGATGGACAAATATACGAAGATATATGCAGTTCAATATACAATCAAGAATGGTGTCAAAAGAATCCTTTTTCTTTGAAGCAAAATGAGACACTGATGGATGGTTGGCATAAATTTTCAGATTTTGTATGTAATACTGCAAGATATGTTTTTTTCAAAGCTGAAAATTCTAGTTATGATGAAAATCAGCATGACGAGATGAATCCAGTTGATATATTGGATGCCCTTGGATCAATTTTCAATAAAATTGGCATGGTGAAAAAACTTAGTAACTCGACTCTAATTAAAAGGGTTAGGATCGTCAATCCCGAAGTAGAACTATCATCTGCAAAGGAACTAGGATCACCACCAAATGAATTTGCGCGCATGGCAAATAGAATGAGTCCAGCTGGTATATCAATGTTTTATGGTGCTTTCGATGTTGAGACGGCTATTAAAGAAACTTATGAACCCGATCAGAGAAGAAAGAAAGCAATTTGTGGAACATTTAAGCTCACACGAGACCTTATAGTAATAGATTTGTCCAAAAAATCCTCTATACCCAGTTTATTTGATGAACATGAGAGACATCTTAGAGATGAAATGAGCTTTCTCTCCGACTTTATTTCTGATTTCACTAAGCCGATTGAACGTACGGATCGTGCCCATGTTGACTATGTGCCAACTCAAATCGTCACGGAATATATTCGTCACATTTTTAAAACGGCAGATGGGAGAAATATAGACGGAGTGATATATCCAAGCTCGAAAAATAAAAGAAAATGTGCCATAGTTATATTTGCTGATTCGGAGAGTTGCGTAGAACTTACACACGAAGGTTATAGCGGCGCTATTCTTGCTCTAGTTGATGTTGAAGAGCACGAGTTGGTAGCGTTTTCTGAATGACCTCTTTTCGAAACTAATCTGCTGTTATTACAAAATTGGCGAATAGCTCCTTGGCTGTTGGCGGCCACCTTAGAATCAAACATGCGCAAGTTGGTCCTCAGTGGTTTTATTACCTTGCACAGCTTCGTCTTTACTGACAAAACCGGCTTCCTTACCTTGCAAATCAATTCTCGCGGCACCCTCGATCATGCACTCGGAATATCGTTTGCCTTTTACCCATTTTTTCATTGCAGCACGAATGTCATTTGGAGTAAGTCCAAGAGCTTTTGCATGTTCAAGAAGATCTTTATGAATGCCGATTTTCAGCGGAACTTTAGGAAGCGGCTTTTTCGGAAAAGCTAAAGGAAAATGCTTTTGCAGCAATCCAATTGTCCGTAATACCGGATCAACTTGTGGTTTTTTAATATTTTCAGATTCTCGTTTTTGTTTTTGAGCTTCTTTTTTTGCGGCTGCTTGTTTCGCCAGTTCATCTTTCAAAGAAGCAAGTTGTTCAAATCCCATAACGTGGTTGGCAGTATGTGGTGGAGAAGGTTGATGTCTTGATTAGCTTACCTGTTGATTTACTGCTAAGCGCTTATCACAAGCGCATCTCGGTGATTGCCTCAGGAACATCATCGAGATCATTGCGAAGAATTAAACTTTCTAATTTATGATGGATTAATGATTTCATGTTTTTTTTGGAATGAATATATGCATCTTTCCCGCTCTTATCTTTTATTGTGTAATCAATGCATTGATTGAGCAATATTTTTATAAAATCTTCATCTGGTGATTTAATTTTAGCAGCGTAAAAAAATGGAGTGTATCCCCTCTTGTCCTGAAGATTAATATTCGCATTATTAACTAATAATGCTTCTAATATTGGAATGTGCTTTTTTTTGCAGGATGAGCAAATCAATGAAAGAGCCGATCTTCCATTTTTGTTTGGAAGATCTACTGTAGCCTTCGCTGAAATTAATTTGTTGACATATTCCAGTCGAGCCAAGTCAGCAGCAAGTATTAATGGTGTACTTTTTTTATTATAGACATCAGGGACTAAGTTTACATTGGCACCTTTTTCAATCAGCAATTCAAACGACTCCATTTGGTTTCCATGAATAGCGGCCATCAATGGCGTGAATCCCTTTTGGACAGGCCTCATTTCTTCACAACACACGACATTAATGTTTGCGCCTTTGTCTATCAAGTCAGACAGATCCTTGTATCCTTTATGCGCACTCCAAATTAATTGCCTATCTAGGTCGTTTATCATTCTTTTTTTTATAAGTGAAAAAATGCCTATTTTAAGTTAAGTCACATGTGAATTGGCTTACATGTTTTCACACGCGGGCATTGAAACCAAGAGTTGCGAAGAAGATTTATTAGCAAAATCTAATATTTAATAGGTACTTAGATTGCAGAAGAGCACTGAAATGCCCCCCCCCCGTCAGTTACTTAAACTAGATCTTATAGAGTGGCAACCAGTCATACAATTCCTAACTAGATTTGGTGTGATCTCGAGATTTGGTCACTCGCATTAGCTGCGAAAAGATTGTCGCCTCAGAGGTGGGTCGAAAAAAGAACATTGCACCCCTTGACAACTGATGATAGATGTTAGTATATTAAAAGCTCAACAACTCTCAAGGAGACTCCATGAATGAAATTTCATTAACAAGTTATAAAACCACCCCAGGAAACGAAACAACAATAGAAGGAATCAATGCATTGCCATTGCCAGATGGAAGGCCTGCACCAAAAGGCTTATTTACGGCGTTTTACGGTGCGAGGGACCCTCTCATTGGATTGTGTGATGCCCGCCTAAAAGCACAGCAGGCGGGTCAGGTGGTCAAGACTGTTATTTTGAAGGTTCAAGCTGGAGAAAATACAACATCAACCGTTACGACCGCTTCGGCTGCGAATGCGGTGTTTATTAATGTCGAGAGGATTGATGCCTCATTAGAGGCTGAATTGATCAATTATGTCGCTCCAGGTAAAGATGGGTCATTAGCATCAATAATCGATGATAACCCAGAATTATTGAATAGGTTGTTCTCCTGTCCTGAGTTGCCATCAGTCAATATGATTGTCTGGCCAGCGTCTTTTAAGAAGGGAGCAATGCTGAAAATGGCAGCTGTTCGCGATTTGACTAAGATTCGAGTGGCAAATGTTCCTAGTTATACTGTTATAAGGAATGACAACCAGTGTGAAGCTAAAACTTTGAAAATTTCATACTAATCTGTTCAAAAGCCTTCGGCTTGCATGAGCCGAGGGCTTTTTTTGCGCCTACACTTTTTTGACGTTGTATCCAGTCTTGATTGTTATCAGCTCTTGAAAATATGCATTTGAATTTCCGGTTTATCAGAAGCAATCAACAATCGGTTTTGCCTGATCTGGAAGTGCTGAATATTTACAAGAAAATCAAATCCGGCCGACTGAAGCCCGTCGATCAAAACGCATGTTGATCATATGAAAACGATAGCTGAACCGAAACGGCATCGTATTAGCCACAGCAAGATGATAATCCTTGCCCGAAATGCGGCAAGCCCATGGTGTTGAGAACCACGCCGAATGGGGCTAACCAGGGTGGTCAGTTTTGAGGGTGTAGCTAATTTCCGAAGTGTCGGGCGGCTAGATCAGCAGCCTAGAATCGTCAGTAACTACTTAAGTTTGTTTTGATGACCTAAGAATTAGTCTCCTGTTTATGGAAACCAATTTGATTTTTTTGCCCCCGCTAATGCAAAGGGTCATGTTCGATCACCTACCTTGCCAGCATATTGATATCTATCATTGCGCTACCTTTATCAGTGCGCAATTCAGGCAAAGACATTCACTGTCTTTTTAAAACTGCCTATACGGCATTGAACAATGTTCCAGCACCAGGTCCTATACCAATTCTTTTATAAACTGCCTATACGGCATTGAGCTGTAGGTTACTTATATAAATATATTCAATATCAATAGCTTATACATATTTTTAGATGTTTGCCATCAAAAAGTCTGCATACATTGTTTTTTTCTGAGTCCAATTATGCTCATTCGACAAAGTAAGGATAACTGCGGACCGTAGAAAAGCACTTAATTACCACATCAATTCTAAAAACGCTTAATTTTGTATACCAGATTTGTTTGTATTGCAAGCTAAACTTATTAGACCGTTATGTAGGTATATACAACACCATACAATTGATTTGTTTGCTGTAAACTACCGTCATTGCATTGAAAAACAAAAGCCATTTTTTTTAACCTAATCCGGTATGCGCTAGCGATGGTTATTAAACAAGTACCAGACCTGAATTTACACCATGGTTAGCAACCATCTTGTAAAGCATGTCATGCAATATCAAAAGGTTCCGGTACTGAAATCCTTTATCTGTTTGCGCCAGATCGCGTGTCATTTCATGAAAAATTAGGCTGACAAATTTTTAAATAAGAAGAATATCGCGGGTATTTGGTTACCGGTATGAGAGTCAAACTGAATAACTGTGTTTGAAATTTTGTGCTGAAATTCCTATCTGGTAGGAATTTCTTTGATGCTTTCACCCAATTAGTCGATAGTACATAGCAACATGTGAATTGATGATATCGACTCTTAGGAACTTTCATTAAAATCACTGATATGGCATGACAGACAGAAAGTTATCAAATATATTGTTCGCCTATGAAAAGATGTAGATCTGCATAACTCTGATATATTTTAATCGCTTCAAGGAAGTAAATGCGTTGGCCACAATAATTACCAAAACTAAACTGTGGAATTTTAAGCGATTCCAAGACTTCTCCCTACAGCTTCAGCCTGAGCGGAATATACTTATCGGAGACAACGAATCGGGAAAATCGTCGATTTTACAAGCTATTGACTTGGCTCTAAGTGGGAGCCGTAGTAGGGTCGAAACGTTGGGGCTGGAGAGTCTAATGAATATTGATGCTGTCTCTGGATTCTTGGCTGGGGATCGGGATTTTGGGCAATTGCCCTGTATGCGGGTCGAGGTGTTCCTTAACGAGCAACACAACCCAGATCTCAATGGCCGAAATAACAGCGACAGCGTCTTATGTGATGGACTGGCGTTAATTTGCTCTCCGATGGACGAATATTCAGCGGACATCATAGCTATCCTAAAGGATCCTGACGCTTCATTCCCTTTTGAATACTACTCGACTAAATTCCGCACCTTTGCTGGGGAGTCGTATGGCGGTCCTCGAAAGTATTTACGACATCTTCTTTTAGATAGCTCACTGATCAATAACGAGTACGCGACTAGGGAGTACGTGAAGAGCGTCTATCGGGCTAACTCAGAAGATGGCGACCGTAATAAGCATCAAAATGAATACAGGAAGCATAAAGTTCAGTTCAGAGATGCTGTCCTAGGTGATATGAACGCAAAGCTGGATGCCTGTCAGTTTTCTATTGCGACCAATAACAAGTCGAACTTGGAAGCTGATCTTACGATTACAGAGGGCGACATATCGATTGATAACAAAGGCAAGGGACGCCAATGTTTTATTAAGACTGAGTTCGCCTTGCGAAAAAAGAAATCGGCTAACTCGCTTGATGTATTGCTACTAGAGGAACCTGAAAACCACCTTAGCCATACGAACATGAAGCGCCTCGTCTCAACCATTGCTGATGCTGAAGATCAACAGATGATTGTGACCACGCACAACAGTCTGATCAGCACTCGGCTCGATCTTCGAAACGCTATATTGTTGAACAGCTCAGGAACAGATGCCGTTACCATGAAGAACTTGGCCAAAGAGACTGCTGATTTCTTTATGAAGGCCCCTGACAACAACGTTTTGGAGTTCGTCTTGTCAGGTCGGGTGATCTTAGTTGAAGGAGATGCTGAGTTTATCCTGATGCAAGCGTTGTTCAAACGGGTAACGGGAGTGGAACTCGACAACACAGATATTCACGTCATCTCTGTCGGGGGGACGAGCTTTAAACGTTACATGGAACTGGCAAAAATCCTTGGAGTGCGTACAGCCGTGCTGCGTGACAATGATGGTGATTACGAGAAAAACTGCCGTGATAACTACGTGGCGTATGTGACCGATGGTATTCGAGTGTTTTCAGAGATTGCAAACGGTCTGAGCACATTCGAGATATCCATGTACCAAAATAACCCCACCTTGTGTGACGAAATGTTCTCTGGCGGGAAGATCCAGCTGGCGCCCCAAGACTATATGCTCAATAACAAAACGCAGGTGGCGCTGCGCCTATTGGAAGAAAAAGCAGACCAGTTGGTTGTTCCAGGCTATATCCAGGAAGCGATAGAGTGGATCAGTTCGTAATTCTATCAGTCGCGGGTTCGGGAAAGACAACTCATATCGTTAATTCAATCGATCCAGAAAAGTCGAATCTGGTCCTGACCTACACTGACAATAACCACTTAAATCTAAGAAATCGGATCGTTAGTCGATTCGATGGCATTCCTGACGGCACGCGGATCTACACGTATTTTTCGTTTTTGTACTCGTTCTGTTTAAGGCCACTGTGCGGAGATAGGTACAGGCTGAAAGGAATTAATTTCGATATTCCGCCTGAGTTCACTCGCCGTATCAAGCGCGACAAATTGCGTCACTATGTTGATTCTCATGGACGCATCTACGCGTCACGTATCGCAAGCTTTCTAATCAATTTCAGTATGGTTGATGAAGTACGGGGTCGAATTGCGAAGTATTTTGATTGCGTTTATGTAGACGAAGTGCAGGACTTCGCTGGGTATGACTTCAACTTGTTGGCTAAAATTACGGCTGGAAACACCGATTCAATTTTTGTCGGGGATTTTTTTCAGCACACCTACGATACCAGTCGTGATGGGAATGTGAACATAGGGTTGCATGATGACTATGACAAATACAAGAAGAAATTTGAAAGCTTGGGCTTCGAGGTTGATGAAACCACATTGGGGCGTAGTCATCGATGCAGTATTACTACCTGCGAATTCGTGACTGATAACCTTGGGGTAGCTATTGGCAGCCACCATAAAAAGGAGACTCTACTGGAATTCGTGGATGACGATGGACTGGCTGGAGCAATCTTTTATCAGGAACATATCGTGAAGCTTTTCTATCAGTCGCATTCGAGTTATCCATGTTATTCGAACAACTGGGGAGCTTCTAAGGGGGTGGATGACTATGATTCAGTTTGTGTTGTATTAAATGGTAAAACTGAAAAATTGTTCAGAGAGGGTAAGCTTTTAGAGTTGCCGCCAACCACTAAGAACAAATTATACGTGGCATGCACTCGCGCACGTTCTAAGCTGTATTTTGTACCAGAGCGCCTTATTCGAAAGCACAAAAAATAGATTTTCGTAAAAACAGCCACCATCAAACACGACAATTATACCTGTGATCGGCGATTTTAGCTGATGGTGCTCTTTAGCGTACGAACTGGTAATTCAGGCCCATTGCTACCTGTGAAACGCCCTTTACTGTGATATTTGGAAATCAAAATACTGGTCAGTCACATCAACCTCGTTTTTCGCATCATTAATCATCGCCCACCTATCCCAGACATAATCGCCGTCTCGAGTCATTCCTGGTTCGCCTTTTAAATGATAGATTCGACCACTACCGGTTTTCACAAGCATATTCTCTCTATCAAAAGTTTCAATTTTTGATGAGACCCGTCCTGAATATTGCCAAGGGATGTACCCCACAAGATGATGTGTTTTTTCCGTTTCACAGCTTATTTTAACTTCACGTACAGACCAGTGAATTATGTTTTCTTCAGGCTGTTCGGATATTGAAGCTATAGCAAAAAATGTCATGTGATTGAGGATATGTAAGTCAATGTTTAATAAAATTAATGGAGCCGGAAGTATTCATGAGTTACATCTGATGCCCAGACAACATTGTTGTTTTGCAACCAGATCTTGAGGATATATTCGACATCCTCATCAAAAAACGGATGACCGATTAAATGATAAAGCCGGCCGCTTGATGTAGTAATTTGCAAAGCGGCGCCGCTAAAATGCTTGATGGGGGTGGTAACACGCAAAGTCCCTTTCGATGGCAGGAATCCGACCAAATGCCGCGTTTTCTCCGCGACTCCTTCGAACTGTAATTCTCTGATAGACCACAATGCTATTGATTGTTCGGGCTCTAAAAAGATAGGTGGGGCTGGGCGGTCTGCCATTGTTGTTATCACTTTTTGGGATGTGAATGAGCGATGAGGGACGGTGCTAATGGGTAATTTTTATGATTATGATGCATCTTTTACGAGATGGCAACTTGTTGTATTTTCAGTAAAAAGTGCAAAAAACTTCAAAAATAATCCATGTGAATTCATTCAGATGTTTCCACACAAAAGGCCCGAAATTCATAAAATTTAGTGATCACGTGTGAAACCTATTAAATGTTTTCACATGAAAAAAAACACTAACATGCGCGATATGCCGCCAGGAAGTCCTCACAATTTCCGTTTTTACATTCCCGATAGCGATACGTCTAATCACAAGGCTTGCATTCCTAACCGAATCGACGGAGAATTTAACGTCGGCTTATCATTCATCTCAAACGTAAGGGGGGCATCATGGCTACAAGCATTGAACATGTTGATGTTTCTCTGCGTGCGCATAACCTGGTCAGTACGACCATATAAACAACCGTTTTACTGGGGCATGTCCTCGGTGCGGTATCGCGTTTTTCTCTCTCTTTGAAAAATTCTCTACAGCAGTGATGTTCATGCCTCTCTAACCAAGAGAGAGCAATGCACACAAGTGGCAAAAACATTCTGACTAGTCAACCAAGACAAGCTTCTGAAAAATACGGCATTCGGCTTGTTTGTATTTCAGACATACACGGTGCAACTGGTTTTCATGTTCCCGATGGCGACATTTTGATTATCGCGGGGGACGTGTGTGGATATGGGAAGGTCAGTGAGCTTGCGATTTTTGACCAATTTCTTTCTAGCCTGCCTCACCCGCTCAAATTACTAGTTGCGGGCAATCACGATTGGCCTTTTGCTAATCCCAACGGACCTGATGCTAAAGACCTTGTAAAAAACGTAGTTTACCTGCAAGACGCTAGCTTTGATTATTACGGCCTACGGTTTTGGGGCTCGCCGTGGCAGCCCTGGTTCCTCAATTGGGCTTTCAACCTGCCGAGGGGGCCTGCTCTTGAGGCTGTTTGGCAAAAAATTCCAAACGACACGGATGTTTTGATTACGCATACCCCGCCGTATGGCATTCTTGATGAGACATATAGGGCGAAGCATGTTGGGTGTAAAGCTTTGTCTGATGCATTAAAGCGTGTAAGGCCGGCAGTACATGTTTTCGGACACATTCATGAAAGCTATGGTGTACAAGAGAGTGAAGGCACTATTTTTGTTAATGCGTCTTTATGCAACTTTCATTATCAGCTTGTTAATGCGCCGATCGTTATTGATCTGTAATTTTTACCCTCTATGAAAGTTTTTTCGTTTTTTAAGAAACTTCATCTTCCGACATTCAAACGCAAGAAAAAATAGAACATAAACCCTGTTTTAATATTCTTAATATTTCCATTAAAAACACCGCATCGGCAGGTTAGTGGTAATTCGTTTAATTAACCTCATCATGAAATAAAATCGGCCGCGTTGATTTATCGCACGAGTTAGTTATCAAAAATTAATTCAATCTCATAAGCAATTTCCTGATCTACAAATCTACTTAAGGCACAGCGTTTTCTCGCTTATCAATGAACCCCGTTTCGTACGATTTTTCACACCTAACATGTGCCCAAAAAGTCCCTGCAAAAACTACTAAAACGGGCATTTAGACTGCCACATGTGATCGTATATATATGTTACCACATAAAATAAGCCATTTTTTGCATACCCCCTAGACACGCGCATTTTTTTATGATCCCATCGAGCCAAAATCGATTGTCAGAATCATGCCAAATGGTATGCATCCATTTAACAATAGACGTGTATATGTGTTATGTATTTACGAAAGAAAGATAATAAATTTCGATTCTTTTTAAAAAAGAAGGCGCAAGATTATGATTACCGAGTAAGGCTCGGAGTCGAGGAAGTAGTCTACGAGAAAGTACCCGAAGCAGTGCAGGTCTTTGATGTTAATTTGATGAATTATATAATGAGTGAAAACTCATCAAAAAATAACTTACACCAAAATCACAAGCGAATTTTAAGCTATTTGTCGAATACCTTTGGTTATCTTGAATTAGTTCAGTTAAATGAAAATGTAATTCGAGAGCTAGATGAATTAACGGAAAGTTTTCCGAATTTCACAAACGTTGTTGAATACTACAAGCAACAGCTTTCATTATCCTTAATTGTTGAGAAAGGTTATTTTTCTGCTAGTCCGCTGTTAATTAGTGGCCCACCAGGAATTGGAAAAACAGTATTTTGCCATGAGCTCGCAAAAATAATTGGTGCTCACTTTGATGTGATTAGTATGTCAGGTATGACCGCGAGCTTTGTTTTGAGCGGGTTGGCATCCGGTTGGTCTGAGGGGCGCCCAGGTAAAATCGCAGAAACACTCGCAAAAGGACAATGTGCATCAACAATGATCGTACTGGATGAGCTTGATAAAGTTTCGCATGACGCGCGCTATAATCCATCCGCCCCTCTTCACCAGCTGCTTGAAAAAGAGACAGCTAAAAGCTTTGTTGATGAAGCATTGGAAATAAGTATCGACTGTTCATACATCGTATGGGTGGCTACAGCTAATGATTTAAATCATATTTCAGCGCCAATTCTGTCACGCTTTGCAGTTATCGAAGTCAATTCGCCCACGCCAGACCAGATGATCAAGGTAATTAATTCGATCTATAAAAGAATCAGAGAAAATCATCCATGGGGCGATCAATTCAGTTCTGACTTACAAGAATCTGTGATTAATAAAATTAGAACGACTGGACTTGAGCCTCGACTAATTCAGCGTGAGTTAATTACCGCCTGTGGGCGAGCAGCGCTAAAAGCTCGTGAAAACAATCAACAATTGGCTAAGTATGATATACACCCTGAAGATTTTGTAGTATCGGTAGAGAAGAAACTACTAGCACAAAATACTCATACTTCAGAAAATCAGTATAATTTTTATATGCCGATTTTGAATGTTACCAGCGTTGCAGATGATCAAGAAGAAGTGGTTGAGTATTGGTCCGTTAAAGAACTTATATACGGAAATGAAACTCAGCGAACAAAGCATATTGTTGGTCGTCTAATTTCAACTAAAAGCGCTATAGTATCTTTGCCAATCATTGAGTTTGATAGAAAATCAATGCGCATAAAAACATTGGACAACAGAGCTTATCAACTGAAAGGTCCGCCTGGCATCGATAAAAATACTGAATCCGTATGGGAGCAATGGATGCTTTCAAATAATGCGAGAGATATTGTGGATGTGACACATCAATTTTTTTCCATTCATTAAGATTTCTAAGCATAAATATTATGAATAGCGAATTAGATGCGGCATTATGCCGTAAATATCCAGGATTTTTCCGTTACAGAACTGTTAGCTCGGATAAAAGCTTAATGAGTCGGGGATTTTCATGTGAAGATGGCTGGTTCACATTGATTGATGTCATTTCTGAATTACTGACAAAACATAATCCTGATGTATTTGCTATCCACATAAAGGAAAAACTGGGCAGCTTGATTTTTTGTAACAGCGATACCAGCGATTATTCTGTCGGGGTAGAGATGGCTGCTGACAGAGTATCGAAATACGTTTGTGAGATTTGTGGGGCACTAGGTGTACTAAATCATAACGAGAACGGCTGGTTGGCGACACGATGCGATGAGCATAAGTCTGAAAATTCAGCTACTGATAATTGCGATCTTGATCTTTCAGATGTTGCGAATTTGAAAATGGGTAAGGCTTGGTCACGCCTGGCCGCAATATTGCAAGAATTAGCAGATTGGTTCACAGCACATAATAGAATGCCGGCTGCATACTTTTTTATCAATATTGATAAAAAAGGCCAATTGAATATCCAGTATTCGCGAGGCAATGAAATCACCCGTGGTATGGTCGACTTGATCGTGGGTTATGCCAATCGGATCGATCAAGATTCAGGGCGCCCCAAAGACATATGAAAAGTGAGCTGGATGATCAGTTATGCCGTAAGTACCCGACCCTTTACCGCGACAGACACGGTGATCCGAAATCGACTGCGATGTGTTGGGGATTTGACTGCGGAAACGGATGGTTTCCGGTAATCGATGTTTTATCCGAACTGCTTTCAAAACATAACGCAGAGGTGTATGCCAGTCAGGTCAAAAAACAGTTCGGCTCGCTGCATTTTTACTACAGCGGGAGAGATAAATATACCGATGGCCTCGTTTCTTCAGCTCAATCTCTGTCGAGCATGCTATGCGAAATTTGCGGCAGCCAAGCTTTGATTCAAACCAAATACACTGGATGGTTTACTACTCGATGTAAAGAGCACACAAAAGACTATAGCGATAAAGAATATGTCGAACTCGATGTTTCCAAAGTTGCTTACCTCGGCTTTGGCAAAGCATGGTCAGCACTGGTTTTAATTTTGATTGACTCATGCGATTGGCGTACAGAACACAATGGCATGCCGGCAACTCATCTAAGCATCACAAAAGAAGCCGGTAAGCTCATCGTCAGCCACAGTGGGGGTGATGATTTTACCTACACGATCCGAAGTTTGCATGCTCGCTTCCAGTAATAATTTGAATGTCAGTATAAGATATGAAGTTAGAGAACCGAAAGACAAACGGGCGCTTCCAGTTTGATCAACACAGTTTCTGATAGCACTAATTGCAAACGGCTTTGAGGTTATTGACGATTAGCTGATGTGGACCCATAAGCGACACTCAGTATCAAGCTAATTGAAAATCAGTTCAATTTAAAGCAGGCATTGAATAGTTCAATATTATTAGAGGCGCTAGCACTAAAGACTGAGTTTATATAATACTTCTTTACGAGCTTATCTGGTTTTGCCAGTATGATTTTTTATGTGATTTTGTTTTATCCTAAATATATATATCCACAAACACCTCGCAAAATCGCTCTTTTCTCGCATAATTACTCTTTTAATAGTTCAGCGCGCCAGTACATAAGATATTAATGCTCTGAATCTGGTAGTTGTTCTGATTCAGCGGATTGTTCTTTGTTACCCAAAAATGGGAAACTAGATTCTATATAATTAGATAAATTGCGATAATAAAAATATTGTATTCTCGTGTTTTCATTATTATACCTGCGACTGATTTCAGCTAATGTTTTAGCTAATCCATCGATATGCGATATTAGGTAATCATTATTGTATAAATTATCAGAATTGGCCACTAATCCATTTGGCAGAAAAACACGGCTAGAATTATAACGACCATAATCAAAACCTTGTGTTTGATTATGAATGATTTGATATGTATTCAAACTTTTTTGAACAAGTTCAACAACGTATTGCTGAAAAGCTCCATTCATCAATGGATCGTTTAGCAATAGATTTTCAAAATCATTATTCAAAAAAATAGCTAAATAAAAATTATATTGATTGTACGCGATATTGATTTTGGCAATATTGCCAATGATTCTTGCTGTATTAATATGTAATGATCTCTGGTCTAGTTTTGATATTTTTTCTTCATCCAGATAAATCTCTTTTTTTGTATTTTCACTTTTTTCTGATGATATTTTTTCATCTGTCTTTTTTGAATCAGAAACAAAATTCTGCTGAAATACAAATTGCCTTTCTGCGCCATTAGACTGAGAAAAATCAGGTTTTGATTTGTTGATATTCGGTGAAAAAATGCGATCTATATAATCTATTTTCTCAAGTTTAGAGGCTGCTTTAGGGCTATCGGGAGAATTAATTTTATGCCTTGACCATTCGCTTTCATAAATCCTTTTAGCCTCTTTTGTCTCTCCTTTTGCTAATTCACTTTTAGCCATTTTTATTTGATCTTCGGGTATATTTTTCTTTAAATCATTTAATCCATTATAAATATTTTCCAACTTTCCTTTGAGTGACGCATACGAGGATTTGGTGTCTTTTAATTCATTTCTTACAACTTCCAAGTCCTTGTCAAGCTGAGCTGATTTTTCTTTATCAAACGCAGTTGATCGACCTTGTTCCTCTAGTATTTCTCTTTCTCTGCGTTTTAGCCCAGCTTCGTATTCTTGTATGGATATTCCTATATTTCCTGTATTAAGAGTATCAATTGTATTGCTATTGCCAACTATAATACTTCCACCACTATTAGTAATACTGGGCGGATTTTGATGCTGGTTATTAAAAGCATCTGATGCATTAGTCGTAGAAGAACCAATCGTAACATAAGACCACGCTAAAATACCTGCTATAGCTACGCCAAAGGCCATAGTCGCAAGAACAACAACAGCCATTGGTGCTTTATCGCGTGGCAACCTGTTTGATATGACCTTGTTTATTAATTCACGGAACACAATAAGAAAAACACCAATTGCAATTCCCGCAGGTGCAGCAATTTGACCAAATGATTCAATTATCTTTGTATCGACTGTTCCAGGCATTTGTTCACTCCTCAAAAGGTTTTCAATTGAATTTGATTCAAAACTTAGCACGGGCTGGAATATCTATTATAGCGTTAGCTTAAGTAATTCGTCTTCTGTTCAACTATAAGCAAATATGGATTGAAATTTAACGACCGTTTTTAGTAATCGAGATGATAACCTCGACTGACCGCTCTTGAGAGGTCACAGCACTAGATCGAGATAGTCAACAACTCATCCCATTTGGTCGTGTAAGATGCTGATTTGAACTGTTGCCGCATTCGCCACCGATCACTAACCAGTTCGCTGCCAAAGCAAACGCTATTTTTCCCATGTCGACGATTGATTTTGTCCAAAGCCGACATTAACTGGTCGGAGCGTTCTGCATTGACAGCATCGAACAAAGATATCAAGCAGCGACGATGTTTAAATGCAGACCGAAACGAAGGCTTTTCCCGAACTGTCTCGACTCGGGCATTGATCAAATGCGAACTGTTTTTGGCATCTTTTGCCCATGACGGCACCAAGCCCCAGAACAGGTTGACGGCTTTTCGTGAGTGATCATCCAGTTCAACAATGGTGAGAATTTTCTGAGCGGGAGCAATGTTGTAACTGGATTGGAAACGAGGTGGCCGCTGTAGCTGAAAATGATCGACTATGGATTCAGGTGTTGCTGTCAGTTGATACCGTCCGCACATGCAAAAGCCTTTAGAACTTTGGATACCGCAAACTCTGAATTAAACAAGTATCTTTGCAGAATCCGGTTGCCAGTGTCATTGTTAAGTTAGGATCAGTCATTGTAGAACAAGACGTGAATGCAATATTCACATCACTACTGGTGACCACCATGATTAATTCGGCGCGTCTTAGATCAGCTCTTGCTCAAACGTCGAAAGTTATGGTGGAAACAAGCCATAAAAACTCTGCTTACTTGATTTGAAACTATCCTGATCAGTGGCGTCACGACACGTTGGGGATACAAAAATAATTCAACTGAGCCTAATTTCCAGTGTTATCGTTTTCGGCCCTCATAACAAGACCGCAAGAAAAGAAATGAATAGAGATATGTTTGATGCGTATGCAGAGCGCTTAGAACGTCATGGTATTAAGGGCGTTGGCAATCCGGCCTTTGAATTGGGTAGAGAGGGTAAATACTCCCTTCGCTACATCCCCTTTGAATACGTCAATAAAGACGCCAGACTGGTGATTGTCGGTATCACTCCAGGCAATACACAGCTAGAGATTGCTTATCAAACCGCGCAAAGCCGATTGCGGACGGGTAAAGACAAAACCAATACCCTGATTGAAATTAAAAAGAATGGAGCCTTCGGCGGCGACATGCGCAAAAACTTGGTCAAAATGCTCAATCACTTCAAGCTTGACCGCATTCTTGGCATCCATGACATCAATGAGCTTTGGAACAGCCAAGCCCATTTATTGCATTCAACATCGGTGGTGCCACATGCTGCTTATGAAGTGAAAAAAGGCCAAGACGCTATGTTTAACGGCAGTTTCGGTGAAGTGATGAAAAGCCCTTTGCTGAAAGACTGCTTCTTAAAGTGCTTCATTCCAAGCATTCAAGAAATGAACCCAGAAGCGTTGTATATCGGGCTAGGTGTCTGTCCAACTGATGCTTTGAACTGGTGTGTTGAGCAGGGTTATATTCGTGCCGAACAGATGCTAGGTTCGCTCAGTCATCCATCTAGCAATGGCGGTAACAGTGTGCCGTATTTTTTGCGCGAAAAACGGCTGGAAGACCTTAAACCTAAAGACCCTATACGTTATAGAGCCGATTGGCTGGATGCGGCACATGACAATCTAAAGGCCAATTCTGATAGATTGGTGGAAAAAATCAGGGGCTTTTAAAGCGGTGATGGCGGAGAGGGTAGAAGATTAAGCTAATCAAAGCCTCTCTGCCAAATTGGTCATCCTACGCTGCGAGCTTTGATTTTTGACAGCCATACCCAACGCCTTGGGCTGTGCGATGACCACAACTAATTGTTTTCCACGGGTTACCCCCGTATAAATCAAGTTCCTCTCAAGAAGCATGTAATGCTGCATCGCCATAGGTATGCCGCTGAGCCGATGACCGTAATCAAATCACGATGTCCTTTAACTTTGACCCGCAGGACGCAGAACCCCGATGCTTCACTATGGAAGGTCACTCGCTCAATAGAGCCTTGAAGTTTTTCAAGTGGATTGTCGGCAGAATGAGTGATGAGAGTGGGGGAACTCATTTAAATGCACGATGTGCAACAAATCAAAAAAGAAAGTAACGATTCAATGAATATCCATTAAGAAGTAACTAGAATTTCACCGACTCCGTTGTTCAAGCATACGACGTAACTCTGCATTTTCAATAGATAGCCTAGTATTTTTGTCCTTTTCGGCTTGTAACTCTTCATTTAACCGATGAGTTGCCGATCCTTGTCGCCGGCGTTTATTATGACGAATATAAGCTTGCTGAGATAATATTGAGTTATGACCTAGCTTCTGAGCAGTTCTCAACCCCACTGCTTCAATAGAAGTATCTAATCCCAGTTCGATTGAGCAATCAATATCGTCGTCGATAGTTTCACAAGCAAATAATCGCCGCAAGCAATGTAACCCGACACCTTTTTTATCCCAACCAAGTTGGATTGCAGCACTGTAAAATAAATTACTAATATGATTTGATTTAAGAGCAGTCCCCTTTGTTGTACTTAAAAAGACATTACTAGATTTCGCCTGAAATTTATTAACAATTTCTTGTCTGTCCGTTTTTATATAATTAAGTATTTGAATTGCTAGAGTTAACGGGATCTCAAACTCTTTACTATAACCAAATTTCTGTACTTTTGGACGGACAAGAAAAACATCAACACATTTATTAATTTCAGCTTCGTTGAACTGGTCAACTGTTAAACTAGCAACAGAGCCTACACGCAGACCAGATTTTCGAAATGTCATTAACATTAGTGTATTTCTACTGGCAACATTCGGACGTGCCTGAAGAAAAAAATCAAACATTTCGTTATATTGGTCATCCGATGGTACAAAGTTAACGGTGTGTTTACTGTTCTCTCCAACCCTTTGAAAACATTTTGGATAATTAAGGCTCGGTTGTTGATCAGTTTTACTAGCAAGCAATGAACTGGTAATTTGATGCCCGCCAACGCCTAAAATGCGCTTTCTAGGCTCTTGTCCTTGAACCCATTTATAAAAATTGTAAATTTGTCTTAGATAAACATTAATGCTGATTTTACGGTTGTTAGTAGTGCTATGACGATTACGATTACCTTTGTTAAGTAAATTATCTCGAAATTCTTCGATTATATTATCGTCGACTTCTAAATAGTCTATGTTTTTGTCTGAAAGATATTGAAAAAATACTCTAAGGGTACATGCGCGATCTTCCACAGTACCATTTGCAGCGTCTTGACGATCAGCCATATCAATAAGATAGTCAGTCGGCGGATAAAAAACCTGTCCTTTATTATCAAAAAAGGAATAAAAGACCTTGCCATCGATCTCTCTCTTAATAAATCTTATTTGAAATTTTGGCGAGCTAGCCATTAAAAGTCTCCCGAAGAGTTTGAGAAAATCCTATGCATCGTTTAAAAGCTTTAGGCGGTGTAGTGCAATTCTCGTAAAAAACTTTGATATCTCCAATAATAAAGGCTTGTATTTTTGCACACGTAATGGCTGTGTATACCCACGAGTTATCTAGAATTGTTGACGCAGGCATTGCTATAATGACACGATCGAATTCCGATCCCTGGGCACTGTTGCACGGTATACAATAGCCAAGTTTTATTTTCTTAAAGTCTGCTGCACTAAGTTTAACTATATGACCATCAAATTCTGCTAAGGCATAACAAAGTTCGATTTCACCACTAGGAAGTGATTGCGCTATAGGTGAATCGAATACCTGGATAACTTTGCCTAAGGAGCCAGAACTTAACCCTTTGTAATCAAGATTATCTTTGCAAACTATCACATCATCTAAACCAATAGATTTAGTACACTTCACCAATGCTTTTACATTGCCGACATTGTCTTTTCGATAACTGTCGTGAATGCGAATATTAATATCATCACATAGAGATACTGTGGGCGCTATTATCTGTATATCTCCCCACTTTAAAATAAAGTGGCGAAAACTAACCGTAATTTTAGCAATATCTTCAGATGGTATAGATATATGACACAGTCCAACCTGCTTATCCTCAGGACAAGTTTTATCAAAGTCGGAAACACAGGGTATCCTTTCAAGTCGTATCGAATCAGCGACGATTGGAATGCTAGACGATGCATCAAAACAGTGAAGTTGAGTCAATGTGATAGTAGGGATAATTGGACTCATACATAATGCATGAAAAATTAACCCTGGACCAATTGGTGGTAATTGCCGAGAATCACCAAGCAAAACTATACTTCCACTATCAGGTATGGCTCTCATGAGCCTTATCATTGTCGGCAAATCGATGGTATGTGCATCGTATACAACAAGCTTTGAATGCGCTGGTAAACGTTCTTCTGAAATTCTGAATAGAAACGAAGAAATAGAACTCGCCTCTTTGTGAGTAGCCATAGAAATCCGTTTTACTGCGTCTCGTGAGAGTGCTACCTGAAACACACTAGCAGTGTTACTGAGTAGATAATGTAACACCGACAAACAGGTTGTCTTCCCTACACCCTTACCCCCATCGATAATGGAGAATCTGTGTGTTATTGCGGTTTCGACAGCTTGCTTTTGCTGATTGGTTAAAGTGATATTATTCATTTGTTCAAATTGGGCGAGTAGCTCAGGCTTAAACTTATATATTGTCCCCGTCAGCTCCCCAGTGATCACATGGCTGAGAAGATTTGCAATCTTCTGTGCTATGAATCTTTCCATTAAGGCATGCCCAAAGCCCTGATACGTAAATTCATCACTAATGACAATAGTTCGATCTAACAGTGCTTGTTCGATTACCAGTTGAGCATCTTGTTTGCTAAATTGAGTCAATGATCTTATTGATTGAATCAGATCTTTTTTTAAAATTGCTGTATTACCAGCATCGTAAGCTTTATATATCGCGGCGGAAACAGCGGCACTCATACGTCGCGGATCATGTAGTGCAACACCAAAAAATGTTATGGCCTGTTTATCGACAAGAGGAAAATTAGTAAAAGCTAACAATCGATAGGGATTATCAATTATCTTTTCGATAGTAGTTACACCAAAAAACTGGAGTGCGAATATAGCTAGTGATGTAGTGAGTCCGTTTTTCTGAAAAAAACGAACCACTTCTGTCTCAACTTTATTTTTATGCCATTTATCGATGAGCAGATACGCTATATCCGTAGGGATTTTGCCTAGCTTTTTGTCTGTTAATGGATCAATATCACCCTTGTCAAGTAACCAATAAAGATTTTGACCGAATTTAGTCCAAAGTTGTCTAGCTTTAAAGACTCCAATTCCTGGTGTGTGGTAATGAATATAATTAACGATTAGTTTTCCAACAGGATGTTGACGAAAGCATTCTTGAGCTACAAATTGATCACCATATTTAGGGTGCACTTCATCAGCGCCAAACAACTCCCATATTTCCCCTAACCGTGGTAAATCAGGAGTAATTAGCCGAGTTATCACGGCCTTTATGGATTCATCACCAAGCGAAAGCTTTAATATACTGATTGCATCATTAGCGTATATTATCGACTCAACTATTCCGACAATAGTTCGGTTTTCATCTTGTTCTAAGGAAAATGCAGGATGATTAAACATCAATGAACCTTCCAGTATCGATCAGATGTTCATTTATTGAAATTTTTATTTTCAATTCAGCAATTTCTAATTTTGCACACTCCAACTGGTTTTCAAGTTGACTAATCCTGCTTTGTAATTGACGCTCTTTGTCACCACGTATGTCAAGAAATTGATAAGACGTTATATTTGATTCAAGGGCATCAAGTACAGCTTTAAGTTCTTTGTTCGTGCCGAGAGTAGATTTAGGTATCTTTATTAATTGGCATATAGCCGATTTGTTCAATCGACCATTACGGATCGGAATTTCCGGTTTAC
Source organism: Methylomonas sp. LL1 (assembly GCF_015711015.1). NCBI lineage: Bacteria > Pseudomonadati > Pseudomonadota > Gammaproteobacteria > Methylococcales > Methylococcaceae > Methylomonas > Methylomonas sp. LL1. The sequence continues at coordinate 3,705,230 of NZ_CP064653.1, forward strand.
TATCTATCCATTCCTTTAGTCGAGTAACGGCCTGCTTGGCTTTGTTTTGATTACTAATTGCCATTGTGTTTAACTGACAAGGGTTGTAGTTTTACAATCGTTTTAGTAAGACTGCTAATTTGAGATTTTAAGCGCTCAATCTCATCTTCCATGATCTGATAGTTGTTATAGAATTCTTTTTCATGTCCTTCCGTTTCTCGCAACAAGGCCTGATATTTGTTTTGGCTTTCAACGTAGTTTCGACGTAAAATAAGATTTTGTTCTGATAGACTGCGAATATTTATTTCCATTTCACTTTGTGCAGCTTTGAAACGTTTTATTTCACTAGCTGAAGTGCGTTGGAGTTGAAGTTCAGCTTTTTGTTTGAGCGCTCTTACAATGCTTTCAACTTCAGCTCTGTGAGTTTTATACTGGGCGAGCGTTGAATTATTCAGCGATCTTATTGCAGGCAAACTTTTTCTGAGGAAGGCACAATTCTGGCTACCGTCCCAACCCAAGAATTGTCGAACGGTCTTAGGTGAAAAATCTAAAACCTTATTATCTTTTTCATCTAAGATGTGATGCCCATTTTCGTCGCATCGAAATGGAATTCCATCTTTTAACCAAGAATTAAGAATATTAATTTTTATCTCAATATTCTTTAGGGCATTTTCTTTAGAATTACTCACAAAGCTCCATCCTTGCCAGCTTCATAAGGTCACTGTTTTTAACCATATTAATTTTATTTAATTCAATGATTTGAATTAAGTTTTCATAATCAGTTCGTGCTCGCTCCTGCTGCATTGGTGGAAGCATAAAATCATTCATGTCTTCTTTTAATTGTTCAGCATCTTCTTCAAGATTTTTCAGAAAACCATTATTGTTATAATGATATGGGCACTCCCTACATAAACTTGCGCAAGCGCGCTGCGTATTAGTCTGATTTTCCTCATCCCTGCATCTAGCATTTAAGGCATTCCTTTTTGTGGGCGCATTACACTGACCGTGTGGCATACAGTTTGGCTTATATCCTTGAGCTTGCAACCGCTCGCTAATAATTTGCCCTTGAACTTCAGCTGGTGAGTTAACAAAATTTATATCGGAAGCGAACCTTCGAAATAATTTACGTATGTAACGTGGGAATCCACCCCCTGATTGATCTCCACTAATAATACGTGTAATAACATCGGTGAGTCTTTCTTTACCAACTGCTTCGATCTCATCCTCTAACTTCTTATACTCTAATTCAAGACTATCAACGAGTTTCTTTTCTACCAATGTTACATCTTTTCTATTTCCGATAGTTGCCGCAATATTTTTAGCTTCATCCCTAAAATCTGGATCTGTAATGTATACTTTTGTCATTACAATAGTAAAATGACGTAAATGCTGTTTTAAACTTAACAGATCCGAATTGTCATAGCGATAATGATAAAGTAACGCAAAAAATCGCCGCCCCATGTGAGATGCAAGATCAGGTGCACCGTCTGGATACAAATAATTGGTCAAAGTAAAAATTGACAATACACTATTGATCTCGCCAAAATTAAAATACCTTAAATTCAAATTAATAGATCGCATTAACGGCACGGGATTACAAATTGAAAACAAATTAACATTGTTAGGCTTCATCATGAGATCAGAAAGAGCAACTTTCATGTCAACCAAAAGTTGAATAGCACAAGCGGTTGAACGATTAACATAGAATAGATGGCGATCTTGATAGGTTTTTTCAATGTAAAAATTGCAAAGAAAGATCCCCAGTTCTTCATTAATTTTATAAAGATCAGTTGTTCTTAAACCTGTACTTTTGTCTGCTATTTCCCCTATGCGCCGCCCATTTAAAAATAATATGACTATGCAACATGCACCTTGTATTATTGCGATTAAATGCATGAGGGATATCGCAGCACTTTCAGTAATCTTTCCAGTTCTGTCGGCCCAAGACCTGATAGGTGGCAATTGCATTCTTTCAGTTAAAATATCGAAAGGCTTATCATTTTTTAAAAAATCTATAATTTGTTTTGAAAGCAAATCATTAAAAGACTTATTTTTTCTAACATTTGAATTTGCAATTTTTACAAATAATTCTTCCTGTCTTATTTTTTTTAGAATTTCGACAAAAGCAGGCCCATATTCGAACACTATTTCTAACGAGCGTTTGATTATATATACTGCATCCGATAGAGGAATATTATCCGTTCTGTCATCACCGTTTTTACAGTATTTGTAAGAATATTTTAAGGCGTTTAAGAAAGGAATATAGTTAAGATGGTCAACGCCATCTTCTTTCTGAGATAAATGATTTAAACTCATTAAGGTTTTGTAAAAACTAGATCTTGATACTTGCGATCTTGAGGTATCTCTTTCAAGCCATTGTTGGAATTTGGCAGCAAACACATAGCTTCTTTTTTGGCAATATTCATTTATAATTTGTTTAGTTTCATGACTATAATATGAACAAGCACCATAACCAAGTCTTTTCTCCCAATATCTCTTATTCAAAGATTCAATTCTTCCCTTTTTATCTATGTTAAATATTACATTTTTTGGAGCTTCAGTCTCGTGTAAATCAAGATCAGCAAGAGCCTTCTGCCAGCGCTTTTCGAAGCCAAAGATTACATATGTGTGATTTTTTCCTAATTCTTTTGCTAGGCATTCAATATCTCTTTGCTGAATCTCATTAAGTCTATATATTCCCCGTTCTCTGTAATATGTCATCACAGATACATATATATAGATCCTAGTTGCCACGACCTTTAACTTATCTTTTGATTTTTCTTTGCAGCGACCAATAGATATATCTATTTGAAACAACAAAGTATTTATATATAAGTCATTTGAAGCAATAGATACTGGTGTTATATTGCCCTTGCATGGCGGGAAAAATATTTCGCGAAAATCATAGTCATTTACTGTGTTATCAGACTTTAAAACTCTTAATGTTTTTTCGTCTTCTCGCCACTCCAGAAGTGCAGATTTAACCTTATATCTAAGCTGACGGTCATCAATATGATGGCTTATCGACTTTTTTTTGTGACTTGTTTCTTTCATGCTTCTTTTTTTAAAAAATCTGGACGATTTTGTTTGATATATGCCAGAAATACGTGAACGAATATTATCTTTTGCATATGAATATCTATAAAATTCTTTGGATTTTTTTCATACAAGTATGACCAACGTGATCGATAGTAACTGAGCGTTTTTTGGGCCAACTCAACGTCTATTTTACAAACCTGAATTACATTGTTTTTGCAACCACCATTAACATGGCAGTGCATACCCTCACATCTTTCACCTTTTTTTGTATTTGGGTCTGGGCTATCGAACGGATCATGACAACGAGTTCCATCGCCAACCATCTCTGCTGGTATTAGACTCGTGTCAATATGACGTTTATTCAAATTTCGGGAATTAACCAAATAATCCCCTTCTGAAATGAATGAAATGGTTGCTTCTATTCTTCGCTGGAACTCTAATATTCTGGCTTCGTTAAGCCTAAAGAAAAGAGTGTCATTTAAATACCCTTCTGTTATTGATATGTTATTGTGCCCGAGCAATACTCTTACTGTTTCAATATTTTTTGACATAAGCATAGTTATTCCAGCTCGAGATACTCGTAAATCTGACGCTGAAAAATTATTTAGCTTATATGGCTTTATTATGTTATTTAGCAAGTTATTTTTTGTTAAAGGAAAAAATATTCCAAAAACCGTATTGAAATTTCCAATAAACAATCTGGGCTCTGTTAAGTTGTAAATATTAGTTACTTGCTTGTGATGCCATAATAAAAGTTCAATTGCTCTAAACAACAGTGGCTCAGAACCTTTTCTTACTTCATAGATTGGAGTTTTATCATCAGTTTTGTTTTTGACACTTTGCAGCGAGTACCGAGTAGAACTCAGTTTCTCTATATCACTTTTTATTATGGCGTGAACGCTACCTGGATTCCATGCTGTCTTCATGCAAATTAATACTGCAATTGAAATTAACACGTGGTTAGGTAAAAAATATTGCGCATAGAAAAAATTGTAATAGCTAGCAGGGTTTCGCCACAGTTGCCTTTCTTTAAGAAAGGTGGGAAGTAACGCTATTCCTGGGAGTTTTATTTTTGAATTTAGGATTTCACTTGAAGCGGACTGAATAATGAATGCTAATAAGCTTAGTTCAGTTGCATTTTTTGGTTGATTGAAATAATTATTGTTCCAAGGATCGTTAAGTACTATCCTTGAATTGTAATATTTCTTTACTTCTGGGTGAATCTCATAATCATTTAACGCCTTATGCTCATTAACTACTTTTATATAATCATCTATGATATTTTTACAGGCATTTTCTATCAATTGTAACTCTGAATTGATTTTTGTTTTTGCTTGATGTTCTAACTCTTTAATATCAATGTGCTCTATTGTTGATATATTGCCTAGTACCGTCCCTATCTTTCTATATTTTTTAGGTCGTATTGCATGTTCCTTATTCGGCCTCAATTCTTCATTCGCTAATCTTCCATCGAATAATCTCAATTTTGTACTAGCTATGTGACGTCTTATCAGGCAAACATAAATCTTTTGCTTGCTCAGAGGTGCGCCTGCATGATTTAAAAAGTCTTCAAACTCGTATATTGCTTGCCTGATTTCAACTCCTTTTATGTCACACGCCGGTTTTGAAAGTATCCTTATTGCTTTATTACAACTTTGCAATAAGTGAATTGCATTCTTAGTGTTTAGCGCAACAGTGTAGCCTGGGGTCTGTGCTTTAAATGTATTTTCTAACAAACTAAAAGTTTCCATGAGAATACTATTTTTATTTGTAGATAATGAAATAGTAATTTCTTGAAATCCCTTTTTCGAATTTTTCCGTGTAGCAATCGTGAAGCTTACGTTCATTAAGGTAGGAGAACTACTTTCCATTCCTAATGAAGTTCTATACGTGTTCATCAGCCCCCCCTCACTTTTGGCCATCACCAACAACCGACGAAGCATTTCGTCTTAGTGGAAAAGTCTAAGATTGGCGAGATCGCTTGTCAAGGACAAAAAATCTACAAGTCATTGAAAAAAAAGGAAAAAAGAATGGTTAGATTTATATCTTTTCACACTGTCATATTTGTTTTCTCCTGCCTTGCTCTATTCAATTTGTAATTTATTGACTCTAAGCCCCTCATTTCAAGTGCTATCACACAACATCAATACAATTCGCAACTTATTGATACAATTAACAATTAATTGGCTTGCATTTTTCTAAGGATAGCCATTAATTGTTTACTTATTTTTAACTTGAGTTAAATTAATAATATTTTTGTTTATATAAACATTTGGCTACAAAATCTTTTTTTATTTAAATAATTTTTATTGCTAATTTTGTAGATAATATATATACGTTGATTGATGTGCCTGATAGTAGATTTGCTAGTGAGAGTGTCTTTGGCTCATAAATTTGCTGTGATACACAAGTAAAGCAGCTGATCACGACACGGAATGCACAGACCACTATCTAAAGACCACGTACTGGCGAGACTACATAGCCACATGGTTTCTGTATTGCCGTGAATTGACAAACAAATTGATTGGTTAGCGCTTGGTAGCGGTAAACGATATCGAGCAGATAAGTTTTTCCGACGAGGCCAGTCAGTTTTGTTTGCTGATCAATAATCTTTTCGGCCTGGCGTTCGACAGGCTAGCGCGATGGTGGCTAGTTTATTGAAGTTGTCCGGCCTTGATTGGTCGACGCCGAATTACACGTAGCTTTGACGTCACCAGTTGAATTTGCAGGTATCCATTTCTTATCGTCCCAATCCGAACGGATCTCACTTATTATTCGCTAGAACGGGGGTAAAAACGCTATGGGTAGGTGAATTCCCATAGTGCAAAAGTGGAGAACCAAAAAGCATGATGCAGAGTATCGTCGGCAATAGCGCAAGGTTCACTTTGGTATTAATGCCGAAACATAGGAAATTCGTATGATTGAAGTCACTTCGAATCTTGTCATGCACTGGTTTTGCCTGATTTGCTCATTCTGCTACCCCGCGCATACGCATCGATTCAGTTGCTGGCGACTGAGTATATGACACCAATGGAATATTCATAATGCTATTGGCGAAGCAGGGGGCTGAGGCTGTCATTCCGGTCTGCACTGTAATCCACCTAAAATAAATATGCCAGGAGCTCAAGTCAGAAATGAAACGCTACGTGCCATCCAGCGTTAGATAGAGTGTTTTGGAAAAAAATGAAGTAGGCATCATCGCCGCAATCTGTTAGAAACCAAAATGGTTCGCTTCAAACTTTTGGAAGAACGCGTCAAAGCTCGTCTCTTTAATTGCCAAGTCGCCGAACTTCGAATTCATACGGCGCTATTAAATCTGTTTACTCAATTGGGTTCACCGATAACGGTTGTCATGCCCTAAATCCATCTGGCAATTTGAGTAAGGAGGGGGCACTCTAAGAATTCTAGAGTCAAGGAACAGGTGTCTCAAGTTTCAGTTGTTTTGGGTTCTACCGATGTGAGTACTGGCAATTCCATGCATATATCCATCAACTTAGTGAAATTTTCATCGATATAATTTCAACCTTATGAAAATACAACTACAAAGTCGTTCGTTCAGTCAGTTCACCATTTTTTGAGGATATTACAAGGCTGCAATCAGTTGAAAGCGGGCTGGAAAATCGGATTGTCGGTTAGCTCGGGAAATGGTGATATGTCCGGTTTCCAGGGGTTCGCGCAGCACTTCCAATACTTTTCGATCAAACTCGGGTAGTTCGTCCAAAAATAACGCGCCGTTATGCGACAACGAAATCTCGCCGGGTTTTGGGTTGCTGCCGCCGCCAACCAGAGCGGCGGCCGATGCGGTATGGTGCGGAGCCCGGAAAGGCGGTTGCCTCCATTTTTCGGCATCCAGGCCATGGTCGCTGATCGATGCTATCGCGGCGGTTTCCTGGGCTTGTTGTTCGCTCAATTCCGGCAGAATTGTGGGCAGGCGCGCCGCCAGCATGGATTTTCCGGTGCCGGGAGGGCCAAGCATCAGCAAGTTGTGAGCCCCGGCGGCGGCAATTTCCATCGCGCGCTTCACATGAAACTGTCCGTGGACATCGGAGAAGTCGACATTGAAATGCGTTTTTTCGGTGACAATGGATGTAGACGGTGACGGTATGATTTTTTGGCCGGTTAGATGGGCGCAGACATCAAGCAAATTTTGCGCTGGCAGCAGTTGAGCGTCACGAATTAAACTGGCTTCGGGTATGCAGCCAACAGGTAGAATCAGTTGCCTATGAGCGTCGCGACAGTGAATCGCTACCGGAAGCGCGCCGGCAATCGGCCGCAATTCGCCGCCCAACGACAACTCACCTATACATTCGTATTGGCCGAGATGGGTTTTGGGAATTTGGCCCGAGGCGGCGAGTATGCCCAACGCAATGGCCAGGTCGAAACGCCCGCCTTCCTTGGGTAAGTCAGCCGGAGCTAGATTGATGGTAATGCGTTGAAACGGAAATTCAAAATGGGAGTTGATAATCGCGCCGCGCACTCGATCCTTGCTTTCCTTGACCGCGGTTTCCGGTAAGCCGACGATATTGAGAGCCGGCAAGCCGTTGCTGACATGGACCTCCACCGTCACTTGCGGAGCAGCGATGCCAGACCGACCGCGGCTGTAAACAACGGCCAGCGACATTGGCACTTATTCGGGTTTTAAGTGCTTTTCCAGCTGATCAACGCGCTTTTCCAGCTCTTCCAGTCGCGAGCGGGTTTTAGCCAGCACGGCTTTTTGTACTTCAAACTCTTCGCGGCTGACCAGATCCAGTTTGGATAAGGCGCTTTGCAATAAGGCGTGTACGTTTTTTTCCATGTCATCCTTGAAGTGGTGCAGTCCGGGTGGAATGGCATTGCTGATACGGTTGGCAATATTATCGATGGATTTGGGATCGAACATGGCGGTTACTCTTGGTCTATGAATGGATTGGGTTTAGGAATGTGGTCGCGGCATATTTTATCAGTATCCTCGCGGTCCAAATGTTCGTCTGTCAATTTGCACTGATAGTGATGGGCTTCGACCCCAAAATGACTACAGGAGCGGCACAACCCGAAACTTTTGCTGCGATTGACCTTTTGCAATACGCCTAGGGTGGTTTGCAAGGCGTTGTCGATGCTATCAAATTCCTGGCGACTGACTTTGGCTTCGGCCTGCTTGAATATATCCAGCGGTTTGAGCTCGTCTATCAATCCCCTGCCGGCCTCGCTAAGGCTTAAATGAACGACACGGCCATCAAGGCTATCGGCGGTTTTTTCCAGAAAGCGTTTTCGCTCTAAAATCTGGATGGTCTGCGACACAGTGCCCTTGGTCAAGCCCAAATATTCAGCTACCGAAGCGTGAGTGTTGCTGTATTTGTTACATTTGCCAAGATATTCCAATACTTGTCCATGTATCGGTTGTAAACCGATGGCAGCGTATTTTTTGCGTTCTTCCGAGCGAAGTAATGAACTGATGCGTTCGATTAATTTAAAAGTTTCCAATTCATGCATGCAGACGATTTTAGCACAAGCAGTGCCGCTTGCCGGTAAATGCTAAGGAATAGGAGATTTGCACTTTATTGGCAAGTCGGGCCACAATTGAACCGATTCTATATTCGGCTGATTTTACCAAGATGAACAACGCGCTCGATCAATTACTTGCATCCGCCGATAGCGTCATTCTCGGCAAACAGCGGCAAATCCGGTTAGCCGTTTGCTGTCTGCTGGCGAAAGGCCATTTGTTGATCGAAGACATACCCGGCGTCGGTAAAACCACGCTTTCGCATACGCTGGCACGCTTATTCGGTCTGGCCTATCAGCGGATTCAGTTTACCAGCGATATTTTACCGGCCGATATTATAGGTTCGTCGGTGTTCGATGCCCGGCAAAACAGTTTTAGTTTTCATCCCGGGCCGCTATTCAAACAGATGATTCTGGCCGATGAAATCAATCGGGCCACGCCCAAGGCGCAAAGCGCCTTATTGGAAGCCATGGAAGAACGCCAGGTCACGGTGGAAGGTCAAACCTATGAGTTACCAAAGCCGTTTTTTGTGATTGCCACCCAAAACCCATCGCATCAGATCGGTACATTTCCATTGCCGGAATCGCAGTTGGACCGGTTTCTGATGCGAATCGAATTGGGTTATCCCAGCCGACAGGCCGAGCGCGAGTTATTGTTGGGGCAGCCTAGGCATACCGTCATTCAAACTCTGAAGGTGCAATTGTCGCCCCCGCAGTTGGCCGAATTACAGCAAGCGGTGAGCGATGTGTATGCGGCACCGGCATTATTGGATTATTTACAAGCCATCATCGAATTTACCCGGCAATCCAATCATTACCCTTGCGGACTCTCGCCAAGGGCCGGTTTGTCATTATTGGCGGCGGCCAAGGCCTGGGCCTTCATGGATCAGCGGCAGTCGGTGCTGCCGGAAGACCTGCAAGCAGTGTTGGCCGCAGTTGCCGGCCACCGGTTGAGAGCTGGCGGTAACGATTCGGCGGCAATTGTCGCCCCTATTTTGAAGGAAGTACCTGTCCATTGACCGAAGCGCTATTATCCTTGAAGCAGCGTTTTAATCCGAGCCGTTTTTTTCGCGGCGAAGATCCGGTTGCCGGGCCGATTACACTAAATCAACGGCGGATTTTCATTTTGCCGACCGGACAGGGGCTGTTGTTTGCCGCGTTGATCGTATTGGTATTGTTGATTGCCTTTGTCTATAACAATAATCTGGCCTATCTATTAAGCTTTTTATTAGCAAGCATTTTCTTTGTCACCATTTTGCACAGTTACAAGTCTTTGGCCGGTCTGGTGATTCAGGCCGGATACAACCAGCCGGCATTTGCTGGTGCCGCGGCGGGGTTTAATTTTCATGTCCATGATCCCTCGGGGCAACTCCGGGTAGGGCTCGATATCCGATTGCGGGAAGGCCAAACTAGCCTTGCGCCTCGGCAAACACAAACGGTCACGTTATATGTGTCCGCCGAACGTCGTGGCTGGTTGTCATGCGATATTTTGACGATATCCAGCCGTTATCCGCTTGGCTTGTTTCGTGCCTGGTCGCCGCTTCGGTTCGATAGTAGGGTGCTAATTTATCCTATGCCGGCTCGAGAAATGCGGCCTTTTCCGGAAACCGATGCCGAGTATGGGCAACAAGGCCAAAATAGACGCAATGGCGATGAATTCCTTGGACTCAAAACCTACCAAACCGGTGATTCGATTAGGCAAATTCATTGGAAAAGTTTTGCCAAGGGCCGTGGTTTGCATAGTAAACAATATGCCGGTGCCGGTAGTGTCGATTTATGGTTGGATTATGCCGCCGCGCCAGGAAGCAATGTCGAGGAACGTTTGAGCCAAATGTGCCGATGGGTCGTTGAGGCGGAGCGGCTCGGCCTGGCTTATGGATTGATGTTGCCGGGGATAAGAATCGAGCCGAATGTCGGGGCGGATCATTATCACCAATGCCTGGAAATCTTGGCACAATTTTAGATTTGATAAAAATACTGACAAAACTGTCAGTTTTGAATGGGTAAAAAAATAACATTAAATATTAATGTTTTATAACGTTATCGATTAGCTGCGTTGCGGGTTTTTCGAGGGCTTCGAGACTGGCAATTACCACTAATAAGATTGGGGGATATAACTTAAACTGAGTTATATCCCTTATTTTTTGATTACCCGATATTTTCATTCATCGCTATATCGATCGCTATCCTGCGTCCGTCAAGGCTTACAACATTTTGGCCCGTCTATTGCATTTGTAGAAGCACGGAGCTGGATTGCTCTCCCCCCGTTAAATATTTGCGATTAATGCGTACCCGGACTGCCTTGGGCGGTTGGCGGCGGCCCTTGTTTGGCAAGGGAGAATACGATTAAACGTCAATGACTACAGGTTAAGGTATGAACGAAGCGAACATGATTGGAACCACGAATATTGCCGGTCTTTATTATTTACAAACCCGCAGTTGATCCAGGAGAACTGAATGAAAAGGAAACAAAATCTCAACGTTGCGATGAAAAAGATTTTTAAGCTATCCGCAACATTTGCCGCGGTTTCGGCGCTGGCAATTGCACTCTACTCGCAATCCGAGCAATCGTCCGCCGGGTATAGCGAAACCGCCGACATGGCAAGTAGTGTGGGCCATGGCGATGTGGATACGCTCAAGGCCGCGCTGGATGTATGGCGGGAAAATTATGAAGCCAAGGGCGGAAGTCCGGAGATATTGAAAGTATCGCTTGGTTATTCCAAAGTGCTGTCGGCCGATTTTACCCAGGCACGCGGGCAAATGGAGCTCAATCTAAAAAGCGGTAGCCTGGAGCTAAAAACCAAAGGACTCGACAACGGCAACTATAGCCTTTGGTTGGTAGACAATCGTAACGGTTCCGTGCTGCCCGAAGCCAGCGACAACATGATGCAACTCGGCGATTTCGTGGTCGCCAACGGTTCAGGTCAATTGACCACTCAATTGCAACGTCAACAACTCATGGGTTTTACCCTGGACTCGGTGGTCGTCACCAAGCAGGGTGTTTCCCCGTCGCAAGGCCTAAGTATCGTTGGCTCCCCGGATTTGATGCATAAACTGTACTACGCCGACAAGCCTTGGTTGACCACGGCGATGGGCGACTTCAAAGGGCGCGCGGTTGAGTCAACAACCGGTTTCGAGTTTTTGTTGCCGAAAGCAGCAAACGCCGACACATTGTCCGACTTAACCCCGGTGCTGGGTGCGCAGATTGCTCAAGGTCGGCAAATTTTTCATAACGAAACCTTCGCCGGTAATGGTAGAACCTGCGGTACTTGCCACCGGGCGGACAACAACTTCACGATCGATCCCAATTACATCATGAAGTTGCCGAACAACGATCCATTATTCATCGCGGAAACCAATCCGGCTTTGGCGGATCTGGAAAACCCGACACTGTTGCGTAAGCACGGCTTGATTCTGACCAATGTAGACGGCCCTAGTGTCGATATTTTCCGTAGTGTGCCGCATACGCTGTCGATGGCCACTACCGCAAAAAGCGAGAGATTCGAGAACCCGGAACCCAACTATCCGAAAGGCGAATTCGCGGCCGACGACGCCTTTGCCAATGCTACCGGGTGGAGTGGCGACGGTGCGCCGGGCGGTGGCTCGCTGAACGAATTCGCGTTGGGTGCGGTTGCGCAGCACATGCCGAAGACTATGAACCGGATTGCCAACGTCGATTTTCGCGTGCCGACCGTGCCAGAGCTCGATGCCATCGAAGCGTACACCTTGTCATTGGGTCGCAGTAAAGACTACCCAGTGTATAAAATCACCTTTAACGATCCGTTAACTGAAGCTGGTAAGTTGCTTTTCGACACCAAGCAAAACCCCTGCTCGGATGGTTCGGCGCAAGGCGGCGCCATTCCACAGCAATGCCTAAACGGCTCGTCCGTAGTAACTGGCGCTTCCGCAAACTGTAACGGTTGTCACCAAAATGCCGGTGGACGCAGTTCTACTACCAATTCCAACCCCACGCGTAATACCGGGGTAGAGCAGATGAAAATACATCCCGCTCGCCTACTCAAGCCTGATATGGCTTATGACGGCGGATTGGGACAGACTCCAGCGACCTGCGGACCGGATGGGGAACCTTGTTTTGGCGATGGCCGTTTCAGCACGGCACCGTTGATTGAAGCCGCCGATACCGCACCGTTTTTCCATAACAATGCGGTCAGTACTTTGGAAGAGGCGATCGCCTCGTATAACAGCGATGCGTTCAATACCTCGCCAACCTCGTTGACCTCAAAAGGCGCTAATCGCCAAGTCAAGCTGGATTCTACTCAGGTGGTGGCTGTTGCGTCCTTCCTGCGCGCGATCAATGCGGTGGAAAACATCCGCTTGTCGGATCGTTTGGACGGCCAGGCCAAATTGGTTTCCAATAATGCCACGGCACGAGAATTGGTCAGATTGGCGGCCGAGGAAAATCTGGATGCGATTCAGGTGCTGAAAGAGGGCGTGCTGGGCAACAATTGGCAAGCAGTTCAGAAACTGGAAGAAGCGGCCTACCAACAAAAATTGGCGCAATTAGCACCTATCCAAGCCTTGCGTAATGCCTTGTTGAATAATGCGATGAGCAAGAAACAGCAAGCCCGTGCGTTGATCGCAAGTTGCAATAATGCCGCCGTTGCGCCGAGCACGGCAACTCAGCCGCCTGCAGCTATTTTCGAGGATCACGTCTACTCCTGCGCCGAAATCGGCATGTAAATCCCGTCTGTCTACCGCTGGCGCAGTCCGGTGGTAGACGTCCCAAGCTTAGCAAAACATACGAGGTTTTTAATCAATGGCTTTTCAATCACGAATCATCACCGCCGGGATAGTCTTGGCTGGTGCTCTTTTCGCTGCAACACCGACGCATGCCGCCCCGGTCAGTTTTTTTGTGGACTGGAGTGGTGCGGAATTTCTTAATAATGCCGAGGCCCACGGGATACTGACACTGGATGACAGCGTTTTTGCAAATTCGAGTGCCGCGCCATTTCTTTTTCCAGGTGCGGAAGTTATCGACTTCTCTTTGACCGTTAGTGGGGCCGATTCAGGCAACGGGCAATTTTCACTTTCCGATTTTACTGCTTTTACCTGGGATACCGCGGGTGCTGAATTAGATCCGGATTTGGAGTTAATCGGTCAAGCTACAACGGGTGGTTATTGGGGAAGCGTTCATAACTGGAGTAGCGGTACCGGGGACTTCAATGTTTACGCCGCCGAAAGCAGCTTCGCGCCGACCGCTGATATGAGCTTTACCCTGCGCACCAACAACGATCTGATTAACGGCGACAAACTGAATCTCGTCTCTTTCCGTCCGGTTCCACTCCCTGGCGCTGTCTGGTTATTCGGTTCGGTCTTGATGGGCTTGATCGGTGTCGGTCAGAGGCGCCGCTCCGCGGTATGAAAAGCCATGCAAGTGTTCGGCGTAGGTGCGGATTTATCCGTACAGTGCGAATGAATTCGTAACTAGCGCTCATGAAGGCTCGGCATCGCCCCTCCGAATTTTTTACTTTCAGAGTAACGTTAGCAGAATGTTTCATAGGTGTTCACTAGCTTGAGCGTCTAGCATTTACTGTTGAAAAGCCCGGTTGCTGTCGCGGCAAGCGGGCTTTTTTGCTAGGTAGCTAGGGCCGGCTTAATGCCATTGTCAGTTCGGGCAAAAGATTGTAGCCTTTAGGCATCAGAGATTTCGTTATTGGATTCAGACATGCGTGATAGGGTGCTTACAGCTTAATGCATGACACTAGTCTTAATCTGCGTAGCCTGGTTTTTTTACTCGTTTCGATTGGATTGATTAGCCTACCGCATGGCTGGCATATTCCCCTGCCCTTGTTCGGATTTTTCTCGGTGTTGTGGGTTTGGCGTTTCGCGGCTGTTTGGTATAGCCGTTGTTTGCCGAATCGATTGGTGCTGTTTGTGTTGACCTTGGCCGGCATCGCGCTGTTGGTTAGTCAGCATGGAGGATTGTTCGGCCGGGATGCCGGTACGGCGCTGTTTGTGGTGGCGTTAGGCTTAAAGCTTCTGGAAATTCACGGCAAGCGCGATGTCTATCTAATCGTATATCTGGCCTTCATCGTCGCGGCCTCGCAGTTTCTGTACGAACAAAGCATTTTGATGGCCGGTTATATCTTGCTGGTGTGTGCCGCACTGTTGGCAACCCTGATCACCCAAAATGCGAAACAGGTGCAAACGTTAGTGGCGGTAAAAACCGCCGCCATCATTATTTTGCAGGCCTTGCCGATGACCGTGGTGGTATTTGTATTATTTCCCAGGCTTGAGGCGCCACGCTGGATGTGGCTGCAAGACGATACCAAGGCCTTATCCGGATTGAGCAATACACTCGAACCCGGCTCCATCAGCGAATTGAGTCTATCCGACGAGTTGGTATTCAGGGTGCGGTTTGCCGGCGATGTCCCTCCTCCGCAATTACGCTATTGGCGTGGGCCAGTCTATTCTCGGACCGATGGTATACGTTGGTCCGCTACCGGCAACAACAATCAATCCACCGTTAAACCTAGCTTTAGCGGCGAGGCCTATCAATACACTTTGCTGATGGAGCCGCGGAAGGAAAATTGGGTCTTTGGGTTGGATATGGCCGAAAGCTTTGATGCCAGTTTGAGCAGGAATGATTTATTGCAGTTGCAAACCAGCAAACGGCCATCGGAGCGTGCCGAATACAAGATTGTCTCCAGGCCTTTTTATAACACCGGTGCTATCAGCCCATCGGAAAAACAGGAAAATTTACAGCTGCCCGCAAACGCCTCCGCCAGGCAGTTGGAATTGGTTGCAAGCCTACGTGGTTTCCATGCCGAGCCGGAGCAGTTCATCGGGAATCTGCTGAACCATTTTCGGCAGGAAAAGTTTTACTACACCCTGACTCCGCCGCTGATGCCGGATAACCCGATCGATACGTTTTTATTCGAAACCCGTAGCGGATTTTGCAGCCACTATGCCACCGCGTTTGTGTACTTGTTGAGGATAGCCAAGATACCGGCAAGAGTCGTCGGCGGGTATCAAGGCGGTGAAATCAACAAGGTCGGCGGTTTTCTGGAAGTCAGGCAGGCCGATGCGCATGCCTGGGCCGAAGCCTGGCTGGAACACAAAGGTTGGGTCAGATTCGACCCTACGGCGGCGGTGGCGCCGGAACGCATAGAGCGTGGCGTCAATGTGGACCTGCAAATCGCCAGCGGCGCGGTCAGTTTCAGCCCGATGGTTGTCGAATCGGCGGCCTTGAATTGGTTAAAACGTAGCCGGCAGTTATGGCAGAGCATCGACTACAATTGGCAACGCTGGGTAATCAATTATCATGGCGGAAGCCAGAAGCAGTTTTTGCAATTGCTGGGAATAGACGGGGTGGGCGAGTTGGTCAAATGGCTGGTCGGCGGTTTGCTGTTGATTACCCTGCCGTTGGCCTGGTGGTTGTTAAGGCAAAAAGCCACGGCCACAGACAAAGCCGTACGCTATTACCGGCGCTTTTGCGCCAAGCTGGCCAAGGCCGGGATCGAAATAAGATTGGGCGAAGGGCCGAAAGATTTTGCCGAACGCGCCCAAAAGCAATGTCCTGAGTTGGCGGCAAGAATCGAGCAAATCACCGCCCTCTTCATCCGCTTGCGTTATCAAGCGGATGCGAAAGCCGGCGATTTGCAAGCCTTAAAGACGCTGGTCGGCGGCCTACGCATCTAGGCCGCCCGGTGTTTAATGCAGGTCTGGGACTTCGGCGCCGGGTTGCTGAGTCGTTTGTTGTTTATTGAGTTGAGCTTTTTCCTGCTGCAATTGCTTGTTGCCTTCGCCAAACATCACGGCCGCGATCATGAACAACACGCCGGCAATCATTGCCACGGGTAGGCGGCCGGGTTTATCCATCCACAACAATATCCATTTGGGTTTGTACATGCCGACGGCCAGCACGATCAAGCAAAGAACAAAGACGTTGAAGGCGTAATAAATCAAAGTATTCATGAATCCGGTCCTATAACCTGCAAGTTTGAGAGGGATGCATTATTATTAGTCGGGTGACAGTTTGCAATAAACAAAAATTAACAATCACTTTTAGGGGGCGCTATGGGCGGCTTTGGTTTGTTTGTAACGGTACTGTTTATTTTCGCGATACTGATGGTGTTCATGAGTGTCAAATCGGTGCCACAAGGCATGGAATATACCGTCGAACGTTTTGGCAAATATACTAATACCTTGACTCCGGGCTTGAACATCATCATGCCGATCATTGACCGTATCGGACGTAAGCTGAACATGATGGAACAAGTGCTCGATGTGCCGTCGCAGGAGGTCATCACTAAGGACAACGCCATGGTTCGGGTCGATGGGGTAGTGTTTTACCAAGTCATGGATGCGGCCAAGGCGGCCTATGAGATCACTTACCTGGATATGGCCATCATCAATCTGGTAATGACCAATATTCGTACCGTGATGGGTTCGATGGACCTGGACGAATTGTTGTCGCGCCGGGATGAAATCAATGCCCGCTTGTTGAACGTAGTCGACGAAGCCACCTCGCCCTGGGGGATCAAAGTCACCCGTATCGAAATCAAGGACATTTCGCCGCCCAAGGATTTGGTCGATTCGATGGCCCGCCAAATGAAAGCCGAACGGGAAAAACGCGCGCAAATTCTGGAAGCTGAAGGCATGCGGCAAGCGGAAATTCTGAAAGCCGAAGGCTTGAAACAAGGCGCCATTCTGGATGCCGAAGGCCGAAAGGAAGCCGCATTCCGCGACGCGGAAGCTAGGGAGCGTCTGGCGGAAGCTGAAGCCAGGGCCACCACCATGGTCTCGGAGGCGATAGCCAAGGGCGATGTGCAGGCCATCAATTATTTCGTCGCGCAAAAGTACATCGAATCCTTGAAAGACGTGGCCACTGCCAACAACAGCAAGCTGATCTTCATGCCGCTGGAAGCTTCCAGCGTGATCGGCGCGCTGGGCGGGATTGGCGAACTGGCCAAGGAAGCCTTGAATAAAAAGGTTTAAACCATGAATGAACTGGATATCGTGTTCTGGTATTGGTGGGTGCTGGCCGTCGGCTTTTTAGCCGTCGAACTGCTGGTGCCCGGCTTTTTCTTTCTGTGGTTGGCGGTGTCGGCGTTTGTGGTCGGATCGATATTGCTGATGATTCCGTCAGCCCCTTTGGACGTGCAATTGCTGTTGTTTTCAGTGTTGGCCGTGATCTCGATATTGGTTTGGCGGCGCTATGTCAGCGCCAAGTCGCAGGAAAGCGACCACCCTCTGTTGAATCAACGCGGCGCCCAATACATCGGCCAGACTTTTAATGTAGTAACCGCTATCGAAAATGGCCAGGGTAAGGTCAAGGTAGCCGATGGTCTATGGAAGGTTCAGGGCCAGGATTGTCCGGCGGGGACCAAGGTTAAAGTGGTGGCGGTTAGGGGGACGGTGTTTGAGGTGGAGGTTTGCGGGTGAAATGGCTTGGCTGTTGCCAGATGAATTTGCGTGATAATCAATAGGTAGTTTAACCATGGCACATCTCAGCAAATCGGCAGCTACATTACGAGTGATGGGCGACAATCTAGTGCCTGACGAAATTAATTCTCTCCTTGGATGCCTTCCTTCAACGAGTTATGTCAAAGGCGAGGTTATTCGAGGAAAAAAATCAGGTCGTGACTTTACAATGAGAACTGGAATGTGGCGGCTTGAGGCTACTAGCTGCGAACCAGAGAACTTAGATAGCCAAGTAGCAGAGATACTAAGTCAGCTCACACAAGACTTAAACGTCTGGACGAACCTCAAAGATCGATTCGATATTGATCTCTTCTGTGGGTTTTACATGGAAGTGACAAATGAGGGAGTAGAAATATCAAGTGCGACACTTAAGTTGCTTGGGGAACGAGGAATTGCTTTAGGCCTAGATATCTATGGTCCAGTTAAAGAGAACACCTCCGCTGCGAAACCTTGGAAACGAAGCGTTAGCGAGTGAAGGTTGAGTAGTCCCTGGAAGCCGTAGCGCCGGGCGGTTTTTCGACTAGAAAAACTGCAAGGCATCGCGAAACGGCGTCGAGTCATGCGAGAGCCAAGGCTTTGATCCCCTTGTTGGGTCAAAGGCGAGGTGACGCGGACGGCCAGGGCCGCCGCAGGCAATCACGTGGCGGTGTAGGCGCGATTGCTAGCCAGGGATGGCTAGCAATCTTTCCCGCCGGAAGCCGACACTCGCCGACGGCTCTTGAAGGTGTCGCTATCGCGACGGCTTAATTTAATCGGGTACTCGCACCCGAAGGCGAGTTTCTTTCTTTTGCTCCGCCAAAAGAAAGAAACCAAAGAAAAGGCGGCCCGGATGCCGCTTGTTTCCTGCGTTCCTCGTTTTCGACGGGGGTTGCCAGAAGGCACGTCCCTGTACCTCCGGCAACGTGCGGCATCCATGCCGCACCCCTTTGGGCTGATCCCATCGAAAACTCCGGTACTCGGCGCGGCATACGGGAGAAACCCCATTCCATTGGAAAATTCGTCGTGCTAATTTGATGTTTGGTGTAGCCATGTGGGGTACGCACCGCGTACCTTTTGGGTTGAGGCGTATAACCATCAAGCCGCGAAGCGGAACGATGCCGAAGGCATGGGGTTAAACCCCTGATACCGCCCCGAGCATCGCAGTATTTGGCGAGAACAGCCCGCTAGGGGAGCAGCAGGGATGCTGCTCGTTTACGGAGGGGCTGGGAGCCCCTTCCGGAAACCCTCGCCAAATACGAGAAGCGCAGGAACTAGGCGGTAGCGGGGCGGCCTTTTCTTTGGTTGCTTTCTTTTGGCCGAGCAAAAGAAAGCAACTCGGTCGTCGGTCCGAGAACCGACTTTAAATCAGGCTTCGCGTAGCGTGTCTTATTATTTGCGCCTCAGTTTGAATCGCACCCTGCGCGGCAATTGCCTAATAGCAAATCCTACGGCTTTCTGTATACATAGCCATACTCGCGGGATAGAATAACAATGAATTGACATTATCATATTTCCCGTATATGCCACAGTCTGCACAATCACCTACTCAAAAGGCTCGCCAAGTCTTGATTAATCATTGGGATGGTGAGCTGCCTATCGATCCGGCCGCGATTGCGGGAAAGCTGGGCATTTCCGTCAAACCGGTGGCCGGCTGCGACTATAGCGGCAAGGCTTATCAAGAAGGCGGCTTCGGGATTATCGAATACAACGATTCAGAATCGAAACTACGGCAGAGATTCACTATCGCCCACGAGTTGGGCCACCATGTCATGTCCCACACCGATGCCACGCATCAATTTCGCGACGATCCCAGCAAGTTTAATCTTAACGTCGCTATCCCCGAAGAAACTCAGGCCAATAAATTCGCCGCCGAGTTGTTAATGCCGAAATTGGCGATAGAACATTTCGTGTTTAACGAAAAAATCAGCTCCTTAAATAAGTTGGCGGAATTATTTTCCGTATCGACGGTAGCCATGCAATACCGATTGAAGAACCTCGGCTTGCTGTAGAAAAAACCATGATTGGCGACAGCCCTAGCCCGCAATCGGATTTGAGCGAAGGCAGCATCGCCGAAGAGCAATCGCTGCTGGGCAAGGATATATTGGAAGAGCAACAGCTGAAAAGAAGATTCAGGACATGGAGCTTTTTTATCGCCTGGGCCTTGAGCATCGTCTTTTTTCTGGCGGTTCTTTGTTTTTCATATCGATTTTTTGCCCATCCAAATTGTTATTGGATAGCCAGAACTGTCAAATCGTCACAAGCCGCGGATCAAAAACCGCCAGTTCCCGCGGAAATTCATAAAACGGTCGATGGCGAGGGCCAGATGGTCAAAGAGGCCGTGCCGCAAACTGCCTATCCGCTCAATCAGTTTCTTATCCTGCTTGGACTGTTATCGGCCATCGGCACAACGCTGGCGGTCTCGGTCATGCGTTTTTCATTCGCTAATGATAAGACCTCCGAAAAAGACAATGGCGCAATACCCATCAGCCCGATTGCCTCTTCCTTGACTGAATTACTTAACGCGATCATTGCTTTAGTTAAGAAAGAAAAATAGACCTGCAAAATTCATTCTCGGTGCTCCGGCGCCGGAACGCATTCCTGGGCGCTCTGCATCCTTGCAAAATCAATTCCTTGGTACAATGCTGTCCAAGCAACTCACTCGACGGACAACCCCCAAAAGCTATGCGATTGTTATTGGTAGAAGACGATGCCATCCTGGGCGATGGCCTGAAAGTTGGCTTGAGCTTGGAAGGCTATGCCGTGGACTGGCTGACCGACGGCGCTCAAGCCGACGAAGCGCTGAAGTTAAATCATTACGACTTGATCGTGCTGGATTTGAACCTGCCACGGATGGACGGCATGAACGTGTTGAAGAACTTGCGCAAACGCAAGGACAGCACGCCGGTCTTGGTGTTGACCGCCCGCGATGGTGTGTCGGAACGGGTGGCCGGGCTGGATAACGGTGCCGACGATTTCGTTTGCAAACCGTTCGATCTGACCGAGGTTTGCGCGCGTCTGCGGGCGCTGGCGCGCCGGCATGAAGGCCATGGCATCCCGTTGTTGGAGCATAAGGGCGTGACGATAGACCCGGCCGCGCATCTGGTGTTTTACAACGGCATCGCGGTGGAATTGTCGCAAAAAGAATACGAAATTCTGAATTATCTGATGACTCACATCGGCCACGTCACCTCGCGGGCCCGTCTGGAAGAGGCGTTGTACGCCTGGGGTTCCGAGGTGGAAAGCAATGCGGTCGAGGTGCACATTCACCATTTGCGCAAGAAACTGGATGTCAACTTGATCCGCACCATACGCGGGGTAGGTTATATCATCGATCAAGCCTGATCGCATGAAATTTAGGTTACGCCCGCGTTCACTGAAAAAACAGCTGCTATTTTCCCTGCTGTCCTCGCTGTTTTTGGTCTGGGGCATGACGGTTTATGTCAGTTACCAGCAAACCCGCGACGAAATTACTAAGTTGTTCAGCGCCGATTTGGCCCAATCGGCGCGGGTGGTGCATGCCTTTGTCGAGAATTTGCTGCAGCAACGGCGCCTGACCAAATTATGGGATCAGGACAAATCGCCCGACTTGTTTCAGATGCCGATACTCGGGCACAAATACGAACGCAAAATTGCCTTTCAATTGCGTTCGGTCAAGGACGGCGTGGTGCTGCGCTCGGAAAGCGCGCCGGAATTCGCGTTGTCGCTGACGCGTAACGGATATAGCGAAACCACGATTAATAACCAGCTCTGGCATGTGTTCAGCATTAGCAGCGAAAATGGCGATTATGTGATACACACCGGCCAGCGCGATGACATGCGGCGCGAATTGGTCAAGGCCTTGGCCAATCAGCAGGTATTGGCGATGTTGCTGGCGTTGCCGATGCTGGGCTTGGTGATCTGGTTGATCGTCAGCCGCACCTTGCGGCCGGTAAATCAGCTCAAGGAACAACTGGCCGTGCGCGAAGTAGGCCATTTGCAGCCCTTGTCCCTGGATAAACTGCCGGAAGAAGTGGTGCCGATGGTCGAGCAGATCAACGCCTTGTTTGAACTGCTGGAACAGGCTTTTGCCAACGAGCGCAATTTCACCTCGGATGCCTCGCATGAGCTGAAAACTCCGCTGGCCGGGTTGATGACGCAATTGCAGGTGGCGCAAAAAACCACGGAGGATGCGATGCGCCGTCAAGCCTTGCAAAAATGCCAGCAGGCGGTATTGCGGATGACGCATATGGTGCAGCAGCTTTTGACCTTGTCCAGAGTCCAACATCATAACGTTCAGCTGACGAAACAACCGGTTGATGCCAATCAGGCCATGATAGGCGTGATTGCCGATATTGACTTTTCGGCGCATGAAAAACGGATAGAAATCGAATTGAACGGCGGGAACGGTCTGGTGATTGAAGCCAATCCGCAATTATTGAATATTCTGCTGCGGAACTTGCTGGATAACGCCATCAAGTACACGCCGGCGGGAGGTAAGGTCAACGTCGGTTTACGGCGAGACCGTGAGCAGCTATGCGTAACCGTCGAAGATAGCGGACCGGGCGTGGCCGATCAGGATTACGAACGTATCAGCCAGCGGTTTTACCGTTGCGTGGAAACCGCGCAACAGGCCGAGGGTAGCGGCTTGGGGCTGTCGATTGTGCAGCGCATCATTCGTCTGCATGATGCCAATATCGAGTTTTCAAAATCGGAACTGGGTGGATTGAAAGTGACGCTACGGTTTGATTTGCCAAAATCGGCCGGTTAGTTTCAATTCCGGTTCAGCTTTTAGTGTCAGTATGATGTAATCATCGCTCGTTTTTCTCGAGTAAGCCTATATGCCGGTTTTAATGTTGCGGAACATGCGCAAGGGATTGTTGTTTATGATGGTTGCGGGCCTGACGGCTTGTTCGCAGCTATTGCTGCCTAACAAGCCGCTGGACGTTAGCCTGGCTAGTCCGATAACTGTTCAAGGCTTGCCGGTACAAAATCTGATTAGTTACGATTTATATGCCGATGGCACGGTGTTGCACGCTATGTTTTCTACGGCAACGGCTGATCCTAAACAGCCTTATATCGGTTATTTGCACTCCGATGATGATGGTCGGCATTGGTCCGCCCCGATTGCATTAGGCCAATACGCAAGAGCGACTATCGAATCGATGGCCGGTAACGATCTACAGATTGCGGCGTCCGGCGATACGTTGTTGGCGATCTGGCAAGTGACCGGCGAAATTCCAGGCATGGGGCCGTTAGCGGCAATGTATTCCAAGGATGGCGGACAAACCTGGGTAGCCGGTGCCAATCCAACCGGCAGCGAGGGCGATCAATCGCATCCCGATCTGGTTGCCGATAGCGATGGCCGGTTTCATCTGATCTGGCTGGACGATAGGGACGAGAACGGTTACCAGGGTGTGCGTTATGCCCGCAGTTCGGATGCCGGACAGCATTGGGAACTGGCGCAAACCGTTGATGAGTCCAGCTGTTCCTGTTGCTGGAACCGCTTGATAACCGGTCCGGATGGGCAGCTCAATGCGCTTTATCGGGATATGGAGCCGCGCGACATGGCATTGGCGCAGTCCATGGATGGCGGGAAAAGCTGGCGCCGAATCAGTACGGTGGGCGAATTTAACTGGATATTCGACGGCTGTCCGCACAACGGCGGCGCCTTGATCCGAACCGAGTCCCAAACCTTGCATGCCTTGGCCTGGACCGGCGTCGAACATAAATCGGGCCTGTATTATCTGCGGTCGGCGGATAACGGCAAAAACTGGTCGTTGCCGCAAGCCATGAGGGGCGAGGCTTTGGCGTTTCACGGCGACATCGCGGCCGGCGATGAAGGACGTTTAATCGCAATTTGGGATGCGATGGGTGCCGACGGTTCGGTGGTGGTGATCAGCGAATCGGTTGATAATGGCCGGAATTGGTCGGCTTCCAGACAGATTTCGACCGTGGGCGGTTCGGCGGTGTTTCCCCGGATTATCGCCACCAGGTCCGGATTTTTGGCGATGTGGTCGGAACAGAAGCCCGGCGGGGGCAAGCAATGGATGTCCGCGATACTTGAATAACTATAACCATAACGAGATAGTCATATGCGCAAATCAACAATAATATTTTCTTCAGTGCTTTTGCTGGCTTCCTTGCTGAGTCCGATTGCGGCCTCCGCGCATGCAATTCTGGTGAAATCGCAACCGGCCAAGGATGAAGAAGTCAAGGAAGCCCCCAAGCAAATCGACCTGTGGTTTAACGATCCGGTCAAGAGCGAGTACAAAGCCTTGGCGGTGATCGATAGCGAAGGCAAGCGCGTCGATAATCACGATGTCGAACAAAGCTTGACCGACGGATCGAATATCCACGCCACGGTAGCGGATTTGGCGCCGGGTACTTATACCGTGCGTTATCGGGTGGTTTCGCAGGATACCCATATCGTCACCGGCAAATTCCAATTCACCGTAAAACCTTAATGCGGGTTCAGCCCTTAATCGTTAATTTCATGAATATTCAGCGACTCTCCTCTTTCCGTGTTTCCGTTTTAATGGTCTGTACTTTATTGCTGGCGGGTTGCGAACAGCTCGGATTCGGGGCCAAGCAATCCAATGCGCTGGGAAATAGGCCCGATCTGGACTGTATTATCGCCAACGATTTTTATGCGGTGCATTTCAGCACCTATTTGCAGCCTTCCAAGGACGATCGAAATGCTGATCCTAAAGCCGCTTTCGTGCCGTTTTGCCAGCAGATTCCGCGCGCCGGCAAAATGTTTTTTACCGCCGATTTAATCGATCGCGACATACGCACCACGCCTATCGGCATTCGCTTGGTCGAAGTGGAAAAAACCGGTCAAAAAGCCCCGAATGATATTCGCGAAATCCGCACCATTGCCGAAATTCCAAGCCAGCTTTATCCGCGCGGCGCGGTGGAAGCCCAGGCCGAAATCGATAAAAACGGCGATTATGTGCTGTATTTCCTGATTGGAGATGCGATCGAGGAAGACGATAAATTCAGAGTGGCGCTGGAAGTCGGCGTTGAGCCGGGCGGCTCCAAGTTGCCGATGATTGCGATTGCCTCGGTGGCGGCCTTGTTATTGGTGGTGCTGGGCTTTTTGATTTACTTGCATAAACGAAAATCCAATAGTGCGAACGGAGATAGTCAAGTATGAAGCATGTTCAGGGACGGAATGGCTGGCCTGTTTTGGCAAAATGCTTGCTGATCGTCGGCTTGTTGTTGCAAGCGAATTGGGTTGCCGCGCATCCACCCGGCCTCAGCTCAGTGGATGTTGTGATCGAAGTCGAACTGTTGGCTGTCAAGGTGACCTTTGCATTGCAGGACATCGAGGCCTTTGCGCCGATGGATAGCGACCTTGATGCCGAGGTCAGCAATGCCGAGCGCGATGCGGCCAAGCCCGCAATTGCCCAATTACTGGCAAACCAGTTGCGGGTCAATGTCGACGGCAAGGATTTGGCGTCGGCCGAGCCAGGTATCGTCAACTATGACGATCAGAACAATGCCCATGTCGAGTTTCGGTTTGAACCGTCGCCGCGGCGGCAGTTGCTGGTGCAATCCAAGTTTTTGGCGTTATTGCCGGATGGTCATCAGCAATTCGTCAAGATTCGGGATGTGAACGGCAATACCTTGTTGGAAAAAATGCTGGGCAGAGCCAACGATCAGGTTCAGGTAGAATTTGATTTGGTCGATGGTAAGCAACAGGTTAGCGGGCATGCATGGTTCGCGGCTTTTATCGATTTTTTCAAGCTAGGTGTCGAGCATATTGTCACCGGCTACGATCATTTGCTGTTTTTGTTGGCGTTACTGGCGGTTACCCATAGCTTCTGGCCGGCGATTAAGATCATTACCTTTTTCACTATTGCGCATTCGATCACCTTGGCCCTGGCTGGACTGAATCTGATTGAATTACCCTCAAGTTTCGTCGAGCCTTTCATTGCAGCCACCATCGTTTATGTGGCCGTGGAAAACTTGATACGGGGCGATCACCCGAAGGGCCGCCACTGGCTGACCTTCGGTTTCGGTTTGATTCACGGTTTTGGTTTCGCTGGTGTTTTGCGGGAAATGGACATATCCAGCGGCGACACCGGTATTCTGTTGCCATTATTGTCGTTCAACCTAGGGATAGAAACCGGGCAAATCGTGGTGGCGGCTATCGTATTGCCGATGATCTGGTGGTTGAACAACAAGCCGGAGTTCTCCGTGAAATTCCTAAAAGGTTGCTCGTTCATGATCAGTCTGATGGGCGCTTACTGGTTCTTGGAACGTACCGTGTTGTAAGCAAGTAACCGACGGCGGATTCGCGGGCCACCGCCGGTTGTTTCTCATCCTCTCCCGCTGCTTTCCGGCCTTCATTCCGATCCCGTTTCTTGATCCGGTCAGGCTCGGGCTTGTTATTGCGCGGCAAAGAAGCGCGAACGATGCCGGTAGGAAATATATAAATTTCATCATACAATAGGGTCCGCTGTGCTTCAGCCGGATACGAGCCTATGTCTACCAATCGATGCCGGACAAGCACAAAGCGGATGGTTTCAGTCACTGACGGGATTGGCGGAGAAGATGAGGGTTTTTGTAATGATGTTAGGACTGGCATTGTTGAATGCTTGCGGAAATGCCGGGCAAATCAATGGCCTTAGTTTAACTACCGCCCATAAGTCGGTCAGCTTTATCAAGGAGCATTTGCCGGCCAATCAGCGGGTTGAATTTGAAGTGGCTTATTGGGCTCTACGGGCGCAATTCAAAACCGATGGCGATTTTCTAAAAGCCATCGACGGTAAAACGGCCGGTGATTTGATTGCCTCGGCCAAGGCCGGTTTTATCGATGGCAAGGTATCAGGCGCCAAGGAATATGCCGCTTATCCAAACTGGGAGCAAATGATAGCCGAGCAAACCCGGATACGGACCGAACAGGATCGTGGCGCCATCGACCCGCACGATAAGAAAGGCTATCCCAGGGTTGATTACAAGATGCATGCGATGTAACGCTTTGCGTTGCATCGGGATTGAGTATGCGGTTACTGCTGGTTGAAGACGATCTGGTTCTATCCCGGTCCTTGGAAATAGATTTGGGCGCTGCGGGATATGTGGTCGACACGGCTAGGGATGGCGTAAACGGCGAGTTTCTGGGGGCAACCGAAAATTATGACGCCGTCATTCTTGATTTGGGTTTGCCTAAACTGCCTGGAATCGAAATTTTGCAACGCTGGCGAGCGGCCGGCAATAGTGTGCCGGTGATCGTACTGACGGCGCGCGATGCCTGGCATGAAAAAGTCGATGGCTTCAAAGCCGGTGCCGATGATTATCTGGGCAAACCCTTCCACCCGCAAGAACTGCTGGTTCGGTTACAAGCCATATTGAAACGCGTGCATAGCTGTAACCAAGTCCGGTTGAATGTGCTGGGCGTGGAACTCGACGAGGACGAACAGACCGCTTCGGTCAATGGCGGGCCAGCGCATGCTCTAACGGCTATCGAATTCAGATTGCTGCGCTACTTCATGCTGAATGCCGGCAAAGTACTCAACAAGGCGCAACTCAGCGAGCATATCTATAGCGAATCCTCGGAACCGGATAGCAATGTGATCGAAGTGTATGTAAAGCGTTTGCGTCGGATCGTTGGCAGCGATTTGATCCAAACCCGGCGGAGCCAAGGTTATGTTTTCGGGGCAAAGCCATGATGCCGTTGCGCAAACGCTTGGGTCGTGGATTGATCGTGTTGTTATGCATCATTTTCGTGATTCATTGGATTGCCGCCGATTGGATGATACGTAGCGTTGCCGAAAAGCAGATGGCCAACCGCTTGGAGGACGACGGCCATTCGCTGCTGGAAACGCTCACCGCCACGGCGGACGATCAGGTCGGTTTCGATAGTTATCATATCAGCTCGGTCTACAACCGCCGTCTTTCCGGCCACTATTATCTGGTGAAAGTGGATGCGCAAGCCTATCCCTCGCCGTCATTGCTCGATTTTCCGTTGCAAGCAGAGCCGATCGGACCGGAGCAGTCTAAGATCTACCATATCAATGGGCCGGAGCAGCGGCCGCTGTTGGTTCTCGGTTTAGGGGCGGTGAAATTCGGCCATAGAATCAACATCAGCATTGCCGAGGATTTATCCGCCGTGGATCACGACATTACCGCGATGCGCCTAACTTATTTCGGCTTGACGCTGCTGATTTTGGTCAGTGCGATCGTATTGCTGAACTGGGATGTCAAACGATCCTTGCGGCCGCTGGCACTGGTGGGCGGCGAACTCGAGCAGGTTTCCAGCGGGCGGCGGCAGCGGATTGGTTTGGATGTGCCGGAGGAAATCGAACCCCTGGTGAAAGAGATCAATCGTTTGTTGGAGCTGGTTGTGCGGCGCTTGCAGCAATCGCGCACCGCAATCGGCAATTTGGCCCATGCTTTGAAGCCGCCGATGGCGCTACTGTACCGAATCGCCGAGGAGCCGGTATTCGACGATTACCCGGAGTTGCGCCGGCAACTGCACACTCAAACCGAAAACATCCATCGGTGCATTGAGCGAGAACTGAAACGCGCGCGAATTGCCGGGGACCAGCAGCTGACTATTGCCTTCAACCCCAGGCAGGAACTCATCGCGCTGAAAAAAACCTTGCGCGCCATCTACGCCGAAAAGGCATTGGATATTCAAATCACCGCGCCCGATGGACAGATTCATTTCGATCGGGAGGACATGATGGAGATGTTGGGCAACCTGCTGGATAACGCCTGCAAGTGGGCTAAACATCGGATCGATGTCGAAATGGATTTTTCCGATGTTTTAGATATCCGGGTGGCGGACGACGGCCCTGGATGCTCCGAAGCGGAACTGCAAACCCTGACTCAACGCGGATTACGCTTGGATGAATCCATACAAGGACACGGGCTTGGTCTGGCTATCGTTTCGGACATCGTCAATTCCTACAAGGGCAATTTACAAATTGGCCGCAGCAAGCCCTTAGGCGGTTTTTTGGCCACGGTGAGCCTACCCCTATCTCGATAATTCTCTCTGTCGTTTGTTGATGGCCCGTTTTTCAGTTTCGATTCACGCCCTTTCGTTAAATTAGGGACAGTACCCGGTGATCAGTGGGTACCCAACTAATCAGCATTTTCAAGTTTCAAACGGTGAGAGGATAATATGAATTATAAAGACGGGCTACTACCGGCTTTGTTATTGAGTGTCATCGCTCACGGCGCGGTGGCCGTGGAACAAGCCAAAGTCGGCCGGACAGCCAGCGACAACAACGCCGAAACGCTGCCCAGCGTGGAAGTCGAGGAAAGCGTCGAAAAAGCCGCGACTTTTTCCGGATCGACCTCGGTGATCAACAAGCAGACACTGGAGCGCGATCAGGTATTCACCGTCAACGAAGCCTTGCGCAAGGCGCCGGGCGTATATGTTCGCGACGAGGAAGGTTTCGGCATTCGGCCCAATATCGGCATACGCGGCCAGAACCCATTCCGCTCCACCAAGGTATTATTTCTGGAAGACGGCCTGCCGTTCAACTTCGCGCCCTACGGTGACAACGACATCTATTATCATCCGCCGATCGAGCGCTATGACGGCGTGGAAATTTATAAGGGCGCCGATTTGACTCAGTTCGGCCCGCAAACCCTCAGCGGCGCGGTCAATTATCTGACCCCGAAAGTGCCGACCAAGCCCGGCGGTTTCGCCAGCTTTACCGGCGGTAATCGCGATTACCTGAACGGCCATGTCCGCTACGGCGGCATGTTCAACGGCGTCACGGGCGTCGATAGCGCCGGCGGCACTATCGATTACATCCACAAGCAAGGCTCGCGCGCGCGCGACAACACCTTTGCCGAACTCGACGATGTCAATCTGAAAAGTATCATCGACATCGACGCGCAAAACCGCCTGACCTTGCGCGGCGATTTTTACCGCGAGGACTCACAGTCCACCTTCGGCCTGACCGAGGCCGAATACAGTAATTTCGGTCCGCGTTACAACCCGTTCAAGAACGACCGCTTCACGACCGAGCGCTGGGCGGCATCGGCAACCCATCAGCATTATTTCAACGATGATGTAACCTTGGAAACCAGTTTCTATTGGTCGAGTTTTCATCGCGACTTCTGGCGGCAGATGAACCAGCAGCCCAGTGATTTGAACAACTGCTTCGCCGGCAATAATGCCGCTAATCTGGCGTTCCGGGAGGCCAGGTTGAGCGGCCAGGCCATTGATGTCGATAGCTGCAATTTCGTTCGAGGCCGCTTGCGCGAATACGAAACCTGGGGTGTCGCGCCGACCATTCATGCCAAGCACGACTTGTTCGGCGTCGACAACCAACTGGACGCGGGGTTTAGAGCGCATGTCGAAAATCAATACCGGCGCACGGTGGATGGAGGATTGCCGACCGCGCGCGACGGGGTTCTGGGCGAATTTCAGGACCGTTATGCCCAGGCCTTTTCCGGCTTCGTGCAAAATAAATTCATGCTGGGCGACTGGACCGCCACGCCGGGCGTGCGGGTCGAATCGGTCAGCTACCAGCGCGAGAACAAGCTGAATGGACAGAAAGGCGAGTCTTCGGTGACCGAAGCCTTGCCGTCGTTCGCGATGACGTACACGCCGGTCGATCAAGCCACGCTGTTCTTCGGCGTGCATCGCGGTTTCGCTCCGCAGCGGGTTGAAGACACCATAGGCAACGACGGCAATAGCGTCGAAATCGGCGCCGAAAAAAGCTGGAATTTCGAGTTCGGTGTGCGCAGTCAGCCTATGCGCGGCGTCAAAAGCGATTTGACCTTTTTCCATAACGATTTTGAAGTGCTGACCGTGCTCGGCACCGTGGGCGGAAACGATTCGCCGGTCGCCCAAGGCGCGGCCTTGTTCGAGGGCGTGGAGTTTTTCAACCGCTTCGATCTTGGCGAGACTTTCGGCTGGAACCACAACCCATATCTGCAAGTCGCCTATACCTGGCTGCCGACCGCAGAATCGACCTCGCCGTTTCAGTGCATGTCGCAGTCCAATGGCCAACCGCAGCCGCAAAGCCGTTGCCCAGGCGGAAACGTCTACGGCTCGGAGGCCGGCAAGCGCTTGCCCTATGCGCCGGAAAACTTGTTGACTGCAACGCTCGGTTATTCGAATCCCGGCAGCGGTTTCGATGCGCATTTCGAGACCGTGTTCGTCGATCAGCAATTCGGCGATTTCATGAATCTGGAAAGCGGGTCCGATCACCCTGATGGTCCAAATAGCGTCAATGCCCGCTCCGGCCAGTTCGGCAAAATCAGCGATTATGTGGTGGTCAACTTCGCCACCTCCTACAAGATTCATCGTGACATTACCCTCTATGCATCCTTGAAAAACATGCCGGATAACGATTATCTGGTCGACCGGGTGCGCGGTATGTTGCCGGGTTCGCCGAGGTTGGTACAGGCCGGATTCAAATATGAGTTTTGAAGAAGGGGGGTCTTCCTGGAATTGAATAATATGAACTATTATTTATTTTTCATATTTCTGGTACTATGTACTCGTCTTGTTCGCCGCGATTGAGTCCGATTTTGCTAACTCGTCGGTCTTAGCCGTGGCAATAAGACAATGAGATACCGCGCACATCATCATGCACGGAAACTTTTTTGCATTCCCTAGCACTTGGCGCTTCCGGTCGTATTTCGTGCAACCAGAGGCGTCAAGGTTTTTTCCTAAAGTTATGTAACAACAGAGCCCGGTTTCCGAACGGAATTCGGCAACCAAGATTAGGAGGCGGTGATGAAAGGCAAGGCAAAATTTTTTCAAAAACTCACGGCGATGACACTTGCGCAACCCTTGGTTGCCGATGCGCATTCTTTTCATTGGGCGAGTGAATCGATAGGCTTTTTGGGTGGTTTGATTCATCCAACCACCAGTATGGAACATGTGTTAACCATGTTGCTGGTCGGATTATGTCTGTCCCAAATGGGTAATCGATCGGCCTATGTTATGCCTTTTTTGTTTGTCGTTTTAATGCTGATGGGCGGCGGCTTGACGCTGATTCCGATTGAAATTGCAGATGCGGAAAATTTGATGTGGCTGTCGGTGTTGCTGTTGGGCTTAATGCTGGTATTTGTCCGTAGGGTTTCACAGTATGTCGGAGCGCTGATTATCGCGAGTGTGGCCGTGTTACATGGCTATGTGCATGCCTACGACATCTGGCTGGATGTCGATGCCGTCGGCTACTCGATAGGTTTTGCCTTGATGACCATGGTGCTGATTCTGGTTGGAATTGGCTCGGGATGGATGGTTAAACGCCTTGCGGTTAAATTTTCCCCAGTTAGTCTGGTAGAGCGCTAGGGGGCCTGTTTTTCGCTTTAATAAAAACAACAAGGAGTACGCAGCTTGCTTCAATTGAACGTCATACCCGGAAAACCAGTTTTTACTTTATAAAATTAATCATTTACTACAGAGATTTATATGTCACTCAAGAAAGTTTTTATCACAGTCATGCTGTTTTTTTCGATGTTGGGCCTTTCCGGTTCAACCTTCGCGAAAGAAGCCCATAAGGCTATACCCGAGATATTGAAAGAGGTTGACGCCAAAATTCAAGCCGCTTTGGATGCCATCCCTTCCGGCAATGCCCAACAAATAGCTTCGCTGATCAAGGAAGCTTCCGAAAGCGCTAGCGAACTGAGCGCCAACTATAAATTTGAGTTCGAGCGCGATAAAGTCGTACTGAAATTGAAAAAAGCCAGGGAATTAACCAAGAAATCCGATTTTCCCGCTGCGGAGCAAGAGCTGAAAACCGCTCGCGAAGGCTTTGCAAACTTGCCGAAGTACCAATAATGGAACCAAGCGGCCTTTGATTTAAGTAAAGGGCTGCATTTTATTCGGCCCGGCCGAAATGGATTTTCGTGTATGACTTGGGTGGCTGTTGCCACCCTTTTTTACGCGGGTTAGAAATTGACGTTGATATTGGTCAGCCAGACGTGGTTGGTTAAATCCGGCGTGCCGTAGTTATGCACGTACTGCAATTGATAGCCGGTGTCCAGGTTGAGTTGCGGCGTTAGTTTATAACCGATGCCGACGTAGCTGCGGTTCTGGTTAATGCCGGTTTGTAC
The DNA here is from genome assembly GCF_015711015.1 of Methylomonas sp. LL1. Taxonomy (NCBI): domain Bacteria; kingdom Pseudomonadati; phylum Pseudomonadota; class Gammaproteobacteria; order Methylococcales; family Methylococcaceae; genus Methylomonas; species Methylomonas sp. LL1. The sequence continues at coordinate 3,738,167 of NZ_CP064653.1, forward strand.
CGAATGGGCCAGACGGCCTTGGTCGATGGAATTGAAATAGACAAACAGTTCGTCGACCGCAATCAGATAGGCTTTGCTGTCCGGTATCGTGTATACGAAACGTAGCCGGTGCCGCATGCGGTGACCGGTGTCTTCCCCTTCAAACAAGCGCTGTTCCAGCCGGAAGCGGTACTGAAAGTTCAGTTGCGGAGTCCAATTGTCTATCCACTGCACCTGCTCTATGATGTCGTTGGTAGCCAGCTCGAAATCGGTTTGTTCGTTATATTCGCCCTGCCAGGTATAGCCAGCCCACAGTTGCAAGTGCTGGCTTAGTTTGTAACCAAGCAAGGGGCGGACGATGATCTGGGCAAAATCGTTATTGTCGTTTTTGGTGCGCGGCGCCAGTTCCAGGAAAGCCAGATACGGGCTGCCGCCGAAGTCGGTCTGATAGGTGTTGCTGAGCCAGATACCGAAATCGTCATTCGCCGGTGCCGCCAGAGCCGGCATGACGGCGAGGGTTAAGCCGGCGGATAACAGGATGGATGTGGCTTTATGCATGATTCCTATGTTTATTTTGCAGCCTCAAACGCCTGATTCGCGAAAGGATTGAAGCTAGGTCGGGTGACGAGGTTAAAACCAAAGTCGGTGCCTTGGTGGCAAGCGTTACAACCGGCGGTGAGTCTATCGTAATTTGCGATAAATGCCTGCTGATTTTTGTCCTTGATGGCTTGCTCTATGGCGGCCAGCGGTTGGGCCATATGATTGGCAATCAAGTCCGGAATGGGCTGGGTGATGTGTTTGTGGGTGGGATGATACTTGCCGGCATCCTCGAAGCCTTCGTGTAACTCGTCCACCTCATAGGCCGCCAAGGCCCAGTTCCGAGCCTGTCCGGCAAACCACAGCTTGGCGTGGCGTGTCGCGCTTTGCGCCATGATTTCACCGAGTCCGGGTGCATATTGGCTGAGTTGCTCGGCGTGATGATCACGCAAAGGCGTGGTGCAAGCCGTTAACAGAGCGGTGGCGGCGAAAGCCAGGCCAAGGTTCGAAATTGACGATTTCATAATGATTCCTTATCAATGGAGGCAAGGGGGATGTGAATAATATTGACTTCAATCAAGCCGTGATCCGGGCGGAGTCGAAGCCGGTGAGTGCATCGGCCCCAGTCCGCGAGCGGTTGACTTTGGTTCCGCTCAGTCAACGGCAAATTGCTTGGATTAGTACATTTGTTGCCGTAAATCGCCTAAGGCGTGGAGTTGACCGGTTGTTGCGGCTTTAGAAAGCGTGGCACGAAGAAAGCAAGCCCGGCGATAAGGGCGGCGATAAGGCCGAAAAAGATCAGCAGACTGCCTTGTCCGCCGGATTGCTCAGTCACTAGGGCAACGGTCAACGGAATGGTTAGGGCGCCGGTTTCCGGGGGGATATTCAAATCGGTGTCGTTGACATATAACACTGCTTGGTATTTGCCGGCGGCCTTGAAATCCACCGTGGCGGAGACCACGCCTTGTTTGGCGATCGGCATCGGCAATTCGGCGATGATCTGCCCATCTTCGCGCAGTATTTTTAGTGAAACCAGCTTTTTACGCACGTCGCGGTCCAATAAGTCCAGGGTAATTTGGGTCTTGCCGGTCAACGGAATGTCGATGCATTCCGCGCTGGGCAAGTTTTTCGGGTCCTTGGTTTGCTTCGGGTCGAATTGATAGGCGGCGAAATTGACCACATAGTAATCATTGCTTTGCATGCAGCCATACATATCGTAGCTGCCGCCGACGCCTTTGCGATTGCCGCCCAACGGCACCGAGGCGCCGGCTTGTCCGATCGCGGCCAGTATTAGAATTACAGTCATGCAATTTTGGAATGTGTTCATCAGTTTACCTCCGGCTTGGACGGTTTGTCCGTTATGCTAAATTTCAATACGCCGCTGACGATCGGCGAGTGTCGGCTTCCGGCGGGAAAGATTGCTAGCCATCCTTGGCTAGCAATCGCGCCTACACCGCCACGTGATTGCCTGCGGCGGCCCTGGCCGTCCGCGTCACCTCGGCTTTGACCCAACAAGGGGATCAAAGCCTTGGCTCTCGCATGACTCGACGCCGTTTCGCGATGCCTTGCAGTTTTTCTAGTCGAAAAACCGCCCGGCGCTACGGCTTCCAGGGACTACTCAACCTTCACTCGCTAGCGCTTCGTTTCCAAGGTTTCGCAGCGTCAGACCATCCTCTGTCACCACGCGGTAACGAACCGCATGCGGGCCGGGTTGCAAGGATTGGGTGGTGGCGGTCAAACGGTGGCGTTCACCCAGTACCAGGCGGGTGTCGCCGTTGTCGACCCGCTTGCCCTGCCCGTCAATCACCACTATCGATGGGGAACGCTCGCTGACATTGCCGCTGAACCAGAGCTTGACGGTGCCGTCGAAGGCGGCAATTTCGGCGTTATCCTTGGGTTCGGACTTTATCAGTACCCCTTCGGCATGGCTAATTTGGCTGATGCCGAGTAGCGAAATCGCGGCGAATAATGTTTTGAGAGTCATGATATTCATATGGCAAACGAATTAGGGGAGCCCGAAGAAATTGGCGATAAACAGTACGATGGGATCGGACAGCGGATGGAAAAAACCCAGAGTGATTGTTGCCAGGCCGATGACGAACCAGCGGGTCCAGGTCTGTAGCGGCAAATCCAGTTTGCGCCACAACAAATGAAATATCAGCCAACTGCTCAACCAAACGATGATGGCCAGAGTCTCCTTGCCGGAATAAGAACCAATGCTGCCTTCCGGTCCGCTGCCGGTCGAGCCGGGAATCCAATGGCCGTATGCGTGTATGGCTTTATCCAGCATCGGGGTTAGTCTGGAAATATGATGGCTGATCATCAGGGTTAGAAAGGCCAGCAATAGCGACAGGCTGGCGGCCACTACCGGGCCGGAGTAAAGCGGTTGATTATCCGAGTCGTTTTGTATTGTAGTTTTCCCGTTAAACGAAGCGTAATTTGGCCAATACCAAGCCGGCCACGAAGCCCAGCATCAGAAAGCCCCACGACACCAGGATGGTAATGCCGACGAAGCGGGCGATGTCGCGGCGCAGTTGTTGCGGCAGTCCGTAGTAATACAGCATGGCCGTGGCGGACAACATCAACGGAAATGGAAAAAGCGAAACGAATTCCTTGAATTCCATTAATACGTTATGAAATGACGGGACGTGTTCCAAAATCCAGTCGCGCGGGCCGTTCTGGCCGCGATAACGCATATAAATCCAGTTGCCACTGATGGCGCCGGCCAAATTCAGTAAGGTGGCGGCCAAGAGCCAGCGGCGCAGCGATTCCAGTCTGATATGCATGCCTTTGATCAAGGGGATGGCGCGATGAGTCAGATAAGTGCCAATGATGATGGCCAGTATCGCGCTGACTCCGTGTATGCCAGCTTTCAAGTTGTAATCCGTCGGATAGAAAAAATTGGCGGTGGGCAGCAACAGTAGCAATGTCAAGGCTATTGCTATCTGGCTACGGATAACAATCTTGCCGAAATGATCGTGTAAATATTCTCCAGCGGACATGACGTCTCCTGATTATTGGTGTGTTTTGAAATCCTTGGTTACACGCACGGCTCTTATCGATAACTTCCCGGCCGGCGGGCTTATAAGCGCTTTGCGTTATAATCGGCGATCCAATAACTAATAATAAAAAAGACAGGAGCCGACCGTGGAACGTTTTACTATCTCTCTCAGCGACGAATTGGCCGCCGATTTCGATCAATGGATCGAGGCGCGGGGCTATTCCAATCGTTCCGAAGCGGTTCGTGACTTACTGCGCAAGGAAGTCGAAACCCAGCGATTGGATCAGGGGCAGGCCATTTACAGCGTTGCCACGCTTTCTTACGTTTATAATCATCATGAACGCAATCTGGCCGAGCGTTTAACCAATTTGCAGCACGCAGCCCACGATCTGGTTGTTTCATCCATGCATGTGCATCTCGATCATGACGATTGCATGGAAAGCCTGTTTTTGCGCGGCTTGACGCAGCATATCCGCGATTTCGCCGACAAGCTTTCCGCCGAAACCGGCGTCAGGCATGGCACGCTTAACTTAGTACCGGTAAAAATCGTGGCGCTTCAGCATGATCATTCTCATGCCCATTTTCATCCCCACAGTTAGCTGTGATGTCCAGTCGGATTTTTTAGTTGTGAATGATTTGACTGAGGGTGAATGCAATTTGGCAAAAAAATGAGCATCATCGCTGGTGATTTTTCGCTATCGGAACGCTGGCTGATGCCGGTCAATTAGTTGCCGTGAGTCATTCGCGTGTTTGTGAGCAAATTTTCCGCCGAATCCAATCCAAAGCCCTGAGTTTTTTAATAAAGATCCCATCAAAATAAATGCATACCGGCATTGGATGCTTGCGAATCGTGTTATTTTTTAAGTTTGAAATTTTTTATTTCATACTTTTGCGGTATCATCTCCTAATAGGCTGCATTTACACATAGGATTATCGGCGAGCCGATTGTGCAAATAGCCGGGAAGGAAATCATTGTTTGTCATGGATTTTGCCTAACTAAACAGGAATAGCCAATAGCCTGAAGTAGGGATATTTTGATACTCAAAAATACTCATTAAAATTAACGTCATTTTCCCTTTTATTGTCCTCATTGACACGCATGCAACCTAATCGTTCAAGCAAGCCCTCTGCCGTAAGACGAAGTCTTTTAAGGTTATTGCTTTCGTTCGTGCTTCCACTTCTGCTGGCATTGGTCTTCTTGGGTAAGCAATTTATCAATTTCGACGGCATTGGATGGAGTAACGGCTTTAGTCATCCACTGACCGGATGGGATCATTTATTAACGATGCTCGCCGTTGGCATTTGGGCGGCGCAGTTACGTGGACAGGCTATCTGGATGTTGCCGTTGGCATTTGTCGGTGTCATGAGTCTTGGTGGGCTCGCGGGTGCGGCAGGTCTATCCATTCCCAGTGTAGAGGGTATCATCCTGCTTTCCACCGCCGTTTTCAGTGTGCTAATCACTCGAAAAGTCCGTTTCAGTACCAATATCAACGTGCTGATCGTGGCCTTTTTTGCCTTTTTCCACGGCTTTGCGCATGGACAGGAAATTTCTACCTCTGCCAGTCTGATTTCTTATACCCTCGGTTTTATGCTGGCCACGCTGTTATTGCACGGTACCGGTATCTTGGTGGCTAAGTTGGTCGTTTTGGGGATCACTTGTTTGCTAACCGCGCTGTTTTCCAGCGCTGCCTTGGCGAAAACCTCCGCATCGATTATCGATGGCAGTCTCAATGTCGGCGCGAATAGCTCACGCTCAGTTTCTCACGGTTGGAGTCCGGATGGCCCAATTGTTTATCGAGAGCATTATCATGCCTTAGCTAATGAAGTGTCGCGATCGGACGGTTTTTTCCAACGTCAGGTCGGATTGAACGATCAGGACGCCATGGATAGCTTGCGAGGGATAGGCTTGTCCGATTTGGTTAATGCGTCCATTCAAACCGGTAGTGAAAAGTTAACGGTATTCGCTAATGCCGACGGCTTGATTTTTAAATCGGCCTCTGTGCAAACCGTAATTTATTGGCTGAGCCCGGTTGTATCGAGCTTCAACTTCAGTAACCCAGCCGGTTTAGACTTCAAGCATTATTTCCCCGACATTAACCATACGCCGGGTACGCATTTGCTTGGCAACGGAGTGGGTCTGACGTCTCCGCCCGTTGCAATTCCTGCCGTATATGCTTCACAAGTCGTTCCTGATTTCCTCAAGTTTTCGTTCCCGTTCATTGAAGAGTCCAATCTTCGATCGATCGTTGCCAAATTCGATGTTGGCAAACGCTTTTCCAAGGCCCATAAGCTCTGTAACCATGCCGCCGCCCATGATTCGGGCCATGACCCGTTGTTTACAGCCGCAAACGTTCCTCGCCTGATTCGGTCTTTTTTATCTTTAGTGCTCGGTGGTTACTTAAATCGCCGAAACTGCGGCGCCACGAGTTTATTTTCCAAACACCCTCTGTTGTTTCCAGGTCAGGGTTCATCACCATGGCAAATGAAGGTTCGATGTTGCCGGTATCCATTAAAAAACAATGCGCTAGCTACTTATGAACATACCCGGCGGCAATTCGAAAAAATGAAAAACGGGGCGACCCGGCGGAACCAACAAGCGAAGAAACCATTTAAAAAAATAATAATTAATAACAGGAGACAGTATGTACGCTCGCTATAAAAACAAAAAATTCATGCTCACACCCTTAGCCATTGGTTTAGGCATCGCATTGGGCATGAGTTTTTCGCCGGCTCAAGCTCATTCGGTCGACCCGGATAAAGCCGAAGAGCTTGAAAGCGTAGAAGTCGAAGAGGATGGTCGTGGCAGGGATTTGATCGGTATCGCCGAGACCGCTTCGCAAGGCGAGGTTAGCCAAAAGCAGTTTGAAAACCGGCCATTGTCGCGCAACGGCGAACTGATTGAGGTCGTTCCTGGCGCGGTGGCTACCCAGCATAGTGGTTCCGGCAAGGCTAATCAGTATTTCCTGCGCGGTTTCAATCTCGATCACGGTACCGATTTCACCACCTATGTCGACGGCATTCCGATGAACATGACTACTCATGCTCATGGTCAGGGCTATATGGATATTAACAGCATCATTCCCGAGTTGGTGGAAAAGGTCGAGTATGGGAAAGGGCCTTACTATGCCGAAGTGGGTGATTTTGCCGCCGCCGGTTACGCTAAAATGCATACCATGAACAAGTTGAAGGATGGAGGGATAGCCAAGTTTACCGCCGGTGAATATGACTATTACCGGGGTTTGGTTGCCAATTCCAATTCGCTCGGCGATGGCGATCTGCTGTATGCGGCCGAGTTCAATCTGTACGACGGTGTTTGGAATGTGCCGGAAGATACCAAGCGCTTCAACGGGATGTTGAGGTACACCCTGGACAGACATGATTGGGGGATGGCGATTAACGGCAAAGCCTATAGCAATAGCTGGACGGCAACCAACCAGATCCCACAGTACGCTATCGACGGTGGCGCATTGGGTTTATACGACTCGATGGACCCGACCGACGGCGGGTCATCGAATCGCTACAGCTTGTCCGGTAATTTCTGGCAAACCGGCAAGAATTGGAAAAACGATGCCAATATCTATGCGCTGTATACCGATCTGGATTTGTATTCCAATTTCAGTGGGCATGTATTAAGTTCCGATAATCCATGTAATCAGGCCGGGGCGGAATGTAATCCCGATGGCGACATGAGAACCTACCCATCCGATCAGATTTTTCAAACCGAGCGCCGGGTGCAGGTCGGCGGTAATTTCGACCACACGCGCTACAACAAAGTGTTTGGGTTCGAAATGGATAACACGGTAGGTATACAGTTGCGTCATGACCAAATCATGGATTTGGGCCTGTATCAAACCAGTGCCAGACAAATAATGGATACCGTCAGTAAAAGCGATGTGGGTGTGACGACCATCGGTACCTATCTCAAAAACCATACGCATTGGCACGAAAAATTTCGCACCATTACCGGGTTGCGGGCCGATTTCATCAATAACGATGTCAGGGTGCGCGACACAATGGAGCATGATTCGGCGGTCAGTGAGGCCAATTCGGGTAGTCGCGGTAAGGTCATGCTGAGCCCCAAGATGAGCGTGGTCATCGGGCCTTGGTACGATACCGAGTATTTCGTCAATGCCGGCTACGGCTATCATTCCAACGATGCACGGGGAACTTCGATACGCCGTGATCCGACCAATGGCGAATTTCTCGATGCCGGCTCATCCAGAATCGACCCGGCGGCTTGGTCGCGCGGGGCCGAGGTCGGTGTGCGCAGCAACTTTATTCCCGGCTTGAACACCACCGTGGCGGCCTGGTGGTTGAATTCCAGTAACGAACTGGTGTTTGTTGGCGATGCTGGCACCACCGAAATCAATGGGGCGTCCGACCGTTACGGCATCGAATGGACTAACTACTATAAACCGACCGATTGGATGACGCTGGATTTCGACTATGCCGTCACTACCGCCCGCTTTGCCGATGTGCCGGATGGCGCCACTGACAATTACATCCCAAATTCCGTGGGCCGGGTGATTAGCACAGGTATTTTGGTCGAAGATCCTACCGGTAGTACCGGGCTGTTCGGCACCTTGCGTTTCCGCCATTTCGGGCATGTGCCGCTCGACGAGTCCGGTACTTTTTGGGCGGGCGATACCAATATCGTCAACCTCGGAGCCGGTATCAAGCGTAAGAATTACAAAATCGAAATTGACGTCTTCAATATATTGGGATCGGAAAGCAACGATATTGCCTATGCCTATGACTCCTCATATCCCAATGGCGCCGATACCGTGAATGGTATTATGAAACATCCCGTAGAGCCTCGGATGGTGCGCGGTACGATAACCGTCAATTTTTAATTCGTTAAACTCAAGAAGGCATGGATGTCGACAATGCTGTCGATGACCATGCTTTTTTTGTGTTTGGGGTAATCAGAATTAGTGCCGGCTGGACTGCCTTGAATTGTTTGTGCTTCGTCGGGCTAATGGAGAGCCGGGGTGGGAAAAGGATGCGTTAGAGCGATGTAGCGGTTGGTTGGGCGTTAGGTTGAAAATAAAGGTCATTGCCGCTGACAACAATGACCAAGCCATATTTGAGCCGAGTTTTATAAGTCGGGTAAACCGGTTATACCTTCGATGGACCAGTTGTTGATATCGGTGGCGCCGGTAAGATCATCGCCGTTGGCGTATTGAATGCGGCAAACATAGTGGTAAATGGTGCTGGGGGCTTCTTTTGAAGAAATGTCGACTTCGGCGTTGATAATGTATTCGTAGTTGCCGATGCTCCATGCGTTGGTAGGTTGGCTGGCAAATGAGGCGGTGGTTTCGGGATCGATTTTGCTGTTGACGTAGCTGTTGCACTGGGTAAAGGCAATTGCCGTCATGTCATTTGAAATCGGCATCGGGTTTGCATTGTCTTTGCTTTCTACAAGAAATAAATCGGATGCGGCAATGTCGTACATCCAGGGAAGAAAAAATTTAATTTGAATGGCAAGTAAGCCGGCTAAACAGACAGCAAACAGGATAATTTTTTTTTTGTTCATGGCAGGTGTCGTAGGGTGTTGTTGTAATAAAGAGGTGCTAACTCTGCGAGAATTCTAGCAAAAAAAAATTGGCCGCGTTAAGCGATTGCTGGCGGATAAAGATCGCCGCTCGATGAGTGAGAAAATGCGGAATATTGTCTTGACAACGAATATCGTGGTGGTAGACTGCCAGGCACTCTCAGGGATGCGGGTGGTTTATTCGAAGATGGGTAAGCCGGTATAACAGGAAAAACAAAGAACTCCCGGTTATATTCCGGGGATTTAAAAATCTTTTAGGAGGTAGAAATGGCTGCTACAACTGAATCAGTTAAGGCTGATGCTGCGGAAGCACCGCTTTTAAATAAAAGAAACCTGACACTGGGCATTATGCTCTATCTGGTTTTTTATTCTTTCATTCGTTGGTACGAAGGTGTTTACGGCTGGTCCGCTGGTCTTGACTCGTTTGCTCCAGAGTTTGAAACATACTGGATGAACATGTTGTACATCGAGATCGTATGCGAAGTTATACTGTTCGCAGGTATCAACGGTTACATCTGGAAAACTCGTGATCGTAAAGTAATGTCAATCACTCCACGTGAAGAACTGCGTCGTCATTTCACACACTGGACATGGTTGGTTTGCTACGGTTGGGCTATCTACTGGGGTGCTTCTTACTTCACAGAGCAAGACGGTACATGGCACCAAACCATCGTTCGTGATACTGACTTTACTCCAAGTCACATCATCGAGTTCTACCTGTCTTACCCAATCTACATCATCACCGGTACTGCTTCATTCATGTATGCAAAAACAAGACTGCCTACATACCATGAAGGTCTGCACCTGATGTATCTGATTGCGGTTATCGGTCCTTTCATGATTCTGCCTAACGTAGGTTTGAACGAATGGGGTCACACATTCTGGTTTATGGAAGAGTTGTTCGTTGCACCATTGCACTACGGTTTCGTATTCTTTGGTTGGGCTGCTCTGGCCATCATGGGTGTTGTGAACACCGAAGTAATGGCAATTACCAAATTGCTGAAAAAAGACCTGGCTTAATCGTCGGGCTTTAAAAGTAAAATACTATCTCCTTTCTTGCCCTACCTTGTGTAGGGCAGGATAAGGAAAGTAATAAAAAATAATTTTAATTCTTTAGGAGGTAAGCTAATGAGCGCATCTCAATCAGCTGTACGTTCTCGTGCGGAAGCGGTACAAGTTTCCCGTACGTTTGACTGGATGATTCTTTTTACACTGTTCACAGCGGTTCTGGGCGGTTATCACATTCACTATATGTTGACTGGTGGTGACTGGGACTTCTGGACCGACTGGAAAGATAGACGTCTATGGGTAACCGTAGCACCTATCGTTTCTATTACATTCCCTGCGGCTGTTCAAGCTTGCTTGTGGTGGAGATACCGTTTGCCAGTTGGCGCAACTCTGTCTGTTGTTGCTCTGATGATTGGTGAGTGGATCAACCGTTACATGAACTTCTGGGGCTGGACATATTTCCCAGTTAACATTTGCTTCCCATCTAACCTGTTGCCAGGTGCTATCGTTCTCGACGTCATCCTGATGTTGGGTAACAGCATGACTCTGACTGCGGTTGTTGGTGGTTTGGCTTATGGCCTGTTGTTCTACCCAGGTAACTGGCCTGTTATCGCTCCATTGCACGTGCCTGTAGAATACAACGGCATGATGATGACTTTGGCTGACTTACAAGGTTACCACTATGTTCGTACCGGTACACCTGAGTACATCCGTATGGTAGAGAAAGGTACATTAAGAACTTTCGGTAAAGACGTTGCTCCTGTATCAGCGTTCTTCTCTGGATTCGTTTCTATCATCATTTACTTCTTGTGGCACTTCTTCGGCAGATGGTTCGCTAAAACCGATTTCATCGCTGACGACGCATCCTAATCTGAAGTTTTGATTGAAAATGAAAGCTGGCACGGCAGTAAATGTGCCAGTAGATCTTAATTACAAGATTCTCTAGTAATAGAGGAGGAAATATGAAAATAATTAAAGACAAAGTTGCAAAACTGTCCTTTGTCGCACTGCTGATCACAATGACAGCAGCGATGTTCTATGCTCCAACAGCATCTGCTCATGGTGAAAAGTCACAGGCTGCGTTCATGCGTATGCGTACTATTCACTGGTTTGACTTGAACTGGTCAAAAGAAGAAGTGCCTGTTAACGACACTATGACCATTTCCGGTAAATTCCTGGTATTCGCAGGATGGCCTGAAACTGTTGATAAACCAGAAGTATCGTTCCTGAACGTTGGTATCCCTGGCCCAGTATTTATTCGTGCTGGTTCTTGGATCGGTGGTCAGTTGGTTCCTCGTTCAGTTTCTTTGGAACTGGGCGAAGTTTATGAGTTCAAAGTTCTGTTGAAAGCACGTCGTCCAGGCGACTGGCACGTTCACTCTATGATGAACGTTCAAGGCGGTGGTCCAATCATCGGCCCAGGCAAATGGGTAACCATTACTGGTTCTATGAGCGAGTTTGTTAACCCAGTTACAACTTTGACTGGTCAAACAATCAACTTGGAAAACTACGCTCTGGATAACGTTTATTTCTGGCACGCAGTATGGTTTGCAATTGCCTTTGCTTGGTTGTTGTTCTGGATCAAACGTCCATTGTTTGTTCCACGCCACATCGCTGTAAGCACTGGTAAAGCTGACTCTCTGATCTCTGCTGGCGACAAAAAAGTCGGTATGCTGTTCGGTGTAGGTACTCTGGTTATCGTTGCTGCTTCCATGGGCGCAACCAACGAAAAATACCCTGTAACTACTCCTCTGCAAGCTGGTTTGTTGCGTGGTATGAAAACTTATCAAATGCCAGAAGCAACTGTTTCTGTCAAAGTTGATGACGCTACCTACCGTGTACCTGGTCGTGCTATGCAAATGACACTGACCATCACCAACAACGGTGATTCAGCAGTCCGTTTGGGCGAGTTCAACACCGCCGGTGTACGTTTCTTGGATCCAGCTGTTCATGAAGATGAAACTGCTTATCCAGATGACTTGCTGGCTGAAGAAGGTTTGACTGTTAGCGACAACAGCCCACTGGCTCCAGGTGAGACCCGTACTGTTGAAGTTACAGCTTCCGACGCTGCATGGGAAGTATACCGCTTAGCTGACTTGATCTACGATCCAGACAGCCGTTTCGCGGGTCTGTTGTTCTTCTGGGACGAAAGTGGCAACCGTCAATTGGTAACTGTTGACGCTCCATTAATCCCAACTTTCATCTAATGAAAGTATTCTAAGAATAAAATCTTAGAATGATTAGAAGCCTCCGTTACCTTAGGGTAGCGGGGGCTTTTTTATTTAGAGGGATATAGATTTAACCGACCTAATATTCTTAGTAAATAAGCTATGAAATAGGTTTTTAAAAAATTTAGCCGAAAATTGTGACAAGAAAATGAATAAAGTGTTAATGGTTTTAGCAGCGTTATTATTGGTAGGTTGCGCGGAAAAAGCGGAATATGAACAAGCCGTTCTTGAGCAGGTAACCCAAGATAAGGATAGTAAGGATTACAATATCAAGCCGGAAAAAATGGTGGATTGCGTGGTGGCGACGACCGCAAAGAAAATGCCGGGTCTAGTGCCTATTGACCCAACCCGTCGGCAAGCATATATAAATTATACAAAAATGCTAAAACTGAACAGTTCCGCCGATCCTAAAAAGACGATGGATGAACTTAGGGAAGCCTTCGGGTCACCCAAGGAACTTGCCGAGGCTCATGCTAATTTTGCCGAAAGCATGGTTGAATGCTTATCGGGATTGGTGTCCGGGACCGAAGAAGAATCAATGAAGTAAATTTCGAGAATCTCAAGTGGGTCCTAAGTTAAGCAAAGGCCTTGTTTGCAATTTAAAAATACTGGATGTATGGGCAAAAATCAGAGGCTATATCAGATGTGGGCCTGATCATTTGGTAATTGCCGATAGGGCAAGAGAATAGTGTATTTATTAAAAACAGAAACGAACTGGCTACCAATAGTTAACAATGGTGGGCTGGATAGCGGTATCTAGTTAGAATAGAATACAGGTGGCCTGCAATGTGCCGGCAAATCCAATCCAGGAGAGATTCAATGACTGAAAAATACATATCGTTAGCTGAAAGTGGGGACGGGCAAGCCTATCAGCTGCCTATCATCCAGGGGACCATGGGGCCATCAGTAATCGATATACGCAGTCTTTATGCACGGACAGGGAATTTTACATACGATCCCGGATTTACTTCCACGGCCAGTTGTTCATCCAAGATAACTTTTATCGATGGTGATGCGGGGATATTGTTGTATCGGGGGTATCCTATCGAACAGCTTGCCGAAAAGTGTGACTTTCTTGAAGTATGTTATCTGTTGCTGAACGGCGAGCTGCCAAAAGGCGCGGAAATGAAAGGATTTGTCACAACCGTTAGCCAGCACGTGATGGTGCATGAGCAGTTAACAAAATTCTACAGTGGCTTTCGTCGGGACGCGCATCCGATGGCGGTCCTGGTGGGCGTGGTGGGAGCATTGTCGGCTTTTTATCACGATGTAATGGATATTACCTGTCGTGAAGATAGGTATATGTCGGCCATACGGTTAATTGCGAAAATGCCGACCATGGTTGCGATGTGCTACAAATACAGCACGGGCATGCCTTTTATTTATCCAAAACGAAAGCTTGGATATGCCGAAAACTTTATGCGGATGATGCACGGTGATCCTTGTGATGAGTATATGGCAAATCCTGTCTTGATCAGAGCGTTGGACAGAATTTTGATATTGCATGCCGACCACGAGCAGAATGCATCAACATCCACGGTTCGGTTGGCTGGATCAAGCGGCGCTAATCCTTATGCTTGTGTCGCGGCGGGAATTGCGTGTCTATGGGGGGCCGCGCATGGAGGCGCTAATGAAGCGGTATTGAATATGCTGGAAGAGATTGGTGACGTATCGCATATTGCCGAGTATGTGGCAAAAGCCAAGGATAAAAACGATCCGTTCCGTTTGATGGGATTTGGTCACAGGGTTTACAAAAATTACGATCCGCGCGCAAAATTGATGCGGCAGACATGTCATGAAGTACTGGATGAGTTAAATCTGAATGATGATAGGCTATTCAAATTGGCGATGGAACTGGAGCGGATTGCTTTGGAAGATCCATATTTTGTAGAGAAAAAGCTATATCCGAATGTGGATTTCTATTCGGGAATAGTGCTAAGGGCTCTAGGAATTCCAACAGAAATGTTTACGGCAATTTTCGCATTGGCACGATCGGTGGGATGGATCGCGCAATGGGATGAAATGATCTCCGATCCGGAGCTGAAAATAGGGCGGCCAAGACAGTTATATCGTGGCGTCGCCATGCGGGACGTACAATCCATTTCGAATCGTTGAAACCAAGACAAGACAGATCAACGGACAGATAATCTTGGCAAGTGGCGGGGACCTCTTGCCAGGTGTTATCTCCGCAAGCAAGATAAAATTCAATCGTATCTGTTCTCATGAGGATGGCGTCGGACTTGCTCCATCGCCCTCTCGATAGCATGGCCGACAGTGGTCCTGATTTGCTGATGGTCCTGTTCGGTCATCGTGGCGCCTTTATCAACTAAGCTTCGAACGTAACAGGTCGGCAAATTATTCAGTGCCAAGCAGGCAACATCCTCGAGAAATGACTGCGTGAAAGGGTTTTCGGAAACTTCGGAAAGTTCCCATAATTTGTCGATCACAAGCTGTTCGTAGTAGTTAGATATATTAATCATGAGCACTCCATTCTGCCGGGGTGGAAATTATCTTCATTGTATTCGACAGCCAATACTAGTCGAAACCTTTACGCGGACAACTGTACCTGATTTTTTCAGGTAATTGCGGCTGGTCTCGAACAAGCGGGACAATTCAGAACAGAATCAACGCAATAGAACTAAAGTGCGGATAATGGCTCAAAGAAATATAAATGTCGAATTGAATGGTTTATGCCGTAAGCTTAAGCTATTACTGTTAGGCTTCTATTTTGGTAATACTTAGGGGAAATTTATGGCTCAGTCCGATTTAAGCTATGGACAACGGTTGGTAATTGTTGTCGCGACATTGTTGCTAGCGGCACCAGTAAGTGCTGAAAAACCAGCCAATGCGGGGCGAGAAAATCAAAAGTATAAGCCGCATCATGAACAAAAGCATGAAAAAAGAAACGATGTTAGGCCGTATGATGAGAAGCATGAATCGAGAGGCGATAATTATAATAGAGCAGATCGCTACTTTAACGATCAGCATCGTACGGTAATTCAAAACTATTACGCCGATGAATTCCGTATTGGCCGTTGTCCTCCGGGATTGGCAAAAAAACATAACGGTTGCCAGCCGCCTGGTCAGGCAAAAAAATGGGCGCTTGGACGTCCGTTACCACGAGACGTGGTTTTTTATGATTTGCCCGACACCATAATTAGACAAATAGGTTATCCGCCGGCTGGCTATCGATTTGTCCGTGTAGCGTCGGATATTCTGATGATTGCGATTGGCAGCGGTTTGGTAGTGGATGCTATTTCCGACTTGAGTGGGATGCAGTGACGCACTAATCGTAAAAGCCGTAAAGCGACAGATTGCGGGAGCTTCCGGCGAAGAGCACGGAATCGAGTAATCATGGCTTTGTGGCTTGCATCATAGCTCAGTTCTGATCAAACGGATTTCAACGGCTTGTTAGCATGCATCGACATCATGTTGACCGGAATAAAATTGACGGTGGATTTTGGATTGTCATAAAAGGGTAATATTCCATTGTTAAATTCCCGGGTTGATTAGGTTGAAACAAGTAAATGATTATGTCGAATATGAATGTTCTGGTTGTCGAAGACGAAGATGCCATCAGGGAAATGTTGGTGATGGTGCTTGAGCAGGCTGATTTGCATGTCATTGCCGCCGCCAGCGCGGAACTTGCCATACAGTCCCTGGCGGAAAATCGGGTGGACTTGATTGTGCTGGATTGGATGTTACCCGGTATCAGTGGAGTCGAACTAGCTAAACGCTTGAAAAGAGATCCGGGATATAAGGAGTTGCCCATCATATTATTGACCGCGCGCGGCGAAGAAGAGGACAAAATTCGAGGCCTGGAAATTGGCGCCGATGATTATATGACCAAACCGTTTTCGCCCAAGGAGTTAATAGCCCGTATTAAAGCCGTCATGCGCCGTAGCGGCAAGCTGACCGAGGCCGGGCAGCTCAGCGTGGGTGATCTGACCTTGGATGCGGAACAACACCGGTTGACGATTGCCGGAAGAGCGTTGGATGTAAGCCCAACCGAATTCAGGCTGATGCAGTTTTTTATGACTAATCCGGATAAGGTTTACAGTCGAACCCATTTGCTGGATCAAGTATGGGGACGCAGTGTTTACATCGAAGAGCGTACGGTGGATGTGCATATTCGGCGTTTGCGTAAATTATTGGCGGAATTCGGTCGCGAGGATTTGATTCAAACCGTGCGAGGGTTCGGTTACCGCTTTTCGATGGCGGGCTGATCACGATGGATCGCTGGAAACGAGAAATCAACATAGTGATGGCGTGGTTGTTGCCCGCGCTGCTATTAAGCTACTTTGTCGGTCATCTGACACACATGCTTTTGTTGATTACGCTGGGTTTGTTAATCAAGCAAACCATGGCTGTCAATGATCTGGAAAAATGGCTGAGCCGTGGCGCTTTTCGTGACTATCGGGATCGCAAGGGGATTTGGGGCGACATTTATTATCATCTATGGAAAATTAAAAAAACCGATAAAAAACGCAAGAAAAAACTGAGTCGGATGATTGATCAATTTCGAAATTCAACCGACGCACTGCCGGACGCGGCCGTGGTGTTGGGTGAATATGCCGAAATCGAATGGATAAATAAGGCGGCTCGCGAGGTATTGGGACTGAAAAAATCCGATAAAGGACAGCGCATCCCCAACTTGATACGGGCGCCGAAGTTCATAGAATATTTGAAATCACAGGATTACCGGCAGAAGATTTGTATCTCGTCGCCGGTCAACGACAGCTTGATCCTGCAAATCAGTATCGTGCCCTACGGCGCGGGCTTACGTCTGTTGGTGGCGCAAGACGTCACCCAAATCAAAAACATGGAGCGTATGCGTACAGATTTCGTCGCCAACGTTTCTCACGAATTACGGACGCCGCTGACCGTCTTAAAAGGCTATCTGGAAACGCTGCAAGACATGGATGATCTGCCCGCCAGTTACGCCCGCTCATTTGAAAGCATGTCGGCGCAAACCGTACGTATGCAAAATTTGATCGATGACTTGTTGTTACTGGCCAGATTGGAAACCAAGCCCAAACAGACCGAATGTATCAATATGCATGATTTGTTGGGGCAGATCTGTAAAGAAAGCGATTTGTTGGAAAAAGACGAACGTCGGATCGAATTGAATATAACGGCGGATGCTAACCTAATCGGCGATGCCCAGGAATTACAAAGCGCATTCACCAATTTGCTGGTGAATGCGCTGAAATATTCTCCCTCAACATCGCCTGTCAAAGTCGGCTGGCATCAAAAGCAGGACGGTTCGGCTTATCTGGAAGTTGAAGATTTCGGCGAAGGTATCCCGGCGGCTGAAATTCCGCGGATCACCGAACGCTTTTATCGGGCAGATGCCAAGCGTAATCATAAAGTGATTGGTACCGGATTAGGGTTGGCCATTGTCAAACATGTTTTGGTCAGGCACGATGCCAAACTGGAAATCGACAGTCAGCTGGGCAAAGGTAGCCGGTTCCGTTGCGTATTCACCGCAAAACGGATCTGCTGACTCGATGTAAAAATGGTGGTTTATCGATACGTTTGAGCATGATGAGTCAGTTTGCCTCCTCCCTGTTTTTACGGACCCGTAGGTTGGCTTGGACAACCTTTTTTCTAATTGTGACTTGCCATTGTTCAGACCTCAGGGAAGCAAAACTGCTTTTCGTGTAAAATTTGAGCTTGTTTATCTGGGTTAACTTTTACGCGAGATATTGTGAGAGTGTGTTTAAGGTGATTTTTGAGAAAGTTTGTACCCATTGCCAATGTCAAATATGTGTCGTCCGCTGAGCGGACTTGTGCTAAGCGAAGCCGAAGTAGCCGAAGCGAACGATTGACTTCGACTCCGCTCAGTCAACGGCAAATTGCTTGGATTGGGTGTATTTATTGCCATAAATCGCCTAACTAACTGAATCTTCTTGTTTTCTCCAGTGTCCCGACTTACCGCCGCTTTTTTCCAGCAAGCGTACACCCTGAATCACCATGCCGCGATCGACTGCCTTGCACATGTCGTAAATGGTTAGCAGGGCGATTTGGGTGGCGGTTAGCGCCTCCATTTCCACCCCGGTTTGACCTTTGGTTTTGACCGTTGTCAGGCAATGCACCCGGTTTTGTTGGGGTTGCGTCCGCAATTGAATCTCGACATGAGTCAGTGGCAACGGATGGCAGAGCGGAATCAGATCGGCGGTTTTTTTGCTGGCCATGATGCCGGCGATACGGGCAACACCCAGCACATCGCCTTTTTTATGATTGCCTGCCATAATCAACGCCAATGTGTCCGGCAACATCTCGATAAAGCCTTCGCAAACCGCGCTACGCTCGGTAATGGCCTTGTCGCCGACATCCACCATGTGGGCCTCTCCGGCGCTGTTGAAATGACTGAGGGGTGAATTTTGCATGGCCAACATTGATAATGAGTGAACTTCCATTGTATTACCGGGTAAACCAGCATGTCGATTAAAGTCCGCTATTTTGCCAGCTTGAAAGAAAAGGTTGGCCGTGGCGAAGATGAAATAAACCCTGCCTCGCCCCTGTCGGTTCGCGCTATCTGGCGGCAACTCAATCCCAATCTAAGCATGCCGGAGTCGGTGTTGGCGGCGGTAAACATGGATTATGCCGATCTTGACGCGATAGTTCGAGATGGCGACGAACTGGCGTTTTTTCCGCCGGTAACGGGAGGCTGACAGGATGATCCGGCTCAGCGAACAGACCTTTGATCCCTGGCAAGAAATACAAACTTACCAGACCAGCCAAACGCACATGGCGGGCAAATTCGGCGCCACTAGCGTATTCGTCGGCAGTATGCGTGATTTCAATCAAGGTGACGGTGTGGCATCCATGTACCTGGAGCACTACCCCGGCATGACCGACAAACAGCTGCATCTAATTGTCGAACAGGCCCACGGTCAATGGCAGCTATTGGATAGCCTAGTGATACACCGGATAGGAATGGTCTACCCGGATGATGTTTTGGTACTGGTGGCGGCGTGGTCCGCACATCGCGGAGACGCTTTCGACGCCAGCCGTTTCATCATGGAAAAGCTAAAAAACCGCGCCCCGTTCTGGAAAAAGGAAACCCTGGCCTCGGGCCAACAACGCTGGGTGGAAAAAAATAGCGATGGTTATCAGCCAAAAACTGGCTAACGCAAATAGCTGCCGGAGGTTTTTCAACTGCTTGAAATGATATTCTCAAAGCGCAGTTAATGGATGAAATTTATCGCCGTTGTTTGCGGGTAGTCGCCACTTTTCGTCCGGGACTTTGCTTGGAACCGTAGCATTTACTTTTCGGAATGCTCAATATTTACTGGCTCCGATTATATTTGCCGCCAGTTCCGGATAGTCCTGCCTTAACTGTTGTAAAGTTTCCAACGCCTCCGGATATAGAAAGTGCGTGATTCTGTGTTCTAATTCCTTACCCAGGGCTCCGAGTCCAGCCATCAGATACGCTGAATGAGTGTCGAATAGAAAGTTAGCTTGTATGCTGCAAGACGCAAGCAACGGTTCCAATTCGTTCAACACCCGGTTTATCACTGCCCAGTCAACTTCGCCTTCTTCCAGCGTAAAGGCGTCATCGGGAAGAGCGGCAAGACAAGAGGCTTTCAGCCGTTGCAGCTCGTTTTCCAAACGGCTCGCCAATCGTTCGATTTCCGCAACCGCGCGCCTGTCCTTGAGAGCCAGTTCCAGGTCGGCGGCCAGATGTTGCACACCGGTTGCACCCAGATTACTTGAACTGCCCTTCAAGGTATGGGCAAGCCGCCTGGCTGACTCCCAGTCGCCGATGGCCAGTTGCGCCCGCAAGCCGGAGACATCTTCCACATGATCGTTCGCAAAACGTCGAAGCAGGCGTAAATAGGCAGCAATGTTGCCGTTCAACACCCGGAGGCCGCGTTCGATATCCAAGCCGGGAATTGACCTCAGTCCGGCGGGAATCTCTATCTGTTCGTTCTGACTGGCGGGGGGCGTTATCTCGGCGGCGGGCAGCCAGCGTAACAGCGTTCCGTACAGTTGATCGGGATCGACCGGTTTGGCGATGAAGTCATTCATGCCTGACTCGTGGCAGTGTTGGCGATCTTCGTCGAAGGCATTGGCGGTCATGGCCAGGATAGGCAATGTTGTCCGGTTGGGTAGGGCTCGGATGGCGCGAGTTGCCTCCAAGCCGTCCATACCCGGCATTTGCATATCCATCAGAATGAGATCGTATTCATGGTCGCGAGCCTTTGCCAGCGCCTCAAAACCGTCGTTGGCGACATCGACCTTCAGTCCGGCCTCGACGAGCAGGGCAACCGCAACCTCCTGATTGAGCCTGTTGTCTTCGGCCAGCAGAATGCGGGCAGCCGGCATGGCTCGCAAACTATTTTCGGCCAAGTCCGACGTTTCCATCAATTCATTGACGCTTAACTTACTCTTGCCGAGACAAGCGGTGAACCAGAAGATACTGCCCTGGCCGGGTAAACTTTGCGCGCCAGCCTCGCCGCCCATCAAATGCGCCAGCCGCTTGGTGATGGCCAGCCCAAGCCCAGTGCCGCCGTAGCGACGCGAGGTTGTGCCGTCGACTTGCTCGAAGGCGGCGAACACATCCGCGATTTTTTCGGGCGGAATACCGATACCGGTATCCGCCACCTCGAAACGCACCAGCAAATCGCTGGCGGTTTCCGCCGCTTTAGAGATGTTTACGCGAATTCCGCCGCGCTCGGTAAATTTTACGGCGTTGGATAAATAATTCAGCAGCGCTTGCGCCAATCGGGTCGAGTCTCCCGCCAGCACGGCCGGAATCGAATCGCGGTCGACGCTAATTTCCAGCCGCTTTTCGCGCAGCTTCGGGCCGATCATCGAAATCGCATTATCCAGCATCCGGTCGAACGCGAAATCGGCGATATTGAGATTGAGTTTTTCCGCCTCGATTTTGGACAGGTCCAGAATGTCGTTGATTACGGCCAGCAGGTGCCGGGATGCATCGACGATTTTATCCAACTTCTCTTTCTGCGCCGCATCGGAACTGTTTCGCCGCAACATATGCGTGATGCCGACAATAGCATTCAATGGCGTACGGATTTCGTGGCTCATGTTGGCGACAAAGGCGCTCTTGGCCGCGTTCGCCACCTCGGCCGCGCGCTTGGCCTCTTCCAGTTCCCGGGTGCGGATTGCGACCAGTTCCTCCAGGTGATGGCGGTAGTGGTCCAACTCCTGGTCGAGGCGTTTTTTCTCCGTGATGTCCTTGATCACGCCGTCGTAGGACAGCAGTTTACCGGTCTCATCCCTGAACAGAATGGCCGTGTCGCAGATCCAACGAATCTCGCCGTTTTTCCGGATAATGCAATGTTCCAAGGGCGGAACATCCTGCCCGGAAAGAATTCGCCGCACATGCTGTAACACCCGTTCGCGATACTCCGGCACCACCATTTCAAGCCATAGATGGGGATTATCGGCGAATTCTTCCACGGTGTAGCCGGTTACCGCCAGGCAGGCCGGGCTTTGCGTGGCTTCGACCGGAAGCCCGTTTTCGATGCGGACCGTATAGTGATAATCGGTCAGCCCCTCGGTAATGCGCCGGTAACGTGCTTCGCTTTCGCGCAAATATTCCTCTATCCGCCTACGCTCGGTAATGTCTTCCTTCACCGCCAAATAATGGCTGACGCGCCCATCGGCTTGGTGAATAGGAGAGACACTGGCGGACTCGATATATTCGCTACCATCCTTACGCCGGTTAGTAAATTCGCCCTTCCAGGTCTGCCCCAGGTTTAATGCCGCCCACATCGCGTCGAAGACCTCGGCTGGCGTCTTGTCGGAATGCAAAATGCGGGGATTTAGCCCGATCACTTCTTGCCTACGATAACCGGTAATATCCAAGAAGGCCTCGTTGACGTACTCGATATTGGCATCCAGATCGGTAATGACGATGCTGGCCGGGCTTTGTTCCACGGCAAGAGATAGCTTGCGAACCAGTTCCTCGGATGCCTTGCGCGCGGAAATATCGCGCACGATCATGCTGGTCAATAACTGTCCGTCCGGTGCTTCGAATACTTGTGAAAGCAGTTCGGCCGGGAACTTGACCTTATCCTTACCCACCAATGTCAGCTCTCCCCGGAAACGGCCGGTTCTGTCGCGCTCCGCCAATGCCACCGCCAGACGAGGATCGCTTGGGTCTACGACCGCCTGCCGGCCTTGTTGGCGCAGCATCTGTTCGTCGAGTCCGAACAAGCGCTGAGCTTCGGGATTGGCGGCGAGGATGTCGCCGCTGGGAGTGGTCAGTAATATCGCATCCAGGCTGTTGTCGAACAAGGAACGGTACTGTGCCTCACTGTGGCGTAGGGCCTGCTCGGTAACTTGCAGGTTGACCTTGGCCCGCAAATTGATGATGCCATAGGCAATGTCGTCCGCGAGTTCATTAAGCAATTGAGCTTCCTGCTGGTCAAAGGCATTTTTCTCGGAAGAATAAATGCTCAGGGCACCGAAGACCTTTTCGCCGTCGGTCAGGGGTATGGCGATGTTTGCGATATAGCCGCGGGCCAACGCGGTTTCTTTCCAAGGAGCGAACCCAGGATCCACGGAAATATCGCGGCATATCTGCGGCATGCCTATGCCTATGGCTCGGGTGACCGGCAATTGCTCATCATCGCTATCCACCCAACTAGGCGGTTGTTGCAAGATGCGACCCTCTTCTACTCCGGACCAAGCAACCAATGAGATGATTTTTCCCTCGGTGCCCTTTCCAAAGCTAATCGACGCTAGACAGTAGCCGCCTTGTTCGACGATATTGCGCACCGCGCACCGCAGCAATTCCTCTTCGCTATTGGCTCGCACCAACGCTTGATTGCAAGCCGACATGGTTTTTAATGCGCGATTGACGCGAGCCAGCGCCTCCGTGCGTTCGCGCACCTGCTGGTCCAGGCTCTCGTTCAACAAGTTGAGTTGGGCTTGAATGACCAACTGTTCCTGACTCTGTTGAAGGGTGTTTTCATACAACGACAGCAGCAGATTAAGTATTTGCTGCCCGCCTCCGGTAAGGATATGGCGCTTACCGCCATAACCGACGATTTCCCGCCGCCGTTCTTCCTTGCGCTTTCTTTCTATCGGCGCATTCAGCAGGGAGTCGATACGTTCCAGCAGCTTCTCCTCGGCGAAAGGTTTGATAATATAGGCATCCGCGCCGCTATTGATCGCCTCGATAATATCCTTCGGCTCCGACAGTACCGTCAGTAGAATCAATGGTATATTCCATAAATCATCATCAAACTTGATGGTGCGGCACAATTGATAACCGTCCATCAAAGGCATGTTGATGTCGCTCAATACCAGAGCCGGGCGTTGCGCGTGCGCCATTTGCAGGCCTTCGATACCGTTGCCAGCCACGGCCACAGTATATCCAGCCCGAACCAGCGTGCGGCGCAGCAGCTCCGCTTCCAACGGGCTGTCCTCGACAATCAAAATTTGGCGCCCGGATTCGGTTCCAGGATTAGGTGATCGAGGTGTTTCGCTCATGCCACATCCTTCGAGTTTGGCTGATAACGCTTGCCGTCAAGATTGCCAGCCAGTCCGATTAATGCCGGGGCAATCTGATTCAACGGCAACACATGCCGCACGGCACCCAATGCCGCCGCCGCCCTGGGCATGCCGTAAACCACGCTGCTTGCCTCGTCTTGAGCGATGGTGACACCGCCGGCTAACGCAATTTCGGCCATGCCCTCGGCGCCATCGCGGCCCATGCCGGTCAGCAGCACGCCCACCGCGTTCGCGCCGAAGTGACGCGCCGCCGAGCGCAGCGTGACGGTTGCCGATGGCCTGTGACCGTCGTACGCTGCCGAATCCGACAATGTAAACCGGCCGTGTTGGTCGAATTCCAGATGTGTATCCTCGGGGGCGAAATAAACAACCCCGTTCCGAGGTATCTCACCTTGACTGGCTTTACGCACCGGCAACGGGCATGCTTCGGCCAACCACAACACCAGGTCGGCCAGGAAATCGTTACCGATATGTTGGACACAGGCCACCGGCGCGGCGAACGATGCCGGCAAGGTGGACAGAATGGTGCGCAATGCCTGCGGGCCGCCGGTGGATGCCCCGATCGCGATCAATTTAACCGGCGCGGCGGGTGATGGCAGGGGTTGTAGCGGTGGTACGTCGCGCGTCGCCGCCGTTTGCAGGCGGAACACATGTACGCCGGCGACGATGCGGATTTTGGAAGCCAGCTCCCGCGCCAACTTATCTTGATCCGCTTCCAGAATGGCGCGCGGCTTGGGATAGACATCCACCGCGCCCGCCTCCAGCATCCGGAACACGTTGAGCGAATCCGGTTCCACCGATACGCTCACCACCAGAATCGGACATGGCCGCGTTGCCATCACCGCGCGGGTAAGCTCCAAACCGTTCATACCCGGCATGTGCAGGTCGGTACAGATCACATCGGGATTCAGCGTCGGCAACAGTTCGAGAGCCTCCTTGCCGTCGGCGGCCGTGCCGACTACCTGAATATCGTTTGCGCGGAGCAACAGCCGTTGCAAGATGTGTAGTGCGATTGGGGAATCGTCGACGAGTAACACCCGGATTGCGGAATCGATGCTGGTCATGTTTTGATTGCCTCGGCTGTTCCGATTAAGGCCACAATGATAGCCACGATTTCATCTTTCATTACTCCTGGCAAATTATCGACGCTGACTACCGTTCGCAACGCGAAACGCTGGATACGATTTTTAAAATGATTTCGCATTCCGCACTCTGTGTTCAAATGAGCCTTTTCAAGGTGTCCAGCAACACTCGCTGGTCGAAGGTCGGCTTGGGTATATAGGCATTGGCGCCGGCATCGAGTCCTCGACGCTTGTCTTCATCGGAGGCGAGACTGGTCACCAGGATCACCGGTAGATTCCGGTGGCGAGGCTCGGCGCGGATCCTAGCCGTCAACGTCAGCCCGTCCATGTTAGGCATCACGATATCCGTCACCACCGCAGCGAAAGGCCGGCTGCCCAACAGGTTAAGCGCATCCAAACCGTCCACCGCCGTAACTACCTCGTAGTGGGCGTCTTCGAGGATGCGTTTCTCCATCGCGCGGATCAAGGCCGAATCCTCGGCCAACAGCACGGCCGGTTTCGATTGCGGCATATCGGGTGCTGATTGCGGAACGGCGTCGGCGGTCCGCAATCCTAATTCCGTAATCCGTAGGGCTTTGTGTGCCGAGCGCGTGAGGTCGGCGGGGTTCAATAGCGGGCAAATCGTACCGTCGCCCAGCACGGCCAAGGCCGAAACGTTGCGTACCCGTTTCAACGGCGCCCCCAACGGTTTGGGCACGACTTCCTCTTCGCCGGGCAACTCGTCCGCCAATAGCCCCAGACGCCCATGATCGAGTTGGAGTACTACGCAAGCTTGTTGTTTCGATCCAGTGGCAGCGGCGGCGCGATGAGCCCCTTCCGGTATTTCCAGCAACTCGGCAAGGCCGGCGACGATCACCGGCTCGCCGTCCAATAATATCGCCCGACGGCCGTCGAGCTGGAAAATCTCCTCCGGTCGCACCCTACGGGAAGTGTGTATGGATTCGACCGGCAAGCCGTAAAGCCGGCCGTCCACACTAGCTAACAGCAAACGCGTGGTGGCGAGACTCAGCGGCAGGCGCATTTGCACCGCCAGCCCTTGGCCCGATAGCGATTCCAGCCGGATGCCGCCCTTTAAACGTTCGACATTGACTCGCACCACATCCAGACCGACACCGCGCCCGGATAACTCGGTCAGGTAACGGCTAGTGGAAAACCCGGAGGTAAAAATCAACTGCTGTATTTGCCGAGACGTCATCGAAGCTAACACCCCGTCGTCGAGCATGCCTCGCTTGCCGGCTTCCAGCCGGATCGCCGCCGAATCCAATCCTCGGCCATCGTCGCGCACCTCCAGCAACACATAGATGTCCTCGCGCACCGCGCGCAAACGTAGCGTGGCTGCACGGGGCTTGCCCATGCGGGCGCGCTCGTCCGGCGGTTCGATGCCGTGATCGATCGCATTGCGCAGCAGGTGCATCAAAGGATCCTTCATCTCTTCCAGGATGCGCTTATCGACGGTGATGTCTCCGCCTTCCAGCAGCAACTCGACCTCCTTACCTTGCTCCCTAGCGAGATCGCGAACCATGCGTGGAAACAATCCGAACAGGCTGGACAGCGGCAGCAAGCGCATGCTGCTTACCTGATCATCCAAACGTTGGACGGTCGACTCCAGACGTGCATTGTCGTCGAAGAAAGCATCGCGCGCCTGCTTCAGCAAACTTCCAAAACATCCATCCGCCGTTTCCACCGATGCATGTTTCGCGGATAGCCCGGCTTTAGTCTGGTTTCGTCGCCTCTCAAGTACCGCCCACAGGTTCATCAGTTCCTCGATCAGCTTCAGGCGGTGTTGCGCCTGTCCCTGGATCACGGCGAGCTCGCCGACTTGTGTCAGCAAATCATCCAGTTTGCGAGTCTCGACCCTTACGGTTTCGATCCGAAAAGGCTTGATTGCTTGCGGATTGGCGGCTTCGGGCCGCGGATTTGGGCTGTGCGATTGCGGAATGGGGGATGCCGCAATCAACAGGCTGCCCGCGTCCGCTGGGGGCTCTGTGATTTCCAATCCGCAATCCGCGTTGGTAGCCAACGCTTCCCGCGCGCGTTGACGCAAATCGGCCAGCGCGATATTCATTTGTTCGATCGACTCCGGCGTCAGCGGCGCCTCGCCCTTGCGGGCCGCATTGAAGATGCTTTCCAGCCCATGGGCGGCGGCCTCGATTCGCGACAGCCCCAGCATGCGCGCCGCGCCCTTCAGACTATGCGATTCGCGGAACATGTCGTCCAATAATTCAGGATCGGCCGGCATTTTCTCCAAGCGCAGTAGGCCGTCATCCAGGCGGGCGAGATGTTCATCGCTTTCCGCCTTGAACAGTTTGTGCAGTTCCGGGTCGGTAATCATGGCCATTGCGGGTAGAAAACCATCGCTCCGAATTCCACGGTCCGCAATCCGGGCGCCGCAATCACCATTGGTATCATGCGATCGCCTTCAAGTTTTCCGCTGCCTGGTTCATGCTTTGCACCCCCAATTTGGTCTGGCTGATGCCGGCGGCGGTTTCCTTGACGCCGGAGGCAATACTGTTGGTAGCCTCGACTACCTGACTGAAGGCGGCGGATTGCTGTTTGGCATTCAGCATCACTTGCTGGGCATTTTCATTGGCACTGCTAGCCAGGCCGGCCAGGCTATTGAACAACTCGGAAACCTTGCGCACCGTCTGAGTTACTTCGTTGACGGTGCGCGTGCCCTCTTCCGTCATCATGATGGAGGAATTGGTGGCCTTCTGGATGTCGGCCACTAGCAATGCGGTCTGTTCCGCTGACTTCTTGCTCTCGTCGGCCAGTTTGCGTATTTCGCTGGCCACCACGGCGAAACCCTTGCCGTGCTCGCCGGCGCGGGCGGCTTCGACCGCTGCATTCAATGCCAGCATGTTGATCTGCCCGGCCAAGTCTTTCAACACGGTGGCAATGCCGCCGATCTGCCCGGTCTGTTCGCCCAAATGCAGAATCTGCCCGGCCATCGTGCCGATTTTATCCTTCAGCCCGGCCATCGCCGATACGGCCTGACGAGTGGCTTCATCGCCTTGCAAGGTGGCGGCGCCGGCCTTTTCCGTCATCGACGCCGCGTTTGCCGCCTGCTCGGCCGACTTCCGCGATGAAATGGAAAGTTCTTCGATGGTGGCGGAAGTCTCGTTGGCCGCGGCCGCTTGCTGGCTGGCGGTGCGTTCGTGTTGATTGACGGTTGCGGCGATTTCGGTCGAGACCGACGAAACCATATTGATTACTTCGTTGATCGGACGGAGGAAATTACGATTTATCAACCACAATACCGACAGGCCGATGGCAATCGATAATAATGTGCCTCCGACAATGGATAGCGATGAAATTGTTTGAATGCTTTCCGCGTCCCCGGTTCTCCGAGCCAGCAGGGTTTCTTCCTCGCGGTACATGTCATCCCTTATGCTACGAATATCGTCCATCAGATTCTTGCCGGTTCCGCTGGAAATAATGAGTTTCGCTTCGTCCTTCTTGCCGGCTTTATGTAATGAAATGGTTTTCTCCATGATGTCGATCTTTTGCTTGGATAAATCGCTTATCGCCTTCAACCGCTGAATTTGCGCCGGATTATCCTTAACCAATTCCAAGGTGGTGTTCAGGCTGTCCTGAATCTTGCTCACTGCCTTGGTATAGGGCTCGAGAAACACCTCGTCGGAACTGTAAAGATAGCCGCGCTGTCCTGTTTCGGCATCGATCAGCCGGCGCAACAGTTTTTCCAATTCCCCTTTAACCTCGTAAGAATGGGTAACCCAAGCCATACTCTGTACCAAATTACGGGTGGTCACGAATGAAGCGGCACCGTTGATGATCATCAATGCCAGAACCCCGATAAAACCAATCTGAATAATTTTATTCAGCCCCATCCGCCTTGCATCCATAAGTCACCTCAAAAGTATTATTGATAGCTGCTTGGTTGTTTTTCTACACGTTCTCGTTGACGATCCATTCATCACGCGCCAACAGTACCGGCAGATCCAGCACCGTCATAGTCCCTCCCGCATATCGCGCGGTGCCGGTAATTTCCGCTCCGTACTGCTCGATGAGCGTCGAAGGCGGCGCTTGCAAGTCCTCGCGCCGGAGGTAAACCACGTCATGCACTTCATCCACGGCGATCCCAATCAACTGTTCCCCGGGGCCGGTGTCGGAAGCGGCGGAAACGCGGGTGATCACGGCCTTGTTGCCCCTGGCGGCGGGCGGCAGGTTTAGCGCGCTACGTGGGTCCATCAACGTCAAAAGGTTGCCTCGCAGGCTCATGACCCCAAGAATATGCGGCGGGCAACAGGGTATGGGACTGAAGGGGCCGATGTTGCAAAACTCCTGCACGGCCACCAACTCGATGGCGAAATATTCGCCGCCCAACTCCACCACGGCCAATCCCAGTCCGGAATCCTTCTCCTCTTCGGCGGCGCTTTGCCGTAAGGCCATGGCCCGCGCGTGGAACAAGGCCCGAACTTCGGCCGTGGTTTCCGCATCATAAAAATCGCGGACCGGCGCCGTCGGCTCCTCCATATCGTCTAGGACAGCTATTTGAGGCAATTTGGCCAGTCGCGAGACATCCAGCAGACTGACCAAGTCCTCGCCCACGTTTACCACGCCCGCCACGAAGTGCGTCATCGAACTATCGAATTCCGGAGGCGGCTGGATCGAGTCCGATGCCAGTTCAATGACCTCGAGCACCTCGCTGACGATCAAGCCCGCCACTTGGCGATCGGTTTTCAGCACTACGACCTGATCGCCGAGGCGGTAATGCCGCGCGGGACGGCCAAACCGTAAATGCAGGTCGGTAACGGGCACGATACGGCCACGCAAACTAAACATACCCACAACCCATGGCGGAGCCTCCTCGATGAAAGTCAATTCGGGCAGCCAGACCGACTCGAACACCTCGGTCGCCTCCAGAGCAAAGCGCGAACCATCGAGATCAAAAATCAGCAAGGAGCGAGAAGCCACGTCATCACCCCCCAGCGCGGCTATTCATTGCGCGAGCCATTGCGCCATTTCCGCCGCCGTGATGTCATAGGGCGCTATCGCCGCGTCGCCGGGCAACGAACGGATAATATCCAACGCAGCGCGCCTGAGGGTTTGTGCGCGTGGCAGGTTTGCCGCGCGCTCGCAAAGCGCCGCCAGTTCCAGCGTGGCGGCGACGCAACCGGGATCGAGATAAAGCGTTCTGTCCAACAACTTGCCCGCCCGCTCGAAATCGCCTCCTAGCTGGGCCAATTGCGCCAATAGGAAATACGGCGCAGCCGCCAGTGGAGCGATAGACAACGCCCGCTGGCAGGTCTGCTCGGCTAGGCCATAGTCGCCCCTATCGGCGAACTCCCGCGCGGTCGCCAGCAAGGCGTCGGCACTAGCCGCCAAAAGAGGCGCCTGATCGGGTGCGCGTTGCAGCGCGACTGGCGACGGCGGCGGGCGCACATCCGGCAACGCGGCCCCGGCGGCCATGTGCGCCACCCGTTGATACACCACGCTTTCGCTGAATAGTCTGCTCTGCATATCCTTCGGATGCAGGCCGGTGAGTTCGGCGTGAGCGGTCATCAAGTAACCGCCTTCGCAAAGAGCCCTCGCCAGTTTGTTCGCAACCGTCGCCACGGTGTCGGCATCGAAATAAATGAAGACATTGCGGCATAAAATCAAATCCATGTCCCGCAACTCGGCGTCGGGGAACGGCTCGGCTACCAGGTCGAGGCGACGGAAACCGACCATGCGCCGGATGCGCTCGTCCAACGCCCACTCGCCACCCTGGAGCCGAAAATAGCGTTGTTGCAAAGCCGGCGGCACCATCCGAAAAGACCACCGCCCATAGCATCCTCGCCGGGCTTTTGCCAGCGCGGTCGGGTCGATGTCGCTACCGACGATCAAAATGTTCCAGTCATTGCGCTCCGGCAATAAGCTGTCCACCAACATGGCCAGCGAGTAGGCTTCCTCGCCGCTGGCGCATCCGGCGCTCCACAAGCGCAAAATTTTTGTATCGCGGCGGCGTTTGATCAACTCCGGCAACAGGCGCAGGAAGAGCAAGTCGAACTGGCCATGATCGCGAAAAAAATAGGTCTCGCCGCTGATCGGCTTTCCCGCGCTATTCATGAGGCCTGTCACCGTTTTTATAGTCGCGGGAAACGGTTAAAAAATCATCCAAGCAAGCCAGAAAGGCGTCAACCACGTCGGGATCGAAGTGGCGTCCGCGCTCGCCGGCAATAATGCCGCGCGCTTGCTCGATCGACATCGGTGCTTTATAGACCCGAGGCGAAACCAGCGCGTCGAAGACATCGGCCACGGCCATCAGTCTGGCGGGAATCGGAATGGCGTCGTTTTTTTGGCCGTCTGGATAACCGCTGCCGTCCCATTTTTCATGATGAAAATGGGTAATTTGCTTGGCAATGTCTAGGAACTCGACGCTACGGCCGGCATCGCGCACGGCGCGCTCGATGGCTTGCGCTCCCAGCAGGCTGTGAGTTTTCATGATGGCCCATTCCTGTTCGGTCAACTTACCGGGTTTGAGCAGGATATGATCGGGTATGCCCACCTTGCCGATGTCGTGCAGCGGCGCGGACTTGGCCAACAGTTCCACGACCTTGTCGGTCAGAAAGCCTGAAAAGCGGGGATGGTCTTGCAAGCGTTCGGCCAAGATACGCACATATTCCTGGGTACGATGGATGTGGTAGCCCGTTTCCGGATCGCGGGTTTCGGCCAGCTCGGCCAAGGCCTTGATGGTAACATCTTGAATCAGTTGAATATCCTGCGTGCGGGATTCGACCTCGGCTTCCAGGTAGGCGTTCTGGTTCGCCAACCGGTCGCGGGCATGCTTGAGTTCGAGCTGGGTGCGCACCCGCGCCAGAATGATGGGCGGGCGGTAAGGTTTGGCGATGTAATCCACCGCACCGAGCGTCAGACCGCGCTCCTCGTCTTCGCTGGAATCCAGCCCGGTGACGAATATAACCGGAATATCGCGGGTCGCGGCATTGTCACGCAGGCGAGCGAGTACATCATAGCCGTCCATGTCCGGCATCAAGACGTCGAGCAGGATCAAATCCGGTTTCAGCGGACCGGCGGCGATCTGTAATGCGCGTTCTCCGGAAGGGGCGGCTAGGACATTAAAATAGGGCCGTAGGAATCCGCCGAGATTAGACAGATTACTCGGGTCGTCATCGGTGATCAGGATGGTGGCCGGTGAAATAGCCGCCGACGTAAAGAGGTTTATATCCAAATCGTGCAATCCCGTCCCCCTGTAATTCAAACCGGAATATCCAATTGCCCCCCGTAAGTCTCCTATTCCAAAGAGAGCCGCCTTACTCCAAGGGCAAGAGCAATGATAAGCCAAGCACTTAAACTCTTCTGCTTTTTATCAAATCAAACTCGGGAAAGCAAATAGCGATAGACTATGATCGAACATGGACCGGGTTTCCAGAACATCCGTGTCCGGCCAGGTTTTTATATTTGACGCTATCGGCGTTCTCGTCTTGGTCGGAGTCCCTTTCGAGCTTGCAAAATAACCACGGGTACTTTTCGGCCGGCAAGCACCGACTTTGCCACGGAATTTAAGGATTAGGCTAGGGAAATTTTTGACAATCGTTTTTACGACAAGCGCGAATTAAGTATTGAGGGCTGACCGCTAGCAGGCAAAGTTATCCGGCAGCCAGCCTCTTGCCACGCAATCGCGAAAACTCCAATGCAACATGGTCTCGGTTTTATAACTCCAGAAGAACCAGCCCAGGTATTTTTCAAAGCAGGCCAGTTGGGCGGCGGCATAACCGCGATAGGCTAGATTCAATTGGAAATCGTCCATGGTGTTTTGCGGATAATCGAATGCACCGGCGGCCCAAGTCTCGGTCATTTTCAAATCCAGGCCCAGACTCCATTCGCCGACATAGGTGGGGAGGCCGGAATGGGTGATGATGTCCTCGGCCTCGTTCTTCCAGTCAACAACGGCTTTTTGCAGGTGTCCGAAGATATCCAGTTCGACATCTTCCCGCACAAAGCACTGGTAGCGGTGGATGTCGAATATCACATTTTGATAGCCCGGACCGGATATAAAGCCCTGATAGTCGCGGAAGCCGCGAAAGCCGTCATGAAACACCACGGCAACTTGTTCCGCGTTACAGTATTGGCGAATGGCTCGATAACCGGCCAGGGTATAACGCTGCAACAACGCGGTGTCCAGGTCCCAGCGCGGCTCATTCAGCACTTCGATGCCAAGCAAGACTGGCCGATTGGCGTAGCGTTGCGCCAGCCGCTCCAGGGTTTTTACCGCATATTCGATATAGGCTTCCTGGGTATGCCATTCGCAAACATCTTGAATGCCGCCATTATCGAAGCCGTTTTGGCAACCGGGGGCCGCGTGCAAATCGACCAGGATCGATAGGCCAAATTCCTCGGCCCAATCAAAAGCCCGATCCAATATCTCGACGCCGCCTTGCACAAAAGGATGGCGGTTTTCGCCATAGCTTGGATGGTAAGGATAATCGGCCGCGAACAACCAGTGTCCGACCGGGATTCTGACTGCGTTGATACCGATTTGGGCCAGCCAGGCGAAATCGTCGCGGCGGATGAAAATGTTCCAATGTTCTCTCAAGCGCGGCCCGGCCTGCTTGCCCAGTTCAACGCACCACGCGGTTTCATCCCGCGCGGACAGGCCTTCGAACAGACTGGGCGTCATCCATTTTTCCAGTACCAGCCAGCCGCCGAGGTTGACGCCACGGACTTTTTTGCCGAGTATTCTCGGTTGGCTTTGCATCATCGGTGCCTGTCTCATATCAACATAGAAGGATCTGCCGCTTGTGCATGGCTTGTATGGTCGGTTGCTTGGTAATCGTCAACAGGGCCGAATCCGGCAGTTTTTGGTTAATGATGCGTATCATCTCGACTTCCCCGTCCGGATCTAGGGAATCAAAGGCTTCTTGCATCAAGATCCATTTGGGTCGTTGCAATAGCAAACGCACCATGCCCAGGCGTTGTTGTTGCTCGCGCTCCAGATTCTTCTCCCAATCGCCGATATCGTCCAGCTGTGGAATCAATTCCTTAACTCCGGCCAGTTCGAGAGCATATTCGATGTCGGCCTGGCTAAAGTCCGTGCGGTGGGATGGATAACAGATCGCCGCGCGTAATGCGCCGGTGGGCAGGAAAGGCCGGGGCGGCATGAAAAACATCGGCTCGTCATCCGGCAATTCGATGATTCCCTCGCCCCAAGGCCAAAGCCCGGCGATGGCTTTGAATAATTTATTGCCGGTAAACGCGTTACCGGCGATCAAAACCCTGTCGCCCGCCTTGATCTCTTCGTTAAGACAGGAAATGCAGACAATGCCATCCAGGCGGGTCAGGCATAGATTGTCGAAGCGCAAGACCGACTGCGGTTTTTTTAGCAAATGAATGCGGCGCGGATCCGGTTTGGCAATCTCTTTTTCCAGTTGGTCGAGCGCACCCGAGAGCCCCAATACACGCTCAACCGAAGCGCGCCATTCGGCGACTCGCCCCATGTTATCCACCGGCCAGGACAAGGCGGACACCATGTGCTGAAAGGATTGGGCCGACTGCATCAATGCACCCAGGGTAATGCTGCCGAGAATGTAGCGTGGAGCCGATACCAGAATCGGAAATGCCATCGACAGCACCGAATAACCGGAGCTGAACAGCATAATTTTTTCCCAGGCGCTGGTCTGCTGGTTCCAGGCATTGATGATGTCGCCAAACAGTTTGTGAAAATGCGGATTTTCATGGCGTTCGCCATGAATCAGCGCAATGGCCAGCGAGTTTTCGCGCGCCTTTACCAGGGCAAAGCGGAAATTGGCCTCGACCGTTTGCCTATCGTCGGTAGCCTTGGTCAGGGGGCGGCCTATCCACCAGCCCAGCATCGAAGCGCTGGCGGCGTAAATCATCGCAATCAAGACCAAATGCCCTTGTATCGACATTTCCACGATGCCCAGATCCAATATCACGGTGCCGGATAAGTCCCACAAAATCTCGGTAAAACTGATCAGCAGCAGAACGCTGTACAACAAACTATGAACCAGATCAATGGCATATTCGGTAGCAATCCGAATGTCCTCGGCGATGCGTCCATCCGGGTTATCGTGCTTGCCCGGAATATGCGTTACCAGATAGTGGCGGCCGTCGTGCATCCATTGGCCGATTAATTTATCCGTCAACCAGCCGCGCCAATCCAGTTGTATGCGACGCTTGACCTTTAAATGGGTGACGGTAATCGCCATGTTGGCGATGAAAATCAAAACAATCAGGCCTATCTGAGTAAAGAACCGCGACATCGAGCGTTGATCGAGGGCGTCGAATAAATCGGCGCTCCATATCGTGATGATGACCGAGATGGCGATTTGCAAGATAGTCAGCAGCAACAACGCCAAGGATAACCCTCGGATAGTCGCTTTGTTTTCCGAGTACCAAAAAGGTCCCGCTAGACGGATAAATTGAATGAAAAATCTGCTGGTGGTCTGCAAGGCCATACTCCTAATTCAGGTGAGTGGCCAATATACAAACTAGGCGCGCTAATAACAATACTCAGGCGGACTCGCCTGAATGCGGGCGATAGACCTTGCCAGCAGCGAGTGAGTTAAAAAGACTGTTAAAAGCAGGGAAATAGCGCGGATATTGTGGCTATCGCCGGGTTTGCTGCGATTGGCAATCCCGGCTTTTTGCGGCTAAAAAACCAACGTTAGCGTTTCATCGAATCGAAAAATTCGGCATTGGTTTTGAAATCCTTCAACTTGCCCAGCAAGAATTCGGATGCGGCCAATTCGTCCATCGGTTGCAGAATCTTGCGCAGAATCCAGGTTTTTTGCAGTTCGTCGGGATCGACCAGATATTCTTCGCGACGGGTACCGGAACGGTTGATGTTGATGGCGGGGTAAATACGTTTTTCGGCGATTTTACGTTCCAGGTGCAGTTCCATGTTACCGGTGCCTTTGAATTCCTCAAAGATCACCTCGTCCATCCTGGAGCCGGTTTCGACCAGTGCGGTAGCGATAATCGTCAAGCTGCCGCCTTCCTCGATATTCCGCGCCGCGCCGAAAAAGCGCTTGGGTTTTTCCAGCGCGTTGGCGTCGACACCGCCCGACAACAGTTTGCCGGAAGACGGCACCACCATGTTATAAGCGCGCGCCAGACGGGTGATAGAGTCTAACAGGATAACCACGTCGTGCTTATGTTCGACCATGCGCCGGGCTTTTTCGATCACCATGTCCGCCACCTGAACGTGGCGGGTCGCCGGTTCGTCGAAGGTACTGGAAACCACCTCGCCACGCACGCAACGTTCCATTTCCGTTACCTCTTCCGGACGTTCGTCGATCAACAGCACGATCAGATAACACTCGGGATTCTTCTCGGCAATCGCATGGGCAATGCTTTGCATGATCATGGTCTTGCCGGCTTTGGGTGGTGACACAATCAAGCCGCGCTGGCCCTTGCCGATCGGCGCGATCAAATCAATGATGCGGGCGGTCAAGTCTTCGCTGGTACCGTTGCCCTGTTCCAGGCGGAAACGCTTGTTGGCGAATAATGGGGTCAGGTTGGAAAAGGAAATCTTGTTTTTGGCGTGTTCGGGCGATTCGAAGTTGATGCTTTCCACTTTAAGCATCGCAAAGTAACGTTCGCCTTCTTTCGGCGGCCGAATCTTACCGCTGACCGTATCCCCTGTACGCAAACCGAAACGTCTGATTTGGCTGGGCGAGACATAGATGTCATCGGGTCCCGCCAGATAAGAACAACCCGGCGTCCTAAGAAAACCAAACCCGTCTTGCAATATTTCCAGAACCCCATCGCCGAAAATGTCTTCGCCGCTTTTCGCCTGCTTTTTCAGGATAGAAAAAATCAGCTCCTGTTTTCTGGCTCTATCGATATTTTCAAGGCCAAGGGTTTCTGCTATGGAAATAATTTCACTGACTTGTTTAAGTTTTAACTCGGTAAGGTTCATAAGGGTTATGGGAAATGAGGATAAGCAAACGGCATGAAACCGTTTACGACAGAAGTGGCTGTTGGAATTATTATGGACGTCTTAGAAGCGTAAGAAGCAAGCGCCGAAGATTTTAGCGCAATAACCGGACTTATCAAAACGTTTTGTGACAAGTCCGGTAATCGGGAGCGTATTGCTAGATATTGCTATCGATAAAAGCGGTCAGCTGCGATTTGGTCAGAGCGCCGACCTTAGTCGCCTCGACTTCGCCGCCCTTGAACAGCATCAGCGTCGGAATGCCGCGTACGCCGTAATGTTGGGGGGTTTTAGGGTTTTCGTCGATATTCAGCTTGGCAATGGTCAATTTGCCTTGATACTCAGCTGCGACTTCATCCAGAACCGGGGCAATCATTTTGCAAGGACCGCACCATTCCGCCCAATAATCCACTAAAACCGCACCGTTGGCTTTAATTACGGTATCGTTGAAATCAGCATCTGATACATGAAGGACTAAGTCGCTCACGCCATTCTCCAAAAGTTTACAAAGTAAAAACTATAGAATCGACCCATTGCAATTGTCAATCGATTTCAACCTAACGCTATTTTACGTTATCCTATCACGCTATGAAAAAAGCACATTTGACGGAAACACGTTTTAGCAATCTGGAGCTTTCCGACTCCATTATCAAAGGCCTGAAGGAAGCGGGATTCATCCAATGCACGCCCATTCAGGACAAATCCTTGCCGCTGGCGCTACGCGACAAAGACGTGGCCGGTCAGGCCCAAACCGGCACCGGCAAAACGGCCAGCTTTTTGTTGGCCACGTTTCAACGCCTGATCAACGACGAAAGCGAAAAAATCAAGAATCCGCGGGCATTGATTTTGGCGCCGACCAGGGAACTGGCAATTCAGATTCATAAAGACGCGCTGGTTTTGGGCAAATATCTGAACCTGAAGTTAGCGTTGATCTACGGCGGCACCGACTATCAGAAACAGCTCGATAAGCTCAAAACCAATGTCGACATCATCATCGGCACGCCTGGACGCATCATCGATTTTTACAAGCAAGGCGCCTTCACGCTGGATAATATTCAGGTCACGGTAATGGACGAAGCCGACCGCATGTTCGATTTGGGCTTTATCAAGGATATACGCTTCTTGCTGCGCCGGATGCCGCCACCGGAAAAACGCCTGAATTTGCTGTTTTCGGCCACCTTGTCCTACAAGGTCACCGAACTAGCTTATGAGCATATGAACAATCCGGTCTTGATTCGGATAGAAACCGAAGAAGTGACCTCCAAGGCCATCAATCAAATCGCCTATTGTCCGGCCAACGACCAAAAAATTCCGTTGTTGCTCGGCTTGCTGAAGACCCATCAACCCGTGCGCAGCATCGTCTTCGTCAATACCAAGCGTTGCGCGGAACAACTGGACGATTATCTGCAAGCCAACGGCCATAAAACCGCAATGCTCAGCGGCGACGTGCCGCAGGAAAAACGCCAACGCTTGTTGGCCGATTTCCAGGAAAACCGGGTGACGCTGCTGATTGCCACCGACGTGGCGGCGCGTGGCCTGCATATTCCGGATGTCTCGCATGTGTTCAATTACGATTTGCCGCAGGACGTGGAAGATTACGTGCATCGCATCGGCCGTACCGCCCGCTTCGGCGCCAGCGGCGAGGCCATCAGCTTTATTTGCGAGGAATATGCCTATTCGATGCCAGACATCGAA
The DNA here is from genome assembly GCF_015711015.1 of Methylomonas sp. LL1. Taxonomy (NCBI): domain Bacteria; kingdom Pseudomonadati; phylum Pseudomonadota; class Gammaproteobacteria; order Methylococcales; family Methylococcaceae; genus Methylomonas; species Methylomonas sp. LL1. The sequence goes on from NZ_CP064653.1 coordinate 3,776,661, forward strand.
GACTATATCGGTGAGAAAGTGCCGGTGGAATCGATTACCCCGGAACTACTGGTCGAGGATGTGATCAAGCCGGAACGCCGCGAACCGCGTGAAAGAGTGGTACCGCACGGCAAACGTCCGCCGCGCTCGGATCATAAACCCCGTGAGTTCAAAGGCCCTCGGCGGGACACAAGCCCGGCATCAGCCCCCGAAAATCCTCCGTTGCCGGAAACTCCGTAATTTGCCGAGTCGGTGCCCGGCTATCCGGCTTGCTGATCGAGATCAGATGAGCGATGCCAAAAGCCCGAGCCGAGCGCAACACCGCCAGGCTATCGTCGACCAACAAGGTGCTGTGTTTGTCAAAAACATGCTTGTCTTGCAGGGTTTGCCAAAAACCCTGCTGTTCCTTGGCCAGACCGTAATCATGCGAGCAAATGATGTCGTCAAAAAAACGGTGCAAACAAGTTTTTTCCATCTTCAGACTCAGACTATCCCGGTGCGCATTCGTCACCAGCAATAAACGCCGGCCACTGCCGCGCACGGCATCCAGAAACTCGATGACATGCGGATGCACCGCGATCAAGCCGGCTAACTCCTGCTTCAAACCGGCAATATTTAACTGCAGTTCGATGCTCCAGTAATCCAGGCAATACCATTCCAGGCGGCCTTCCATGGCCTTGAAGCGCGGCGCCAATTGCCGCTTGGCTTCGTCCGGCGAAAGTTGGTGTAACTCGGCAAAACGCAACGGCACAAACTCCCGCCAGAAATGATTATCGAAATTCAAATCCAGCAAGGTGCCGTCCATGTCCAATAGCACGGTTTCGATGTCTGGCCAGTTGAGCATCTGTCTGTCCCTTAAATTGATCGAGCGCCATCGCTCGCGGCGGGCAGATGGTAACGAAAAAGCAAGGGCTTTGCCATCACGGCTCTGTTACGATGCGAACTATTGAAAATCGTACATGTAATTTATGCCATGCACCGAAAAATGCCCATTATCCATAGTCAGGCCGTCATCGCCGAAACCCGCCAATTCCGAATCGAGTCACTGGAGCTGGAATTTAGTAGCGGACAATTTCGACAGTATGAGCGCCTGGCCAGAAACGGCACATCCGGCGCGGTATTGGTGGTGCCCATGCTGAATCGCGACACGGTGTTACTAGTCAGAGAGTACGCAGCAGGCTTGCATCGCTATGAATTGGGGTTACCAAAAGGCAAGATTGACGCCGGTGAAAATAATCTCAACGCGGCCAATCGCGAACTGAAGGAAGAGGTGGGTTATGGTGCCAGGCGACTTCGCCATCTGCATACGGTGTCCCTGGCACCGGCCTATCTGGAGCATACCATCGACATCATTCTGGCCGAGGATCTATACCCTGAAAAATTGGCGGGCGACGAACCGGAAGAGTTGGAAGTGATACCTTGGAGCATCTACGATATAGACAAATTGATGGCGACTGGCGAATGTAGCGAAGCTCGCTCAATAGCCGCGCTCTATCTGGCCGCAGCCTTTTTGGATAAAAATTAAACCATTTGACTCAGCTGTTGATGAAATTTTTGCCAGTCGAACCAGGGGCCGGGATCGGCTTTTCGTTCCGGCGCAATATCGCTGTGGCCGACGATCCGCTCTCGGCTCAGTTTGGGGTAGTTTGCGATTAGCAACCCCGCCACCTCGGCCAAACGCTGATATTGAAGTTCGGTGTAAGGCTGATTGACAGAACCTTCCAGTTCAATCCCTATCGAAAAGTCATTGCAACGCTCCCTGCCTTGGTAGCTTGAGACGCCGGCATGCCAAGCCCTCCGGTCGAACGGCACATATTGCACCAACTCCCCGTCACGCCGAATCAACACATGCGCCGACACTTTCAGTTGGTAAATATCCCGAAAATAAGGATGCAAATTAGGATCTAGACGATTGCAAAATAACTGATCGATAAAATCGCCGCCGAATTGTTCGGGCGGCAAGCTGATGCAATGAATCACCAGCAAGGAAATATCCTCGGAATTGGGCCGAGCATCGGAATTGGGTGATGGCAGCTGTTTGGCATCGTCGATTTGGTGATCGTGGATACGCATTGTTATTGGCAAAAACACCATTTTCCCATAGCCGCTAGCTTCATGCAGCTTGGTTTATAATGGCCAAGTGTTTAATCTTGCCCCGCCATGCTCATGAGCCCACAGCCCACCCCCGAAGAAATTGCCGCTTATCTTGCCGAAGACTTGGGCAGCGGCGACATTACCGCCGCAATCATTCCCGAGTCAACCCAAGCCACTGCCCGCGTGGTAACTCGCGAAACCATGGTGCTGTGCGGCCAAGCCTGGTTCGATGCGGTTTTTCGGCAGCTCAGTCAGGACATTATGATCGAATGGTTTTGTCGGGAAGGCGATGAGGTCGCGGCCAATACCATGCTTTGCCGACTCGTCGGACCCGCCAGAGCGTTATTGAGTGGCGAACGTACCGCGTTGAACCTGTTGCAAACCTTGTCGGCTACCTCCACCACGGCCCGGCGCTATGCCAACGCGATAGCTGGAACCGGCTGTAAGGTGTTGGATACTCGCAAAACCCTGCCCGGCCTGAGACTGGCCCAAAAATACGCGGTCACATGCGGCGGCTGCGTCAATCATCGGATTGGTTTATTCGATGCAGTGTTAATCAAGGAAAACCACATCCTCGCGGCCGGCTCGATTTGCGCGGCAGTCAACAAGGCTAGAGCCATAAGCTCGGTTTTGGTCGAAGTCGAAGTCGAATCTTTAGTGGAATTGGAGGAAGCACTGGCCGTCGAGCCGGATCGTATCATGCTGGATAATTTTTCCTTGGCCGACATGCGGAGCGCGGTAGCCTTGAATCAAGGCAAGGTCGAATTGGAAGCGTCCGGCAATATCAGCTTGGATAATATCCGCGACATAGCTGAAACCGGCGTCGACTATATTTCAATCGGCGCCTTGACCAAGAACGTGGTCGCGATCGATTTATCCATGCGCATCGAAATATCGACCGCGCAATAACAAATTGGGCGTGGGCCTAGGCGAAATAAAGCGAAATCAGCCCGCCTAGGCTTAACACCAAAAACACTTCAATCCAAACGGGTCAGGACACCACATTCAGATTTTCGTTTTCGTACAGCCGCAATTTTTTCCAGTTAACGAATTTACTATCATCGAAATGGGCGTCGTGATCGATAGCATGCTCGTAACAGCTGCGGAATAACCGTGCCGTGCGGAATGCATGCAACTCATCGTCCGCCGTCACGGTTTGCACATTGCCGACCTGAAAGGTTTTATTGCGTGATTTGCCATCCTTGACCCAAAACACCGTGTAGCACAAATAACTTTTGTCCTTGCGGTGATCGAATTTGATGGTTCTGGAGACGCCGGTTACCCCGGTGGTCGTCTTGTTTTTCGGCGGTTTCAAAAAGCGGGTCTTACTGCCCTTCAATACCACCAGCATTTGATCGCGCCAAGTAATGGCGGCCTTCAAGGATTTGGTTTTGCTTCCCCAAAGCTTATGTGAAAAATAGCGGCTACTTTCTTTGCCGCGCCGAACAATGCGAACCTGAAACCCAAATGAGTCCGGCTCTGTAATATGTTTAACTTTTGCCATATGTCTTCTACCCAAAAAGCAACAAAAGCCCACAAGATGATCCTAAATTAAGTCCAACACCGTCCGTTAGTCATGTAAGCGTCGGATTACAAATTAACGTGAATTTGTCAGTTGCGCAAGTTTATTTTGCTAGGATAGGTGGATGATTCCCGACTAATTTAGTGTAGAATACATGTCAGCCCTATCCGATAGGCGCGAATACACTCGTAACCTTTTGTTTTATATGTAACTTTGGAGAGAAATCGATGAGCGTTTTAGTAGGTAAGCAAGCCCCTGATTTTACAGTCCCAGCAGTCCTGGGTGACGGCTCGATCGTCGATGCATTCAGTTTTTCCGATGCGACTCGTGGCAAATATGCTGTCGTATTCTTCTATCCGCTGGATTTCACTTTCGTCTGCCCAAGCGAGTTGATCGCATTTGATCACCGCATCGACGAATTCAAAAGCCGCGGCGTCGAAGTTATCGGCGTTTCTATTGATTCACACTTTACCCACAATGCATGGCGTAACACCCCGGTCAACCAAGGCGGTATCGGCCCAGTCCGTTACACCCTGGCCGCCGACATAAGCCACGGCATTTGCAAGGACTACGATGTCGAATCCGCGGGCGGTGTGGCTTTCCGTGGAAGCTTCCTGATCGACAAAAACGGTATGGTTCGCCACCAAGTGGTCAACGATCTGCCGCTGGGCCGTAATATCGACGAAATGATTCGCATGATAGATGCACTGCAATTCCACGAAGAGCACGGCGAAGTTTGCCCAGCCGGCTGGAACAAAGGTGATTCAGGCATGAATGCCAGCCCAGCTGGCGTGGCTGACTACCTGAGCAAAAACGCTGACAAGCTGTAATCATTTACTGCCCTAGCTATTAAGGCGCATTGTCAAGGCAATGCGCCTTTTTTATATCTTCTTTTTCTAAAATCCGCCGCCTTGAATACGATCACAACGCGGCTGCTTTTGACACAGGGCGGCGCAATTCTCACAAAAATATGTCAACGAATTTTGAGTTTTATTTGACAAAGCGTTAATCGCTGGAACACTCATAGCGATATTAGGCTTCCCGACGAGGCTCTTCATTATCAATAAATTAAGCGACAACTCTCGGCATATCCTAAACATACTGGGCTGCCAGTTATCACTCTAAAGCCAGCCGATGGTGCGTCGCTTATGTGCTTGAGAATTCCGGCACGCTAATTTGAGCGGACGCCGACCCAGACAAGTCAGGATTGGGCTATTTTCGATCCAATATTGCAAGAATACGTTTCGACTGCCGAGTATTTTGTTAACAGCAAGCATTACAACCACGGAGACGTCATCATGAGCTTTACAGCCACGGCACAGCCAGTTGCCATATCTAGCCTTGACCCCGCCTTGATTAATCAGATCATCGATGTTTTGTACGACAAAATGCTGGATGACTATCGGGTTAATCGATTCTTCAACACGACTCCGGCAACCTTGCAAACCGGGCCGTTAAAAACGCTGATTCATAGTCTGCTGACGGGCAAAAAGCTCAAGGAACTGAGCGAATTGCTGGACGATTATTTCATGGCCGCTTTTGCCAGAAGCAATGCCAAACACAGCCTAGTGACCGGTAGCGACTTTGCTTTTCTACTAGATGTGATTGGCGGCCAGGAAATCCGCACTATTACCCGCATCTGTGACGCGCATTCTCATTTGCTTAAACTGGGACCGGACGATTCCCATTTTGATGCCTTGATGGAGCACCTGAATACGACATTGAATCAAATCAACATAACCGGCACGCTAAAAGAACAGCTGCTAGCACTTGCCGAAAGCGCTAGAGAACCGCTTCTTGGTCGACAAGCGGAAGCAGCATAACCCTTGCGTCGGTAAGCCAGGCATTTGCCACGCGTCAATCTGGCTCAAAGCCAGCTTCTAGCCCAATCAACAATATCCAGCGCCCGCATGGCGCCGGATTGGCGAGCCAGCTCTTGGCCATTTTTAAACAGGATCAAGGTCGGAATGCTGCGAATGTTGTAGCGAGCACTGAGCGACTGCTGCGTTTCCGTATTGACTTTAGCCAAGCGAAAATTCGGCTCCAACTGTTCCGCGGCCTGCGCAAAAGCCGGAGCCATCATCTTGCAAGGCCCGCACCACTCGGCCCAAAAGTCGACTACCAGTGGAATATCGTTATGACTGACATGTTTGTCGAAGTTGTTGGCCGTCAATTCCAGTGGGCGGAGATTAAAAAGAGCTTGATGGCATTGTCCACATTTCGGCTGTTGCCGTAGCCGGTTAGCGGGTAAACGATTGATGGCTAGGCAGGATGGGCATACCAGATGCAGCAAATCATTCATGGCAATATCTCCGATAGCGATAAATTGCAAAATTATTACATTGAAAATATCGGTCAGCATTGGCATGGTACAGCCTGTACAACCGCATTTAATTTATAGTCACTGACAATATGAAACAGTTTCACGGGCTGGAAAAGCTTATTCAATCGGATAAAGCCACACTTGGAAATCAAGATTTAGCCCGTTTGCTGCTAAAGGATTTACAGCATTGTCAGTGTTTAATCTACGGCTGCCTAGATACCGACGACAAGATTTTACTCGCCACACTTGATTTGATCCCAGACTCGTTGAATTATGAGATGTTTGATCAACGCATTGATTTAATCCTATCCGGCCCCATATTACGTAATGACTGCGTACCGTTAACATATCGGTTGCAAGGAAGTGATTTTGGCATCAGTGGCCGTTGCTCAATGATCGCCAGGGTTTGTGGTGTCGATTTGTACCTACAACGCAGCTATACCGGCATAATTGGCGAAATGGCCCGGCAGAAATTTTCCATCGCCGTCAAACCCTTGTTAAAAATACTAAAAGCGACTTGAGCCGCTAAAATATAGTTATGACAATTTTTATTGAAATTCGATAGAATAAAGGCTCTTGGGGGTGACATGGCTTCGACGTGGGTAGCAAAACCTCAGGTGCATGCCGAGCACAGTACAGCTCGTAAAACCTACTGAAAAAAAGTATTCGCAAACGACGAAAACTACTCAGTGGCCTTAGCAGCTTAAAACCTGCACCACTTCTCTGACCAGATGTACTTATGCGTCTGGAGTTCCCTTCGGGGGGCGTTCAGGGATCATATTACATAAGATCGCGCCAGGGCTTAGTTCGGAGCCTGAATCGCTAAATCCAATCGAAATCGCTGTTGATCCTCTTGGCCCGACGGGTAGTCAACAGTTAAATTAAAAGCGCGGGATAAGCATGTAGAGCTTGTGGCGGAGTGCTTGCGGACGGGGGTTCAATTCCCCCCACCTCCACCAAGTAAACTACTGAATAATAAGGAAAATGATTTTTTATTGTTCAGGCAATGGCGGTAAATTGGCGGTTTGCTATGTCGCAAACCGCCATTTCTTTTCAAAATCCGAATTCAAAGTTCACGGCAAGTCCATAGGACATACGCCACCTACAAACCAATCCTTCAAAAATAAATTTCAGAGCACCAAACTTGTGCAAAAACCGCGCGGGCGAGGAGGAGTGATTTTCAGCCGGGCTAGTGTTTGGTTTTTTTTTAGTTGGCTGATTGGAATCTAATTACTTTCCAAACGTGTAACCGCTCCGTTGAATTCTGATTCACCCATCTCAGATCCAATAAAACACCGCAATAAGTTGCGACATGCCAATGCAGTCGATCCGGATCCGGTAAACGTATCCAATACCGTATCGCCAGGCCTAGAACTCGCCTCAACTGAAATGGTTTATGTAATGGTCAACAAAAACCGGACACCACTTCAGGCAGCGTTTCTATAAAATTCCCGTTCGAATTCGAGCGGGGATAGATAGCCCAATGTTGAGTGTGATCGGCGGCCGTTGTAAAAAGCCAAATAATCGATCACGCTCAGTTTTGCCGCTTCTTGGGTTTTGAATTTTTCGTAGTTGAGTTGCTCATGCTTCAAACTGCGAAAAAATCGTTCGGTTGGGGAGTTGTCCCAACAGTTGCCTTTGCGGCTCATACTCTGTTCCATCTTCATCACCGCCAAATGTTGACGGTATTCACGACTCGCATACTGGCTGCCACGATCCGAGTGATGCAGCAAACCGGGTGGCGGCTTACGACGCCAGAAGGCCATTTGCAAGGCCTGCACGCAGAGCGAGGTGCGCATGTGATCGTCAATCGCCCAGCCCACCACTTGGCGGGAAAACAGATCGATCACTACCGCGACATACAGCCAACCTTGCAGGGTCCACACGTAGGTAATATCGGTCGTCCATACTTGATTAGGCTTAGCCACTTGGAATTGCCGATCTAACCGGTTGGGCGAAATGGCCTCGCTATGATTACTGTCGGTCGTGACTTTAAAGCGCTTGGGATAGCGAACCTGCAATTTTAAATCGCGCATGATGCGCCGCATTTTAAAACGCCCAACGGTAAAGCCTTGTTTTTGCAATCGATCCGCTAAACGACGCGAACCAAAGCACTGCTTATTGTCGATGAAAATCTGCCTCGCCTTTTCAGAAACGCTTTGATCTTGTTGATCTTTGTCGCGTTCTTGCGGGGCCTTTAACCATTCATAATACGCACTGGTGCTCACCTGCATCACTCGACAAAGCGCGGTCACTGGATACGTCTTCTGTTGCACCTGAATAAACCCGTACTTTATTCGGCTTCTTTCGCAAAGAAGACGGCGGCCTTTTTTAATATCTCGCGCTCCATTCGCAACTGTTCATTTTCCTTGCGCAAGCGAATCAATTCATCGTGATCCCCTAGGCTCAAGCTTGGCTTTTTCGTCGCCGAGCCATTGGTAGATGGCTTGCTCTCCGCTCGAACCCAGCGTCCCAGGGCACTTAATGATATGCCTAGATGATCGGCCGCTTGTTGCTGGCTGTAGCCTTTTTCAAGAACCAGCTTGGCGGCATCTTGCTTAAATTCCAGATTGTATTTGGGCCGTTTGTGTATTTGGGCCGTTTGTGTTTTTGCTCGTTTGTCATGGTCACCTCTGCTGACAGTATAAAGTCTGCCTTTTGAAGTGTCCGGGATCATTAAACCATTTCAAGTGTGTCCGGTTTAGTGTAGCCACATCAGATAGATGCCTGAAGGCAGCGAATTGTCTTGGGTTGACGCGTCCATCTTTGCAATTACGCTGGCAGTCGCTTGTCGATTGCGACCCCGTTGCAAAGCTCGATTTCGCTCGGCATACTTTGGATGTGATTTGCGATATTGCCGCCAATAGTCTGGATTTCGCTCAAGCCAAGTGTGTTGAGCACTGCGCTGGTTATCCTGATAATCGGGATCATTCTGCAGTTTGTGACGTTGCCACTGCTTTTTGCGCTGGCGCTGGCAACTGGGTGCTGAGCAATAAGATTGATGAGGGCTTTGTGGTCGAGGCAGAAATTGTTGGCCGCAGGCAGGACATTGTTTATTCTCCATAAAAGGCTCCAGACATAAACTCCTGACTTGAGCACATCACGGACAATCAAAGACGGATTAGTCTGGTACAAATACTGCCTTATTACCTATTGGGTCGCTGACTTGGTTAATGACAGTTGAACAGACATGAGCAGATTAAAAGTCTTTGCAATTCTGTAGACTGCGTGCGTCATTTGTACTAACATTGCAATAAGTATTTTGTTCCTTGAGGTTTCACTATGACAGTTACTGCCACTACCGTAACCCGATCTTCACGATTGGGACTGCGTGCTACACCAGAACAAGAAGCGGTATTGCGTCGTGCCGCCGAGGTAGCACACAAATCTCTGACGGATTTCATTCTTGACAGCGCCTGTCAGGCGGCTGAGCAAACATTATTAGACCAGCGTTTGTTTATGGTATCTGGCAGTCAATACGAAGCTTTTTTGGATTTGTTAGACAGCCCCAGTCAAGAAAATGAAGGACTTCGCGATCTGTTTACACACCGAGCTCCCTGGGATAAACGTTCTTGATTGGACAAGGAGTAATAATGGATTTCACTCAGGAAGATACCCAAAACTTCGAAAAAATTGCTGAAGACACACTGACACAATTTGAAAAAATAGCCGAGGCTGCAAAAAAAGCGCTGAGCAATGCCGCGCCTCATGGAGGAGACGCTTTTGCCAGTGTTAACACCATGACATCTTCGGCAGTTCATAATTTAGGGCAAATAAGTCAGGCTAATAGAGAAAGCTATCAGACTTTGGTCAAAGAACCAGCCATTGCACATCTAGGCATATCATTAAGTGCCCTGGGACGCTGGGTTCGAGCGGAGAGCAAGCCATCTACCAATGGCTCGGCGACGAAAAAGCCAAGCTTGAGCCTAGGGGATCACGATGAATTGATTCGCTTGCGCAAGGAAAATGAACAGTTGCGAATGGAGCGCGAGATATTAAAAAAGGCCGCCGTCTTCTTTGCGAAAGAAGCCGAATAAAGTACGGGTTTATTCAGGTGCAACAGAAGACGTTGATGTGTCAACACTTTTCCGGACACACAGCTAAGCAGCTTTAAGCTGCAATTCGTAGTCAACGGGCGACAGGTAGCCATTGGCGGAATGAAGTCGCTCGCGGTTATAAAACACTTCGATATATTCGAATACGGCCTGCCTGGCCTCGGATCGGGTTCGATAGGTCTGGTGATGTATCAACTCGGTTTTCAGGGTATGAAAGAAACTTTCCGAGACGGCATTATCCCAGCAGTTTCCCTTACGACTCATGCTTTGCCGGATGCCGTGTTGCGTTAATAAGGCTCGATGGCTGTCCGATGCATATTGGCTGCCGCGATCGGTATGCCATAGCAAGCCTTTCTCGGGCTTGCGCTTCCAAACCGCCATCAGTAGCGCATCGTTCACCAGTTTGGTCCGCATATGTTCGGCCATAGACCAGCCCACGACTTGCCGGGAATAGAGATCAATCACCACGGCCAGATACAGCCAGCCCTCCTGCGTATGGATATAGGTGGTGTCGCCGGCATAGACTTGATTGGGCTTTTCCACGGCAAATTGCCGATCCAGGTGATTGGACGCAACCGGTTGATGATGCTTCGAATTCGTCGTGGCTTTGAATTTGCGCTTGGTTTTACAGGCCAACCCCGCTTCTCGCATCAAACGACCGATACGGCGGCGGCTGACGGTTCGGTTCTGAGCGGATAAGGCGGCTTTGAGACGGCGCGTACCGTAGGTTGCCCGGCTTTTGCCAAAGGTGCTTTGGATCATCTCGGATAGGGCGGCATCGTCTTGTTCGCCCGCAGAGGGGCCTTGCTTCAGCCAGTCGTAGTAGGCGCTTCGGGATACCCTCATGAACCGGCACAGGGTATCTACCGCAAAGTCCTCTGCATGCTGCTTGATCCAGGCGTACTTCATCTTTGTTCCTTGGCGAAGTACGCCGCTGCCTTTTTTAGTAAATCGCGCTCCTCGGTCAATCGGGCCACTTCCTTCTTAAGGCGCTTGAGTTCATCGTACAGATGTTCATCGGTACGGACCGCTTTATTGCTGTCTTTGGGGCGACTGTATTTTCCTATCCAGGTATGCAAGGTATTGACGTTAATGCCAAGATCCTGGGCTACCTGGCTGATCGGTTTATCGGATTCATTCGCCAACTTGACGGCTGAGGCTCTGAATTCGGCTGTATAGGTATTGGGTTTTTCTTGGCTCATTTTGGATTCACGCTTTTTTAGATTATTTTAAAAAGTGTGTCCGGTTTAGTGTAGCCACATCACGTATCCAGTGACCGCGCTTTGTCGAGTGATGCAGATGAGCACCAGTGCGTATTATGAATGGTTAAAGGCCCCGCAAGAACGCGACAAAGATCAACAAGATCAAAGCGTTTCTGAAAAGGCGAGGCAGATTTTCATCGACAATAAGCAGTGCTTTGGTTCGCGTCGTTTAGCGGATCGATTGCAAAAACAAGGCTTTACCGTTGGGCGTTTTAAAATGCGGCGCATCATGCGCGATTTAAAATTGCAGGTTCGCTATCCCAAGCGCTTTAAAGTCACGACCGACAGTAATCATAGCGAGGCCATTTCGCCCAACCGGTTAGATCGGCAATTCCAAGTGGCTAAGCCTAATCAAGTATGGACGACCGATATTACCTACGTGTGGACCCTGCAAGGTTGGCTGTATGTCGCGGTAGTGATCGATCTGTTTTCCCGCCAAGTGGTGGGCTGGGCGATTGACGATCACATGCGCACCTCGCTCTGCGTGCAGGCCTTGCAAATGGCCTTCTGGCGTCGTAAGCCGCCACCCGGTTTGCTGCATCACTCGGATCGTGGCAGCCAGTATGCGAGTCGTGAATACCGTCAACATTTGGCGGTGATGAAGATGGAACAGAGTATGAGCCGCAAAGGCAACTGTTGGGACAACTCCCCAACCGAACGATTTTTTCGCAGTTTGAAGCATGAGCAACTCAACTACGAAAAATTCAAAACCCAAGAAGCGGCAAAACTGAGCGTGATCGATTATTTGGCTTTTTACAACGGCCGCCGATCACACTCAACATTGGGCTATCTATCCCCGCTCGAATTCGAACGGGAATTTTATAGAAACGCTGCCTGAAGTGGTGTCCGGTTTTTGTTGACCATTACAGTTTGTGCCGGATTGGGATAACTTGTAAAGATTCGGATGGAAACCATGAATCATCATAGCCCTGAATCACTTGGGACACCCCACTACCTTGATTCGTTTGACTGCGGAAAACCTGCACTAAACGAATGGCTGACTCGTCACGCGAGGCAAGCGCAGGGCGCAGGTTCGGCCAAGACCTTTGTTGTCGCAGATGATTCTCAACGAGTCATTGGCTATTTCAGTTTGACTGTTGGTCAGATCGACACGTTGGACGCCCCTGAACGCATTCGCAAAGGAATGGCCCAGTACCCCATCCCAGTTGCAATTCTTGCTCGTTTGGCGGTTTCCAAAGATCATCAAGGGCGCGGTATCGGCATCGGATTGTTGCAGGATGCTATTCGAAGATCACTGCTGATTGCTGAGCAAGCAGGTATCCGGGCAATGTTAACGCACCCGATTGATGATGAGGCTGCCCGTTTTTACAGACGTTTTGGGTTTATTGCCTCTCCTTTACAAGAACAACAGCTGCTGTTATTGCTTAAAGACGCGCGGCGCTGGGTCAAGTAATTTTGTTAATTGGGTGTTAATGGGTGTTGTTTTGGTTATAGCTAGATTTCAGAGCATTGCGTGTTAAGCATTGAACCCCGGTTCAATTGCGGAATCGGGAATTGAACTTATTGTCAAATTGTCAGCAAACCTGAGTGAAAAACAGCGGGTTTCTGGAGTTTCAAAAGGCTGTCAAAATCACTTCCCTAACGAACCCGCAACAGCCTGCATCCACCTGAAATAGCAGAGTAGACGCGGTTTGTTTCGGGAGTCGACACCACCACCAAATACAAGGGCTTGGAAATTCTCCAGGCCCTTTTTTATGTCCAAAACCCCGCTGGAGATTATGGAGTGAGCACCAAGAAAAATTCAGCCTCTTAGGGTGACGTCAAAGCTAAGCTGGCTGATCTTAATCGAGCTAGTCTGATTGGCCTCGTGCAAGACCTACCCATTGATCATTGGCACACCTATCTCAACGATCCCACGCTGGCCGATGCCATCCTGGACCGCATTATCCACGGCAGTCACCGCCTCGAACTCAAAGGAGAATCCATGCGAAAAACTAAACCCATTTGACCCATCGTGAACAGATGAGGTAAAAATCAACCTTCCAGAACTTCCGTTCTTTAACGTGTTCACGATCGCTGGAATCCACACAGTGGGCCATCCTGCCGGAATTGACCCTATTTATTGTGAGGAAGTATTCGATTTTCTAGGCTACTGAGGCATGGATGACGAAGGCTTTTTTCGATGCGTTGGTCCGGATGTTCGAACAGGCGCTTAAATATGTACTTGCGCTCCCGGAAGCGCAGCGTACCCCATTCCTATAAAGTGCGACAGCAAGGTCAGAGTGTTTGGTTGGGGTGTCGGAGAGGATTTCGACGCATTGTTTGTTGAATACGGATTGGTTGAAGAGTCGTGAAAAAACGGAAACGTGTGTTGTTGGCCAGTGGCGCATCACTAGTATGGCAGCTTCGGATAGCGATTACATTGATATGGAAGTGCCTGCGTACATCATGGTGCGTGATGGGCTGACCGGTGAATTTTAATTCAGCCTAATAAAAGGAGAGCTGGACGGCCGCGTTTCTGTTGTCGACGGATTGGCATGTCCAATGCGGGAGCGCCGTTAAATGTGCTTCAGGAGTTGGGTGGTTGGTCTGATTACAAGATGGTCTCACGCTATGCGCATTTGGCGCCAGAGCATCTGGCACATCATGCCGCCAATATAGGCAAATTTTTGGGCATAGTTACAAAGGAGAATTCAATTAACTTAGGTTAAGTTATTGAATTTATTGGGGTGAACGATGGGGCTCGAACCCACGACAACCGGAATCACAATCCGGGACTCTACCAACTGAGCTACGCTCACCATAATGAATTTTTGTGATTGGCACGCTTGGCAGGACTCGAACCTGCGACCCTCGGCTTAGAAGGCCGATGCTCTATCCAGCTGAGCTACAAGCGCAAATCTTGGTCGGGGTAGAGAGATTCGAACTCCCGACATTCTGCTCCCAAAGCAGACGCGCTACCAGACTGCGCTATACCCCGAATTTGACCTTCTATTTCAAGACAGAGACAATGTCTCGTGATTGAGCTGCCTATATTACCCTTCGAACTTTAACGTGTCAAATATTTTTACTACGACCACTGAAAAATCAGTTAAAACCACAAATTTTTCAGCTGTTTGGCTTAACAAAAACTATTTCCCGATGCTAAAAAGATAGTTGCGGGTGGGGCAGGGCAATCGCGCTATGTAGCTTCTGTCCCAAAAAGTAACTTGAAGCGATAGTTGTCGTTTAGACAGGCCCGCAGTTTACGGCGCTTCAAGCTATCTTTAGTTGGACCGTTGTTCCTGAGCAGATTCAAGGCCATCCGTCGCATCAATGCCAGATTTTCGGCGGAATGATCAGTTCTGGCTCGATTGGCGTCTTCGCCAAATTGCACATCCAACACCCAGTGCTGTGAGTTTTCAATCGCCCAATGTTGTCGGACACCTTTGGCAAAGCGCGACAAATCGGTAAATGAGCACAAATAGTAACGATGCTCGACCGAGGTTTTATCGCCGATGATGCGCGTTGATTCAACCCTTCCAACGGCTTGTAGTCCGGCCCAGTCTGGCTTTTGCGTCAACCAATCAATCTGGGTACTCAAGCTATAGCGGCGTATTTCGATGCGCCCGTGACTTTTGTCGATCGTTTCATGGATGGGTAATCGACTTTGGGCATTTTCCGTATCCAGCCAGAGTCGAACGTCTTCGCAAAGCAAGGCGTGATTATCCTTGAGAGCCAACACATAATCGGCTTGCGCCGCGACGATGGTTTGGGCAATGGCTTTTTGGCAGCCCATGGCATCAATCGAGATCAAGGCGCCTTGAATATCCAACATCGACAACAAATCCGGAATGGCCGTGATTTCGTTAGTTTTTTCGCCGACCGCTTGCTGCGCTAATACCCAGCGCGCTTCAGCGGCAAAAGCACTCATCAAATGCACGGCTTTATCCCCTTCACGACTGCCGCGCAGGGTTTTACCATCCAAACAAACTTGCTGACCCGAAAGGCTGGGCAAGGCCGCCCGCACCCAACACTGAAAGGCATCCGCAAAGGCTTTGGGATTCAATCGCCCAAATACATCGCTCAAGGTATCGTGCGAGGGAATGCCGTTCGGTAGTGCCAGAAATGTCCTAAGCCAATCTTCTTTTTCTTCGGCAAACTCTTCCATGCCTACCCAGTCTTCAATGCAGGGCAATCGCGCTATGTAGCTTCTGTCCCAAAAAGTAACTTGAAGCGATAGTTGTCGTTTAGACAGGCCCGCAGTTTACGGCGCTTCAAGCTATCTTTAGTTGGACCGTTGTTCCTGAGCAGATTCAAGGCCATCCGTCGCATCAATGCCAGATTTTCGGCGGAATGATCAGTTCTGGCTCGATTGGCGTCTTCGCCAAATTGCACATCCAACACCCAGTGCTGTGAGTTTTCAATCGCCCAATGTTGTCGGACACCTTTGGCAAAGCGCGACAAATCGGTAAATGAGCACAAATAGTAACGATGCTCGACCGAGGTTTTATCGCCGATGATGCGCGTTGATTCAACCCTTCCAACGGCTTGTAGTCCGGCCCAGTCTGGCTTTTGCGTCAACCAATCAATCTGGGTACTCAAGCTATAGCGGCGTATTTCGATGCGCCCGTGACTTTTGTCGATCGTTTCATGGATGGGTAATCGACTTTGGGCATTTTCCGTATCCAGCCAGAGTCGAACGTCTTCGCAAAGCAAGGCGTGATTATCCTTGAGAGCCAACACATAATCGGCTTGCGCCGCGACGATGGTTTGGGCAATGGCTTTTTGGCAGCCCATGGCATCAATCGAGATCAAGGCGCCTTGAATATCCAACATCGACAACAAATCCGGAATGGCCGTGATTTCGTTAGTTTTTTCGCCGACCGCTTGCTGCGCTAATACCCAGCGCGCTTCAGCGGCAAAAGCACTCATCAAATGCACGGCTTTATCCCCTTCACGACTGCCGCGCAGGGTTTTACCATCCAAACAAACTTGCTGACCCGAAAGGCTGGGCAAGGCCGCCCGCACCCAACACTGAAAGGCATCCGCAAAGGCTTTGGGATTCAATCGCCCAAATACATCGCTCAAGGTATCGTGCGAGGGAATGCCGTTCGGTAGTGCCAGAAATGTCCTAAGCCAATCTTCTTTTTCTTCGGCAAACTCTTCCATGCCTACCCAGTCTTCAATGCCACTCAACACCGCGCACAATACAATCATGACAATATCGCCGAGGTTGTGCAGCTTGTTTTTGGTTTCGCGCCGCGGGTCTTCAAGATTAGCCAAATAGGGCATTGGATCAGGTAACATCTGCGTTTTGGGGCAAATCACTATACTAAACGATAGGATCGGGCAAGTGCTACATAGCGCGATTGCCCTGGTCTTCAATGCCACTCAACACCGCGCACAATACAATCATGACAATATCGCCGAGGTTGTGCAGCTTGTTTTTGGTTTCGCGCCGCGGGTCTTCAAGATTAGCCAAATAGGGCATTGGATCAGGTAACATCTGCGTTTTGGGGCAAATCACTATACTAAACGATAGGATCGGGCAAGTGCTACATAGCGCGATTGCCCTGGCGGGTGGGGCGTCAGCCATTGACCGAGTAGGCTTTAAAGCGTACCCGGTCAATTTAAAACTAGGTTTACAACCGAAATCAATCGCGCAACAACTCGTTAATTCCGGTTTTGCTACGGGTTTTTTCATCGACTTGTTTGATGATCACCGCGCAATACAGGCTGTGGCTGCCGTCTTTGGACGGTAGGTTGCCGGAGACGACCACCGAACCGGCAGGGATGCGGCCGTAGCTGACTTCGCCGGTCATACGGTTGAAGATCTTGGTGCTTTGGCCGATGTAGACGCCCATCGATACCACGCAGTTGTCTTCGACGATCACGCCTTCGACGATCTCGGAGCGGGCGCCGATGAAGCAGTTGTCGCCGATGATGGTCGGGTTGGCTTGCAAAGGTTCCAGTACGCCGCCGATGCCGACGCCGCCGGACAAATGCACGTTTTTACCGATTTGCGCGCAGGAGCCGACGGTGACCCAGGTGTCGACCATGGTGCCGCTGTCGACGTAGGCGCCGATGTTGACGTAAGACGGCATCAGAATCGCGCCGGGCGCGACGTAGGAACCGTAACGGGCAACCGCATTGGGTACGACGCGAACGCCGGCTTTGGCAAAATCTTCTTCGCTGTATTGGCCGTATTTGGTCGGCACTTTGTCGTAATAACGCACGTCGCCGCTTTCGACGACCTTGTTTTCGTTGATGCGGAACGACAGCAGCACGGCTTTTTTCAGCCATTGGTTGGTGACCCAGTCGCCGTCTTTTTTCTCGGCGACGCGGGCTTCGCCTTTGTCGAGCATATTTAGGACTTCCGCAACCGCGTTGCGGACTTCGGCGGAGACGGTGGACGGGCTGATTTCGGCGCGGTTTTCGAAGGCGTCGTTGATGATGGTTTCCAGATTCGACATGGTATTTCTTTAGGGTTGGAGATTAACGGAGGTAGGATGTGCCAACGCAAGGAGGTGCATCGATTTCGCGACCGATGCACTTCACGTTGTTCAGAGCAGCCTACGGGGTATTTTCATTGAGAAAAGCTTTGATGCGTTGCGCGGCCTCGACACATTCTTCCTGCGGCGCGACCAACGCAATGCGGACATGGTTGGCTCCGGGGTTGATGCCAGCGCTGTCGCGTGACAGGAAGCTACCGGGCAGCACGGTGATGTTTTGCTGGGCAAACAACTGTTGAGCAAAAATAGTATCTGAACCAGCTGTCTTCAACCAGATATAAAAACTGGCCGGAGGCCGGCTAATTTCGCAAACATCCTGCAAAACCTCGATAAACGAGGTGAACTTGTCGCGGTACAACTGGCGGTTGTGCTTGACGTGTTCCTCGTCGTTCCAGGCGGCAATGCTGGCGTGCTGGGTTGGTACCGGCATCGGGCAACCGTGATAGGTGCGGTACTTGAAATATTGTTTCAACACCTCGGCGTCGCCGGCCACGAAGCCGGAGCGCAGGCCCGGCGAGTTGGAGCGTTTGGACAGGCTTTGGAAAATCACGCAACGCTTGAAATCGCTGTTGCCGGCTTGATAAGCACTTTGCAGAAGGCCTTGCGGCGGATTGGCCTCGTCGTCGTACAGTTCGGTATAGCACTCGTCGGAGGCGATCACAAAATCGTACTTTTCGGCCAGCGCCAGCAATTTCAAGTGATCGGCTTGCGACAGTAGCGTGCCGGTCGGATTACCCGGCGAACAGATAAAGATCAATTGGCAGCGTTGCCAGATCACTTCAGGTACGCTGTCGAAATCCGGCAAATAGCCATCGGCTTCCAACGTATTCAAATAATACGGCTCGGCGCCAGCCAGCAGGGCCGCGCCTTCGTAAATCTGGTAAAAGGGGTTGGGCATGATCACCACAGGCTTGTCGCGCGGATCGACCACTGCCTGCGCGAACGAGAACAAAGCTTCGCGGGTACCGTTGACCGGCAACACCTGTGTTTCGCCATCAACGCCGCCAACAGGAATTTGGAAACGGCGGCAAATCCAGTCGGCAACCGCTTGTCGCAGTTCCGGCAACCCCTTGGTCGTCGGGTATTGTGTTAGGCCGTGCAAATGCCGCAATAACGCCTCCTGAATGAAATGCGGCGTGGCATGCTTGGGCTCGCCAATCGACAGCGCGATGTGGGTTTTATCGGCCGGCGGCACGAGGCCTTGTTTCAGCGTCGCCAGTTTTTCAAATGGGTAAGGATGTAGCTTAGGTAAATTCGGGTTCATTATTTGGCGCAATGCGGCTGCTTGCCGGCATTCAAAGCTTGTTGCTGAAGCTGAAGAGCGTTGTTCATGCGCTGGTTTAAATTGTCGATACGGCTGCCATGGGAAGGGTGCGTCGACATAAATTCGATAGGCTGCCCGCCTTGCGCGGCCTTGTCCATTTTTAGCCAGAGATTGATGCTTTGGCGTGGATCAAAGCCGGCACGGGCTATTAAATCCAGACCTATGGTGTCGGCTTCGGTTTCATGGATACGGCTATAGGGCAATATAACACCGTATTGAGCACCAACGCCCAACAGACCCAACGCGGTTTGTCCCATCGCGGTTTGGGGCTGAGTGACGGCTTGCACCATCGACAAACCGGTGCTAACCGCAGTTTCCTGGGACAATCTTTCGTTACTGTGTCGAGACAACACATGGCCGATTTCATGACCGATCACGGCGGCCAATTGATCCTGGTTATCGACCAGATTGATTAAGCCGGTATGCACGCCGATTTTGTTGCCAGGCAGTGCAAACGCATTCAAGCTTTCGTCCTGAAACACCACCACTTCCCATTGGCCGCCGGTTTCCCGCGTAAGGGCATAAGCCACGCACTGGGCAAACTGATTTTGCCGAGGATCACGGCTGACTGGTTCCTTGCTTTTCATGCTATTGAAAGCCTGCAAGCCCATTTGATCAACTTGATTGTCAGGCATGTAAATAAACTGGGTCCTACCAGTAGGACTAGTGGCGCAGGCGCTTAGTAATAACAAGGCACCGAGCTTAAGCAAATTTTTTTTCAACATGGCGTAAACATCCGCAAAGTGAACAGAGGCTGCATTTTAGCGCAATTGGCCCCGGTGGACTAAACCCTTTTTGGCTATAAATTCAGCTATGTAATGAATAAGTCGCCATTGTGAATAACCAATTGGCAATTCCGAAATTACGCTTTTGCCATCACTTCCAATGCCTGTTGCAGGCAGAATGCGATGACTTGTCTCCGCACCGCCAGGCGATCGCCGGAAAACTGCCGCAAGGCACAGTAGCCAGTATGGCCTCGTTGTTGCCAGGCAATGAACACCGTACCTACCGGCTTGTCGATACTACCGCCATCCGGGCCGGCAATTCCGGTTACCGCGAAAACCAGATCCGCATGACTATGCGCCAATGCGCCAGCCGCCATTTCCAGCGCGGTTTCACGGCTTACCGCCCCCACGCTATCCAAAGTCGACTGTTGCACGGCCAACATTTCGACTTTGGCCGCATTGCTGTAAGTCACAAAACCACGATCGAACCAGGCCGAACTGCCCGGCACATCGGTAACCGCTTGCGCGATACCTCCACCGGTGCAGGACTCGGCCAAGGCCAGCCGCCAATGACGCGCCGCCAGTTGTCGGCCTAGTAATGCAGCCAATTCAAAAATGCCGTTCAGCATAATCAGCGAAGACAATTAAGATGGAACTTGTTGCGGACCAACCCCGACTCCGCAACAACCATATATCTTAAGGTTACTTCGGCAGTTGTGTCGCCTCGGAGAGCTTCTCGTAATCGGCGCCGACGCTGATGATGAAGCTGGTGACTTGCTCGATACTCATGTCCGACTTAATAATTTTCGATTCATGCACGATGACCGCGAAACCGGAGGTTGGATTAGGCGATGTCGGCACAAATAGGATATATCGGTCTTCCACCTTATTGGTAACATAGGCCGGCACCCATAGGCCTTCCTTGGGGTACTCAACATAGACCACTTCGCGCGGTTCCTTCAGCTCATGGCCGGCAATCATGTGCACCAGTTTTTTAGTGACCCGGTAAATGGTGCTTAACAACGGAATGCGTTCGATCAGATTTTCAAAACCGGCGATGATGGAAAAGCGGCCCAAGCTGACCCGGTGCCCGATAAAGGTAATCAAGGTAAAACTGACGCCAAACAGCAAAAACGTCACAAAATAGTTATCCGAGTAACCGTAAACAAATTGAAACAGATCGCCAAAGCGGTCTTTAACAAACAGAATGATTTGTAAAATGACCACCACCGGAATCAACGCCAAAATCCCGATCAGCGTGTAATTGAGCAATTTTTTCATGCGATTTTCCTTTTTAGTTTTTGTTGATGGAAGTAAAAAATTAAGCGCTAAAGAGTGCGGCATGTTTACTGAAAAATCAATCTTAACGCGTCAACTGGAGTCCGACGGATCGCTCAGAATCGCTCGACGCTTTCGGACAAACAACTTAATAAGGTCAAACCTAGCCATCGGCCTCCGGTCGATGATATAGAGCTAAGAGTCGTTGTTCACCAGATGGCTCGAGGCGCTCTAATCCCTTGGGCTTTATCGGCTCTCGTTGTTCTCTGGGGTATAACAACCGGTTTTATCGGCAAACAGCCGAAACACCCAGCGGCAATAAATCATTATCAACGGTAGCGCGAAGGCCGCCACGCCTAGCAAGGTCTGCAAGGCCAACTGGCTGGCACTGCTATCCCAGATCGTCAAGGAACTGTTCAGTGAGATATTGGATGGCAGTAAAAACGGAAACATCGAGATGCCGAAGGTTAATACGGCCATACCGACACAGATTGAACTGGCGATCATGGCCCGGTAAGCCTTACCCATATACGCCAACCATACGGCAGCTCCGCCTCCGATAATGGTTAAAATCGGAATGCTCCACAGCATGGGCAGATGTTCGTAATTATCCAGCCACAATCCTTCGCCGCGTTTGACGAATTTCGCCAGTGGATTGGAGCGCGCGTTGGGGAATATGTCCGAGGTGATGTGATAGCCTTCCAGGTGGGTAATCCACATCCCGGCCGCGACAAACAAAATCAAGAAAGCCACGCCGGCGCGCAAAGTCATGGCTTGCGCCTGCTGTTGAAGCGAGCCTACTGTTTTCAACTGTAAAAACACAGCGCCATGCATCGCCAACAATGCCAGACAGGCGATGGCAATCAGCAGCGAAAACAGATTGAACAATCCGGCAAAGTCCCCCAAAAATAGTATCCGCATATCGCTGTCCAGATGAAATGGAATACCTTTTAACAAATTACCCACCAATAGCCCCAATAGTGCCGCCGGCAACATGCCGCTAGCCGCCAGTACTTTGTAGCCATATTGCCGCCATCGGACGTTGTCATGGGCATCCAGAAAATACAAGGCCAGCGGCCGCAATAAAATGCTCAGCAACACCAGTAGCAAAAGCAGATAAAAGCTGGACATCGCTACCGCATAAGCAATCGGCCAAGCGGCAAACACGATCGCCACCATGGCCACCAGCCAGGCCAAATTACCCAGACTGGTTGGAGCGATACTATGGAGCAGACTTTGTTTGTCCTGATTGGTTTCCCCCAATATCGGCAACAACAACATTACTCCCAGCGTCAGACCTTCGGAGAGTGCAAGCCCCAGCATCACCGCACCGAGTATGGCCCACCATATCAGCCGCAAAGATTCCAGATCGAATGTCATTGTTCCACTCCCTTGGCGCTGATACGGCGATTGAGTATGGCTTGGCGCATCAAAAACAGCCCCGCGCCCAACAATACGATATAAACCAATACCAAAGCGGCGCTGCTGATGATCAATTGCGTGGTAGACAGCGACGACACGCCGACAAATGTTGGCAAAACTCCGGCCACGGCCCATGGCTGTATGCCGGCTTCGGCCACAAACCAGCCGCAAATGTTGGCCAGCCAGGGCAAGGGGGCCATGTAAACACTCAGCGACAGCATCCAGGTAGGCAGTGGTTTATTGGAAAATTCGCTGGCAACCGCCAACACAAACAATATCAGACTGAAAATACCGCAGGCGATCATCAAACGATAACTCCCAAACAACAAGGAGGGATGCGCCGGCAAAGCCGATTGGGCGGCCATGCTGATTTGTTTGTCCTTGACGTCAACAATTTTTTTATTCCAAGGGGTTACCAATAAGGCGTAACCCAAATCGGCTTTATGTTGGACAAATTCCGACAATACCTGCGGATCTTTATTGTCATCGCGGAGCTCCTGCAGCCGTGTATAAGCCGTGATACCGCTGCGGATACGGGTTTCGATCCCTGGCAACGGACTTTTATCGATTTCGGCATGAATGGCTGCGCGTTTGGCCTGTTGCACCGGATGGTTTAAGTTCGGCGTATCGTCTCCCAACCAGACTGTAACCGTTATCGCGACTAAACCCAGACCCGCGGCCAGCCTAAAACTAAGTCTAGCTAATTGATCGTCCTGCCGTTTTCGTAAATAGTAAGCACTGATCGCCATCAGCGTACCGGCAGCGGTGGCATAGCTGCCGGCGACGGTATGCAGGTATTTTGTAAGTACGGCCGGATTAGTCAGCAGTAAGTTAAAATCGGTCAATTCCATTCGGTAGGACTGATAGTTGAACTCGGCCGCCAGCGGGTTTTGCATCCATCCATTGGCCACCAAAATCCAATAAGCCGATACATTCACAGCCAGCGCGATTAACCAAGTTAATAGCAGATGCCGATATTTGCCCAGCTTATTCCAGCCGAACCAATACGGCCCAAACAGAGCGGCAGCCAGGAAAAAACCGGTCAACGCTTCTATCGCCAAAGGTAACGCGAATATATCGCCGACATAATGCGAAAAATACGAACCATTCAAGCCAAACTGCAATACAACCACTAACCGTGTGGCAACCGCCAAGGTAAAATTTATCGCGAAAATCCGCCCCCAGAACCGGGCCATGGTTTGGTAAATCGGCTTTCCCGTGAAGACGAAAGCCGATTCCGTCAACGCCAGCGGCAAGGCTAATCCAAGCGTTAGCGGGATGAACAAAAAATGCAGCATCGCAGTTATCGCAAACTGCCAGCGCGATAATTCGACAACGGTTTCGGAAATCATTCCTGCCTCTTGGTCTGCGTTACGAAAACCCGCAATTATAGATTTTTCGGGAGGATAGCGATGGTTTTTATGCCCGGTGCGGCCGTTGAAGGTCCTATTGAGCTGAATCCGTGTCCAGTTCAATATGCTTCACAGAGTATCAAACTCAATGAGCAGGCTGTTAATTATTCGGATAAATTAAAGCCAAAAGACTTGTTCTTTTAGCTATCATGATATTTCGTTAATATTGTGCATAAAAAGTAAGCAATCTTAATCAAGTGCCTGCATGAGGCTTGAAAAGCCTTAGTCAATATTTCCAGGAAAGAATGTTTAGGTTAGTTGATAATCCCTGCTTCTAGCTTGTTTAACAGCTGTTAGTGAGAGCCGGATTTATTTTCTGCTTCGCGTAAATATTCAGACTCCCGAAATTCATAAAGATGGGTAATATCTTTAAAGGCATCGTCATCAAAGCCTTTGCGTTCCCCGCCCCTGGTGTCAAGTAGAAGCGTTGTGAAATAGTGGTCTATCTCGGGTTGATTCCAGAGCTCTATGATTTTATTTAAAACATGTGGATATTTTTGTTGCAAGGCGTATGGATACTCTCGCCCCATTACTTCAAACAAATTATGTTTCATATTTAACCCCAGTTTTAATGACCAGAAACGGTGAGGTCCGATGCCTTTTCTAAAATTAGAACAGGTGCGGGGATGATAATATTGCAAAGCCTGGCGACGTTCAAATTGCCAAAAGCATGGCTTTAATTTTGGGTGATCGATTTTGTCAATCCGGACGGATTCGAGCAATCGCCGAAACCCTATATGCTAACGCCGACATCATAGCCTAATGCTTGGATGTCGGCCGCAAATGAATTCATTTCATCAAGACTGACTTTTGCCAATTCATCGGCCTCCGGCTGAAATGATTGCCGGGCTAGGCTATACAGCATGACTTTCTGCAACTTAATCTCTTGCTTGCGCGCTTCCCGCAAAAGTTCTAAATACGCCTGCTTTTCAGCATTCGACCAGACTTGATCCCGGTAATGCAACATGCAGGTTTGCAATTTGGTTGTGCATAACCGGCTGGCGATTTTTAGATTTTGCAGCAGCTTTTGCTGGTTTTGGCCGGTGTTGTTGATCAGTTTTCGGCCTTCGACCGTGGCGCTGTCGAGCTTAAACCACAGCTCGCCCCCATGGCGATGCAATTCAACTAAACCCTTTTGCACGGCCGGTTGATGCAACAAACTGCCATTGCTGATCAATACAAACTTTCCGGCCGGAAATATACCGGCTTCCGTGGCAATGTCCCCGATTAATTTCACGGCCTTGTCAAAATCCTTCAGGCTGGTTGGCTCGCCATTGCCGGAAATGGCAATATCCTTGATGACTCGTTGGTCGACATCCAGATTAAATTGTTCGAAGAAATCACCATGCTGGACATAATCCAAGAAAAAACCTAATTCCTCCGCCAGCAATTCGAAATCCATATCCGGTGCATTGCCGCGTTGCAAATCCGGCACTTGGCAATAAATACAGCGCCAATTGCAGGCGTTGTTGGGGTTGAAGTTGACACCTATCGACAGCCCGCCCGCCCTGCGGGATATGACAGGGTAAACGTATTTCAATCCCGCGACGTGGCGATCATGGTTGGTGGTTGATAGTTTTTGCGTCATTTAAGGCCTGGGGCCAATGGAAACTGGGGCGGTTGCCCCAGTTTGGAGAGGGGTGAGCGTTAGATTTTGACTAATACTTCACCGCGTCCAGTCTCCGCCATGTCGCCGCCATAACGTTGCACCCGGTTAAATGCCGCGCTGCTGTCGGCAAAGCGCGAATTCAGTGATTTGAACGAGGCAAACAGCAGCGGCAAAAACGCCAGGGTATGTGAGCCGCAGTCGTTGAAAGTGGCGGACAATTGCGGCGGGTTCCACAACAGCAAGGTGCCGCGCCGCATGGCATAGCCGAGATAACGGCCGGTGTTGCCCATCACGGCGATGGTGCCGGCCACCATACGTGAGCCGCAATAATCGCCGGCATTGCCTTCGATTAAAATCTGACCTCGGCGCATGTGGTCGCCGGCGCGCTGGCCGACGTTGCCTTTCACCAGTACGATGCCGCCTTTCATACCCTGCTTGTTGCCGGGCAAGGCGCCGCCGAGGAAGTCGCCTGCGTTGCCGTCGATCTGCAGAAGGCCGTTTTTCATTTCGCAGGCTGCGTATAAGCCGGCATCGCCGGTTACACAAATACAGCCGGATTTCATTTGCATGCCTAGATAGGCTCCGGCATCGCCTTGCACGCTGATGCTGCCGCCATCCATTTCCTTGCCGATGAAATCCAGTTTAGCGGTAGCGTTGGCGATAATGATTTCCTGGGTGTTCTTGCCGGTGATATAAAACAATTCGTCGACGCGCAGTTTACGCTTGCCGTTTTGTAGTTCGATGGCGGCGATGGCATCAACATCCAAACCTTGCAGCTTTTGGCATACCAGTGGCGACATATCGACGCGCTGAGCAGTGGGCTGTTTCAGGGTAAAGGTTAACGCGCTCATGCCATGATCTCCTGCAGATGAAAGTGAAACGGTCCCAGTTTGCCGCCGTAATTGCCGGCGCTGATGCGTTTGATGCCGTTGGCGGCGCCCAAGTCGCACACGGCTTGAATGCCGACCCGCATCGCCTTGTCGATGTCTTCCTTGGATAAACCGTCGATGACGATCTCCATCACCGATTCGATTTCCGGCGACAAGTCGGTTTTGGTCATGCCTTTCAAGGTCGGGCAGAAGGCGTCGTTGGTCGATGCGCCCAGCGCCGGATATTTGGAGCCGACCTTGGAGCCGGAACGCACCACGCCGCCGGGGAAGGGCATGATGACGTTGGGTATTTTACGCATCTCTTCAATGGCTGCTTCGCAGGCCGCCAGGGCTTGGGGTTGCGATTCGGCCAAGACCAGGAAGTTGCCGCCGCCGACTGCATCCACCATGCCGGTGGTGGCTTCGGTTAGAAACTCGCCGTCCATCACCGGCACCCGCCAGTAGCGCTTGCCGCCGATTTTCTTAGCCACCTGGAAGCCGTCGCCGAAGTAGCGCAGGTTTTTGCCCAATGGAATCGGTTTGCCGCCTTCGATGCCGGCGAACAGCGCCGAGGTTGGCGAGGTCAACACGCATTGGCCGGCGCGGGTTTCCAGTTGTTTGGCCAGACCCTTGCCTCCCATGGCGTAAATCATGATAGCCACGCCGGGGCGTCCGTCCGGGGTTTCCTCCGGGCTCAACACCCGTTCTATGCCCGCTTCGCAGCCGCAGGCAATCACGGAAGTGGCAAAGCCGGTCATGGCTTGCGCGGAAATCATCGCCCATTTCTCGTTCTGGGCGGTGATGATGGCTCGCGTGGCCTTCATCGGGAAGGCTTCGGCAAAGGTTTGGTCTATGGTTACGCCGTTAATGATCATGCTGCACCTCTTAGTGGATGCGCCGTCAAACTGCCGCGTCCGTCTTCGCTAATTTCGTCGTCGCTGATTTTAAAGTTGCCGAGTTTCATAGTCAGGTATTTGTCGAAATACGGCTTGAGGTCATTTTCGATAGACAAATCGTATTCCGGCTTGACGATGTGGGTGGTTCCCCAGGTGACTTTGACGACTTGGCCGTCTTTGACCACCAGTTCGCCGTCCTTGAACACGTAATCCGGTTTGGTGAACATCGCCTGTCTATCGGCATTTTCGGTGTAGACGGTGATGTCGGCCCAGTTGCCGGCACTCAGCGCGCCTCTGTCTTTCAAGCCTATGATGCGGGCCGCGCCGGCGCGGGTCATGATGGCGATTTCGTTGAAGCTGTATTCGCGTTCGATGGATGCCAGTGTGGTCATCTTCTGCGCTTCCGGGTGAATAGTCGCCAGCATGTCGTTGCGGAAGCTTCTGTCCATCAGCAGACGGATCAAATGCGGATAGCTGGTGAACGGCGCGCCGTTGGGGTGGTCGGTGGTCAGGAATATTCGCCACGGATCTTCGACCAGCAGGAAAATTTCCAAACCAATGGCCCATTGCAAGGCGTTGACGAAGTTCTGGTCCTTGTATTTAAACGGCACCACGCCACAGCCGGCATCGCATTCGATGTCCATGCACACCCATTTGTTGGGGCTGGCGAAGCGGTGGTTGGCATGTTGGCGCATGTTGTCGCCGGAGGCGGTAACGGTTTGTCCGAACAAGATCTGGCCGACGTCGGCGGTGATGTTGGGGTTACTGTTGATCGCTTCGGCAATTTGCGCGGCGCCGGAGGAGAATTTGAAATCGCCTTCGGTGCCGTAGCTATGGAACTGGATATGGGTTAAGTGCATCGGCAAGCCTTCGACTCCTTGAATCGTGTTCAAGGTGGTGTCGACGTTGCCGGGTACCCCCAGGTTACAGCCATGCACGTGCAGCGGGTGAGTCAGTCCGATTTCCTGGACCGCGCGGGCCAGGGTTTGCAGGATTTGACGCGGCGTGACGTTGTAATAGGCGTTTTGCTCGTCCAGATCCAGTTTGCGCTGGTTAAATTTGAAGGCGTTGATGCCGCCGGCGTTAACGACCTTGATGCCTATGCCTTTCGCCGCTTGCAGGGTCCAGGCCACGTAATCGTTGATGGCTTTCTGGTCCTTGTTGGCTGTCATCATGCGCAGCAGGAAATCGTCGCTGCCCATCAATACATAGCCGCCCTTATCCAGAATCGGCATGTCGCCCATTTCCATGTGGGCTTGGCGGGCGTTGATCGGCAATACCGCGGGCTCGAAACCGGCGGTGTAGCCCATCTCGGCGTAACGGTAGCCGGCGACATAGGTGCTAGGCATGGCGTGGCCGTTGCCGGAGCGAGTGATGTGGGTGCGGGGCACCGGGTCCATGCGGTGGTCTTCCGGCAGCAGGGTGCGGGCGATATTGCCCTTGCCGCCGCCGATGTGGGTGTGCATGTCGATGGCGCCGGACATCACTACCTTGCCGCGCAAATCGTATTCCCGGTCGACCGGTGCGCCGTCCGTCGGGGGGGCGACGATGCGGCCATCCCGGATGTAAATGTCTTGTTGCTGACCGTCGATGCCGCTGGCCGGATCGTAAACGGTTCCACCTGTGAGTTTTATCAGCATGTTTTGATCCTAAAGAGCTTGTTCGATGGCGGACAATACTTCGGCGGTGCTGGGCAGGCCGGAGTCGCGCAGTTTTTTCAGGCGGATGGCCACCACATTATCCAGACGGTAAGCGTGGCCCGGATGATCGATGCCGGGGGTGCCGACCGGAATGAAGACGTCGGGTTCCTTATCGAATTTCATGCCGGAACGGCCGACGACGATGGTCGGCAAGTCGGATTTTTGCGGCCGAGCGTTGCTATTGAAGGCTTGTACCCAAAGCAAGGCATCGGCTTCGCCATTGTTGACCATGGCTTGGCTGTCGTACAGGAACGGATCGTACTCGGGATAACCTCGGGCGAAATTGACGCGCGCCGGATAGCCGGTGGTCCAGCCGCAAACCTGGTTGGCGGTTTGGTCGCCTTCCTTGCCACCCAAAGGAAAACCGGAGCAGCGCGTGTCTTGCAGATTGATGTCGCGGACGATGTTGCAGATGGCCTGCACTGTTAGTTCCGCATGGTCGTAAGACAAGGCTGCCGCGCCCCACAGCACTACGCTATAACGGGCGGCTTTCAGTTTATCGGCGATGGCTTGCAGATCACTGATGGCGATGCCGGCGACGCTTTGCGCTTGCAGCAAACGGCCTTTGATTAAGGCGGATAATGCGGCGGTAACGTCCGGCAAATCGGAGTCCGAGCAACAATGCACGGTCGCCTGGCGTCCGGACGGAGAAGTCGATGCGTTGCCGGAGGGTGCCTTGCCCAAGTAAATGATTTCGCGGTTGGCGGTGTCGTCCAGAAACATGGCTTCCTGGTTCCACAGATAACGCTCGAAGAAGCGCGGCGCGAAAGCCTCCAAATCGGCACCGACGATCAGCAGCAGATCGCAGCGATTTTTCAGTTCGGCTAGCGTGGTGTTCATCCAACCCGAATCCTGCAAGGCCAGTAGATTGCGGCGGGCGGCCGGGAAATTAATGTTATCGACCACCGCGCCGGTTTTATCGGCCAGGGCCAGCAGGGCTCGCATGCCGTTGACGTCGGTGGCGCAACCGCCGATTACCGGTTGGCTGGTATCGCGCAACAATTGCGCGGCTTTGGCTACGGCGGCGTCCAGGCTGGCCGCTTGACCGCTGACTCTGGGGTTGGTATCGGCGATCGGCTGTTCAAAAGCCGGGGTATTAATGGCGCAACCATTGGTGCTTACTTTTAGGCTCACACCGTCGACTTGTATCGCTAGGTCGTCGGTGCCGATACCGCAGAACGGGCTGGGTATCTCAGTGATTTCAGTCATGTTGCTGTCCTCAGTCTTGTTTGATGTATTTGAAACGCGGATCGTCCGGCGTGCCTTCAAAGACGCCGTTGGACGTGGTTGCGGCATCCCACATCACCACGTCTTCGATTTTTTTTGCCAAGGCGAAATCTTTTTCGGTCACGCCCTTGGCGGCATGGGTGACCAGTTTCACGATCACAAACGCATAGGAAACGGTTAAATCCGGATGATGCCAGGCTTTTTCAGCCAGATGGCCGACGGTATTGACCACCATTAACGTGGCTTTCCAGCCGCTGGTCTTGAATTTTCGGCGTATCCAGCCGTTTTCGTAATACCAGTGTGGTAATTCCGTGCCGAGTCTGCTGATGATTTCGGCTTCGGACATGGCGGTTTGAATATCGTGAGTCATGGCCTTTTCCCCGCAAATGAGTAACGTCGCATTCTATCGCACAGTTTTGCCGGTGTCTGCAACGCCTGGCTCGGCCGGGGATTGATATGGATTGTCCGGCATTTGCGGCGACTCTACTTGACGACTCTCAGTTGGGGTCTTTGTGGCGGCTTGTTTTCGGGTTCGGGCGGCGGGGTGTCGTCGTCGATTTCTTCCGGATCGAATACCATGCCCCTGCCGTTTTCCTTGGCGTAAATCGCCAGGATGGCTTGGGTAGGCGCATTGATGCGCATGGGTTTGCCGGAGAAACGGGCGTTGAATTGAATTTCATCATTGCCCAGCACCAAGCCTTGAATGGCTTCGGGTCGAATATTCAGCACAATGCGGCCATTTTCAACAAACTCGGTCGGCAAGTTGACGCCTGGGAATTCGGCATTGACCAAGAGATGGGGGGTGAGATTGTTATCGGTGATCCATTCGTAAATCGAGCGGATCAAATAGGGCTTAAGTGGTGTCATTTGCTTGAGGGCATCAATTCTTTTTCTTCGCGGCTCAGGCTGTCCTGAAACGCCTTGCGAGAGAACAGGCGATTGGCATAAGCGGTAATGCCTTTGCCGAGGCCGGTGATGTCGATGCCGATACTAGGCAGCCGCCATAAAAAAGGCGCCATCACGCAGTCGATTAATGAATATTCCTCGCTCATGAAATAGGGGGTGGATTCGAATACCGGCGCGGCGGCCATCAGGCTTTCCTTCAGCATTTTCTTGGCTTTGGCGGCTTTTTTGTCGCCGTGTATCTGGACTTCCTCCAGCAAGGGGTACCAGTCTTGGTCTATGCGTTTGATCAGCATCCGGGCATTGGCGCGAGAAACCGGGTCCATCTGATGCAGGGCCGGGTGCGGGAAGCGTTCGTCCAGATATTCCATGATGATACGGGCATCGTATAACACCAAATCTCGTTCCACAAAAGTAGGCGAGTTGCCGTTGGGATTGAGCTCCACAAGATCTTCCGGCGGATCGTTCGGATCGAAGTATTCGATATCAGCTGGAACGCCTTTTTCATGAACAACGAGGCGGGCACAGTGACTCATAATACAGTTCGCGGAAGTGAACAGAATCATTGCGGATTTTCGGCTGGTGATGTTTGCCACGAAGAATAACCTCTTTAATAAACAGAGTTCAAAACGGGGCGAATTGTATCATGGTTGATTAGGGATTTGGGGGGGTGGCTAGAGTAGCCGAAAACAGTCTGGGCAAAGGGCGGGACGCCGGATGGCATCCCGCTTGAGAGGTGGTTAGTGTACGTCCTTCCAGTATTCTTTTTTAAGCAGGTAGGCCAGGATGATGAACATCAGGATAAAGAACAGCACATATTTACCCATTTGCTGTCTTTCCAGTTGCACGGGCTCGCCAACATAAACCAGGAAGTTAACCAGGTCGTTAACCAAGCGGTCGAATTCCTGCGGTGATAACTGGCCTGGTTCTTCCAGTTTCAGCTCGGTAATGACCTCCTGACCGTCAATGGTTTTGGTGATGGCGGTCTGCGTGCCTTGTAGTTGCCAAAACACATTCGGCATCGCCACATCCTTAAATATCGCATTATTGACGCCGGTCGGTTTGCCTTTTTCGGTATAGAAACCCTTCAGGTAACTGTACAACCAGTCGGCCCCGCGCGAACGGGCGATCAAGGATAAATCCGGCGGCGTGGTACCGAACCATTTTTCCGCGTCGTGGCCGTTCATCGCCGAATGCATCTGGTCATAAATGCCGGCGCCCAGCGGCGCGACGTTTTTCAGGATCTCCGCTTCATCCAGATGCAAGTCGAGCGCAATACGTTTATAACGGATGTGCTTGGCCGAGTGGCAGCCCAGACAATAGGTCACGTAATGGTGCGCGCCGCGCTCTAATGACGCGCTGTCGGTTAGATCGATGTCGGCTGATTCCAGTTTGGCGCCGCTGCTAGCGCTGACAGTGAAAGGCAGCAAAAATAAAAGAGTGTAGAGAACTTTTTTCATGGCTTAATCCAGGCTCTTTTTCAAGTTTTTTGCAAAACGAATCAATACGGCTGAGATGCCTGAATAATTCGGCCTTCTTTTGACAACGGTGGCTCCCATCATGCCCGGAGTGGTTTCGACGCTGACGACCTCGTCAATCAACGCCTTCACGGCCGGGATTCGATCTTCCAGGGTTGGCTGCTCGGTTAAGCGCTCGGGCAGAGGTTTGGTTTTTTCCCAGCGGGTATACAGCGGCATCAGCAGGAAGAAGCCGAAGTAAACCGCGGTTAATATCCTGGCCACGGTGGTTGCGCCGGGCGTGGCGGGTTGAGTGCCCAAATAGCCCAAGCCGATAAAGGCGATGACGAACAGCAGTACGGCTTTTTTGAAAATGCCGCCACGGTAACGGATGGATTTGACCTTGCTACGATCCAGCCAAGGCAGCATGAACAGCACGACGATGGCGCCACCCATCGCGATTACGCCGGCAAACTTATCCGGAACCGCGCGCAGGATGGCGTAGAAAGGGGTGAAATACCAGACCGGCGCGATATGCTCGGGTGTTTTCAGAGGATCGGCCGGGATGAAGTTGGCGTGCTCGAGGAAATAGCCGCCCAATTCCGGCATGTAAAAAATCACCGCGGCAAAGAAGAACATGAATACGCCGACGCCGACGATGTCTTTTACGGTGTAATAAGGATGGAAAGGAATGCCGTCCAGCGGTCTGCCCTGCCAATTGACGTTGTCCTTGATTTCGATGCCGTCGGGATTGTTGGAGCCGACTTCATGCAGCGCGACGATGTGCAGGAATACCAAAATCAGCAACACCAGCGGCACGGCGATGACGTGGAAGGCAAAAAATCTGTTCAAGGTTGCATCGGAGACTACATAGTCGCCACGTACCCACAAGGACAACTCGTCGCCCACCACGGGTATTGCGCTGAACAGCGAGATGATGACTTGCGCGCCCCAGTAAGACATCTGGCCCCAAGGCAACAGATAGCCCATGAAGGCTTCGGCCATCAGGCAGACGAAAATCAGCATGCCGAAAATCCAAATCAGCTCGCGCGGTTGCTTGAACGAACCGTAGATCAGGCCGCGGAACATGTGCAGATAGACCACGATGAAAAAGGCCGAGGCGCCGGTGGAATGCATGTAGCGCACCAGCCAGCCCCAGTTGACGTCGCGCATGATGTATTCGACCGAATCGAAGGCCAATTTGGCGTCGGGTTTGTAGTTCATGGTCAGCAAAATGCCGGTGATGAACTGGTTGACCAGTACGAACAAGGCTAGGGAGCCGAAAAAGTACCAGATGTTAAAGTTTTTTGGCGCGTAGTAATGCGCCATGTGCTCGTTCCACAAATCGGAGATAGGGAAACGGCCCAGCAGCCATTCGCTGCATTGATTCATTCTTTGTTTCATACAGTAGTTGCCTCGGTGTCTTCGCCAATAATGATCAAGGTGTCCTTTACATAACGGTAAGGCGGAACCTCGAGATTGGTGGGCGCGGGGACGCCACGATAGACCCGGCCGGCCAGGTCGAACCAGGAGCCATGGCAGGGGCAGAAGAATCCGCCTTTCCAATCGCTACCCAGATCGCTAGGCGCGATTTCCGGGCGGAAGGTCGGCGAGCAGCCTAAATGGGTGCAAAGGCCGACCGCGACGAAAATTTCCGGTTTGATCGAGCGCAAGGCATTTTTACTATATTCGGGCTGAATAGACTCGTTGGATAATGGGTCGGCCAGCTTACTATCCAGAGTGGACAAGGTATTGATGACTTCGGGGGTGCGGTTGAGCACCCAGACCGGCTTGCCGCGCCAGGCGGCGCGAATCAACTGGCCTGGCTCCATTTTGCTGAGATCGACTTCAACAGGGGCTCCGGCAGCCATGGCCTTGGCACTGGGTTGCATCTGGGAAAGAAATGGGACGGCCAGGTAACCCGCCCCGACGGCTCCAACCACCGACAGAGCCGAGGTTAGAAACTGGCGTTTTGAGGTATCGACGCCTTCATGGTTCATAAGTGACACTCCTGTTGCGAGATGATGTATATCGCGATACACCAATTATTATAGTTTTCCGCAAATATACCTTACTGGCCTTGATTATTGAAAGTGTTATTGCGGCTGAAATGCAGCAAAACAACGAGGGGTAAGGTTTTGCGGGTTTGGGGCTATTCGGTCAGCGCATGATGCAAAGCGTCTAGGAATGCCCGGTTTTCTTCCGGCTTGCCTATCGTTACACGCAGGCAGTTGTCCAACGGGCCGCCCTGAGGCGAAAGGTTTTTGATCAATATGCCTTGTTGCTTCAATGAGGCAAATACAGCACTTGCCGGTCTATCGAGGGTTTTGAATAAAATGAAATTCGCCGAACTGGGATAGGTTTTGAGACTGTCTATCGCACTGAGCGCGTTGAATACTTCGGCTCGTTGTTGGCGGATGGTTTGGGTTTGTTCCAATAGGAATTGTTGGTGCTTCAATGCAAATTCGGCCGTCAGTTGGGTCAGGCAGTTGATGTTATAAGGCAGACGCACTTTGTCGAGTTGTTCCAATATGGCTTTATCGCCGGCAAGAAAGCCCAGGCGCAAACCGGCCAGCCCTAGTTTGGACACGGTGCGCATCACCAGTAAATTGGGTCGATGGGGCAGCTGATCGATAAAACTGGCGTCGGCAAACGGCGCATAAGCCTCATCGACCACCACCAGGCCCGGAGCAGCGGCCAGTATAGCTTCGATGGCATTAACATCGAACAAATTGCCGGTGGGATTGTTCGGGTAGGCCAGAAAAATCAGTGACGGCCGCAAACGTTCGATCGAGGCCAGCATCGCCGGCAGGTCCAGTTCGAAGCCGTCGTCCGACAAGGGCACTCCCTGGTAACGCAATCCCAGGCTGCGGGCGATTTGTTTGTACATCACAAACCCCGGTTCCGGTGCCAGCACGGCGGCATTGTTCGGCAACGCCATCATTAAAATCTGGATGATTTCATCCGAGCCGTTGCCTAGTAATAAATCCGATTGTTCGGGTATGCCATTGGTCAGTCGCAGCGCGGCAGCCAAATCTTTAGCTTCCGGGTCCGGGTAGCGATTCAGCGGACAGGATTTTAATTGCTCCAGCCAGACTTGTTGTAGCTCTTCCGGCCAATTATAGGGATTTTCCATGGCGTCGAGTTTGATGAAATTGTTGGCATCGGCGACGTGATAAGCCGACATGGCGAGAATTTCAGGGCGAAACAAGGATGTAAGCGCTTGGTTGGGCATGTTGGTAAATCGGCGGAATTGGAAATAAACGGCGTCTGTTGTCGGCCCAATCAAACTTGGGCTGTCGTGGGACAAAAAATCGGCGGATTTTTAACAAAGCGGAGGACGAAAGCATAACCTTGTAAACCTGCCATCTTGCGTCCACGTTGACGCGAATCGCTCGCGGCAATGCGAGCGTCGGTGGCGGGATTCTAACATCATGGTATTAGGCTGGCAAAGCTAAAGCCTTGAGAAGTTATTTTGTCTATTTCCGGCTCCCAGGTTTCGGCTTTAGTTTTGCATTAGTCTTTGTGGACCTGATTACAGCATGCTAATTGGAACCATGGGTACTGAAATAGCGATCAGTCTCTTCCTTGACGACTTTCGACAGCATCAACAGCCCAATCAAGTTGGGCAGCGCCATCATGCCGTTCATCAGGTCGGAGAAGTTCCAGACGAACTCCAACTCCATCATCGCGCCGACGATCACCGTGGCGATAAAGGCGATGCGGTAGATGCGGATGGCGCGGGCGCCGAACAAATACTCGATGGCCTTTTCGCCGTAATAGTTCCAGCCGATCAAGGTGGAATAGGCAAATAGCGAGGTGGCCACGGCGACCAATATTTCGCCGGAGACACCCAAGGTTTCGGCAAAGCTGGCGCTGGTCAATTGGCCGGCGGCGACGCCGTGGGTCCAGGAATCGGCGGTCAGAATCACCAGCGCGGTCATGGTGCAGACCAGCAGCGTATCGATGAAGGTTTGGGTCATGCTGACCAGCGCCTGCTTGACCGGGTCGTGAGTGCGCGCGGCAGCGGCGGCAATCGGCGCGGAGCCGAGGCCCGATTCGTTGGAGAATACGCCGCGCGCTATGCCGAAGCGCATCGCCGCGGCGACACCGGCACCGGCAAAGCCGCCGCTGGCCGCGGCCGGAGAAAAAGCGTGGCCGAAGATCAGTCCGAATGCGGCCGGGATTTCGGCGGCGTTCAGCACCAGCACCGTCAGCGCTGAGCCGACATAACCCAGAATCATGAACGGCACCAACACCGAGGTGAATTTGCCGATCGAACGGATGCCGCCCAAAATCACCAGCGCGGTCAGCGTCATCAATACTAGGCCGGTGACCCACGGTTCGACGGCGAAAGTGGCCTCGAAAATTTTGGCGGTGGAATTGGCCTGGGTCATGTTGCCGATGCCGAAAGTCGCCAACGCGGTGAACAGTGCGAACAGCCAGCCGAGCTTGGGCAGGTTCGCGCCCTTGGCCAGATAATACATAGGCCCGCCGCGCATGCCGTGCTCGCCTTTTTCCCGGTATTTGACCGCCAGCACCGCTTCGGAATATTTGGTCACCATGCCGACCAAGCCCGTCATCCACATCCAGAACACCGCGCCCGGTCCGCCGAGCGTGATCGCCGTGGCCACGCCGACGATGTTGCCGATGCCGACCGTCGCCGCCAATGCGGTCATCAACGCGGCAAAATGGCTGATGTCGCCGGCGTGGCCGTGGTCTTTATGTAGGATCAGCCGAAACGCCAAGGGCAGCGCGCGAAATTGCAAGCCTCGCAACAATACGGTCATATACAAGCCCGTGCCGACCAATAACGCCAACATCGGCGGCCCCCACACCCATCCGGACAATGTGGCGACTAGTGTTTCGATGGCTTGCATGGGGTGAGCTCCGGAAGTGATTGAAAAGAGTAGTGGATGGTTTTACACAACAGGTTGAATATTAATCCAACTCATGTAACAGGAATGGCTTTTTTGGGTGCCGGTATCGCGACGGATGTTTTGAAGTCAGTTCTTGGACCGACTACCGAGATACTTTACTTTGCGTCGCCAAAAGAAAGTATCCAAAGAAAAGGCGCCCCGGATGCCGCTTGAATCCTGCGCTCCGAAGTGCAAACGGGAAAGCCCCGCTACGAAACTCGAAATCGTCTGATATTTTCAAAGCTCTTAGGACGGAATGCCTGTCGGCCTTGTTGGTGAGTAATATTTTTCAGGAATTTGATTATTTATCCCCCATTTTGGAGGGTAAAACATCTTTAATTCTTGGCTATTTAAAGAGAATTTTTGTTTGATTCTAGTTCTTCCGCCTACGGTTAATTCCGGATCATAGGCCCTAGCGTATTTATCAATTTCGCAAAACAAATTCTGGCAATCGATTAATTGTAATGGCCGGCCGAATAAATCTTTAAACTCGATGCCTCGGATAGAAAATTCTTCGTGCTGGCGTTCTGCAACGTAGCGAATGATTTCGCTGGGTGTTAATTTTCCGGTGTCGCCGAAACATTTTGTTATTCCTCGCAATGCGCCGGGCCCCGGTACGACAAAATCGCTTTCTTGGCCGCAGTCAAGATTGCTATAGGCAAGATCGATGGTGTACTGATAGGCTAAAAAGTCGCCTAATGTCGGATAGCTTTTTAAAATATCAAAGACAGTCTTTAGATTTTTCGCCTCGGCTACTCGTTCCGGGACATTGTCCCGCATCATATATTCAAGAAGCTTTAAATTGTTTTGATGTTTGCGCGGGAAACCAAATTCTCTGATGCCGGATGGCATAATGTATGCCGCAGAGTAAATTTTATTTTTACTGTCGATCAGGTTGCTCAAAATTTCGTCGTATAGACGAAAATCGTAATTGGCAAAGCTGATGGTATCCTTTAAAACGTTACTAAGATTTTCCCATGTGGAAATGCGGTTAAAAAAACGAAATAGCAGCGTCCTAAAGAAAATCTCTTTTGGAGGTTGGCTCCCGGTGTATATGACGTGCTGGATAAGGTATTGGCTAACTCTATCGGAAGCGCGATAAGCGTTAGTGAAACGATATTTAGATAAAATTGGATCGGCGGTTAAATTATTGCTTTCGCCTGCTAGGCGCTTATAAAAAATATTTTGGCGTTCTGCTGCAAATTTCCAATATAGGTCATAAATTTTGCTTTCTTTCATTTAGGCCTATTGTTGCTAGCTTCCTGCTTATGTTCCGTGTTTTGATTGGCTTTCTTATGATGTTCAATTAATTGATCAAGCTCTTTTTTATATTCAACAAATCCCGTAAAAAATTCATGCTGCTCTATTGCAAATTTTGTAATGCTTATTATGGAATTTCCGAAGAAGAATGCTACTGGAAATACTATGACTAAAAACAATGCAACAATTCCCTTCCAAACCCAACCAATAACAGAAACTGCTTTTTCAGCTTTTTGCTTTGCGTCATCAATCTCTGTTATCTTTTTGGAAACGATTGAATCTATGTTACGAAATTCGCTTGTTAGAGCTTGTAACGAATATATTTCCTCTGTTGATATCTGATTTAAAACATCGATAGGGATATTGATATTCTCAGGGGATGACTGAGGTTCTCTGGGCTTGTTGTCTGTTTGATCAAGGCCCGCAAACCATATTACGAAAAATCGCAGCCCTCGATTAAGATGCATCGGGGTTGGACCCGCATTATAAATAGTAAACAACAATTTACCCTTAAAGCCTGGGTCAACATGAAAACCAGATATATTAACTAGGCCTTTATATTTGTACTTCGCCTTTATGGAGATAAAAGCAATTGCATAAGCAGGTACTTCTACAACTTCCTCAGTTAATAAAAATGCAAACTGGCCAGGCGGTATTACAAAATCCTGACTTGGTGAAAGCCTGGTTCTTGTTTGAAGGGCGTTTGAGTTTCTATGATCGTTGGTAACAAATACCTCATCCCCTATCTTAAGAGTATATGAGGCTTCTTTTACCTGAGTGGGATCAAAGGGCGCTATAAGCGAAGGTAATTCTGAATTAAGCTTTTGACTACTCCAAAACGTCATCCTAACGTCCCTGAGTTCAGTGATTCATGTAGTGATCAAAAAAAATCGATTTCTTTTTTACGCCATTCAGCCGCGAAGGAACTTCGGATACCAAGTCAATTTTATAGACGGAGGCTGCTATTAACATCAGAAAACAAATTCTGATGACATTGTCAGTAATCAATTCTCTATAGGCGTAAGGCTCCAGATGGTCGACCGATTCGCATGCCTTTGCAAGCTTGCCAACGGTAACAGGATAATTTTTTGCCAACCACAAAGAATCTTCCGTGTTAATTTCCAATTGAGCGGCAATATTTCCACCTAGCTCAAAAAAGCCAGTAGCTCCATCCAACATCTCGGTAGTCAATTTGTCTGAAATGCGGATGTTCAAAGTATTGGCGCAGGTTGTTGAAATAATGAACGAATCAATGATGTTCTTTTTTAGAGTTGTTTCATTGGGTCCGTTAAATAGGCAGTCGCAAATACTGCCAGAGTATTTGGCAAAATGAAGTGCCATATGATTTATGCGCTGATGGACATTGAGTCGAGTAATTTCTTTATGAAACAACTCGTCATGATCTAGCTGTGCTGTTTGCAGCTTAAACAGTTGTTCGATGATGCCATTCATGATGTGCGACCCATTAGTTCTTAAATATTTCATTGAAGGAATGACTGTTAGCCACCTTGCCGCATTCATAGACCGCTCAATCTTCTGCGATATCCCTGTTCATCCTCCTAAAGAACGATCTACGGCAAATACCTAAATATTTTGTTGGTCTTGATGCATGTTTTGGCTGGCTGATGCCATTGCCTACTTTCGATTCGTTAGCTGATGTGTCCTTACGGATCATGAAATCGAAATAGTCTGTACCTCTAAAGCTTGTGATGCTGCTTTGTTTCTGTAAAGCAGTTTGCTTGTATCGGTACATAAGCAGCTAAAGATGTTTGGATTTTGCTGCTTCTTTTAGGGAAGGAATTATATGCTAACTGGTAATCAATCGGAAATTTATAACGCGATACGTGCGCCACCACAAATAGGTTGTGCCGCGCGAAGCAAGGCGCAGAGGTCGCGATCGATGCGCCTCCTAGCTTCGGTGTATCCTATATTTCGAAACTGTAACTTTTATATTGATTTTCTACCGAATCGTGGGATGGTTTTATTCCCGTTATTTCGCCCCGAGCATCGCAGCTTTTGGCGAGATCAGCCCGTCAGGGGAACGGCAGGGATGCCGCTCGTTTTCGGAGGGCTAAGGATAGCCTTTCCGAAAACCCTCGCCAAAAGCGAGAAGCACAGGATCAAGGCGGAATGCCGGGTCGCCTTTTCTTTGGATACTTTCTTTTGGCGACGCAAAAGAAAGTATCGCGGTTGTCGGTCCGCGAACCGACATTAAATTAACCCGTCGCGATAGCGACACAATAATTGCCTCGTTTTGATCTCGTTGGATTGACTGGCGCTTCGTTACCGCTGGCGCGGTTACGCTGCATTCCCACGCGGCGCGCGGGAACGAGATCAATAATCTTAAATCCTATACTCCGCCGACCTGGCATGCGCGGTCAAACTCTCCCCCCGCGCCAGTACCGAGGCAATCTTGCCGAGTTCCGAGGCGCTGGCAGCCGAACAATTAATCAAACTGCTGCGTTTTTGAAAATCGTACACTCCCAACGGCGACGAATAGCGGGCGGTGCTGGAGGTCGGCAACACATGGTTGGGGCCGGCGCAATAATCGCCCAGGGCTTCGGCGGTGTAGCGGCCCATGAAGATGGCGCCGGCGTTGCGAATCTGCGCGCACAAGGCTTCCGGCTCGGCGACCGACAACTCCAAATGCTCGGGAGCGATGCGGTTGGCGACTTCGGCGGCGGCCGACAAATCCGGCACCTTGATGAAGGCGCCGCGTCCGGTCAGCGAGGCGCGGATGATGTCGGCGCGCTCCATTTCCGGCAACAGCTTGTTGATGCCGGCTTCGACCTTGTCCAGGAAATCGGCATCGTCGCTGATCAGAATCGACTGGGCGTTTTCGTCGTGTTCGGCTTGCGAGAACAAGTCCATCGCGATCCAGTCCGGGTCGGTCTGGCCGTCGCAGATGATCAATATTTCCGACGGGCCGGCGATCATGTCGATGCCGACCTGGCCGAACACCAGTTTTTTGGCCGTGGCGACGTAAATATTGCCGGGGCCGACGATCTTGTCGACTGCGGGAATGGTTTCGGTGCCGTAAGCCAGCGCCGCCACGGCTTGCGCGCCGCCGATGGTGAAGACTCTGTCCACGCCGGCGATATAGGCCGCCGCCAACACCATGGCGTTGGTTTCGCCACCGGGGGTCGGCACCACCATGATCAATTCGCCGACGCCGGCAACCTTGGCCGGAATTGCATTCATCAATACCGAGGATGGATAGGCGGCTTTGCCGCCCGGTACATACAGCCCTGCCCTATCCAGCGGCGTGACTTTCTGGCCCAGCACTGTGCCGTCGGCTTCGGTGAATTGCCAGGATTGCATTTTTTGATGTTCTGCATAAGCGCGGACGCGCTCGGCGGCGGTTTGCAAGGCCTGGGCTTGATCCCCGGGCAGGCTGTCCCAGGCTTGTTTTAATGCGGCTTGGCCCAATTCCAGTTCAGCGGCGGATTGAAAGTCTGTCCGGTCGAAGCGGTTGGTATAGTCGATCAAGGCCTGATCGCCCTTTTGCCGCACATTGGCGATAATCTCTAAAACCCGTTGGTGTATCTCCAAATCGTCGCTGGCGTCCCAGGCCAGTCTTTGCGTTAACGCGCTTGCAAAGTGAGGGTCGGCGCTGTCGAGGCGCAACATTTGGATTGCTGTCATGGTGATTGCCGTTGTGCCAAAGTGGTTTCGAACTGGTCTATCAGGGCTTGTATGGCCTGGTGTTTCATTTTCATCGCCGCCTTATTCACTACCAGGCGCGAGGTGATGTTGGCGATCAATTCGCGCGGTTCCAGGCCGTTGGCTTTCAGGGTGTTGCCGGTGTCGACCAAATCGACGATGCAATCGGCCAGGCCGACCAGCGGTGCCAATTCCATCGAGCCGTAGAGTTTGATGAGTTCGGCCTGTATGCCCAGGTCGGCGTAATAGCGCTGCGCGGTCTTGACGTATTTGGTGGCGACACGCAAACGGCCTTTGACTTCCGGCGCATTCACCGGGCCGGCGGTCATCAGACGGCAGCCGGCGATGCCCAAATCCAAGGGTTCGTACAGGCTTTCGGCGCCGTGTTCCAGCAGCACGTCTTTGCCGGCTATCCCTAGGTCGGCGGCGCCGTATTCGACGAAGGTCGGCACGTCGGTGGCGCGGATGATCACCAGTTGCACGTCGGGACGGGTGGTTTGCAAGATCAGTTTGCGGCTTTTGTCCGGATCGTCGACCGGCGTGATGCCGGCCTGTTCCAGAAACGGCAGGGCCTCTTCGTAAATACGGCCCTTGGATACGGCGATGGTCAGCATGATGGTATCGTTGGTTTAATTAGGAACGCGGCGAATGCTTGCGCCGAGCTGAGTCAACTTTTCTTCGATATGGTCGTAGCCGCGATCAATGTGATAAATCCGGTCGACCAGGGTTTCGCCGTCGGCTACCAGGCCGGCCAATACTAAACTCGCGGAGGCGCGCAGGTCGGTGGCCATCACCGGAGCGGCTGTCAGTCTGTTGATGCCGGTAATGATCGCGGTGTTGGATTCCAGCTTGATTTGCCCGCCCATGCGCTGAAGTTCCTGAATATGCATGAAACGATTCTCGAACACGGTTTCGGTAATCAAGCCCACGCCTTCGGCGACCGAGTTCAGCGCGGTAAATTGCGCCTGCATATCGGTGGGGAACGCCGGATAGGGCGCGGTACGCACGGTGACAGCCTTGGGACGCTTGCCGTGCATGTCGAGTTCGATCCAGTTGTCGCCGCAGGTGATGTCGGCGCCGGCTTCCTTCAGCTTCACCAGCACGGCGTCCAGCGTATTCGGGTCGGTATTTTTCAGTTTGACCCGTCCGCGGCTGATAGCGCCCGCCACTAAATAAGTGCCGGTTTCGATCCGGTCGGGCAGAATGTCGTAGTGTAAATTCGGCACGCCGAGTTTTTCGACGCCTTCGACGGTCAAAATATCGGTGCCGATGCCGGTGATGTTGGCGCCCATTTTGTTCAGGAAATGCGCCAGATCGGAGACTTCCGGTT
Source organism: Methylomonas sp. LL1 (assembly GCF_015711015.1). NCBI lineage: Bacteria > Pseudomonadati > Pseudomonadota > Gammaproteobacteria > Methylococcales > Methylococcaceae > Methylomonas > Methylomonas sp. LL1. The sequence continues at coordinate 3,820,345 of NZ_CP064653.1, forward strand.
CCTTGGCGGCATTTTCGATGATGGTGGTGCCCTCGGCCAGGGTCGCCGCCATCAGGATGTTTTCGGTGCCGGTCACGGTGATCTTATCCAGCACCAGGTGGCAGCCTTTCAGGCGTTTGGTCTTGGCGTGTATGTAGCCGGCTTCAACCTGAATATCCGCGCCCATTTTGATGAGTGAGTCGATATGTATATCGACCGGCCGGGTGCCGATCGCGCAGCCGCCCGGTAGCGAAACGTGAGCCTCGCCGAAACGGGCCAGCAAAGGTCCCAGTACCAGAATCGAGGCGCGCATGGTTTTGACCAGTTCGTAGGGCGCTTCGTATTTATCGATGCTGTTGGAGTCGACTTCGATGTTCATTTTTTCGTCGACCATCAAGCCCACCCCCATTTGCCCCAGCAGTTCCAGCGTGGTGGTTATATCGTGCAGGTGCGGAATGTTGCCGACGCTGACCGGATGCTCCGAAAGCAAGGTGGCGGCTAAAATCGGCAGGGCGGCATTCTTGGCGCCGGAAATTCTTAGTTCGCCGTTAAGCGGCTGACCGCCGGTAATCAGTAATTTATCCATGGATATTTAAGTGTCTGGGACTGTGTCGGGAGCAGGTCAGGATGAGCTGCTGGAAAAATATTCGGTTTCGTCAAAACCGCTCAGTTTGGCAAGCGCCATTAGCTGTTCGGGAATGTTTTTAAAGGACAGTTGCGCCCGTATCATCCGGCTGTGCCTGATCCATTCGATCATCAAGGCCAGGCCGGCACTGTCGGTGGTTTCGACTTTGGCCAAGTCTATGCAGATTCTATCGATTCCCTTCAGAAATTTGAAGGATTGCAAGGTCTGCTTATCGATGCTGGCGAAGGTCAGATTGCCTTCGACGGTAAAATAACCGGGCGACTGCTCGATCAGGCTCAGTTTGGCCATTATTTGCCTTCCGCCTTGTTCAGCATGAATTTGCCTATCATTTCCTCCAGCACGATGGCGGAACTGGTGATGTCGATCTTGCTTTTGTCCTTCAAAAACTCCTCGGACGAGCCGGGGTCGATGCTGATGTATTGTTCGCCCAGCAGGCCGGCGGTATAGATGCTGGCGCCGGAGTCCTCGGGCAAATTGCCGTATTGCGATTCGATGCGCATTTCCACCACCGATTCATGGCTTTCCTTGTCCAGGCTGATCGCGGAAACCCGGCCGATGCGCACGCCGGCAACGGAAACTGGCGACTTGACTTTCAAGCCGCCGGAATTTTGAAAGCGAGCGGTTACGGTATAGCTATCGTCGCTGGCATAGGTGCCGAGATTGCTGATTTGCAGGGCCATGTAAAACAGGGCGGCAATGCCGCTGGCGACAAAAAATCCGACCAGAGTGTCCTGTGTCTTGGAATGCTGCATGTTAAATGTCTCCAAACATGAGTGCGGTTAGAATGAAATCGAGTGCCAGTACCGCGAAGGCGGAGTTAACCACGGTGCGGGTGGTGGCGCGGCTGACGCCTTCCGAGGTGGGGATGGCGTCGTAGCCTTCGAACAGGGCGATCCACGATACCACGAAGCCGAACACGATACTTTTGATGACACCGTTGACGATGTCTTCGTTGAAGTCGATGCTGGCCTGCATCTGCGCCCAGAATGCGCCGTCGTCGACGCCCAGCATGCCGACACCAACCAGATGGCCGCCCATCACGCCGATGGCGCTGAACAAGGCGGCCAGCAACGGCATGGAAATAAAGCCGGCCAGAAAGCGTGGCGAAATGATGCGGTTGATAGGGTCAACCGCCATCATTTCCATGCCGGACAATTGTTCGGTGGCTTTCATGAGCCCGATCTCGGCGGTCAGAGCCGACCCGGCCCTGCCGGCAAACAGCAATGCGGTGACTACCGGTCCAAGTTCGCGAACCAGCGAGGCCGCAACCATCACGCCCAGGGATTCCTCGGCGCCAAAGTCCGACAGAATATTAAAGCCTTGTAGGCCTAGCACCATGCCGACGAACAAGCCGGAGATCGTGATGATTAGAAACGACAATACGCCGACCGAATACATTTGTTTCAGCAGTAGGCTGGGTCTAGGGATGATTTCGCCAATTCCCGCCAGCGTATGTATCAGGAAAAAAGTGCCTCGGCCCAGTTTGGCAAAACTGTGGCGGGTGTTTTTCCCCAGGTTTTCTAAAAATTCAAGCATATTGAGCCCGGGTTATTTGGAGGTCAGCAAGTCGTCGAGGTAGTCCTTGGCGGGGTAATGAAAATGTACGGGGCCGTCGGCATCGCCATTCATGAACTGTTGTACCCATTCCGAATCGGATTGCTCCAGTTGCCGCGGCGTGCCCTGGCCGACGATTTTGCCTTCGGACAAAACATAAATGTAATCGGCGATAGCGGCGGTTTCTTGCACATCATGCGAGACGATGATGCTGGTCAATTTCAAGGTTGTATTCAGAGACTTGATTAAATGCACCAGCGCGCCCATCGAGATCGGGTCCTGGCCGGTGAAAGGCTCGTCGTACATGATCATCATCGGGTCGAGCGCGATGGCGCGCGCCAAGGCCACCCGTCGGGCCATGCCGCCGGATAATTCATTCGGCATCAAATCGCGGGCGCCGCGCAGACCGACCGCTTGCAGTTTCATTAATACCAGCGTGCGTATCATCGATTCCGGCAAGTGAGTGTGTTCGCGTAACGGAAACGCTACATTGTCGTAGACATTCATGTCAGTCAACAAGGCGCCACTTTGGAACAGCATGCCCATGCGTTTGCGCAGGGTATATAAATCGGCGGTTTTGAGGCGATGCACGTTTTGCCCGTCCACCTGAATTTGGCCGGCGTCGGGATAGAGCTGGCCGCCGATCAGTTTTAGCAATGTGGTCTTGCCGGTGCCGCTTGGACCCATAATCGCCGTGACTTTGCCGCGCTGAATGTTCAGGCTGACATCATCGAAAATTTTTCTGGCGCCACGGGAAAAGCTCAGATTTTTGACGGTGACGATATGGTTATTTGAGCTTGCGCTATTAGGCATCTACCGAAATTACAACAATTTTTTGATTGGAAACAGGCTATTTTGTATGAGGCATTGAGAATAAGTCAATGACTTGGGGTGAAAAGGTCCTTAATAACATGCAATAATGGTTCCTTTTTTAGAGTCGGGCAATAGGGTGACAGGTTTGGGGAGTGATCGGGAGATCCGGGCATTAGCTGCAGCGGTCATACAAACCGAAATGCGGGCGGTTGCCATGCTGGCCGAGCGTATCGACGAACAGTTTGTCGGCGCCTGCCACCTGTTTCTGGCTTGCAAGGGCCGGGTCGTGGTAACCGGCATGGGCAAGTCCGGACATATTGCCGGTAAAATCGCCGCGACCTTGGCCAGTACCGGCACGCCGGCTTTTTTTGTACACCCCGGCGAGGCCAGTCATGGCGATCTAGGTATGATTACCCGGCAGGATGTGGTGTTGGCTTTGTCCAATTCCGGCGAAACCGAAGAAATTTTGACGATTCTGCCTATCATTAAGAGGTTGGGCGTGCCGTTGGTGGCGATGACCGGTAATCCCGATTCGGCCCTGGCCAGATTGGCCACGGTGCATATCAATGTTGCCGTTGAACAGGAAGCTTGCCCGTTGGGGTTGGCGCCGACCTCCAGTACCACGGCGGCATTGGTGATGGGCGATGCTCTGGCCGTGTCATTGTTGCAGACCAAGGGTTTTACCCGTGACGATTTTGCCTTGTCTCATCCGGGTGGCAGCCTGGGTAAACGCTTGTTGTTACAGGTGAATGACATCATGCATCGCGGCCGGGAAGTTCCTAGGGTTGCCGATAGCGTGCTAGTGAGTGAAGCGTTGCTGGAAATGACCGAAAAAAAACTGGGCATGACGGCGGTGATCGATGCCAACAGCCATGTGATAGGGATTTTTACCGACGGCGATTTGCGGCGCATGCTGGAAAAAAATCTGGATGTGCATAAAACACCGGTTGCCAAGGTGATGACGCATCCTTGCACGGTGATCCAAGCCGATATTTTGGCGGCGGAAGCGATGCAGATCATGGAAAGCAAAAAAATCAACGCCCTGCTGGTGGTGGATGAAGATCAGGCTTTGCAAGGTGCGTTGAATATGCACGACTTGCTGCGAGCCGGTATTGTTTGAGGATAGTTTTATGCAGGATTTGACCCAGGACCAATTCGATAAAATCAAACGCTTGAAATTGCTGATTCTCGATGTCGACGGCGTGCTGACCGATGGCCGCTTGTTTTTTGACGATCACGGCAAGGAATACAAGTGCTTTCACGCCCGGGATGGGCACGGCATCAAGTTACTGCGGCAATCCGGAGTTGATGTGGCGGTGATTTCCGGGCGTAAATCCAACTCGGTGGCGATCAGAATGCAAAACCTGGGGGTTGAACATGTTTATCAGGGGCACGAAAACAAACGCGCGGCATTTGCCGAAATCCTGAAAAGTTTGGGCTTGAACGCGGAACAAGTGGCGCATGTCGGAGACGATGTGTTGGATTTGCCTATCATGGTACAGGCCGGTTTCGCGGTAGCGGTTGCCGATGCCCATTTTGCGGTTAAGCGCTATGCCGACTGGTGCACTCAAACGCCGGGAGGGCTGGGCGCCGTGCGTGAAATTTGTGATTTGATCATGCAGGTTCAGGGTAGCTTTGAGCCGATGTTGCAAACCTATTTATGAGTTTTTGGGACAAGTATCAGCTTTATTTCTATGTCGCCCTGGTGGCCTTGCTGACCTGGTGGTTGCAACAGCTGTACGAGGAGCGTGCCGCTGAAATCAAGGTGGCGGAAAATAGCCCGGACTTTTTCAGCTCGGGTTATTACAAAAAAGAAATGGGCTTGGACGGCTTGCCAAGGAGCGAGTTGGCGGCCGATAAGATGCGGCATTACAAGGCCGATGGCTCCACTCATCTGGAACAACCGGTGATGACTTTGTATAACCCCAATGCCGCGCCCTGGGTAATTAAATCCGATAGCGGTATCATGGCCGCCGACGGCGATAACTTGCAATTGAACGGCCAGGCACTGATTACTCGCGAAGCGTCTAAAACCGCTTCGGCCTTGAAAGTGACCACCTCGGATTTGCGGGTCAAGTTGTCCACTAATTACGCCGAGACGGCGGCATGGGCGGATATAGTCAGTCCGCCCAATCAAACATCGGGTACGGGGATGGAAGTCACTTTTGCGAGTCCTATTCACTTGAAATTATTGTCCAAAGTCAAAGGGCGTTATGAAATTAAGTAAAGTTATCGGGTTGGGATTATTGTTGATTATGCGGCCGGTTTTTGCGTTGGATACCGATTCCGAGCAGCCGGTGTATGTTGATTCGGACAATGCGGTTTATGACGAAAAATCCGAGATCAGCACGTATACCGGCAATGTGGTGGCAACGCAGGGTAGTATTAGAATAGATGGCGATAAGCTGGTGGTATATCTGAAGGAGGGTGCTATTACCAAGTTGGTGGCGACCGGAAAACCCTCTAAATTCGAACAGCTGCCGGCGGTGGGTAAGGACAAAATGTATGGCGAGGGCTTGATCAATGAGTTTTATCCGGATAAAAACCTGCTGATTTTCATGAAAAATGCATCGGTCTGGCAAGGCGATGCCAAGCAATCCAGCGAATATATCGAATATGATACGAAAAACTCCTTGCTGAAAGCCGGCGAGCCTAGTTCCGACGGCAAGCGCGTGCATTCGGTCATCAAGCCCAAGCCCAAGGCGGCTCCCTAGCCATGGCGCGTCTGACTGCGGAACAATTGTTTAAGAGTTACAACCGGCGCAATGTGGTCGCCGGCGTCAGCTTGCAAGTCAATACCGGCGAGGTCGTCGGTCTGCTGGGGCCAAACGGCGCAGGCAAGACTACCAGCTTTTATATGTTGGTGGGGCTGGTTAAGGCCGATGCCGGTGACATTTACCTGGATGATCAGCGTATTACTCATCATCCCATGCATAGGCGGGCGCGGTTGGGCATAGGCTACTTGGCTCAGGAGGCCTCGGTATTCCGCAAATTGAGCGTGGCCGATAATTTACGCGCGGTATTGCAGATTCGGGCCGATTTGACCGACGGTCAGATCGAGTTGACTATCGACGAGTTACTGGGCGAGTTCGGCATCAACCATCTGCGCGACCAGCTGGCGCTGGGTTTGTCGGGCGGTGAGCGGCGGCGGGTCGAGATTGCCCGTGCCTTGGCTTCCGAGCCGCAATTCATTTTATTGGATGAGCCGTTTGCCGGAGTCGATCCGATCTCGGTGTTGGAATTGCAAAAGATCATTGCTCACCTGAAGGATAGGGGAATTGGTATTTTGATTACCGAACATAAGGTTCGGGAAACCCTGGAAATATGCGATCGGGCTTACATCCTGAATGGCGGCCAAGTCATCGCGGAAGGGCAGTCCAGGCAATTGGTCGATAATGAGGAAGTCCGCCGCGTGTATCTGGGCGAGACATTTAGTTTATAGAGATCGAGTGGTTATGAAGCAATCCTTACAGCTCCGAATCGGTCAAAGCTTGACCATGACACCGCAGTTGCAACAGGCGATTAAGCTGTTGCAGATGTCGACGTTGGATCTTCAGCAGGAAATCCAGCAGGCGCTGGAATCCAACATGATGCTGGAAGTGGAAGAAGACGATTTACCTACTCTGGAATATCGGGAAAAGAAAAGCGAAAACAACGACCAGGTCACCAGCGAAGGTTCTCAGACCGATATGCCCGACGAACTGCCGGTCGACGTCAGCTGGGATGATGTCTATGAAAGTGCCCTGCCAGCCGGCGGCGATGACTCCGAGGGGCAGGAATTCGAGACCTTTCGCGGCAAGACTCAAACCTTGCAGGATCATTTGATCTGGCAATTGGAATTGACCCATGTCTCGGAACGGGATTATGCGATTGCCGTGGCTATTATCGATGCGATCAACGATGACGGCTATGTCGCCAGCGATTTGAACGATATTTATCAAGGCTTGCTGGAGCAGCTGGATGATCTGGAAATGGACGAAGTGCAGGCGGTTTTGCACATGATCCAAAATTTCGATCCGGTTGGGGTGGCCGCGCTGGATTTGGCCGATTGCCTGCGTTTGCAATTACTGCAATTGCCGGATGATATGCCCTACAAAGCCGATACCTTGGATTTTGTTTGCCGGCATTTGGAATTGCTGGCGACTTGCGATCAGGCTCGCCTGATCAAGCGGGTTGGTTTCAGCGAGGAGCAAATGAAGGGGGTGCTGGCGTTGATTCGCACCCTGGACCCCAAGCCGGGTGCGCGCTTGCAGGAAATGGACGTGGAATATGTGGTGCCGGACGTCTTTGTCAGCAAGGTCAAGGATCAATGGCTGGTTACGCTGAATCCGGAAATAGCGCCCAAGCTGCGCGTCAACCCGTTTTATTCGGGCATGATCAAGCGGGCCGACAATAGTTCGGATAACGTCAGCATGAAAAACCATCTGCAGGAAGCGCGTTGGTTCATCAAGAGCTTGCACAGCCGTAACGACACACTGCTGCGAGTGGCCAAAAGTATCGTCGAAAAACAGGGCGAATTTTTCGAGCATGGTCCTATCGCGATGAAAGCCATGGTACTTAGGGATATTGCCGAAGAACTGAGCCTACACGAATCGACCATCTCCAGGGTTACCACTCAAAAATACATGCATACGCCACAAGGCGTGATCGAATTTAAATATTTCTTCTCCAGTCATGTCAGTACCGACGGAGGAGGCGAGTGCTCGGCCACGGCCATTAGAGCACTGATAAAAGAGTTGGTCGGCAACGAAAATCCGGCCAAGCCATTAAGCGATAGTAAAATATCCGACTTATTGAACGAGAAGGGCATCAACGTGGCGCGTCGCACCATTGCGAAATACCGCGAAGCGATGTCGATTCCTTCGACCAGCCAGCGGAAAAGGCTAATTTAAACTAACGGGAAGCACATTTTTTATAAACAGGAGTATTTCCATGCAAGTCAGTATCACAGGTCATCACGTAGAAGTCACCGAGGCATTAAAAGCGTATGTCGAGGAAAAAATCAGTAAAATCAAACGTCATTTCGACAACGTGGTTGATGTTCATGTCATTTTGACGGTTGAAAAACTGCAGCAAAAAGCCGAAGCGGCCGTGCAAATCAGCGGCGCCAAACTGTATGCCGAAGATGTACAGGAAGATATGTATGCCGCGATCGATTTTATGGTCGATAAACTGGACAGACAAATCGTCAAACATAAAGAAAAATTACAAAACCATCGTTAATTGGGTGCTTAACAGGACAGGGTGAAATTTAGTTTCACCCTGTTTGGTCATTATATGAAACTGGTCATTATTAGCGGTTTATCGGGCTCCGGGAAAAGTATCGCCCTGGATACCTTGGAAGATTGCGGTTACTACTGCGTCGATAATTTGCCGGTTGCGTTGCTGCAGAACTTTATCGATTATGTAATGTTGGAGGATAGGGGAACCTATCAAAAAACCGCCATCGGGATCGATGCCCGAAATCAAACCGAAAAACTGGTCGATTTTCCCGAGAACCTTAAATATATTCGGAGTAAGGGCATTGCCTGTGAAGTGGTCTATATGCAGGCAGAGGAAAGCATTATTCTCAAGCGCTATAGCGAAACCCGCCGCCGCCATCCCTTGACCACCGCCAACAGACCCTTGCGCGAAGCGCTGGAAATTGAGCAGGAAGTGTTGAGGCCGGTAGCCACTCATGCCGATATTGTCATCGATACCAGTTACACCTTGTACCACCAGTTACGCGGTTTGCTGAAAAACCGGCTGGGCGAAAAGGCTAAAAACAATTTATCGCTTTTATTTCAATCCTTTGGTTTCAAGTATGGCATACCTCTGGATGCGGATTTTGTGTTCGATGCCAGGAGCTTACCCAATCCGTATTGGGTGCAGGGGCTACGGGGGCTTAACGGCAAGGACCAGCAAGTGGTTGATTTTCTTCAGCGAGAGGAAATCGTCCAAGAGTTTTTACATGACATAGCCCACTTTGTAGAACGCTGGGCGCCGAGGTTTGAATCGGATAACAGAAGTTATCTGACGATTGCCATTGGATGTACCGGGGGGCAGCATCGTTCGGTTTTCCTGGTTGAATCGCTCACCAAGCATTTTCGAAGCATTATTCCGAATGTGATTGTTAGGCATCGCGAGCTGCGTTAGCGCGGCTCAGAACCTCTCACGGATTATTTTCCCATGACCTCATCAATACAATTAGAAAACAGTAAACAGCTGTTGGACAGGGCCAGCAAAATTCTGGAAAAAGATTCTCGGATCGAAATCAGGGAGCTGGTGCATTCGCTTTATCCGGCCGAAACCGCGCATATTTTGGAGGCGCTGGAGCCGGAGCAACGAGCCAAGATCTGGGCCGTGATTCCACCTAGCGTAATGGGTGAAATTTTGGTGGAAGTCAATGTCGAGGTGGGCAGCGGCTTGCTGAAAATCACCGACAGAAAGGATTTGATTGCTGCTTGTGAAAATTTGGGTTCGGATAACATGGTCGATTTGTTGCATGTGTTGCCGGAACCGTTGTTGTCGCAAGTCATTGAAACCATCGGTACCAATAACCGCAATCGGTTTGAAAAGGCGCAAGGTTACGACGAGCATACGGCGGGCAATTTGATGTCCCAGGATGTGTTGACGGTGCGGGCCGATGTGACGTTGGATGTGGTGGCGCGTTATATGAGATTACGCGGCAAGATACCAGCTTCCACCGATAGCTTGGTTGTGGTCGATCGTAAGGAACAATTTCAGGGCGTTTTGCCATTGAGCCAATTTTTGTCTCATGATCCGCATAAAAAAGTGGCCGATGTGATGGATGCGCGCGGTACCGGCGTGTCTTACCGAATGCATAACCGGGATGTGGCGAAGTTGTTCGAGCAACGCAAATTATTGTCGGTGCCGGTTTTGGCGGACGACGGCAAGGTCATTGGTCGCATTACCATGGACGATGTGGTCGGCGTGATTCGGGAAGAGGCTGATCATTCCTTGATGGGGATGGCCGGTTTGACCGAAGAGCATGATATGTTTTCGCCGGTGATGACTAGTGCCAAGCGCCGTGCCGTGTGGCTGGGAATTAACTTGATGACTGCCTTTCTGGCGGCTTGGGTGATCGATTTATTCGAAGATACTATTCAACAAATCGTGGCTCTGGCGGTTTTGATGCCGATAGTCGCCAGCATGGGCGGTATTGCCGGCAGCCAGACCTTGACTTTAGTGATTCGGGGCTTGGCATTACAGCAAGTTTCGACTAGCAATGCGGTAAGTTTGTTATTCAAGGAAGTCTCTGTCGGCCTGGTCAACGGCTTGATCTGGTCGGTCGTGGTGGCTAGTGTTGCCGGTTTCTGGTTTCACGATATGCATCTGGGCTTGTTGCTGGGCTCGGCGATGATGATTAATCTGGTATGCGCGGCGTTATCCGGGGTAGCGATTCCGGTGGCGCTTGACCGGTTAGGCATTGATCCGGCCTTGGCGGGAGGCGTATTGTTGACCACGGTGACCGACGTCGTCGGTTTTATGGCTTTCTTGGGTTTGGCAACCCTGTTCTTGCTCTAAGTAGCGCTATGCTTTTTCGGGCGGAAAATGATAGTATTTCCTTGCATAAAATAGCCGATTCTATTTAAAACTCTATGTCAACTAGTTCCCCACCCTTGCAAAAAGTCGCTTTAGAGTTTAAAAGCACGTCATTGACAGTTCCGGTTTTGCTGTTGTTCAGTAATGATCTGGGGTTGATCCGGCAACAATTGCAAGAAAAGACCTCGCAGGCACCGGAGTTTTTTAAGCATTCACCGTTACTGATCGATTTACAAAAGTTGAATAGCCAGGAGTTAGCGCTTGAACTGCGCGACATCGTGTCACTGGTGCGTGAACAAGAGTTCATGCCTATCGGCATACGCGGCGGATCGGAAAAACAAAATCATGATGCCTTGGCGATGAATTTGCCGGTTCATTCGATGCATGGCGGCAATTCGCCGATTAGCACCAAGCCCGCCACGAAAACATTGGCCGTGCCTGAGGTGGAAGTCAAACAGCCGCCTTCCGGCCAAGCCTTGGAAAATAAATTGATTACGCAACCGGTTCGTTCCGGGCAGCGGGTATATGCCAAGGGCGACTTAATCGTGACCGCCACGGTCAGTGCCGGTGCCGAAATCATGGCCGAAGGCAATATTCACGTATACGGTACGCTGCGGGGGCGCGCGTTGGCCGGGGTACTCGGCAATGTCGATAGCCGGATTTTTTGTTCGGACCTTCAGGCCGAATTGATTTCCATCGCCGGCATTTATCAACTCAGCGATGATTTGACTAAGGCGGTTGCCCACAAACCGGTACAAATTAGCCTGGATAATCAGGCGCTCATTATTAAAGATATTTAAGCTTCTCTCGGAGGAATAACATTGGCCAGAATAATCGTCGTGACGTCAGGAAAAGGTGGCGTGGGCAAGACCACAACCAGTGCGGCTATCGCAATGGGGCTGGCTAAGAGAGGTCATAAAACCGCCGTCATCGATTTTGACGTGGGCTTGCGTAATCTTGATTTGATCATGGGTTGCGAGCGCCGGGTGGTCTATGATTTGGTGAACGTCATCAATAACGAGGCGACCCTGAATCAGGCGCTGATTAAAGATAAACGCTGCGATCAGCTGTTTATCCTGCCCGCTTCGCAAACCCGCGATAAAGACGCCTTGACCACGGAAGGGGTTGGGAAAATCCTGGAAGAACTGTCGAAAGATTTTAAATACATTGTGTGCGATTCCCCCGCGGGAATCGAACGTGGTGCTACACTTGCGATGTACTTTGCCGATGATGCGTTCGTGGTGACTAACCCCGAAGTGTCTTCGGTTCGGGATTCGGATCGGATGCTGGGTATATTGGCCAGTAAATCTCGCCGAGCCGAAAAGGGCGAGGAACCGATCAAGGAATATTTATTATTGACCCGTTATTCTCCGGATAGGGTCAAGCTGGGGGAAATGTTGAGCGTCGACGATGTTCAGGAAATTTTGTCCCTGCATTTGTTGGGCGTTATTCCGGAATCGAAATCGGTATTGAATGCATCAAACTCGGGTACCCCGGTGATCCTCGATGAACAAAGCGACGCGGGCCAAGCGTATGCCGACATCGTGGCCCGCTATCTGGGGGAGGCAAAACCCCATCGTTTTATTGAGGAAGAGAAGAAAGGCTTGTTAAGCAAGTTGTTCGGGAGTAAGTGATGAGTCTCTTGGATTATTTCAGGTCATCGAAGCCCAACACCGCATCGCTGGCAAAAGAGCGATTACAAATTCTGGTTGCCCATGAGCGTTCGTCTCGCAATCAGCCTTCGTATTTGCCCCAATTACAGCAGGAGCTGCTGGCGGTCATTCGTAAATACGTCAACGTCGGACAGGATGCCATTACTGTTAATTTTGAACAGGATGGCAATCAGGAAACCTTGGAGTTAAACATTGTGTTACCCGATGAGCGTTAAAGGTTTTCAGTTACAATGAAAGGGCAATTTGTTGTGCCAACCTAGTTGGAAAATGGTTTTTTTGCTGAAGTGTGAGGTGTTGAAATGAGAGATGTAATTGGCGATGCAGCTGGAAAAATCTGGCATTATCTGGATGCAAATGGTGAGTCCAGTGTAACTAAAATCACGACCGAGACCGGCTTGGGAAAAAACGAAGTCCAGCGCGCTATCGGTTGGTTATTGAAAGAAGATAAACTGAATATCGAAATAATCGGACGCGCGGAAACCCTCTCCTTGAAATAAGTTGCCCGCAGCCGTAACCCTGCCTTAAGTCAGGCCTAAGCAGAACTGATCAAACTAGTGGCTTAATGCCTGATTTGATTCGTGCTGTGTTTAGGCTTGGTTTATAGCAGGGTTTTTTTTGGGCGGTTTTATCCGCCAAAATTGTTGCCAGTCTGAATCTTGTTTAACGCAGGAAAGCGTACAGATTGCCTTGTGATGTGTTTATAAAACGAATCCGTTCCGATGGATTTTTAATTCCTATCTCTTCATAGTTTGGAGTTTCTTGCTCGAAATGAAAGCCAAAATAGCTACTTTCTTTACCCTAGTATTTCTGGTCGCCGTCAACGTGGCGATCTGGACATATGTCAATAACCCCTTGCAGCTACCTTCTTGGAGCAGCACCATGATGGGGGTGACGTATAACGCTACGCGGCGAGACTTCAAACCCGAAAAGAAAAACTATCCGACCCGCGAGCAGGTTCAAGAAGACTTGGAACTGTTGGCCGATAAAGTACATTCGATAAGAACCTACACCTCGTTGGAAGGCATGGAAGTCGTGCCGGAGCTGGCGGCGCAAAACGGGATGCACCTGGCGATGGGAGCCTGGATAGACATCGTCGAGGACAATGCTAGCGAAGAAGATAAGCTAAAGATCGAGGAAAAAAACCGTCAAGAAGTCGAAAGCTTGGTCAACCTGACTAACCAATATCCTAAAACCATTGTTCGCACGCTGGTGGGCAACGAATCCTTGTTGAGAACCCGTCAGAAACAGGCAGGCCCCATCGCCGAGCAAATCAGGGAACAGTACAAGGATCAACTGAGCGAACAGGAAATAGACGAAAAGATTAAGGCGGAAATAAAAGTCAAGGTTGCGGAAAAAGCCAACCAGTTAATTGAATACATCAGGGAAGTCAAAAAACGTACCTGGAAGCCGGTAAGCACCTCGGAAACCTGGGATATTTGGGTGGACAATCCTGCCCTGGTTGCCGAGGTTGACTATATTGGTGTGCATATCCTGCCCTATTGGGAGGGGGTGCCGGTGGATAAGGCGCGCGGCGCGGAAGGATATGCGGCGGTTGATTACGTATTCAAACGCTATTACGAGTTGCAACAGCTCTATCCGAATAAACCGATTGTAATAACCGAAACCGGTTGGCCTTCCGATGGTCCACCGCAAAAAACCGCGACGGCCTCGCTGATTAACGAAGCCAAGTTTTTGCGGGCCTTCCTGAATCGGGCTACTGCGGAAAATATCATTTATTACGTGATCGAAGCCTTCGACCAGCCTTGGAAAATCGAGATCGAGGGTACCGCCGGTGCCTACTGGGGCTTGTTTAATGCGGACCGCCTGGCTAAATTCCCGATGGAAGGCGAGGTGGTGGCCAATCCGATGTGGCGTAACTTTGCCACCGGCGCGGCGATACTCAGCGCCATTTTGATGATTGCGTTCTTGTTTACCCGTAAGAGCCTGAAACTGCCGGGCAAATTGCTGTTTGGTATTATGGCCAACTTGGCGGCCTCGGTGTTGTTCTGGTCGGCATCAATTGCCGCAGCACAATATCAAACCAGCTTTTCGATTGTGTTCTGGGCCATTTTGCTGATGATGCAAGCCATGGCAATTCTGGTGTTGTTGACCGAAAGCCTGGAGTTGGCCGAAGTCTTGTGGCATAGGAAAGGCCGCCGTACCTTCACACCGCTGACACCCTCGCCGGAATTTAAATATCCCAAGGTCTCCATCCATTTGCCGATTCATAACGAGCCGCCGGAAATGGTGCGCAAGACTTTGAACGCCCTGGCAAAAGTCGATTATCCCAACTATGAAGTGTTGGTGATGGATAACAATACCAAGGATCCCGCCGTTTGGCAGCCGGTGCTGGAAGACTGCGACCGATTGGGCGAAAAATTCCGTTTCTTCCATTTGGACAATTGGCCCGGTTTCAAGGCGGGTGCCATCAACTACGCCCTGACCAATACCGCCGAAGATGCCGAAATCATCGCGGTGATCGACAGCGATTACATCCTGTCGCCGGATTGGTTGAAGTGCATGGTGCCGTATTTCGATCAGGAAAATGTCGGCTTCGTGCAATCGCCGCAAGACTACCGGGATTCCCATCAAGGCGCATTCAAGGACATGTGTTATTGGGAATATGCCGGATTCTTTAATATTGGCATGGTGCAACGTAACGAGTTTAATGCCATCATCCAGCATGGCACCATGACCATGGTGCGTAAGTCAGCCTTCGAAAAAGTCGGAGCCTGGGGCGAATGGTGTATTTGCGAGGATAGCGAGCTGGGCTTGCGCCTGTATGAAGCCGGTTACGATTCGGTTTACTGCAAGGAATCGTTCGGACGCGGCCTGATGCCGGATACGTTCTCCGGTTACATGACCCAACGCTTCCGCTGGGTTTACGGTGCGATGCAAATCATCAAGAAGCACTGGCGGCACTTTTTGCCCAACAAAAAGTCCGCGCTCACCTCGGCCCAGCGCTATTACTTCGTGGCGGGCTGGTTGCCGTGGTTTTCCGATGCGTTGGCATTGTTGTTTACCGGAGCCAGCTTGGTGTTGACGACTATGCTGGTCCTCAATCCGTACCATAGCGAGCTACCGATCAATGCATTCCTGCTGCCTACCATAGGCTTGTTTGTGTTTAAAGTCTTGCGCGGGCTGTGGTTGTACAAGGCGCGCGTGGCCTGTTCGTTGTTCCAATCCCTGGGGGCGGCATTGGCGGGTTTATCGCTGACGCATACCGTGGCGCGCGGTACGCTGCAAGGCCTGTTTACATCCGGCAAACCGTTCATGCGCACCCCTAAATACGAAGCGCAGGGCCCATTGATCGCCGGTTTGTTGGTGATTTGGCAGGAGCTGTTGCTGTTGAGTTTATTGGTGGCGGGCATCGTCGCGATGCGGATGGAGCCTCAGTTCGACAATACCAGCGGCCGCCTGTGGGTTGCCGTGTTGGCGGTGCAAGCGGTGCCTTACGTGGCCACCTTCTTGACTATTCTGATTAGCGTGGCGCCCAATTACATTCCGGGTAAAAAACTGGCCGCCGAAGAAATGGACGTCGACAAGTAAATCGAGCTTGTAACAACCAAAAGGCCCGTATCGAGCATTGCTCGATACGGGCCTTTTTTCTTTGCGGGGAATAGCGCTTTAATCGCCAATCAGCTTGAGTTCCGCTTCGCGATATTTATCGGCGCATTTTTGCGAGACTTCGTCCGGCAACTTAGGTCCGGGCGCGGTTTTGTTCCAGTCCAGGGTTTCCAGATAATCGCGCAAATACTGTTTATCGAAGCTGGGGGGGCTGATGCCGACTCGATATTGCTCCACCGGCCAGAAACGGGAGGAGTCCGGTGTCAACGCTTCATCGATCAAATACAGCGTGCCGTCGTCATCCAAGCCGAATTCGAACTTGGTGTCGGCAATGATGATGCCGCGTTGGCGGGCGTAGTCGGCGGCGGCACTGTATAGTTGAATACTGACATCGCGGACTTTTTCGGCGATATCTTGGCCCATCAATTTCACCGTATCGGCGAAGCTGATGTTTTCATCATGAACGCCGATTTCGGCCTTGCTGGATGGAGTATAGATCGGCTCGGGTAGTTGCTGAGCTTGTTGCAAGCCGGTCGGCAGTTGAATGCCGCACACCGCGCCGCTGGCCAGATAATCCTTCCAGCCGGAACCAATCAGATAGCCGCGGACGATGGCTTCAACCGGTAGCGGTTTTAAACGCTTGACGATGATTGCCCGCCCTTCCACTTGTTGGCGCAATTGCGGGTCGGGGATCACCTGCTCCAGGCTCAGATCGTGCGCCAGATGGTTGGGGATGATGTCCCGCATTTTTTCAAACCAAAAATTGGAAACCCTGGTCAAGACGCGGCCCTTGCCGGGGATCGGATCGGGCATGATGACGTCAAAAGCGGACATTCGGTCGCTGGTGACGATCAGTAAATGCCGGTCGTCGATTTCATACATATCGCGGACTTTACCGCGTCCGAGCAGTTTCAGGTTGGGAAGGGAGGATTCGTAAAGCGCGGCTGGAGCATTCATAATGCGAGAGGGCGGTCAGTTAAAAATGGCTCGATTTTAGCATTAATCCGGCCGGCAGCAGGTAGGGCGAGATTTTGCGGCAATACCGAATTTGAAGGTTTAGCTTGATCCAGGGGCCGTACAAGTTTCTCGATGAGCGCCGCAAACGTGTTCTGGAGCTTGCTGTCGATAGTTGCCATTGCTGAATTGAACTAAGTTTTTCGATTCACAAGGAATCGATATTATTTTCCTATTCGGCCATATCATGGGATAAACTTCAACATTTACAATAAAAAAGGTTGCCGACGCAGCCCAATTCTTAATTTTTTTCATGGCTTGATTTGAGGAGCAACATGATTATCAAACCTCGTGTACGCGGTTTTATGTGCGTTACCACCCATCCGGTCGGCTGCGAAGCCAATGTCAAACAGCAGATCGAGTATGTCAAAGCTTGCGGCGCTATCGCGGGCGGCCCCAAAAACGTGCTGATTTTGGGCGCTTCCACCGGCTACGGACTGGCTTCGCGCATCGTTTCCGCTTTCGGCGCCGGCGCCAAAACCCTGGGTGTGTTCTTTGAGCGCGAAGGTACGGCCGATAAACCGGGTACGCCTGGCTGGTACAATTCGGCGGCGTTTCATAAATTCGCCGAAGCCGAAGGCTTGTACGCCAAAAGCATCAACGGCGACGCCTTTTCCGACGACATCAAACAAAAAACCATAGCCGCCATCAAGCAGGACATGGGTAAAGTCGATCTGGTGATTTACAGTCTGGCCGCGCCGCGCCGCACTCACCCCAAAACCGGCGTTACCCACAACTCGACGCTGAAACCGATAGGCAAGGATTTGGTGCAAAACGGCATTGACACCGATAAGGAAGTGATTAAATCGTTTACCTTGCCGGCTGCAACGCAGGAAGAAATCGATAACACCGTGGCGGTAATGGGCGGCGAAGACTGGCAAATGTGGATAGACGCCTTGGCCGAAGCCGGCGTGCTGGCGGAAGGCGCCAAAACCACCGCTTTTACCTATCTGGGCGAAAAAGTCACCTGGGACATCTATTGGGACGGCACCATAGGGGCGGCCAAGAAAGACTTGGACAAGCGCGTCATCGATATCCGCGCCAAATTGGCGGCACTGGGCGGCGATGCCCGCGTGTCGGTATTGAAAGCCGTGGTCACCCAAGCCAGCGCGGCGATTCCGGTAATGCCGTTGTATTTGGCATTGCTGTTCAAAGTCATGAAGGAACAGGGCAGCCACGAAGGCTGCATCGAACAAGTCAACGGCTTGTTCCGCGACAGCCTGTACGGAGCCAGCCCGATACTGGACGACGAAGGCCGCCTGCGCGCCGATTTAAAAGAACTGCAACCGCAAGTGCAGGACAAGGTCAATGCATTGTGGCAACAGGTCAACAATGACAATATCAACGCCTTGACCGATTTCGCCGGTTATAAACACGAGTTTATGAAGTTGTTCGGCTTTGAGGTGGACGGGGTCGATTACGAGGCCGACGTCAATCCGGAAGCACCGATAAGCAATCTGGCATAAGGCCTTTATGCCGCATAGGGTTGTATCGCCACTACCCTATGCGGAGATTGGCGAATGGGTGACTTCGACTCCGCTCAGTCAACGGCAAATTGCTTGGATTGGGTATAGTTATTGTCATAAATCGCCTTAGCAATATTCGGACGGTCGCCATGGCACCAGTATTGAAAAATTGGCAAGTTTTCTAACCATCTAATGATGTCCCGCACTTTGGCTATTCCAAAAATTCGCGCCATGCTCCTGCTGCTGTTGGGTTTTTCGCAAACCGCGTGCGATATTTCCCAACTCAATAATCCCTATCCGAAGGCCGATAGCGAGCAGACCATCCTCTACTCGTCGTTTGCCGAACGGCCCAAGCATTTGGACCCCGCCGTTGCCTACAGCAGCGATGAATACGGTTTTATCGGCCAGATTTACGAACCGCCGCTGCAATATCATTATTTAAAACGCCCCTATCAATTGCAGCCGCTGACGGCGGCCGATATGCCCAGGGTGCGCTATCTGGATGCCCAAGGCAATCCGTTAGCGGACAATGCCGGCGAGCGGGATATTGTTTACAGCGAGTATCTGATAACCATCAAGTCCGGCATCCGTTATCAGCCGCATCCGGCATTTAGCCGTAATGATCAAGGGCGGTTTTTGTATCACACGCTAAACGATCAGCAATTGGCCTCCAGCAGCACGATAAAAGATTTCCCGATACAGCAAAGCCGTGAGTTGCTGGCCGAGGATTATGTGTATCAGATCAAACGCCTGGCCTATCCGAAAATCCAGTCGCCTATCGCCGAACTGATGGCGGGCTATATCGACGGCTTTGCCGAGTTCGCTCAACAGACCCGCAAAATCGATATTGCCGAGCTTAAAAACCAATCCATGAGCGGTGTGCAGGCCGTCAACGATCATCAGTATCGGATACGCATCAAAGGCAAATACCCGCAATTTCAATATTGGCTGGCGATGCCGTTTTTCGCGCCGATGCCGTGGGAAGCCGATGCCTTTTATGCCCAGCCGGAGTTGAAAAAGCAAAACATCACATTGGACTGGTTTCCGGTAGGCACCGGGCCGTATTGGCTGGAGGAGAACAATCCCAATCGGCGCATGGTGCTGGCCAAAAACCCCAATTATCACCCGGATTTTTATCCGGTCGAAGGTGAGCCAGGCGACCGTGAAGCCGGTTGGCTGGACGATGCCGGCCAGCCTCTGCCGTTCGTCGACAAGGTAGTTTACACGCTGGAAAAAGAAACTATTCCTTACTGGGCCAAGTTTTTGCAAGGTTACTACGATGCTTCCGGTATTGCCTCCGACAGTTTCGACCAAGCCGTGCAGTTTTCCGGCAGCGGCGATCCGCAACTGACGCCTATTATGCGGGATAAACAGATTCAACTGCAGACCTTGGTGGCGACTTCGGTGTTTTACATGGGCTTTAACATGTTGGATCCAGTAATTGGCGGCGGTTCGGATGCAAACCGCAAATTGCGTCAAGCCATTTCCATCGCGGTCGATTATGAAGAATATATTGCCATTTTCGCCAACGGCCGGGGTGTCGCCGCCCAAGGCGCGTTGCCGCCGGGCATATTCGGCCATCAAGACGGCGAAGACGGCATCAATCCCGTGGTGTATCAATGGCAAAACGGCAAACCGCAGCGCAAAGCTATCGAAAAAGCCAAACAATTAATGTCCGAGGCCGGCTATCCCAACGGCATCGATCCCAAAACCGGCGAAGCTTTGCTGCTCTATTTCGATACCACCGCCGTCGGCACCGACGACAGAGCCTTGATGAACTGGTATCGCAAGCAGTTCGAAAAGCTGGGCATACAACTGGTGATACGCGGCACCGATTACAACCGTTTTCAGGAAAAAATGCGCACCGGAGCCGCGCAGATTTTCGTCTGGGGTTGGAATGCCGATTATCCCGATCCGGAGAATTTTTTCTTTCTGCTTTATGGCCCCAATTCCAAGGTCAAGCAGGGCGGGGAAAACGCCGGCAATTACGCCAATCCGGAATTCGACCGCCTGTTCGAGCAAATGCGCAACATGGACAACGGCCCGGAGCGCCAGATCATCATTGATCGCATGCAGACGATATTGCGCCAGGATGCTCCGTGGTTGTTCGGTTATTACCCCAAGGATTTCGCCTTGTTGCACAGCTGGTATAAAAACCTGAAACCGGCGCGGATGATCAGCAACCGCTTGAAATACAGCCGAATCGATACCGGGTTGCGCGAGCAAAAGCGCCGGGAATGGAACCAGGCTGAGTTTTGGCCGTTATTGGTGTTGATAGCGCTATTGGGGGTTGCGATCTATCCAGCGGTTAAGGCTTATCGGCGACAACAACAAGAGAGGTGATGTCTAGCGTTTTAGGCTCAGTTGATTTTGTTTTACTTTTATGGAATCACTCCTCACAATGGCTACGGCGACACAGTTGTGTAAGCCTCCATTTTTCAAAATAAAGGAACTTATTTCATGAAATTGTTTACGAACAAAATAGTAAGGCTATTAGGTATATCGTGGATTGCGGTACTCAGTGTGGGTAAAGCTGATGCCGTCATCGTAGTCGGTGGCGGTGTCGATCTGATCGACACTAAACACTATGTCATCAACTCTGAACAGAGTAGTGTTTCTTTTACTTCCGGTACATTAGTTTTTCCTGATGATGGTTCGTCGGCTATTCAAACTTATGACTTGGCGGGTAGTTTTGACGCAGAGATGAAACGTTATTGGTGGGATTACTATCTTGACGGCGATACCGACGGTAGCCAAGGCACTTTTACCTATTCGACTAATTGGCTTGAGTTGGTGAAGCCATCACTGATTGCGGACGGGTTATCTTCCGAGTTTAGATTTCCAAATTTCCCTAGCTTTATGAATACGGCTACAGAGTTTTTTGGTAGCAATAATCCATGTGCATTGCCTTTAGGGCCGGATACTTTTTGTTCCGGTAGTTCTTTCGGTGAATCTTCGCTGACTGGACAGTTACAAGGGACCAAAATTTTAATTAACGGCACGCAGCCTGACGTCTTTTTCTCTTTTGGCGGTGGCTACACGTATCATATCGAAGCTGCTGTTGTGCCGGTGCCTGCAGCCTTTTGGTTGTTTTTTTCCGGCCTGAGCATGTTGGTTGTTCGTCGTCGATAGATAGGCCAGACTCAACAATTTGCCCTATCATGTTCAAGTTAGTCATGAAAACTTGCGTACCGTGACTCATGATAGGGCCATTCAAGCTTATCTCGATGAAATGTTGTTGATTCGGCGATAACGGCGCCGAGACGAAAGATGTATAGCCCTCATATCGATAGATGCGCTCAACCAAACACATGATCGCCTACCCATCATTGGGCACGATCGCTATTTTAGTGAATATGCACTTGCCGGGTCTTGCCCCTATCGCTTCTGCTCAAGGTGTAGTCTTCCTGATCGCCCGACATCGGCTTGCCGTCACTGTCCAGCGTGACCAAGGCTCCTTCGTCTTGAATGGTATATAGCCGTTTGGCGGCGCCTTCCTTACTGGGCGTCAACGTCAGGATATGGGTTTTATCGTCCCAATCGTATTTGCCTTTTTCGTAATACTCTCGCATTGAAAACTCTTTGGTAAATTGTGTGACCAGCAAATAATTGTTCCTGGGTTTTAGCGACAGGGTTTGCTTGATGCCGTCGCACCCCTCTTCCTTACACGGCAAGTAACCGTAAAAAACACCCCGAAATCCGCCGCTAGAATCTTCCGATTTTTGATGCATCGAATGACCCATGCCGTCCTGGTGCCTCATTTCCCGTGCCTTCAGGGCTTCTTCCTGCAGTTGCATATCGGATTTTGCCCATGCGGGGTTGCATGTTAAAAACAATGCGCCAAAAACCGTCAGCGCGACATTTTTTGTAATTTTTTTGTTTAATGTGTGCATATAAAATCTTTCTGTTTCTGTGCATAAATATACGAAGCAAAGGCGCTCACCACAAAAGCGTCTCGGCCTAAGGTTACCAGCATAATCTTTTCTCGCCTATCACTTCAATTTGCCGTTTGTTGAAAAACGCCAAAGTTGCGAGAATGGGGCTTAATTCCAATACCAGTGGACATTGCCAACCAGACATGATCACCTACATCATCCGCCGCTTTCTCTATGCATTACCGCTGCTGATGGCGGTCAACGTGCTGACCTTCGTCTTATTCTTCGTCGTCAACAGTCCGGACGACATGGCGCGCATGCAACTGGGGCAAAAACATGTCACCGAGCAGGCCATTCAGAATTGGAAGCATCAGCACGGTTACGACCTGCCCTTGTTGTGGAATGGCGGGCAGGATGGCGGCAAGCAGTTGACCGAGACCATTTTTTATCAAAAATCGGTGAATTTGTTTTTATTCGATTTCGGCATTTCCGACAGCGGCCGCAACATCGGCACCGACATTCAGCAACGCATGTGGCCGAGTCTGGCGCTGGCCTTGCCTTCACTGCTGGTCGGATTATTGGTCAATATCACGCTGGCTTTGCTGATGGTGCTGTTCCGCAACAGCTATCTGGAATTGGCCAGCAGTGTGGTCTGCGTGATGCTGATGTCGGTATCGTCGTTGTTTTACATCATCGGCGGCCAGTTCTTCATCGGCAAACTGCTGAAACTGGTGCCGATCTCGGGGTACGACGAAGGCCTGGCGGCCGCTAAGTTTCTGATATTGCCGGTCATTATCAGCGTGGTGGCCGGCATCGGTTCCGGTGTGCGTTGGTATCGAACATTGTTTCTGGAAGAAGTGGAAAAAGACTACGTGCGTACCGCCCGCGCCAAGGGGCTGACGGAAACCCAGGTGTTGTTCAAGCATGTGCTGAAGAATGCGATGATCCCTATCCTGACCGGCGTGGTGGTGGTATTGCCGCTGTTGTTCATGGGCAGTTTGATCATGGAATCGTTCTTTAGCATCCCTGGCCTTGGTAGTTACACTATCGATGCGATCAATCGGCAGGATTTCGCTATCGTCCGCTCCATGGTGTTTCTGGGTTCCGCCTTGTACATAGCCGGTTTGTTGATGACCGATATTTCCTACACCTTGGTCGATCCGCGCGTGAGGTTGAACTGATGCTGGTGTTATGGACCGACGCGTTGATTTATCTGCTGGTAGTGGCCGCCGGCATGCTGGCTTGGTATCTAAGTCGCCAGCAGCATATGCGTAGGCCCTTGCATAAAATCGCCGCCAGCCCGGTGGCGATGGCCTCGCTGACGCTACTGTTGTGTTTCGCGCTGATCGGCTTGGCCGATTCGATTCATTTCAAGGATACTGATAGCCGCAGTAACGACGCTATCAGTCTGCTGGATGTGGCCTGCTCCACCATGCGCTCACACAGCGAAAAAACCTATTCCGCGCCGTTCTCGGCTTATCTGTATGCCAAGGAAACCCTTACCGCCGAGGATGGCGCTACCCGCTGGGATTATCCGCGTTTGACCTATGGCGGCGCGCATTTGCACGATCCGGACAGCGAATTAAATCGCGATGTATTGTTGAAAACTCTGGGCGGTTTTAGCAAAGGCGCCGGCTTGATGCTGATGATTTTGTTGTTTGCCTGGGGCGATAAACGCGAACGCAGCAGGCGGTTCATGCGCAGTTCTAGCGGCAAGGCGGTATGGCTGGTGATGTTTTTAGTCGTGTCATTGTTTTACACCCTGTTTTCCTTGTCGGCTTTTTACCATGTGCTCGGCACCGATAAGGTTGGAGAGGATGTGTTTTATCAGGCTTTGAAAAGCATACGCACCGGCCTGGTGATTGGCTCGTTGACCACCTTGGTGATGCTGCCGCTGGCTATCGTATTCGGCATCATGGCCGGCTTTTTCAAGGGTTGGGTCGACGATCTGATTCAGTTCATTTATACCACGCTGAACTCGATCCCCAGCGTGTTATTGATAGCCGCCTCGATTCTGATGGTACAGGTCTACATGACCAACCACGCCGAGGATTTTAATAATTCGCTGGTGCGGGCCGACATGCGCCTGCTTTTTCTGTGCCTGATTCTGGGCGTCACCAGTTGGACCGGCCTATGTCGCTTGCTACGCGCCGAAACCTTGAAGCTGCGCGAGATGGAGTATGTATTGGCCGCGCAGGCGCTGGGCGTCAAACCGGCGATGATACTGTTCCGCCACATCCTGCCCAATGTGATGCACATCGTTTTGATTAGCGTGGTGCTGGATTTCAGCTCTCTGGTGCTGGCCGAGGCCGTGCTGTCCTACATCAACATCGGCGTCGATCCCACTACCCATAGTTGGGGCAACATGATCAACAGCGCCCGCCTGGAAATGGCCCGCGAACCGGTGGTGTGGTGGTCGCTGGCGGCGGCGTTTGTGTTCATGTTCGCGTTGGTGCTGGCGGCGAATTTGTTTGCCGATAGTGTCAGGGATGCGTTTGATCCAAGGAGGGCTGCGCGTGGTTAATACTTTGTTGAAAGTGGAAGGATTAAGTGTTGCATTTGGCAATGCCGATGTGGTTGACAATATCAGCTTCGACATCCACCCCGGCGAAACCTTCGCCCTGGTTGGCGAATCCGGTTCCGGCAAGTCGATTACCGCGCTGTCGGTGTTGCGCTTGCTACCGAATGCAGCAAAGATGCATGCCGGATCGATGGCATTGCAAAACGATGATTTGCTGAATATTCCGGAAATCGAGTTCTGCAAGCTACGCGGCCGCCGCATAGGCCTGATTTTCCAAGACCCGATGTCGTCGTTGAATCCGGTGCTGACTATTGGCGAGCAGATAGCCGAGGTGTTGCATATTCATTTCCAGTTGTCCGGTAGTGAAGTTCAGCAGCGGGTACTGGAATTGTTGCAGCAAGTCGAAATCCCCGACCCCGTGCGGCGTCTCAACGAATATCCGCATCAATTGTCCGGCGGACAGCGCCAACGTGTGATGATTGCGATTGCCTTGGCCGGCCAGCCGGATTTGTTGATCGCCGACGAGCCGACCACGGCGCTGGACGTGACCATACAGGCTCAAATTCTGGATTTACTAAAAAATATTCAGAGACAAACCGGCATGGCCTTGTGGCTGATCAGCCACGATCTGGCGCTGGTATCGAATATCGCCGACCGTATCGCGGTGATGCAAAACGGCAAGATCGTCGAAACCGCGACGACCCAGGAGTTTTTTAAACAGGCCCGACATCCTTACAGCCTGAAATTGCTGGCGGCGTTGCCGAAGATGGAAAGCTGCCTCGGCAAGGAAAGCAAATCCGCCTCTCCTCTGCTGAAAGTCGAGGACTTCAAGGTTTACTACCCTATCCGCAAAGGTGTGTTCAAACGGCTGGTCGGTCACGTCAAGGCTGTGGACGGGGTCGATTTTGAGTTGCATGCCGGCACGACGCTGGCGCTGGTCGGAGAATCCGGTTGCGGCAAGACCAGCATGGGCAAGGGCTTGCTGAATCTGATTCCGGCCCATGCCGGACGGGTGTTGTTCGGCGGTGTCGACTTGACCCGATTAAGCGGCGAAACCTTGCGTAGGCAGCGTGCCGAAATGCAAATCGTGTTTCAGGATCCATTCGCGGCGATGAATCCGCGCATGCTGGTCGGCGACATCATCGTCGAAGGATTGACTGCGTTGCGTCCCGACATTGGCCGCGAAGAAAAGCAAAACCGGGTGGCGGAATTGTTACATCAGGTGGACTTGCCGGTTGAGGCGGCGTTACGTTATCCGCACGAATTTTCCGGCGGCCAGCGCCAGCGTATCTGTATCGCGCGCGCGTTGGCGGTGCGGCCGAAATTGATCATCTGCGATGAGCCGACCAGCGCGTTGGACGTATCGGTGCAGGCACAAATTATCGAGTTGTTGAAAAACCTGCAGAAACAACAAGGCTTGAGCTATTTGCTGATCACCCACAATCTGGGCGTGGTGGCGGAAATGGCCGACGAGGTGGCGGTAATGTACCAAGGCAAGATCGTCGAATATGGCCGGGTCGAACAGGTGTTGACCCAGCCGCGCCATGATTACACCAAGACTTTATTGGCGGCCGTGCCGCTGCTACGAGTCGCTTAGGCTTGCGTCGAAAAGGACCCGATTTTCATGCCTATCTTCATCATCTGCTGTTTAACGCTGACTGCATTGATCCAAATCCAAAGCCTGTATTTACCCCTCCTGAACATCGAGCCGGTATGGATGGCCGCTGCCGGTCTGGCGGTTATTTTTCTATTGGCCGGCTGCCTGAAAAAGCTGCCCGGCAGTGTTTGGCATGACGGTTTTGCCTGTAGCGGTTTGTGGGCTTGGTATGGTTACTGGGAGCCGCTTTTTAGCAAAGGTTCGCCGATTTTTGATGTGTTTCCGGTGTATTACGCCGTACTCAGCGGTTGGATGTTGCTGGCGTTCATCAATAAAAGTCATCGCTTCGATCAGGCCTCTCAAGAGGCCTTGCGTTATCTGCAGCAGTATTTAGTCCGATTTGACACCTGCTGGTTGGCTGGTTTGGTTTTGCTTGGTCTGGCGTTGCCCGAGCATTATTTGTCGTATCCGCTGGCAATGACTTTTTTCATTGTGCGCAGTGCTTTTCAGCGTTGCCTGGAGATTATCGATAGCCAGTGACGCGGTTGCGCTAAACCGAATTTAAGCAGCCGCGGATTGCAGGGATACTGTTTTACAGGCGGCTATCTGTGTGATAATGGCCCGCTTTCATCAGTCACGGATATACCGGGTACAGATATGGACGAGAACAAAAAAAAGGCGCTAGGCGCCGCGTTGATGCAGATCGAGAAACAATTCGGCAAAGGCTCCGTGATGCGGATGGGCGATGTCGCCGCCAGCCGCGATATTGAGGTCGTGTCGACCGGCTCGCTGTCCTTGGATATTGCCCTCGGTGTCGGCGGCTTGCCGCGCGGGCGCATCATCGAAATCTATGGCCCGGAGTCGTCCGGTAAAACCACCTTGACCCTGCAAACCATCGCCCAGATGCAGAAACTGGGCGGCACGGCGGCGTTTGTCGATGCCGAGCACGCGCTGGATCCGGTCTATGCGCAAAAGATCGGCGTCAATATCGACGATTTATTGGTTTCCCAACCGGATACCGGCGAACAGGCCCTGGAAATCACCGACATGCTGGTACGCTCCGGCGCGGTCGACATCGTGGTGATCGACTCGGTGGCGGCCTTGACGCCGAAAGCCGAAATCGAAGGCGACATGGGCGATTCGCACATGGGCTTGCAGGCGCGTTTGATGTCGCAAGCCTTGCGTAAATTGACCGCCAACATCAAGCGTTCCAACACCTTGGTGATTTTCATCAACCAGTTGCGGATGAAAATCGGCGTGATGTTCGGTAATCCCGAAACCACCACCGGCGGTAACGCCTTGAAATTTTATGCCTCGGTACGTTTGGATATCCGCCGCATCGGCGCGATCAAGAAAGGCGACGAGGTGATTGGTAACGAAACTCGCGTCAAAGTGGTCAAAAACAAGGTGGCGCCGCCGTTCAAACAGGCCGATTTCGAGATTTTGTACGGCGAAGGCGTGTCCTTCTTCGGCGAACTGGTCGATCTGGGGGTCGAGTTTGGCTTCGTACAAAAGTCCGGTTCCTGGTACGCATACAACAACGAGAAAATCGGCCAAGGCAAGGATAATGCCAAGCAGTTCTTGAGAGATAATCCGGATAAAGCCAAGGAACTGGAAGCCGCAATCCGTGAAAAAGCCTTTGCAAAACTGGCAACGGTAGCGCCATCACATGATACAGACGCGGACGACACCGAATTCGTCGACGGCGACTGAGCGACGGTCACAAATCGAAGCGGTCTGTTTACGCTTGCTGGCCCGGCGCGAACATAGCCGGCGCGAGTTGCTGGATAAGCTGGCGCTGAGGGGTTTTCAGCGCGACGAGGTCGAACCGGTCATTGAGGTTTTGGCCGAGCAAAACTGGCAGAACGATGACCGTTACGCCGAATGCTATGTCCGGCAGCGCATTCAAAATGGCTACGGCCCGATAAGGATACGTTACGAGTTGCAGCAGCGCGGCATAGACGATGCCGACCTGGATGCACAGGCCGAAGAACAGGGCGGTGGCTGGCGGAACCTGCTGCTGGACGTTTATATCGGCAAATACGGCGAAGAGAAATCGTTGACTCAGGCCGAATGGCTGAAACGCAGCCGCTTCCTGCAGCAGCGCGGCTTTAGCGGCGAGATGATTAAACGCTTGTTTGCGGAATTGAAAATCAAACTATGTAGGTCGGGTTAGCGTAACGTAACCCGACCTACGTTTGTTTAGAACAAAAAACCGAAGTCCGTAGCTCCGAATAGCGAAGCGTATTCGGAGGAAAGTGAAGTCTGCATGACGAACAAAAATGCCAACTAGCGAGATAAGCAAAATGACAGCACATTCAAATGATCTTATGTTGTCGACTCCGCAATTTCGGCAAGTGTATGACGATGCACCCGAGGCAATTGTTATTCCCAAATACTTGCAACACCACCGCATCGTGGTCACGGTGTCATTGCTGGATGAAGATCAATCAGCTACGCCGATCAGAAAACGCAGGCCGCCCGCGCAATTCGCGGGACGAGTGAAAGAATTGGGTGACGTCATCAACACGCTGTCGGCCGAGGATTGGGGGTTGGCCGATTGATCGTATTGGATACGCATATTTGGTATTGGTGGATTAATCAGATTCCGGGGCGATTGTCGTCCGGTATTGTCGATTTAATCGAGCAAGCCGATGAAGTAGCTGTTTCCGCGATTTCCGTTTTCGAGATGGCGTGGTTGGTTCGGCACGGAAGAATCGAATTGGGTGGCGAATTCGAGCAATGGCTTGAAGATGTCATTGAATCGGATTGTGTCAAATTCCTGCCAGTTACTCCGCAGATTGCCAGTTTAGCTGTGGCGTTTCCGGCTTATCTTGAGTTGCAAGGCCGGGATCGGCCGTGATTATTGAATCCAAATTTAAAAATTGAAATTAAATCAACCGAAATAACCACCATGAAAAAAATGACCAGCGCCGAATTACGGGCCGCCTTTTTGGAATTCTTTCGCCAACACGGCCACGCCGTGCGCCCTTCCAGTTCGCTGATACCGGGCAATGATCCGACATTGTTGTTCACCAACGCCGGGATGGTGCAGTTCAAGGATGTGTTCCTGGGCCGCGAAAAGCTTGATTTCACCCGCGCCGCCACCAGCCAGCGTTGCGTTCGCGCCGGCGGCAAGCATAACGACCTGGAAAACGTCGGCTATACCGCGCGTCATCATACTTTCTTCGAAATGCTGGGTAATTTCAGTTTCGGCGATTACTTTAAACGCGATGCGATCCATTTTGCCTGGGACTTCTTGACCAAGGAATTGGGCATTTCGCCGACAAGATTATGGGTAACGGTGTTCGACGAAGACTCCGAAGCCGAAGCCATCTGGCTGGAAGACGTCAAGATCGACCCGACCCGCTTTTCCAGAATCGGCGCCAAGGACAATTTCTGGTCGATGGGCGACGTCGGCCCGTGCGGACCTTGCACCGAAATCTTCTACGATCATGGCGAACATGTCGCCGGCGGCCCTCCAGGCAGTCCGGACGAAGATGGCGACCGCTACATTGAAATCTGGAACCTGGTGTTCATGCAATACGACCGCGACAAGGATGGCAATCTGACGCCGCTGCCGGCGCCATCGGTCGATACCGGCATGGGCCTGGAGCGGATTTCCGCCGTGATGCAGGGTGTGCACAGCAACTACGAAATCGATTTGTTCCAAAACCTGTTGAAAGTGGCGGCGAGCTTGGCTGGCACCGACGACTTGACCAATAGCTCGTTGCGGGTTATTGCCGACCACATCCGTTCCTGCGCATTTTTGGTGGCCGACGGCGTACTGCCGTCCAACGAAGGCCGTGGCTACGTGTTGCGCCGCATTGTCCGCCGCGCAATCCGTCACGGTTACCGTTTGGGCATTAAAGACACTTTCTTCTACAAACTGGTCGCGCCGCTGGTCGCCGAAATGGGCGAAGCGTATCCGGAACTGGCCAAGGCCCAGGAGCAGGTCGAGCGCGTCTTGAAAAAAGAGGAAGAGCGCTTCGCCGAGACCCTGGAACAAGGCATGAAAATCCTGGAAACTTGCGTCGCCAAGCTGGACGGTCACGTCATCCCCGGCGATGTGGTGTTTCAACTTTATGATACCTACGGCTTCCCGGTGGATTTGACCGCCGATTTCGCTCGCGAACACGACCTCAGTGTCGATCACGCCGGCTTCGAAGTGGAAATGGCTGCTCAGCGCGACCGTGCCCGCGCCGGGGGCAGTTTCGCGGCCGATTACGATCAAGACATCAAGCACGACAGCGCTACCGAATTTACCGGTTATTTCCATCTGGACGGCTCGGTGCAAATCCTCGGCCTGTTCAAGAAAGGTCTGCCGGTCGATAGCCTGGAAGCCGGCGACGAAGGCGTGGTGATTCTTGATCAAACGCCGTTCTATGCCGAGTCCGGCGGCCAGGTCGGCGACAGCGGACGCATCGAATGCGACGGCGCTGTCTTCGAAGTCCACGATACCCAAAAGCAGGGCGGTAAACTGTTCTTGCACAAAGGCAAGGTGTTGCAAGGCGTACTGAACGAGGGCCAAGCTTGCGAAGTCAGCGTCGACGCCGAAATCCGCAAGGCCACCGAACGCAACCACTCCGCGACCCATTTGCTGCATGCCGCCTTGCGAGCTACGCTGGGCGAACATGTGGCACAGAAAGGTTCTCAGGTCAACGCCGAGCGCCTGCGTTTCGACTTTTCGCATTTCGAGCCGATGACGGCGGCGGAAATTGCCACCGTCGAACGCTTGGTCAACGAACAGATTCGTTTGAACAACCCGGTGGCCGCCGAAATCATGGCTAAAGACGACGCGGTGAAAGCCGGCGCGATGGCCCTGTTCGGCGAGAAATACGGCGACGAAGTGCGGGTGTTGAAAATCGGCGACTTCTCCACCGAGTTGTGCGGCGGCACTCACGTTGATAGAGCCGGCGACATCGGCTTGTTCAAAATCGTCGGCGAGACCGGCGTCGCCGCCGGCGTCAGACGTCTTGAAGCCGTCACCGGCCAAGGCGCCCTGGAATGGATAGAACAGCGTGAAAAAGCCTTGCTCAGCATCGCCAGCCTGCTGAAAGCCGCGCCGGATAAAACCGCCGACAAGGTTCAACAGTTGTTGGAAAAGAACCGCAACCTGGAAAAAGAGCTGGAAAAACTCAAATCCAAACTGGCCAGCTCGGCCGGCGACGAAATGACCGGCCAGGCGGTCGATGTCAACGGCGTCAAAGTGTTGGCCGTGAAACTGGACGACGTCGATCCGAAGGCTCTGCGCGATCTGGCTGATCAACTAAAAAACAAACTGGGCAGTGCGGCCTTGGTGTTGGCGGCGGTGAGCGGCGACAAAGTCAGCCTGATCGCCAGCGTTTCCAAGGATGCGATGGACAAGGTCAAAGCCGGCGAATTGGTGAATTTCGTCGCTACCCAAGTCGGCGGCAAAGGTGGCGGCAGGCCCGATATGGCGCAAGCCGGGGGTAATGATCCTGCCGGATTGCCGGCGGCGCTGGCGGCGGTGCCGGAATGGGTGAGAGAAAGGCTGGGTTAAGAAACTAACTGATCTTAACGTTGTTAATCCGTTGACGTTTATTCAAGAAGAGACAGATTCATGAGAACAGATAGCGAAGTTATTAATAGCGGATTTGAATCTATTTTTTCATCGTTGGGCATGGTCGATGCCGAACGCTTTATTATTTTGATAAAGCGCGATAAGTTCGATTATGCCGAATGGCAGAAACAGCTTTGGGTTGGGGAATCGGTGGAGACTTTGTCGGAAATGGCGCAGAGGGCTTGGAAACAGACTGAATAATTTTTGAGATGAGGGAATGCGATGCCTTATGTATCGATGTTTTTTGGAATAATTATTCGAATGTTTCATAACGAGCACAATCCGCCACATTTTCATGCCGAGTATCAAGGTCAAAGAGGTGTATTCAGCATTGATGGCAACATGGTCAAAGGCAATATTACCTCCAAGACGGCCAAGAAATTGATACAGGAGTGGGCGTTGCTTCATCAAAACGAACTCATGCAAAATTGGCATAAAGCCACGCAAGGTAAACAGATTGATAGAATTGAACCTCTCAATTAGAGGAGAACAGCCATGCAATACATGCCCGTTGTTGTTGATGCCGAATATTTAAGCGATTACAAAATCAAGCTGACTTTTGATAACGGCGAAAAAAGGATTGCCGATTGTTGGAAATGGTTGAATGGCGAGGTTTTCGAGCCATTGAAGGATAAACAGTATTTTCAGAAGTTTTTTGTCGATGGTTGGAGTATATCCTGGCCGAATGGGGCGGATATTGCGCCGGAGACTTTGTATGAAGAGGGTGAGGTTATTTAGCCTTTAGTTATTAAAAAGTTAACTGGTTTAAATGTGTTGCTATCGCGACGGATTGTTTTGAAGTCGGTTCGCGGACCGACAACCGCGATACTTTTTGCTATAAAAGCCATCCCTGGCTTTCACCCTGCGGGCCAGCCTTTGGCTGTTCAAATTCGCTTCTGGCGAATTTGTGCGTCGCCAAAAGAAAGTATCCAAAGAAAAGGCGACCCGGACGCCGCTTAGCTCACTCGGCATATCCGTGTGCCTTGCCCTTCGGGTGCTCGGCGCGGCATACGGGACTGTCGAAAGCTGATAATTGATTTTGTAGATTTGACTGTAGGATGCTGCCGACGCAAGGAGGCGCATCGTTCGCGATCGATGTGCTTCACTTTGTTCATCATCCTACGAACTTGGGGAGCTTATGTGTCGCTATCGCGATGGGCTGTTTTGAAGTCGGTTCTCGCACCGACAGGCGAGATACTTTCTTTTGCGTTGCCAAAAGAAAGTATCCAAAGAAAAGGCAACCCGGATGCCGCGTTGATCCTGCGCTCCGAAGGCTTTGAACGGGGTTTTCCGAAGGGGCGTCCCAGCCCCTACGTAAAACGCGATGCATCCTTGCATCGCCCCTATCGGGCAATTCCGTCCAAAGCCTCCGGTGCTCGGCACGGCATAACGGGACAAAACCCGTCCCAGTGTAGGTTGGGTTAGCAATAGCGTAACCCAACATTTCGGAGTCGCATCGTTCGCGATCAATGCGCATTATTTTATTCAGCACATCCTACGAGCTGGTGTAGATTTTTAGTCGCGGAATGAAATAAATATGAAAAATAATGAGATAGGATGGGTACATCCAGACCCATAATTCGTTTAGGAGGAGATAGCCTTGGATATTAGGGAAAGTATTGCTCATACGGCGATTGAAGCTGGTGGACGCTTGCGAGTCAAAAGTGCATTGAATCCAATGTTGTGGCTTTGTGCCATAGTCACAATACCTGGATTTTCATATTTATTGTTTTCCGAAAAAGAAGTTTCTCTGCTGGTTCAAGTAGTAATTATTTCTCCTGTTTTCGCAACAATTTTTGGTTTTTTAATTCTTCTAATATTTGATCGTGATAAATTGCAATCAGAGGATTATCAAATAAGGAAAAGAACTTTAGAGTTAGTTCAAGAAAAAGGAGATTCATTTCCTTCCATTGCTAGGACGTTGCAGGCTATTACAAATCCTTCCTCACAATTGAGAGAGCATGATAAAGAGGGGGGGCGATAATGAAAAATTCATATATTTTTATATACAATCGCTCGTTGGGGACAAAAGAAGAAGTAAGAGACTTCGTTAATTCATGTGAGAGCATAATTACATGGAGATCTGAGCTTAGTAATACCTTTTTTATTGTGTCTGAGCTGTCAGCGTACAAAATTTATGATCTTGTCGCGGAATATTTTGGTGAAGGAAAAGGCGAATTTTTGATTTGTAAGTATGATGAAAATAATTCACAGGGACTGTTAAATGAAAGGTCATGGCATTTATTAAATAATAATGAGCTTCCTCCGAAAGAAAAGACTAATTCGTAAAAACTGATGGGGCGATTTGGAGATAAGCCAAGTAGGGTACGCATCGCGTACCTTTTTAAAAGGACGGATTGAACATGGTACGCGATGCGTACCCTACATTTGAATTCGAAATTTTAAATAGCGGGATGGTTTTGGTCCCGTATGCCGCGCCGAGCACCGGAGCTTTTGTAGAGAATAGCCCGTAGGGGTGCGGCATGGATTCCGCACGTCGGCATAGGGGCAAGGAGCCCCTTCTGTCGACCCTCTGCAAAAGCGAGGAGCGGAGGATGCAAGCGGCGTCCGGGTGTCTTTTCTTTTGGATACTTTTCTTTGGACATGCAAAGAAAAGTATCTCGCCTGTCGGTGCGAGAACCGACATTAAAATAATCCGTCGCGATAGCGACACTATGAAGCTGTTCGGTTAGATTGACGAAATGAAACTAAAGCAGATTGAACAGATTGAAGGCTACCGTTTTACATTGACGTTCGAAAGCGGCGAAGTCATACAGACCGATTTGAAAGATTTGATTAGTTCATTTGTAGCCGAGGATGCCTTGCAGACAGCTCGAATCGACCCGGACTGGGCATGCTTGGAGTTTAATCAGGGTTTTGCTGATATAGAACCCAAAACCTTGTATCGATATGCTTGCGAAGCGAGCCATCATCAACAGGCAGCATAATTTAGTTGCAAGTCTGCCGGAGTTGTTCGGCATTATTTAACCGTCGCGATGCGACATATTGAAAAAGCCTAAAAGCCAAAAGGTCAATAAAAACATGGCATTGTACGTCTATAAATTTGGCGGCACTTCTGTTGGTACGGTCGAACGTATCAAGGCAGTTGCCGAGAAAGTCAAAAAAGCCCACGACGCGGGCGATCAGATTGTGGTAGTGGTCTCGGCGATGAGTGGCGAAACCAACCGTCTCGTGGCGCTGGCGAAAGAAATGCAGCCGCAACCGACCGACCGGGAAATGGACGTATTGTTGTCCACCGGCGAGCAGGTCACCATCGCATTATTATCGATGGCGCTGCATCAACTCGGTTGCGAGGCGCGTTCCTACACCGGCGCCCAGGTTCGCATCCTGACAGACAGTGCTCATACCAAGGCGCGGATTCGCGAAATCGACGAGGCCAATATGCGGGCTGACTTGGATGCCGGCCGGGTGGTCGTGGTGGCGGGATTTCAGGGCGTGGACGAAAACGGCAACATTACCACCTTGGGACGCGGCGGCTCGGATACCACCGGCGTGGCGCTGGCGGCGGCATTGAAGGCAGACGAATGCCACATCTACA
This sequence comes from Methylomonas sp. LL1, assembly GCF_015711015.1. Taxonomy (NCBI): domain Bacteria; kingdom Pseudomonadati; phylum Pseudomonadota; class Gammaproteobacteria; order Methylococcales; family Methylococcaceae; genus Methylomonas; species Methylomonas sp. LL1. Next base: position 3,855,738 of record NZ_CP064653.1, read on the forward strand.
CCGATGTCGATGGCGTCTATACCACCGACCCGCGCGTGGTGCCCAAGGCCCGCCGCCTGGATAGCATTACTTTTGAGGAAATGCTGGAAATGGCCAGCTTGGGCTCGAAAGTGTTGCAAATTCGCTCGGTCGAGTTTGCCGGCAAATATAATGTCAAGCTGCGCGTACTGTCTTCGTTTGCGGAAGGCAATGGCACTCTTATTACCTACGAGGAATCAGAAATGGAAAAAGCGTTAATTTCGGGCATAGCTTTCAACCGGGACGAGGCGAAGCTGACGTTGACCGGTGTGTCCGATCTGCCCGGCGTGGCGTCGAAAATCCTGGGGCCGATCGCCGCCGAAAATATCGAAGTCGATATGATCGTCCAGAACATTTCCGCCCACGGCACTACCGACTTTACCTTTACCGTTAACCGCAACGATTTTGCCCGAGCCCAAAAAGTGTTGGAAGGCTTGCGGGCCGACTTGGGCGGCAACAGCACGGTGATTGGCGATAACAGTATCGTCAAGATCTCCATCGTAGGCGTCGGCATGCGCTCACATGCCGGTATCGCCAGTACCATGTTCAAGGTGCTGGCCGACGAAGGTATCAACATCCAGATGATTTCCACTTCCGAGATCAAGATTTCGGTAGTGGTGGATGAAAAATATTTGGAGCTGGCGGTGCGTGCCTTGCACAAGGCGTTTGGCTTGGATCAGGAATAGTTCGCCCTGGGATTGCAACGCCGCCGACCTCGGTGATATTGGCGGCGTTAGGTCTCGATGTGTAGAGACTCTAGCGGCTTTCCGATCAAGCTTAGTTTTAGACAATCCTTACTACAAGGCATACAATCCTAGGGATAGATATAAGCTTAGCGCCGACTACTCGGCGTCGTTCCACACGTTGTTATTCTTTAGATAATTATTGAGGAGGCTTTATGTCAGGTACTTGGATTGTAGTAGCGGATAGCAGTAGGGCGCGGTTTTTCTCATGGGTAAGCCGGGTGGAGCCGTTGCTGGAGCTGGAGGGTATGGCGCATAGCGAAGGCAGAATGCGAGACCAGGACGAGGTTAGCGATCGACAGGGCGGAATTGCCGGCGGCCATGGCGAGGGTGGGCATGCCTTCGAAGCGCCGACCGACCTGAAACATCACGAAGCTGAGGTTTTTGCCAAATTGATCGCGGACAAACTGGAACACAGCCGAGTCAATCACGATTACGACAAGTTGATTTTGGTCGCGCCGCCGGCTTTCTTGGGAGCTTTGCGGCATGCGCTGAACGATCATGTTCAGGCCTTGGTCGGCAATTCGCTGGATAAAAATCTGGTTGCGGAAGACGAAGCCTCGATTCGCGAGCATATTTTGTAAATTCACCGCAGCAAACCGTAAAACAACAGTCAAGATTAGACGTTTCTCAAGCAGGCTTCGACAGCTAACTTCCTTTCCGGTTGGGCTGTGTGGGAGAGGACTTTAGCCGTGACCAAAGGCTTATCGTCGCGGCTAAAGTCCCTCCCTCGCCGGCGACATACAATCGTCGAAAACGGGAAGTTATTTTGGCTAAATCCTAAGCATGACGGTTGGCCTTTCCGTAAACCCTTATCACCGGCTGGTTCAAGGATTACAAACTCCGCACGACCACCTATGCCGGTTACATCAACAGTCTGCTTAATCCGCTGGAACGGCGGATGATGCTAAAACCAACCCAGCAAACCTCCAAATCAATTACGCGCGCCGCGAGGTGGCGGATGGCGGCGAAATTTGCCGCACTGGATAATTTGAGACCCAAGGCCGAGTACATATCCTGGAAACCCCGGCGCCGCTGTATAGCTATGAAGTTCGCTGAATCAGGATATGGATTGTTACCAAATGGTTATGCTATTTATTGATATTAGTCTCTAATAATATCGTTTTATATCCGGATTTTATCCCTGTATTCTTCAAACCGTACCTAGCTTTTCGAGGAATCAGGAATGATTAAAAACAAGATAGACGCCATCAAACAAGAGCTGGAACACGTGCTTTATCTCAATCTGGATGAGTTTCGACTCGAGGCCGAGCGGGATGAGGTGCTGAGCCGATTCATCGGCCTGCGTCTGCGTAGCGAGTTTCAGCCGATATTCGACACCGGTAGATCTGAAGGTTTGCTGGGTTATGAAGCCTTATTGCGCCCTTCCACCGGTATCGAGGCCGTTACTCCCGGTTTTGCCTTCAGCGTGGCCGACAGCGAAGGCAAACTGGTCAAGCTGGATCGGGTCGCCAGGACTTTGCATATGCTCAATTATCTGACATTGCCGGAACAACGCGGTTTGCTGTTCCTGAATGTGCACCCTAAATTACTGGTCAGTGTCACTACGCATGGCAAGGTATTCGAACATATCCTGCATCAGCATTCGGTACCTACCCGGCAGGTCGTAATCGAAATCAACGAAAGCCAAGTCGATGCCGACGGAGCCTTGCTGGAGGCGATCGATAATTATCGCGACCGGGGCTATCGGATCGCGCTAGACGATTTTGGCAGTCAACATTCCAATTTGAACAGGCTTTGGAAATTGTCACCCGATTTCGTCAAACTCGATCTGACGATTATCAAGCAAGCTCAACGCGATACCAAACTACGAAGGGCTCTGCCCAAACTTATCGACGTGATTCATGCGCTCGGCGCCCAAACCATTATCGAAGGTATCGAAAACGAAATTCAACTAGACATCGCCCTTGATGCCGGCGCAAAACTGTTGCAAGGCTATTATCTGGGGCGGCCCGCTGCGGCCGGACATTGGGGGCAACAGTCCAAACCGTTTCATGACAATGTGTTGATGCCGGGAGCGCCGCACCATTTCGGTAGTTTCAGCGTGCCGGCACAATGCGGCATGTGATTGATCGCCCTCGCTTTGTTGCTCTCTCCTCCGACGAGACTTTTCCCGCCCGCCGTGGCGGGATTTTTTTGATGACCCACTTTCAATTTCCGTCCATTGCATGAATATAGCCAGCCATGTGGTATCACGATAATTCCCAGTCCATAGGCCGCACGCCGCTGGTTAGGTTGAACCGGATTACCCAAGGCTATCAAGCGAGGGTACTGGTCAAAGTGGAAGGGCGTAATCCATCCTATTCGGTCAAATGCCGGGTGGGCGCCGCGCTGATTCTGGATGCCGAACGGCGGGGGCTAATCCATGCCGGTACGGAATTGGTGGAAGCAACCAGCGGCAATTCCGGGATTGCTCTGGCCGCCATGGCGGCCGCGCGCGGCCTGTCCGTCACCTTGACCATGCCTGATAACATGAGCCTGGAGCGGCAAACCTTGCTGAAAGCATACGGCGCCAAGCTGGTTTTGACCGACGGTTCCCTGGGAATGCGCGGCGCGGTTGTTCAGGCAAACGCAATCGCAGCCGATGATCCGGAACGCTTTTTATTGTTGGAACAGTTCAAGAATCCGGCTAATCCGGCCATTCACCAGCAAACCACCGGACCGGAGATTTGGCGCGATACCGATGGCGAGATTGATGTATTCGTTGCCGGTGTCGGTACCGGCGGCACCCTGACCGGTGTCAGCCGCTATTTGAAACAACAATGCCGGCAAGACGTGTTCAGCGTGGCAGTCGAGCCGGCGGCCAGTCCGGTTTTGAGCCAGCTTCGCGCCGGCTTGCCGCTGATGCCTGGGGCGCACGCTATTCAAGGCATTGGCGCCGGTTTCTTGCCCGATAATCTGGATATGAATCTGGTCGATGCCGTCGAGCAGGTATCCGATGACGAAGCCATCGACTATGCACGCCGCTTGGCCAAGGAAGAAGGTATTCTGGCCGGAATTTCCAGCGGCGCCGCGGTTGCGGCCTCGGTGCGTTTTGCCGCTAATCCCAAGTACGCGGGCAAAACTATCGTTGTGATATTGCCGGATTCAGGCGAAAGGTATTTGAGCTCCCGTTTGTTCCGATGAGCGCAATCTGGCGGCAACAAGCGGCTACAATTTTCGGCGGTCAGCAGGCGTTTTCGCGTATCAATTCAAGCTTACCTTAAAACAAGCGCCAGTCGGCCGGTAGGCGATTTTTGACCATTACCGCCGCGTTTGCCAGCGAGCGTTTGAAGCTAGTTTGAAGAAATTGCACCTGTTCATGGCTCGATAGCTCGGACACAAACGCCAGCGTAATGCCGGGCATGCCTTTGAGCCTGCCGTAAAATTTAAGCAGCCCCTTGCCGGATAAGGACATGGCCCTGCCGGCAATGACTTGTACGCGGGCGTCCCACACGGCCGGCATCCACATTTGATACAAACTGAGTCCAATCTGAAAACTCAAGGATAAGCCCATCAATCCACCGCTCAGCACTAGGAGGTAAGCAAAATCCGGCGTTTCACGGGTTAGATACCAGGCTAGGATGTCGGTCAGCATGCTGATAAACGGTACGCCTATGGTCATGCGTTTTAACCACACCGGTATGTCGCATAGCACGAAAAGTTTTCCGACGAAAAACAGGATGAAGGCGATACCGAACAAATGGATGTGCGAGACTCGAACCAACGAAGGAATCGACGCTCCGCGATCGGCTTCGGTCAGTTTCACTACCTGCTCGTAATGGGTCAATGGTGGCACATTCATGCCGCTGGCGGGCGAGTGGCAGCCCAGGCAGTCGCGTTGCAGAATCGGCGCGACTTGAGTTTGATAGATTGCCTGCCGCGCGCCCGATGCGATCCAATCCAGAATGACTGTTTTGTCCGCGGGCGATTTCAGGTTTCCGGCCATTGGTCCATTTATGGCCGCCGCCAGCCGGGTTTGCTCGGGACTGCCGTGATAGGCGATGGCAATATCGTCGATCGATAATCCGGGTTGGCCATCGCGGCCTTGGTGGGTAAAAAACACCTGCCCCAGTGAAAACAAATAGCCTATCGCGATGCTCAACAAAAACAAGCTGTTGAGTATTCGCTCCGAAACCGATATATCGCTGAAACGTTGACAGTTAGCCATAATCCACCTCGTGCGGATTGGAAGACAATCAAAGTTACGCAATATGCATGCCTTAAGCAATATAGTTATTTATCAATAACATGGCTTGATGATGGGGCCAAAAAACTAGCCTAGATGGTGCGGCTTGCACCGCTGTAGCGCAAAATTAACACTCGTAGCTACATAACAACATTAACGCAAGAACGGTAACAGCACCCCAAATAGTAGAATCAGCAAGGAACCCAATAAGGCATTTCGGCCGGGGATTTGATCGAGCCAGGCAATGCCCCAAGCCAGGCTCAAAACGGGCGCCAGATAACCCACCGCGCTGACCAGCGCGGCCGGTGCGACTTGGTAGGCGCGAGTCATAAAAAATTGCGCGCCGCTGCCGAGCACACCGATCAACAACAATATGCCCCAGGTTTCCGGATTGGTCGGCAGTTGGTAGCCGTGGTAGGTGAAATACAGCAGATGAACCACCAAGGCCACTAGGCAAAAATAAAAAATCACCGATTGCGGCGAATTGCTGCGCCCGGCCCGCGCCACCATCAAATAGGCCAGGGCCGACAGCAAACCCGACAGCAAAGCCATCGCACGCCCCAACAAGTCCACACTATGCCCGTCCGGCTTGAACAGCAATACCACCCCGGCGAACGAGCCGATAATCGCCAGCCACACCAGCCAGGAATTCTTTTGCCCCAACACCAGCGGTCCCAACATCGCGACAAATACCCCGCTACTGGCGGTCAGAAACGCGCTTTCGCCCGGACCGATCCGGATGATCGAGCCAAACGACAGCATCAGGGCAAGGGTGCCGAATAAGCCACGCAACCACAGCGATGGCCGTTTGTCACCAAACAGCGCCGATAACCTTTTGCCGAACAAAATCGGTGTCAGCAAGATCAATAGATTAGCGAGGATTCTGACAAAGCTGATCATGCTGGCCGGCAGGCCGGCATCGAATAATTTGATGGCAAAGACACAGGCATTCATCAGCGAAAACAGCAGACAAGCCAGTAGCATTTGCAGAAGGCCTCGTCGGCTGGGCGATAAGGATCGATAGCTATCGGAAGGTTGGCGAAAACGGATTAAATTCACGGACAAGAAATAAATCAATGGGAGTGGCGGAAATTCCGATGCAGACATTGCCGCCGGTGGAAATCTCAGTTTACCCGCTTTTTGATGCGACTTTGCGGTTTATCAGGCTAAACTGCCGGCTTAGTTATCCGATGTGACTCATGCATATCCAAGACATCCTGTTTCAGGCCGGCAAGGCCATTAAAACCCAGCCGCTTAGGGCGGTGCTGATCGTGTTGGCGATGAGCATAGGCGTGGCGTCGGTCAATGTATTGACCGCACTGGGCGATAGCGCCCGCAATTACGTAATCAACGAATTCGAGTCGCTCGGCACCCATCTGGTTATCGTACTTCCCGGACGCACCGAAACTACCGGCGGTCATCCGCCGATTTTCGGCGAAACCCCGCGCGATTTGACCCTGGGCGATGCCGAGGCCTTACTGAAAAGTAGGAATATCGCCGCCATCGCGCCGGTCAGCATCGGTTCGGCGCCGGTGTCGTTTGCCGGTTTGGAGCGTGAGAGTAATATCATGGGCTCCAATCATGCCTTGCTTCGGGTGCGGCATTTAACCATCGAACAAGGCCAGTTTCTGCCTATCATCGATAGCGACCAGGAGGTACCGGTGTGCGTGATCGGCCAGACCATACGCGAGGAACTGTTTCCGCGCCAACAGGCGGTCGGCCAATGGCTGCGCATCAACGACAGACGCTTTCGCGTGATCGGCGTGTTGGCCAAGGAGGGCCAGTCCATCGGCGTCGGTTTCGACGAAATCGTCATCGTGCCGGTGGCGTCGGCCCTGGCCCTGTTCGACAGCCACTCCCTGTTTCGTATCCTGATCGAAGCGCACTCCCAAGCCGCCATGTATAAAGTGGTCGACGAAGTCCGCGATATCATCAAACCGCGGCACGAGGGCGAGGACGATGTCACCGTGATTACCCAGGACAGCGTGGTCAATACTTTCGATAAAATTCTCGGTGCCTTGACCTTGACCGTGGCGGGGATTGCCGCCGTCAGTCTGGCGGTAGCCGGTGTGTTGGTGATGAATGTGATGCTGGTCAGCGTGACGCAACGCACCGCCGAAATTGGCTTGCTGAAAGCCCTGGGCGCTACCCAAGGTCAGATACACCGCCTGTTTTTAGCGGAAGCGGCGCTGCTTTCGTTGGCCGGCGCGCTGTGCGGCAGCCTGATCGGCCGGGTGGGGATCTGGTTTTTGCAGTGGCTGTATCCCAATTTTCCGTTGAGTCTGCCGGCCTGGGCCTGGCTATCCGCGTTGGCGGTAGCCTTGGCTACCGGTCTGATTTTCGGCGTACTGCCGGCGCGCAAAGCCGCCAAGCTGGACCCGATTTCGGCGCTAGGTAGGCGATAAGCTGATGAACTGGATGGATTTAATCAAACTGGCCTTGCGCAGCATCGGCAGCCATAAACAACGTTCGTTGCTAACGGCGCTAGGCCTGATCATCGGCATAGCCGCCGTGGTGATATTGACCTCCATCGGTCGCGGCATCCATCGCTTCGTGCTGTCCGAATTTACCCAGTTCGGTACGCATTTGATTGCCGTTACCCCCGGAAAAACCACCACCTTCGGTTTGTCCGGCGCCACCATCAGCACCGTGCGGCCGTTATCCACCGCCGATGCCGCTAGTTTGCAACAGCTGGAACAAATCATTGCGGCCATGCCCGTGGTGCAAGGCAACGCCCGCATAGAAGCCGGAAAAAAACAACGCCGCGCCAACGTAATCGGCGTCAGCGCGGTATTGCCGCAAGTATGGCAGTTAAATGTCGGCATGGGCCGCTTCCTGCCCGACGACAGCCTGGAAAATCCGCGCGCCTTTGCGATACTGGGCAGCAAAATGCATGCGGAGTTGTTCGGTAGCGCCAGTCCGCTGGGTCAGCGTATCCGAATAGGCAGCGACCGTTTTCGTGTCATCGGCGTGATGCGGGCTAAGGGCCAAATGCTGGGCTTCGATTTGGATGACACGGTTTATATTCCCAGCGGCAAGGCCATGGAAATGTTCGACCGCCAGAGTCTGATGGAAATCGACGTGCTATACGACAGCGAAGCCAGCAGCCAAAGCGTCGAGCAAAATATCAAACGCCACCTGATTGCCCGCCACGGTTCCGAAGACTTTACCATCGTCACTCAGAATCAGATGTTGGAAAAAATGGACTCGGTGTTGAGCATCTTGACCATGGCGGTAGCGGCGTTGGGCAGCATTTCGCTGTTGGTGGGCTCGGTCGGTATTTTGACCATCATGACTATCGCCGTGTCGGAGCGGGTCACCGAAATTGGATTACTGCGCGCGATCGGCGCCGAACGTAGGGTGATTTTCAGGTTGTTTTTGGGCGAAGCCTTGTTGCTCAGCCTGAGCGGTGGTGCCGGCGGGGTGTTATTAGGCGTGACCTTGGTGCAGCTGACCGCCACCTTCATTCCGGCGTTACCGGTGCAACTGGCCTGGAGCTATATTGCCGCCGCATTTTTGATCTCGTTGATGATAGGCGTCATTGCCGGGGTGGCGCCCGCGATCAAGGCCGCCCGCTTGAATCCGCTGGAAGCGTTGCGGGCGGAATGATCCGGGGGGCGCGGAGTCGACATTCCATGTAGGGTCGAATTTATTCGACTTTTGGGTCAACCGTGCGAATGAATTCGCCACATAGCATTTCAATGGGCGAATGAATTCGCCACATAGCATTTCAATGGGCGAATGAATTCGCCCCTACAATAATTGTTCTCCAAATCCTCAATGGCTTTTGAAATCGCCATGATGCCGGACAAACCATTGATAGGTGGTCTTCAGGCCTTGTTCCAAGCCGATAGTCGGTTGCCAGCCCAAGGAGCGTAATTTGGCGTTATCCATCAGTTTGCGCGGCGTACCGTCGGGTTTAGTGCTATCCCAAACGATATCGCCTTCAAAACCCACTACCGCCTGAATCGTTTCGGCTAATTGGCGAATCGTCACATCCTCGCCGGTGCCGACATTCAAATGCGACAGCATCGGTTCGGTCGCCGCTTGATAAGCCGGCTTGGGAAGCCCGAGCACATGCAGGCAGGCCGCGGCCATGTCGTCCACATGTAAAAACTCGCGCATGGCCTTACCCGTACCCCATAAGGTAACCGTCGGGGCGCCCGACATTTTGGCATCATGAAATTTGCGGATCATGGCCGGAATGACATGGCTGTTTTCCAGATGAAAATTATCGTTCTCGCCATACAAGTTGGTCGGCATCACCGAGCGGTAATCAGTGTCGTATTGGCGGTTATAGGACTCGCACAATTTAATGCCGGCGATTTTGGCAATCGCATAGGGTTCGTTAGTCGACTCTAAAATGCCGGTCAATAACGCCGATTCCCGCATCGGCTGCTCGGCAAATTTCGGATAAATGCAGGAACTACCAAGAAATAATAATTCCCGGCAACCCGCCGCCCAGGCCTGGTGAATGATATTGGCTTCCATCATCAGATTTTGATAGATGAATTCGGCCGGGTACTGGTTGTTGGCGTGTATCCCGCCCACCTTGGCCGCCGCCAAAATCACTTGATCCGGCTTCTGGGTTTGCATGAATTCGCGCACAGCGGATTGATCGGTCAAATCCAGTTCGTCGTGCGTGCGCACGACAATATTATCGTGGCCCGCCGCCTGCAATTGCCGCAAAACGGCCGCTCCAACCATACCTCGATGGCCGGCCAGATAGATTTTCTTGTCCGCCATGAGCTTATTCCTTACTGACGGCTACGTTGTAACCTTGATTTTGCAACAGCGCATGTTTTTGTGCCTGCTCCAAGTCGTAAGCCACCATTTCGCCGACCATTTCCTTCAGGGTGATTTGCGGAACCCAGCCCAGTTTTTCCTTGGCCTTGGTGGGGTCGCCCAACAAGGTTTCCACTTCGGCCGGACGGAAATAACGCGGATCGATCGCAACGATTTGCTGGCCGACGCTGGCATGCGGTGCTTTATCGCCGCTGATGCCGGCAATGTAACCTTTTTCATCGACACCGCTACCTTCCCAGCGCAGCGTGATGCCCAATTCCTGGGCCGACATTTCGATAAATTGCCGCACCGAATATTGCACGCCGGTGGCAATCACAAAATCCTCGGGTTGCTCTTGTTGCAACATCATCCATTGCATCCGCACATAATCCTTGGCATGGCCCCAATCGCGCAGCGAATCCATATTGCCCATATATAAGCATTGCTCCAGACCCATGGCGATATTGCTCAAGCCTCGGGTAATCTTACGCGTGACGAAGGTCTCGCCACGGCGCGGCGACTCGTGATTGAACAAGATGCCGTTACAGGCATACATGCCGTATGCCTCGCGGTAATTCACGGTGATCCAGTAGGCATAGAGTTTAGCTACCGCATACGGCGAGCGCGGATAAAACGGAGTGGTTTCCTTTTGCGGAATTTCCTGCACCAGACCGTATAATTCGGAGGTCGAGGCCTGATAAAACCGTGTGGATTTTTCCATCCCCAAAAAGCGCATGGCTTCCAGTAACCGCAGGGTACCGATGGCATCCACGTCGGCGGTATATTCCGGAGATTCAAATGATACGGCTACATGGCTCATGGCGCCCAAGTTATAGACCTCGGTCGGATTGGTTTCCTTCAGTATCCGCGTCAGGTTGGAGCTGTCGGTCAAATCACCATAATGCAAATAAAACTTGGGGTCCTTGACATGCGGGTCTTGATAAATATGATCGACCCGTTCGGTGTTAAACAACGATGCCCGGCGTTTGATGCCATGTACTTCATAACCCTTTTCCAACAAGAACTCGGCGAGATACGAGCCATCCTGACCGGTAATCCCTGTTATCAAAGCCACCCGCTTTTCCATATCAACTCCATACACTTCGATTAAAAAAACTGATTTTACACGCGAGGTAACACACCTGCCAGCCTAAAAAAGTCGCACGGGCAATTGTAACCATGTCATGTTACGTCATAACGTAAATTGTTTGGATGGATAGAGGCTGCTCGGTAGGGTTGAAGTGATTCAGCGGGTGTTAAGGAAATTTGCAGCAATCGATGTACCCAACGCAAGCAATTTGCCGTTGACTGAGCGGAGTCGAAGTCAACCGTTCGCTTCGGCTACTTCGGCTTCGCTCAGCGAACGACACATATTTAACATTGGCAATGGGTACAAACTTTCTTAAAAAATCACCCTAAATCGGCAACTTTGCCCAAGCAAACAGTTTACAAAGGAGAGTATGGTAAAAGCCCCTCTCCCGCGAGGAGGGGCTTGTTCGACAACCTCCAAAGGACAAGTCAACAATAACCAACCCCTCAAATCAGCAACTCTTGCTATACTGGAACGCAAAAAATGCTGCCCGCCAGGCCGGCATTGACACACAACCCTAACATACGCAACGGATACTGCACCTATGCCCGGCTTGAATCAGCTAAAACGTCACCTCGTTTACCATGTTCACAGCCTAACCTTCGTCCAATTGACATGGGTGGCCCATGCATGACCAAAGTTTTAAAAACTTAATTCTGGATTACCCTCTGGAGGCTTTGGCGTTCTTCGCACCTGTAGAAGCCACCGAAGATATGGCTCAAGCCCGTATCATTCCGATACGCCAGGAACAACTCAAGGAGCGATTGGGTGATCGATTCCGGGAGCTTGTGTTCCTTTATTGGTAGAGTGGCCGAACGGCGAGCGTGAAGCCTTATTGTTTGTGATCGAAGAAGAAACCGAGAGTAGCCGTTTCTCCATCCATCGCCTAGCGCATTATTGTCTGGATATCGCCGACTTGATGAAAACCAACCGCGTGGTGCCGGTTGTGATTTTTCTTAACACTGGTAAGCGACAAAGTAGCCTAAAATTAGGCGGTGAAAGGCACACGTACTTGGACTTTAATTTTCTTATTTGTGACCTAAAACAACTGTCAGCGGACGAATACATAGACAGCAGCAACATTGTTGCCCGTCTCAATTTGCCCAACATGAATTACCCCAGAAATCAGCGACTGCAAATCTACCTGGCGGCACAATTGGGCTTGGTGCGTAACGAAACAGACCCGAATAAAATCCGCAAATACAGTGACTTCATCGATTATTATGCCGACCTGACCCAGCAAGAAGTCATAGAATATCAACTACATTACCAAACGAAAGAAGGTGACATCATGGGCATGGTAAAAATCTGGACAGACCAAGGTATACAGCAAGGCATACAACAAGGCATACAACAAGGTATGCAACAAGGTATGCAACAAGGTATGCAACAAGGTATGCAACAAGGTATGCAACAAGGCGAACAAATTGGAGTGAAAAAAGAATGTATTGCCTTGCTCAGTCGCCAACTCCGACGTAAATTCGGCCTAAAACCAGAGCTGGAGCAAGCATTGCAACACCTGCCGGCTATGCCGTTGGAAACATTGGAAGACTTGGCCGATGCGCTGCTGGATTTTACGAGTATCCAAGACTTGGAAAGTTGGTTGGGTTTGTAGAGAGGGCTGCATGTTGTTTAGGAATGCGTGAGAAACAAGTGCAGCAACGGTAGTCCATTGTCGATTTTTAAGGGCTCTGGTCACTTTCCTCAGCAATGAAATGATACACACAAACTTAACACCTGCAACGGATAATGCACCCATGAAAACCGACAGCCTGTTTTACCGCTTATTTCAACAATGGCCCCAACTGGCCCTAGAACTGCTTGATCTGCCTTACAGTGGCGACAGTTACCAATTTGTTTCCGAAGAAATCAAGCAAACCGGCTTTAGAATTGACGGCCTATTCAAACCGAGAGCCAACAACCCGGATCAGCCACTGATCTTCGCCGAAGTACAATACCAGGCCGACAGCGACTTTTATGGCCGTTTCATCAGCGAAAAAACCCTATACCTATACCGGCAAAAGCCTGGACGCATTGGCGGGCAATGGTCATCTACCCCATGCGTTATACCGAAAAACCGCCGAGTATCGAATTTGCGCCCTTTATGCAACTGCCTTGTATACAGCGCATCTACCTGGAAGACTACCGGCAACTCCAATCGGACAATCCGGCTCAATCCTTGTTGGGCCTGATCGCCTGCCAAGAAGAACAAGCTGTCGAATTTGCCCAAAAACTGCTAAAACAACGTACCATAGACGACCTTGATATCCTCAACTTCGTTGAAACCGTACTCGTCTACAAACTGCCGCACCTGACGCGGGAGGAGATTAGAACCATGCTTGGCTTAGACACCGAACTCAAACAAACCCGTTTTTATCAGGAAATTGCCGAAGAAGAACGGCAGGAAGAGTGCATTAAAATGTTGGCCCGATTTTTACGTCGAAAATTTGGTTTACTGCCCGAACTGGACGCTGCATTGCAAAAGCTATCCGGCATTCCGCTAGACGCGCTGGAAAATCTGGCCGACGAGTTACAGGATTTTGAAACCCTGGAAGAACTGCAAAACTGGATTGCAGCGCAAACCAAGCGTGCAAATAGACAAGCTTAAAAGAGGAAATATTGGTCATGGACTTCTTAGGCGTCGAACTGAAACAAACCCTGTTTTATCAGGAAATTGCCGACGAAGAGCAGCGGGAAGGCATCAAAGAAGAAAGTATGACGCTACTAACTCGCCTGCTCCGCCGAAAATTCGGCCTGCAGCCAGCACTGGAAACCGCCCTGGAACAACTGCCAAGCATGGAAACAGCCACGCTGGAAGGCTTGGCTGATGCCCTGCTGGGTTTTACCGACATAAGCGATTTACAAGGCTGGCTAGGCAAACGCTAAAACCAAGCCCAACCCTAACACCCGCAACGGAAAATGCACACATGGCTAAATCAGATCGGCCGAAACATATTTTCATAAATCGCTATTTTTACCCGGATCATTCCGCTACCAGCCAAATGCTGACCGACTTGGCCTTCGGATTGGCGAAAAATAGCTCAAACGAATCAATTCATATTGTTACCAGTCGCCAGCGCTATGATGATGCCTCGGCCAGACTGCCGGCATATGAAGTTATCCGGAACGTCCACATCCATAGAGTCGCTACTACTCGTTTCGGTAGACAAAATTTGCTGGGCCGAGCTTTCGACTATTTGAGCTTTTATCTGTCGTCCTTTGTCACGTTAATTAAACTGACAAAATCCGGCGATACACTGATAGCCAAAACCGATCCGCCTATGATTTCCGTCATCGCTGCGCTAGTGGCCAAACTGAAAAATGCGCATTTGGTTAACTGGCTGCAAGACCTATTTCCGGAAGTCGCCGCCGAACTGGGCGTAAAACTTGCGAGCGGCCTGCCCTATAAACTACTGAAGGCCATCAGAAACAAAACCCTGCACCAAGCCAAAATGAATGTTGCTATTGGAGAACTGATGGCCGAGCGCCTGAGACGAGAAGGCATACCCAACGACAAAATTACAGTGATTCATAACTGGGCCGACGAAGAGCAATTGCATCCAGTTCCACATGGGCAAAATCCATTGCGCACTGAATGGGGGTTGCAAGGAAAATTCGTGGTCGGCTATTCCGGCAACCTGGGGCGCAGCCATGACTTCGCCACCATTTTGGAGGCGGCGGAAGCCTTGAAAGAGCGGGACGACATCGTCTTTTTACTGATCGGCGGCGGTGCGCAACTGCCGCAAGTGCAACAGGAGTGCCTGGAAAAAGGCCTGAAAAACGTCATATTCAAACCCTACCAACCCCGAGAAAAACTTTCGGAAAGCTTGTCAGTAGCCGATGTGCATTTGATCAGTTTAAAGCCGGAACTGGAAAGTCTGATTGTGCCTAGCAAATTTTATGGGATTCTAGCAGTGGGGCGACCGGTGATATTTATTGGGGCGCAAGACGGTGAGTTGGCAAAAATAATATATAACAACGAATGTGGAAAAGTAATAAAACAACAAGACACTGAACAAATGGTAACCGACATAATTTATTTTTTTCAGCATTCGCAACAAAACGAAAATATTAGGGAAGTGTTCGAATCTTTGTTTTCAAAGAAAAATGCTATTGCGGAGTTTGGAAATAGATTGAAATAAAATCCCATAGATTTTTTCAAAAAACCATCAAAGAATATTTGAATGTCAAGCGTACACCATATTATTAAATCAATGGCAAGTGGCTACATTGTCGTAGCAGTGCAAGCAGTTATTGGCATAATAATGGTTCCTTATTTAATTTCAGAAAGAAATCTAGGCTTGGAAAAATATGGCACCCTGATGCTAATTCAATCATCAGTAGCTATACTAACAGTTCTGTTGGATGGTTTGCGATTAGAATCCGCGAGGCTGATTGGAAAATCAATAATAACAAAGGTTTTTGCATTAGACGAAATAAATATAATAGCTTTGGTGTTATCGTTTCTATTAGGCTGTGTATACTTGCTTATCCTAACAAATATTACTCCAGGATATAGTAATTTATACATTACTAATGAAATAATCAATACCTCTATTGTTTTGGTTGCTGCATTTATAATAGAACAGATTTATTACGCAATAGACTCGCATTTTCATGCGACCCAAAAATCACTGATTTCAAACGCACTAAGCATTGCCGACACTGTTACAAGGGCATTGTTTATATTTTTAATGTTTGAATATATAAATGCGGATATAGCGCACTATGCACAGGCCATATTCCTCTGCCTAGGCATCAAATACCTGGCTGCAAGAGCTATATTGAGACAGCAGAATTACAATCAAGACAAAATGTCTACAAAAAGCATAATTCGGGTTGTGAGGGGCTTTAAGAGTGCGCCGACTCAGACTTTACAAGGATTGTCACCTTATATGATATTTCGCGGAGCGGTTATTCTCTCGGGGCTGCGGTTGGGTACTGAACAGGCTGCGGTAGTAGCAATATTCATACAGACACTGAGAAACTATTTCAATCAGGCGGTCTTCTCCGGACTTCGCCCTTTTATATTACCGTTTTTATCCGCGACACAAAATGACGAGGTACAACGGAAGGGAATCAATAAATTCTTTATAATTTACCAGTTAATCGTCCTTACAATTGGCGGTGTCGCGGCAGTTACCGCAGAGTTTTGGTTCCCTCTTTGGTTGGGGCATGATTTGGGTAAATACTATTACCTGACATGGATAGTTTTGATTGGGTATTCTGTAGAAGTAGCTCTTCTATTCCACTATTATGATCTTATCGCCGCAGGTAAAAGTCTGGGACTGGCTTATTTAACATTTTGCGGGGCTCTATTGGCACTATTAATCATGTATTTCACGCCGCCGATGTATATGAATATAGAAAATTATTTGTGGATTGTAACGGGCTATATTTTATATTGGTCAGTACTCGTGGTATCCATTAAAACAATAAAAGGGAAAGCATGAAGGCATCTATTGTAATATTAAACTGGAAAGGCAAGGTCGAAGACTGTGCTGAGGCGGTAGAGTCCGCTATAGCCCAGAGTTACGAAGATAAGGAGATAATATTTGTAGATAATGGTTCTAACGATGACGCTTTAACTTTATTGAAAAGCCAATATCCAAAAATAAATTATATTGGCTTGCCAGATAATTTAGGTGTAACCGGAGGCAGAAATAAAGGAGCAGAAGCTTGTGAAGGCGATGTTATCTTTTTTCTTGAAAATGACGGTGCATGGGCCACAAAGAATGTGGTTGAAGATGCCGTTAAACTATTCGAAAGGTATAAGCACTTAGGGGTGTTGTATACAGCGGTTGAAGGTTATGAATCCGGAATAAAAGACCGGACTGTTGATTTATATGCGGACACAAATGATGAGATTTTAATCTCTTCGTCTTTTAGGGGCGGTGCAGCGGTAATAAGAAAAAGTTTGTTTGAACAAATTGGTGGCTACCCGGATGATTATTTCAGGCAGTGTGAAGAAAAGTACTTTTCCATGTTTGTTTACGACTTGGGATACTATATTGGGTATGCGCCTTTATTAATAATGCGCCATAAAGGATCGGATTACCAAGGTAAGTCTAATGTCGTTAACTGGTACAACTGCATAAACGACCTCAAAAATTTAATAAGACATTATCCAGGATCAACTAAGTATGGTCTGATTTTAGCTAAAGTACTTTTATGGACGGGTAGATTTGTAAGAAGTGGAAAAATCAGAGAACTTATAAAAGTTTATACAGCTGTTTTGTTTGAAATCTGGAATAATTCGAAACACAAAAAAGTAAAAAAGCAAACAGTAAGTTTTATCGAAGCATTAGGTTGTAATGCTATGGAAATAAGGCCATTCAGTGAATACTTAACTCATTCAATTGACAATTCGCATTATCCATCGCCATTTTTATCTAAATTGACTCATTCACTCCATCAAAAATCACATTCGAGGGGCCGCGCATGAATCGCATTCATATTTTAGTGATATTCTTTTTTTTATTTAGCTTCAGTAATGCCCATTCGGCTGAAAAATTAATATACGATGGCACACTCTATATTAAAAAACCAGATTTAGAAAAATGTGGATTTTTATCAACCTATACTGTGTATGAGCATTTCGTATTTGACATAAAAGATGCAAAAAAACGTTCTAAAGAACAATTGCCAAACATTGATTTGATTAGAGAGCAGATTCAGGCTTCTAAGAATAATGAACTTATTATATTGGACATCGAAAGCTGGCCGGTGACTTTTTACAGAAGACACAAGAGCGTGATTGATATCAGCAAACATAATTATCTGACCACTCTACAACACTTTAGGGAAGAGGGGCCAAATAAAAAATTTGGCTATTTTGGTGTAGTGCCCACCCATAGCCCCAAGGCATTAGTCAGCAACGATGGCGAACCGCAGTATGAAGAAATGCAGGAAGACAACGACAATCTAAACGAGTTGGCAAATGAGGTTGATGTGATATTTCCAATTGGCTATACATTTTCAAGAAATGTTGAAGATTGGAAAAAGGCCGTGGCAACCCAAATTAACGAAGCGCGGCGTTTAGCGCCGCAAAAAAAAGTAATTGTCTATTTATGGCCACAATATGCCGATTATGGATTGATAGACAAAAGCTTAAAATTAAAATGGATAGAAGCCAGCTTTTGGCGAACTCAAATTGAGTTTAGTCTTGCAAATGCAGATGGAATTATTGTCTGGGGCGGGTGGAATGGAAAAAAAATGCCATGGAACAGAAATGCCAGTTGGTGGAAAATACTGAAAGAATACCTACCAAACGCAACCTATGTAAAATACTCTGGCAATTGTTAAATGGCATTTTTATTAATCATTTCGCTGGGATTATCAAGTTTTTTTTCCCCCGCATGGCTAACAACAAGGCCTGAATACTTCATCGTTCTGACTGGCCTCATAATTTATCTCACAAAAATACTTAAGACCGTTGGCATATTTAAAACAGAATTACTTTTACTAACAACCCTTACTGTTGGTGCCGGGATATCACTAATTGGACAAACTTTATCTGGAACAGTACTAGTTAATCAAGACTTAATGATTCTATGGCGTTATTTGTATTACATGGCTTTAATAGTATTTGGCGGAATAATAGCAACCAAAATCAAGCCGGGTTTTCTATTAAGGCTTTTTATTTTTCTGCTTGCAACAGCTATTATATCGGTTAGTTTTGCTCAATATTACAATATCCTGGGAATCAATAAAATAATTGTCCCTTTATATACATCCTCAGGGGCTGCAGAGTCGCTATTACATGACGAATTTTGGCGAAGAGTTACTGGTACTTATGGTAATCCAAATTACTGGGGATTTGCCATGGGTATAATATCTGCAACAAGCTTTTATTTTATTTATTTCAAAAAAAAAATAATCGGAGTACCTTACTTATTGCTCTCAATAATATCAGTTATATTTACTGGTTCGCGTGCAGCTCTAATATCAACAATTGTCAGTATTTTTTTTTCAACTATCTTTATATTACACCAGGAACGAAAGCTAAAAAATATTTTTCTTTTTATGGTTGCTGCTTCAGTTTCTGTCGGCCTACTATACTTCATATTTACTAACTTTATTCAATACGAAAACAAAGGCAGATTTGACTCTACCAATGTAGCAACCTTGGATTCTAGGATTGAATACTGGCTGCAGATTCTTGAAAGCATTCAAAAAAGCACAGTTAATATCTTAATTGGCTACGGTTCATCAAAAGGTGTGTCAATCCAATACGGCGACAATATGTATATAAGAATGCTTAGAGATTATGGGGTAATTGGATTGTCTACCTATATAGCTTTCTTGTTTGTTCTTATAAAAAATATCATCTTTCTTTCTTATAAAAAAATTACAGAAGCAAGGCTGCTTTTGTATTATATTGTAATATTTCTTGTATTTGACTTAACCGCTGATTGTTGGTTTGAAGTTAGAATTATTTGTTTGCTTTTAACATTCTACTCTTACATGAAAATTAGAAATATTGACGTAATACACCCTTTCAACTAAATATAATCATGAAAAGCATTGCAATAATATATGACTCTTTTCCGCACTACAGATCCGGTATCATTAATGCGCTGAATAAATCAAAATATTTTAATTATTATTTTTATGGATCATCAATCTCGCGCGACGCTAGCATAAATACATTCAACTTTGAGCGCAATTTTAAGTTTAAAGACATTAAAAACATTCAGATTGGTCCCTTTGTTTTCCAAGTAAATTTATTTCACCAGCTATTAAAATCAAATCATTGCCATTTCATAATACTTGGCAATCCTTATTTCTTGTCTTCATGGCTTATTGCTATCGCCATAAAAATAAAAGGCAGTAAAATATATTTTTGGTCTCATGGCTGGTTATCTGAATACGAAAGTATCTATAAAAGATTTTTTCGCAACATTTTCTTTCGACTTGCTGATGGCATATTTCTTTATGGGGAACGCGCAAAAAGAATCGGCATCAACCAAGGCTTTAAGGAAGATACTTTATATGTAATCAATAACTCACTTGACTATGATTTACAAAAAGACATTTTTACTCATGTAAAAAAATTAGATAGAGTTTCGCTTTGCAATGAACTTGGTCTATCCACCTCAAAGAGAATAGTTATTTGTAGCGCTAGACTGACACCTAAATGCCGATTTGACCTTCTTCTTAATGCAACCAACTTGATTCAAAATTCAACTAATATTGCACTTCAGGTTGTTTTAATTGGTGATGGTGTTGAAAAGCAAAATCTATCAGACTTAGCAGATTCACTACAGCTAGATGTTGTCTTCTGGGGCTCCTGCTATGATGAAACTACACTTTGTAAACTATACGCTGTATCGGATTTAGCGGTTTCCCCTGGCAAAGTTGGGTTGACTGCAATGCATAGTATGGCATATGGTACCCCTGTTATTAGTCATAACAATTTAGACAACCAAATGCCGGAGGTTGAAGCAATAATCTCCGATGTAACTGGATATCTATTTAAAGAAAATTGTTCAAAAGATTTAGCTGAAGTAATACAACATTGGTTTAATACTCACCCCCATAAACCCGTTGAAGCCTGCGTTCAACAGATTGAAAAGTTTTATACCCCTGAATTTCAGCGAACTGTCATTGAATCAGTCTTAATGAGATATTCATAAGTTATGAAAAATATAAGAATATTTTTTAGATTTATTAAATGTTTTTGCCAACGAATTTATTATCGTTTGAGTTCCGTTGATCAAACAGCCTATATTGCGTTTGGTTCTGATATTTCCAGGGATCTGATTGCTGAAGCATTTTCCTATATAGGTCATGGGGCAATCATAGGGCCAAAAGTTTCTATAGGCACCTATAGCATGCTAGGTCCACGAGTCATGTGTTTAGGTGATGATCACCGCTTTGATTTGGTGGGTGTGCCTACTATATTTTCTGGTCGCCCTAATTTAAGGTCAACGCTTATTGGCCGGGACGTATGGATTGGCGCTGGCGTCGTTATTCTTGCTGGCGTGGAAATTGGCGATGGTGCAATCGTTGCTGCTGGCTCGGTGGTTTCGAAAAACATTCCACCCTGTGAAATTCATGCTGGTGTACCCAATAAAAAAGTTAGAGACCGATTTGAAAATATTGAAGACAAAAATCGTCACTTAGAAATGCTTTTACAACCTCCTCAAATGGGTGATTTTGCTGGGGCTAAAGAAACACAACAATACTAAAATGAACCTCGATATTGTCGGCAATAGAAAGACTAAAAAATACTCTAGGAAAGAACTCTTATACCGTTTGGTTTGGGTTATCGGTAAGTTTTTTTTCCGGAACTCACCCCGAATATTCTTTGGCTTTCGCAGAAGCTTGCTACGTGTATTCGGGGCTTCTGTCGGAAAAGCTGTGAACATTTATCCTTCCGCCATCATCTATATGCCTTGGAACCTGGCAATAGGTGATTATGCAGCAATCGGCGAAGACGCTCTTATCTACAATCTCGGTAAAGTCACAATTGGCAACTATGCGACCATATCCCATCGCGCTCACCTTTGCGCGGGCACTCATGATTATTCCGATCAGACCCTACCCTTGCTAAAACCGCCTATTACGATCAAAGATAATGCCTGGGTATGTGCACAAGCTTTTATCGGTCCTGGCGTGACAGTGCATGAAGGCGCTGTGATAGGTGCAGCGGCTGTAGTGACTAAAGATGTTGATCCTTGGACCGTGGTTGCCGGTAATCCAGCCCGAATGATTAAACAACGTATTTTAAAAACGGATAGTTAAATGAATATGGATATAACCGCTGTCATCTTAACCTTTAACGAAAGTATTCATCTGCGACGTTGCATCGAAAGCTTACAAGGTTTTGCCAGCAAAATTGTGGTTGTAGATAGTTATTCTACTGACGATACTCAACATATTGCCGAATCATTGGGTGCGATGTTTTTTCAAAACCCTTGGGTCAATCATGCCCATCAATTCCAATGGGCATTGGATAACGCAGACATTAGTACCGACTGGATATTGCGTCTTGATGCCGACGAATATATCGAGGAGGAACTAAAAAATGAAATTCTTGCTTCATTGCCTTTGGCCGATTCGAACACCTGTGGTTTTTACCTGCGGCGTAAATATGTGTTTTTGGGGCAATGGATACGCCATGGTGCGATGTATCCGATCGATGTGTTGCGCTTGTTCAGACGGGGCACGGGATACGTCGAACAGCGTTGGATGGATGAGCATATTGTTTTGGCGCGTGGTTTTGCGATTTTTTTGAAGGGCAATATTGTTGATGATAACTTGAATAGCGTTGGCTGGTGGGTTGATAAACATAATAGGTATGCTACTTTGGAAATGGTTGAGTTGTTGAACTTAAAATATGGATTTGTAGTTCTAGATAACTCTATGGAGCTGCACGGCGCAGGACAAGCGAAGTTGAAGCGCTGGTTAAAAACGGCGGTTTATGCCAAATTGCCTTACTTTGTGCGGCCACTTTTGTATTTCTTGTACCGGTATTTCTTTAAATTGGGTTTTCTGGATGGATCAAAAGGTTTTGCCTTTCATTTCATGCAGGGTTGTTGGTACCGATGCCTGGTGGATTTGAAAATGCTGGAAGCGGAGCGTTGGATTGGCGATGAGCGCGATCCGGTGGCGATTAAAGCGATTCTCAAAGCCAAAACCGGGTTGAGGTTGTGATTTAACCAAATGAAATTTGCATCCACAACGAATGAGAGATGCGTGCCCAGCCGTGATCTTGTAATGTTAAAAAAATCTTATTTATGAAGCTATACAAACTGGAAGCTTTGCGTGGCTTTGCCGCCATCTATGTAGTGCTTCATCACAGTATGCCTCATCATCTGATTCTTGGCGGGATTGATATTGGCGCTCTATTTAGATTTGGACAAGAGTCTGTCATTTTATTTTTTTTGTTGTCAGGTTTTGTAATTAACTACGCCTATCGTTCAGGCTCCGATAAAACATTTCGCACCTATTTTTTTAAAAGACTGGCTAGGATTTATATACCATTAATCTTAATCATGGTGCTTGGATATTCAATTTCGTGTTTTCGTTCAGGCCAACTCGTCGATCCTGAACTCAAAGTTCTTATTCTCAACCTATTGATGTTTCAAGACATCGAAACCCTTAAGCCGAATACTATTATAAACCCTTATATGAATAACAGTCCTTTGTGGTCGTTGTCATACGAGTGGTGGTTCTATATGTTATTTTTTCCAATCAAAAACCTGTTGCATACAGAAAAATCACAAAACATATTTGTATTTTCCCTGGCAATTTTTGCATCAATTTTGTATACGGAACTACCCAATTTTATTACCAGACTATTAATGTATTTATCTATCTGGTGGACAGGGGTTCAGTTAGCCAACACCTATCTGAATGGCTCCGCAATAAATTTTAGTGCAATCCGCCTGCCTATTATATCGTTATCGATTATCTGCATGATTCTAGCCATTCAGATTTATTTGTTTTTAGCATCAGGAAAATCTGTAAGTATCGGGGTGCATCCATTCCTTGAACTCAGGCATGTTCTATTTGCAAGCACAGTAGTTGTTTTAGCAATTTGTTGGCACAAACTTCATTGGAAGTATTTTGATGCTCTATTTAAACCATTTGGTATTTTTGCTCCAGTTTCTTATGTCATTTATATAAGTCATTATTATTTTGTTACCGATGCCAATTACTTGAGTTTTTTCAATAACATTTATGTTGAGAAACTTGTTTATTTCAGTCTTTTATTATTGTTTTCATATGCGCTTGAACTTAGAATATACCCGCCACTTCAAAGAGCATTCCTGAGTAGAGCGCTTTACAAAAATCAATAATAGTGCGGTCGGGTTGTATGCCATGAAACCCCGTATCAATGCGTTAAGAATCGTGACTTCTTCGCTTCGACTCCGCTCAGCGAGCGGGCTGTCGTTAACGAACGGTCTGTAGTGAGCAAAGCCAACGGTTTATCCTGACGGCGTTGGCTGTAGATGGCTTTCAGTCGAGATCAACATGACATCAAGTACTCCAACTATGAATCCGATTGAAATTATTCAAGAAATTTATCGCGGCGCGGCTCAGTCCGTCGCGTATTTGAACAGCCTAGCCGAGGATTTGCAGTGCTGGTATCGGACCTATCCCGAGAATAACTATCTCCAGCCTTGCGTCATTGAGGGCAAGGCCTCCCTGATTTGCCAAAAGCAATTAAGCCGCTTGGCTCCCGAGGCTTACCAGGCATTAAATTCAATTTGCCAACGCTATGGAGTCTATCTAAAAGAAGATGCCAGGGATCAAATGAGTCATTTCGGCTTTGCCGACAATCGCCGCAAAATGGCGGTGGTGTTGACGTTTTGTCTAACCATGGCGTCGGGTGCCCAAGCCGCTACCGTTGGTAGTAGTGCGCTTTCAGCCGTCTCTGGGGGGGGGCTCAAACTCAATCGGTTTCCTTGGCGATTAAAAACCAAACTTTATCCGCTGTGACCCGTAAGATCGCCGGTCAAACCGGTATTCAGTTTAAATTTAATGTGGCGGTCGAGGATGATCTGATCAATCAAAAGTTGGTTGCGCAAGACTGGAACGGAGCGCTAACCCAGTTGTTGCAGGGGTACAATTTCACCACGATTCAAGAACACAATGCGATCAAGACCGTGCTTATCACCGGCTATAAAGGTGGCGTGAAACCGGTCGCAGATACTGGCCAAAGACACCCTGTCGATTCGGACAGGGTTGATCCGGGCGAGCTATTCGATAACAGAATTGTGGTGGATATCGATATCCCAATCGATCAACTGGCTGAACTGCCGGAAGGCGGGGAGATGATGGTTGATTTGCCGGTGGGTGCGTTCAATGTCAAGCAGGCCAGTATGTTGACCTCGGAAGATGGTTCGTTGAGTTGGGAGGGTACGCAGGAAGGCGACCAAACTGTTTATCAGTTGTATCTCGCTAAAACTCGGGATGGTGAAGTCGTTGGTAATGTGTATGGGCCGGATGGCTTATATAGCATCGAAACCGTCAACGGCCAGTTAGTCATGGTTGAGGTTGATCGAAGGCTTGACCAAATCAGCATGCGGTAGAGCCTATAACTTCCCGCACTCCAGGCACATGGTTCCCACGTTTTACGTGGGAATGCAGACTGAACCGCTCCGCGGTTCGCGACGCTGGAGCGTCCCCGAGCTGGTTCCCACGCAGAGCATGGGAACCATAAAAAGTCAGCGGCAGTTATGTGAGCGACGATATTCGCGACCGAGAGATCGTGCATTCTTTCGCGTCGAATGCATGCTTTCCGCATCTTTCCGTAATTCCATTAGTTGGTGATGCCGGCATTATCGTCAGAAATCATCCAAGCGGGGGATGTCGCGATGACCATGTAAGACACGCCAGACGTCGATATGATTTTCATGCTCAACATAGAACACCAAGTGAGGATAGTGTGTTAGTGGCCAAAACCGGAGACCGGGGAGGTTGAGTTCATGAGCGTAACGAGATGAACCTGTCGTAGGGTTGCGACTAATATGCATGTAGGCATCTTCCAGAGCATCAATGAAGCCTATTGCCGCTTGTCCGGCATTTTCAGTCAGGTAGTAATCGATAACGTTTTCAACATCCCGGTTGGCCAGTTCACGCGGGATGACAGGTTTGGAACTCACTTATCAGTTCGTTGCCGAATCCGGTCGCGCAGTGCAGCAAAATAACCCGCATCGACAGCTGTGGCTGGAGAGGATGCTGTGCCATCAAGCAGCAGGCCACGTAATTGCTGCCGATCTGCGTCCTTGCGGATCAGTTCGCGTACGTACTCACTGCTGGTACCGTAGCCTCTTTGAATGACTTGTTCATCCACGAAGGATTTAAGCGAATCAGGTAGGGAAATGTTCATTGTGCTCATGAGCCAAATTTTGGACTCTTTGGCAAAATTTGGCAAGAATCAACGTGATAAACCCCTTTTTATAGGGTGCAATAGGTACTATCCATATTGCACCGGGAGTGTTGCAAGGCTATCGGCCACAACTACGGTATTTGTTGCTGGATGAAGGGCGTTATAATGATGTCGAATTGGGCGAAAGCCAAAATTTGGTTTCGGCGTTGTTTCAACTGGAAAACAGTCGTTCAACCGAAGACATTCAAGCGGTACTGGAACGGCTGATCGACTGGCTGAAAGAACCGTCGCAAACCAGTTTGAGGCGGGCTTTTACGGTGTGGATGCGTAGGGTACTTTTGCCGGCCAAAAAAGCGCCCAAGGTAGAATTGCCTCCTTTAACCGATCTTCACGAGGTACATACAATGCTAGCGGAACGCGTCAAACAGTGGGCGGAAGAGTGGAAAGAACAGGGGCTTAGGGAAGGACGTCAGGAGGGACGTAAAGAAGGACGGCAGGAAGGTCTTCAGCAGGGAGAAGCCGAAACTTTGCTGAAGTTGTTCAAACTGAAGTTCGGCGAGGTGCCGGACTGGGCGGTACAAAAAATCCTTGAGGCCGATAAAGCACAATTGGATAGCTGGGTTGAGCTGATTCTGACAGCGGACTCGGTGGAAAGCTTGTTGGGTTAAGAATGTTTAGATAGAACTAAACACCTGTCGCTTCGTGATCTTTACGGGTACATGTGACAAACAGTCGCAGAAAGCAGTTGGTTTGGCCTGCGTATAATTTCGGCTCGTTTATTTGGACACGATAATTTTGGGTATTCCGCTGGTGCGGAATTTGTATGGACTTAACTTAGTTTTTATCAATGGACTCACTAAAAGACACTGCTTCAATCTCGCGCAATCCAATGGTTTTGATTTTATCGCTTTGGGGTTTAGCCCTTTTACTATTGGGAGTCGTATTTAACGAAAGCCTGATGGAAATGGGCGGCATCTGGATGGGCAGCGAAGAATATAGTCACGGCTTTTTTATTCCGGCAATCAGCGTGTACTTGATTTGGGTGCGGCGGCATGAACTCAACTTCATCGAGGATTTTAAATCGTCCGTTTTAGGCTTGGTAATTCTGCTGCTGGGCTTGTTGCTGTTTTTACTAGGCGGCTTGGCAACCATTCGCACCATCCAGCACTATGCCTTCATCGTGGCGGTGACGGGCATTTTTGCCGCCGCTTTTGGCCGGACAGGATTGAAGATAGCTTGGGTGCCGTTGTTATTCCTGATTTTCATGGTGCCTTTCCCTCAATTTATTTTGAATAACTTGTCTTCCAAGCTGCAGTTGATTTCGTCCTGGCTGGGGGTTGAGTTTATCCGAGCCTGCGACATCATGGTCTATCTGGAAGGCAATGTAATCGATTTGGGCGGTTATAAATTACAGGTGGTGGAAGCTTGTAGCGGGTTGCGCTACCTATTCCCGCTGGCTAGTTTGTCTTTTTTGTGTGCTTACTTGTTCAAAGGGCCGTTCTGGCAAAAAGTGTTGATCTTTTTGTCTTCGATTCCGTTGACTATATTTATGAACAGTTTCCGCATCGGTGTAATCGGCCTGTTAGTGAATAGCTGGGGCACCGAGATGGCGGAAGGCTTTTTGCATGATTTCGAAGGCTGGGCGGTGTTCTTGTTGTGTATGGTGCTGCTGTTTATCGAGATGTGGTTGTTTTCCCGCTTGAGCGGCAAGAAAACCGCGTTTTCGGAATTGGTGCAGTTGCCGGAGGAATGGTTTAGTGCTGCCGGACAATCTCAAATGGGCTTTCATTTGAATAAGTCGGTGTTTGCGGTGATTGGCTTGGTCGTGGTGCTAGGGCTTTCGGGACAATTTTTGCGTGGCGGCGAGGATATTATTCCTCAACGCAAAGCCTTCTTAAATTTCCCGTTGCAATTGGGCAACTGGAATGGCCGCCAGGATTATATCGACAAGAAATATTTGGATACGTTGAAGTTGACCGATTACATCGTGGTGAATTATCTGGCGCCCGGCGGCCAAAGTTCGGTGAATTTTTACACAGCTTACTATGAGTCTCAACGCAAGGGGGCATCCGTCCATTCGCCGCGCAGTTGTATTCCCGGCGATGGTTGGCAGATCACCAGTTTTGGCCAGCGCGATTTCCCTGAGCTGAAGATCCAAGGCACGCCGTTGCGGGTGAATCGGGCGGTGATCGAAAAAGGCGATTACAAGCAATTGGTATATTACTGGTTCCAACAACGCGGCCGTTCGATTACCAACGAATATCTGGTGAAATGGTATTTGTTTTACGACGCGATCACCATGCAAAGAACAGATGGATCTTTGATACGGTTGGTTACATCGCTGGATAAGGGCCAGGATATTGAGGTGGCCGATCAACGGTTGCAGTCGTTTATGAAGGATATGGTAACGGTGTTGCCGGACTATTTGCCGGGCAAGGATATTGTGCCGGTTGCGAATTAGGAAGCAACTAAAAATAGCTTCTAGGAATGTTATGCGGCAAAAATAAGTTCCCGATATTCGCATGTCCTGTAGGGGCGAATTTATTCGCCCTGGGCGATTAAAATCGCCCCTACAATGAAATTCAGGGAAATTATTTTCAACCAAATCCCAAGCTGCGAAACGCGTGTTGTTTAGGGCAGGGATTGCCGGAACCAGTGATCAAGGCTGGTATGATATTTTCATATTCCTGTGTACTAGATACCGGTAATCCCCGCCGGCATGAATGATATTGGGGTAGACGGAGGGTTCATTTATTCAGTATTGCCATGATCTGAAATCGCCTATTACTGGAAAATATATGAGCAGCGGCTGTGGTTAGCTCGTCGAGGCTTTGACCTTTCAGTTATTATGGATTATAAAAAAACCGAATAAAGTATCTGCTTTAACTGGATTATAAAAATGGAATTATTTTTAAGTTTTACCCTGTCAACTTTGATCAGCGTGTTGCTGATGCCGGTCTTAATCAGATCGGCTAAATATTTAGGTATGCTGGATGAACCCGATGAGCGCAAGGTGCATCAGCATGCGATCCCTCGTTGTGGAGGGTTGGGTATATCGATTGCCACTTTAGTTACTATTTCGGTTCTGGCGCCATTTGACGAGCCATTTAATAGTTTGCTGATCGGCGGCTCCATTATTGTGTTTTTCGGTTTATTGGATGACATATTTAATCTGAATTATAAATGGAAGTTTTTTGGCCAGTTTATTGCCGTTATATTCGTTTTATATAAAGGCATTTATTTAAGGTGCTTGCCTTTTGCCGGGCTGGATGACGCCTCTTTGTGGATAGCTTATCCGTTGAGCTTTATTTTCGTGGTGGGCGTCACTAACGCGGTTAATTTGTCGGACGGACTGGATGGGTTAGCGGCCGGTATTATGTTAATGACCCTGGCCGCCATTGCTTTTTTTGCCGAACATGTGGGCGGGAAGGATTTGGCGCTGATTGCGCTGGCATTGATCGGCGGCATATTGGGTTTTCTACGCTTTAACAGCCATCCGGCAATCGTGTTTATGGGGGACACGGGCAGCCAGTTTATCGGTTTCATGGCTGCGTTTTTGTGTATTTACCTGGTCGAGAATGTCTATATCACCCTCAATCCGGCGCTACCTCTGCTGCTGTTGGGGCTACCGGTCCTGGATACTTTGATGGTGATGAGTCAACGCATTTATCACGGTAAATCTCCATTCTCGCCGGACAAACGGCATATTCATCATCGCTTATTGGCCCATGGATTTAGCCACGCCGAGGCCGTATCCTGTATTTATGCGCTGCAGTCGATTTTTTTATTGGCCGCGTTTCTGTTGCGCTATCAAAGCGATTTGGCGGTAGTTGGTATCTATGGGCTGATTTGCGCCGCTATCTTGTCGCTTTTTTACTGGGCCCAACAAACCGGTTGGCGGCTACGGGCGGAACTTAATCCGCGCGATCGGCGCAGAGGCGTGTTAAGGCGTATCGGCGGATTGTATTGGGGGTGCCGCTTATATATCGAATTCGCGCTGTTGCTATATTTATGGGTAATGATTTTTGCGATGTTCGAGTCGTTCACATTATTTTCCAAGCCTGAACCCTTTTTTTTAATGAGCTTGTTCTTGTCGGCTTTACTGGTTTTGTTGTTTAAAAGTCCTTTTTTAAATTCGCTGATTAAGTTGTGTGTGTATATCACGGCTACTTTTTCCGGTTTTATTTTAACTCCTGAAAATTTGAATTTTAACTATATTGAAATTGGAGTTAATGGTTATTTGATTGCGTTAATGCTGGTGATTTTTGTCGGGATTAGAGTGACGAGAAGGAATGTCTTTTCTTTCTCTACTCAGGATCTTTTGATTTCATTGTTTGCAGTGGCAGCGGTATTGCTATCCGATACTCCGTTTCCGGTGAATTTTTTATTTAAATTGCTGTGTTTGGCTTATGCGGTTGAATATTTATTTAATTTTCCTCTTAGGGCGTACAGGTTACTCAAACTGTCCGCGTTGGTTTCCGGCATCATGGTTTTTGCGGTTCTGCTGAATGGTTACGACCTCAAATCGGATTCTTTCAAACTCAGTGGAAATTTGCCTTATTCTGCTTTTTTTGCCGATTTGCTTTAATTTAGCCTGCCGGATTTATTTGCGCGTGATCCCAAGGTCCGGCGTATAAACGATAAAAGTACTCCGCCAACCAGCTTTTACATGGCTAGGACTTACCGGATAGACATGGGCTAAAATCTTGTCTGCATTAACTCTTTAACCCTACGGAAGCTTTTATATGAGCGATTCATTTATCTCCACCAAACCCATTCCCGTCCGCGAGCGCTTGATCATGGCATTGGATCTGCCCACTATTACCGAAGCCCAGGCTTTAGTCGAGGAGCTGGGAGATGCGGTGATTTTTTACAAGGTCGGCATGGAGTTGTTCATGTCCGGAGATTATTTCGGTTTTATCGAATGGCTGAAGGCGCGCAATAAAAAAGTATTTGTCGATCTGAAATTTTTCGATATTCCGGCCACCGTGGGCCGCGCGATCAAGGCGTTGAGCAATAAAGGCGTGGATCTTGCCACCATTCACGGCAATGACTCCATCATGGAAGCCGCCGCTCAGGCCAAGGGGGATTTGAAAGTGCTGGCGGTTACCGCATTAACCAGTCTGGATCGCGGTGATTTGGACGACCTGGGATTTCAATGCGATGTCAAACAGTTGGTATTGTCTCGGGCCAAACGGGCACTGCAAATCGGCTGCGACGGTATCGTGTCGTCAGGCCTGGAAGTATCGATGATACGCGAGGAGTTGGGACAGAAACTATTGGTCATCACGCCCGGCATTCGTCCCGTGGACAATCGCGAGGATGACGATCAAAAACGCGCGGTCAGCGTGGAGCAGGCGATTCAAAACGGAGCGGACTATATCGTGGTGGGCCGGCCGATTCGTGACGCCGCTGATCGCAAAGCCATGGCTGAAAAAATCCAGGCGCAAATTGCGGCGCAGTTTATTTAAGAATTGGTATCCGGGCATTTTCCGGTGCCGATTGCTCAATCGTCACCGAGGCGGCTGGCTTGATTGTTATGGATTTAACAGGGTGATGTTGCCCATTATCGTCGTATCTGTTAATCAAGCCGGACGTTCCAAATCTGGATTCTATGTATACTTGATCAGCCAAATCCGACCGGGCAGACACCCATTCACTGAGATATGAAGGCAGTTTGATTATTTGAATTGAGTTGTCCGCAGGCGGCTAATACGTCATCACCTTTAGCGCCCCTGATTAAAGTTGGAATTTTGAAAGCATCCAAAACTTCTTTAAACTTTTCAACTTTATCCAAATCAGGTGATATGTATCGTGAACCTGGGAATGGGTTAAAAGGGATTAAGTTGATATAAGCACTTTTGCCAGCCAGCATCATTCCCAATTGTTTGGCGTCCTCTGAAGAATCATTAAAATTCGCTATCAGAATGTATTCATAAGTCACGAATTGCTTCTTTTGCAAAGGGATGTTGTCAATATAAGTCAACACCTCGTCTAGCGGATATTTTTTATTAATGGGGATCAGTTCATTTCGCTTTTCTTCAAAGGGCGAATGCAGCGATAACGCAAGGTTTACCCCAGGAATTTCCTGGCTCCATCTTTTCAGCCCAGGAATATAGCCAGCCGTTGAAATAGTAATTTTCTGAACGCCAATTGAAGTGCCGTGTTGCGATAAAAAAATTTCACAGGCTTTTTTAACGGCATCAAAATTATGCAAAGGTTCGCCTTGCCCCATAAAAACAATATTTAAAATCCGCTCTTCTCCAGGTCTGTTGCTTGCCAGCCAACGCCAAGCCTTTAGGAACTGTCCAACGATCTCGCTGGTTGCCAAATTTCTTTTTAGCCCTTGTTCCCCGGTAAAGCAGAAAGAACAATTCATGGCGCAGCCCACCTGCGATGAAAGGCAAATCGAATATTTGTTATTAAACGGAATAAGCACCGTTTCAACTTTATGGCTATCTTTAAGCTTAAACAGAAATTTTACTGCTCGATCTTTTTTTGACTCATAAACCGTATCGATTTCAGGCAGAGAAAAGTCATAATTTTGTTCAAAGAAAGCCAATGAGTGTTTGGAAATTTTGCCATGGCACGGAATGGTTTCTTTTTTCTTGTAATACCAGTTAAAAAGCGTTGTTGCTACTGAGTTATTCAAATTATTTTCACTGACAATCAACTCCAAGTCAGCGTAACTTTGATCATAAAAAGACTGTTTCAAGAAAATTTCCCTGGCGTTATCAATATTTTGCCGATGCCGATTAAATTCAAAACTAGAGGCATAATGCTGAACACTACCCAATCTCATGTGAATTTAGCTGTGTTGATGTCGAGTAACATAATCTAGCAAATACCTCCAACTCAGGGCAAACTACTCAGCAGGCGAAGCATGATGCTGCTCGTGTTCAGGTAATGCGGCACTGCCATGCTCCTTAATTTGCGCGTCGAACCAGTTATGTAGAGCATTGAGCAGATGAGGATATTCGGTTGAGAAATGGATTTGTCCGCCATTGGGCAATGCTTGGTAGTCGTAGCGGATGTCATCGGCTTTTGCCGACTTCATCTGAGCTAGGCCGGGCATATCCGAACCGTGAAAGCGTTCAGTTGATGAAAAGTCGCCTTTTTTATATTCTGCGGCAGTTTGTCGTAAGTATTGTTGGATGAGTTTTATTTGCTGTGTGTTGTCGGCAGATTTGGCAACGATATGCATGACGCCGCCATGCACGGTTTTGGAAAACGATTCGAGTGCCTGTTGGGCATCGTAGGGAACCCGCGACGAACTGGCAGGCGTATTTTCAGCCGGTTTTGTAGCGACGGTTTCCTTCGCCTCAGCGAACCCCATCAAAAGAGAAAGCGCAATTAATAGCAACGTTTTCATGTTCTACCCCCTGTTTTGGTAAAAAGACATAGCTTATGTCGAGACTCATCGGACAGGCAAGTGCGAATAACCCCTGTGATGACAATTACCCTCGATTTCGACATACTGGCTCCAAACTTAGTGAACTCCAACCATATAACCCCGATTAAAGCACGATCATGACCAGAACCAGCTACCAACAGCCATCTCCACAAACGCAAGAAGAGGCGTTAAAAATCGCCAAATGCATTCAACGCCCCGCTCAGACCAAAGAGCAAACCAAGCTGATTGCCCAAGGTATCCAGCAAGGTATAGATCTTTATAAAAGACAGCAAAAAGAAAAAGCCAGAGAGCTGAACAAGCAACGCAAGAAACAGGCCAGACAGAACGTCACGCAGACCGAGCAGGATGACTCGGAAATTCCTGAAATCATTGTTTATCAACAACACTGGTTACCGTGGACATTACTGATGCTAACTTGGCTAGGTATCGGTATCTATTTTGGCACTGGGCATTCGCTCTAGTCTGATCCGCTGTAGAATTTTCATCAAACCGCACGAAATGAATACACTTGCCAAACTTCACGCCGACATCGACCAACGAGTAGATTGTATTCGCGCTGAATACCCTGATTGGCTTTGCCGCAGTGGCTGCGAAGGCTGTTGCCATCGGCTGGCCGAAATTCCGCAGTTAACGGCAGCGGAATGGGACTTGTTGCGAGAAGGACTGTCGCAATTACCCGAAGCATCGCAACATAGCATTCGCCAAAACGTCATAGCACTGACTGAGCAGCAATCACGCCCTATCGTCTGCCCGATGCTGAATCAAGAATCCGGGACTTGCCGCGTGTATCTGTACCGGCCCACTGCTTGCCGCACTTACGGATTTTATGTGCAACGCGATAAAGGGCTTTACTGCAACGACATTGAAGCCCAAGTAGCCAGTAGTGCGCTGGATAACGTGGTATGGGGCAACCAGGATGCGATTGATCAACGATTGAAAAGCACGGGAGAAACGCGCGAACTTACTGCGTGGTTTTCTGGTTGGAAGATCAGCGTGGGGAATGATAGTCTCTACCCAAATTGCCTCGATACACCTGTTTCCCGATAGGGCCGAGCATCTATGTCCGATTGCTGCTGCGCCGATACATCCTCATCTAGTAAAACCAAACAGGCTTGCCCTGAATGCGGCTCCACCTGCAAAAGTGCCGGCATGCCGACGCTATACCATCAAGTCCGGTTTCCAGAAAATCAGGGGCTCACCACTGGCAGCTATTATTTTTGCCCGGCAAAAACATGCTCGCTTGCTTACTTTTCCAACGCGGGCAACACCGTTTCCAAGCAGCATTTACGCAGCTATCAAGCGATTCAGGACGATACGCTTTGTTACTGCTTTGATATAGCCGTCGAGCAGTATGTATCGGCATTAGAAGGTCGCCGGGCAGAATCGATCAAAGCTTTCGTCATCCAACGCACCCAAGCAGGCGAATGCGCCTGCGAAGTCAGGAACCCGTCAGGCCAGTGCTGTTTAGCAAATTTCAAGCGTTTGGAAAACGAATGAAATGCAGTTGCCGGTTTATTGCTCGGAGCCGGCCATTTCGATATTCGATTTTGACTCAGCCACTGACCTGAATTGGCCGATAGGAAGCACCTGCTCAACTTATTCTGCTAACAACGCTTCGATTGCCGTCTTTGCATTACACTGGGTTATGACTTCGGCAAGCTGCGCGTCATTCAGTTTATGTTTGATAGCTTCGGTTCCATCGAAGGAAAATTCTTGGTAGTCCTTTTTAGCAAAGGTAGCAATCTGACATTTTTTAAAGGGTGAGTTCTCAAAGGGCATTTTGGCATTCGGCGTTAAGGGCTCCATGCCTTCCGAGCTAGGCGCATAAATTAAAAAATCACCATTCATCGCCAGGACCGCACGGTATTGGTTGGCCGTAGCGAAATATAAATAACCGACTTCAATCTCGGTTTCTTTTAGCCAGAGATTTTTGTTTTTCTTGTTCTTTTTCATTATACATTCGGATTCAAGCAGATGGTTGTTGCCTTGCTGTCAAGCTCACGACATTGCTGATCGATCATCCCTGACAGAGGCAGGCTGTCAATTCAGTGCAAACACGTTACAGCAGACTGGACGCAACAAAATATATCGCCGCAATTTCCAACATGATTGGCAGTATAAAAAAGTAAGGGCATCGCTCTTTGATCGTCAGCAGGGATTCTCTAACCCGGCTTTGCTTTGGTGTGATTGAACGAGGCGTGCTAGATGTTAGGTAAAGATTTTCCGATTGCGATGAACTAACGCTACTGATGAAGTAGCTACCATCATCGAAGATGGAATCAAACAAATCGTCCAATTTATTTTGGTTTTCAAATAAGCTGTTTAAAACATTGCTATCTATGGTGGCAGCAGACATGACACAGACCTCCGATTTGTTCAAGTGGGGAAAGATTAACGAATTAGCGAAAACTATTCCGTGAAGGTTGTCATAAAGCGCAGCAATGCAACAATACACAGTCAACCGCAATCTGCCGAAAAACCGGGCTATTGCGGCAACTGTACGAAACCATGCTCATCCAAGGGAAAGAAGGGGTTGTAACAGACTTCCCATAGGAAACCGTCGGGATCGGCAAAGTAACCCCTGAAACCACCCCATGGCGCTTTTTCTGCTACTCGAATCAATTTGCCGCCAGCTGCCACGGCTTCCAATAATGTGACATCGACTTCGCTTTCGGAAGCTACGTTGTGGGCCAAGGCAAATCCGGGGAACCCCGAGCCCTCTGGCGACACATCCGCATCATCAGCTAACGATTCACGACCAAACAGGGCAAAGGCGATGCTGCCGACTTGAAAGAAGGCAACTTCCGTCTGACTGCCCGAAGATTCAGTCCAACCTAACGCCTTGTAGAAACGGCGACTTCTTTCGAGATCGGTTACCCCTAAGGTGATGTGTCAACACTTTTCCGGACACACAGCTAAGCAGCTTTAAGCTGCACTTCGTAGTCAACGGGCGACAGGTAGCCATTGGCGGAATGAAGTCGCTCGCGGTTATAAAACACTTCGATATATTCGAATACGGCCTGCCTGGCCTCGGATCGGGTTCGATAGGTCTGGTGATGTATCAACTCGGTTTTCAGGGTATGAAAGAAACTTTCCGAGACGGCATTATCCCAGCAGTTTCCCTTACGACTCATGCTTTGCCGGATGCCGTGTTGCGTTAATAAGGCTCGATGGCTGTCCGATGCATATTGGCTGCCGCGATCGGTATGCCATAGCAAGCCTTTCTCGGGCTTGCGCTTCCAAACCGCCATCAGTAGCGCATCGTTCACCAGTTTGGTCCGCATATGTTCGGCCATAGACCAGCCCACGACTTGCCGGGAATAGAGATCAATCACCACGGCCAGATACAGCCAGCCCTCCTGCGTATGGATATAGGTGATGTCGCCGGCATAGACTTGATTGGGCTTTTCCACGGCAAATTGCCGATCCAGGTGATTGGACGCAACCGGTTGATGATGCTTCGAATTCGTCGTGGCTTTGAATTTGCGCTTGGTTTTACAGGCCAACCCCGCTTCCCGCATCAAACGACCGATACGGCGGCGGCTGACGGTTCGGTTCTGAGCGGATAAGGCGGCTTTGAGACGGCGCGTACCGTAGGTTGCCCGGCTTTTGCCAAAGGTGCTTTGGATCATCTCGGATAGGGCGGCATCGTCTTGTTCGCCCGCAGAGGGGCCTTGCTTCAGCCAGTCGTAGTAGGCGCTTCGGGATACCCTCATGAACCGGCACAGGGTATCTACCGCAAAGTCCTCTGCATGCTGCTTGATCCAGGCGTACTTCATCTTTGTTCCTTGGCGAAGTACGCCGCTGCCTTTTTTAGTAAATCGCGCTCCTCGGTCAATCGGGCCACTTCCTTCTTAAGGCGCTTGAGTTCATCGTACAGATGTTCATCGGTACGGACCGCTTTATTGCTGTCTTTGGGGCGACTGTATTTTCCTATCCAGGTATGCAAGGTATTGACGTTAATGCCAAGATCCTGGGCTACCTGGCTGATCGGTTTATCGGATTCATTCGCCAACTTGACGGCTGAGGCTCTGAATTCGGCTGTATAGGTATTGGGTTTTTCTTGGCTCATTTTGGATTCACGCTTTTTCAGGTTATTTTAAAAAGTGTGTCCGGTTTAGTGTAGCCACATCAAGGTGACAAAACTGATGCTCTGCTTCATGTAACAAATGTCTCCCGCATGGCTTTGCCTCGAACAATAAAAATTGCGTCAATTTCTGGGAAACATCATGGTGCCCATCAAACTGGTGGTGATGCTAAAAATGATAATAGCAGGTATCGACGCTAACGCCCATTTGACCATCAATACCACGATGGAAAAAACGGCATCTGTAAATCGACTACGATGACTTTCTTAGCTTCTTCGTCGCTCATGGCTCTGTTAATAGCCAGAATAGCAGAAAATGTGTAGGCCGGTGAAATCTGACCGAGCTTCGTCAGTTATGTTAACTGCGATTAGGAAAGTAATTGCAGCTTCGGAAAATTGCGACAAACACTTTGCGTATTGCCTCATAGAAAAAAGTAACCGAAGGGTCAAAGTCGTTGCCTCACATTAGAGGTAACCTGGATGTGTGAAAAAATGAGTTTCAATTGTTGCTCAATGGCCGCCTTGATAGCAAATGGATTGAGTTTGGCATGCTGTTTCCGGAGAGCGTGTTTGGTGGCTTCCGGGATGTTAGGATGATCGATCACCCGTTGATAAGGGGTTTGCGGCGCGTGGTATTTTTTGATGATCTTGGCGCCGTCCCTGTGTTTTTTGTGAAGTTTTAGGCTGGGACAGAAATGATTTTGCAAAGGACACCAAAGGGTGCTGTATACCTGGTTCATCAACGGCACCAGGGAGGCGTTGTCCAGCCGGTCGTAGCCGAATAATTGTCGGGCGTGCGTCCAGTTTTTCTGCTCGACATGGGCATTGTCATTCTTTTTGTAGGGCCGGGAGCGTGTGAAGGCGGGTTGCTGTGGATGATCGGTGAAATAGCGCAACAAGTGCTGGTTGAGAAATTCAGAACCGTTGTCACAATCGAAGCCCTTCAACGGGAACGGCAATAGTCCTTCGATGGCCTGAATTTGTTCCAACACCCCTTGCGAACCTTTGTTCCAGGTCGTTCGGCACTCGGTCCAGCCAGTCACGATATCCGTCATCGTCAGGCTCCAGACGAAATCACCCGCTAGTGAATTCCCGCAATGAGCCACCGTGTCAGCCTCGACGAAGCCAGGCTGAGTTTCGTTCCAGTGATGGGTGCGGATGGGAATCTGGGATTTCAACAGCGAACCGGGTTTAGTGCCGGACAAGCCTTTGGAATTCTGGACACGCAAGGGCTTGAGCAAGCGATCCAAGGTCGCCGCCGAAATCGTCAGCAAGTCGACGCGAACACTGTCCGCTAGTGTGCCGTACTGGTCTTCGTAGTGTGGTAACCAGAGCGGAATTGCCGCCTTCAAGCGCTTGCCGCACAACTGGTCACTGGCGAACCAGATGCGTTTCAGGGGCTCCAGCAACACCTCGGCTTGATATTTTCGCTTGGGTCCGGGCCGTTTGGTTGGAGAGGCTGCTGGCTTTGCTTTTCGATTCAGTAGACGAATGGCGTACTTGCGGGCGTAGCCGCAGACTTCGCAAAACTCGTTCAGGATCATTTGTTTAGTGGCCCTATCGCTTTGTCGATAGCGCTTTTGGATGGCTTGCAAATAGGCTCGTCGTTCGCGTTTCCCATGGTGGTAACCCGCTTGATTTCGGTTACACACAATGTGAGGCAACGACCCGTTTTTATTGCCCCCTTGGGTTACTTTTAATTTGAGGCAATTCGTTTGGTCGCCTGTCGATTATTTTTGTAACTTTTTGATTTATAATGGTGCCGGCAATAGGAATCGAACCTACGACCTTCGCGTTACGAGTGTAATGAGCTGCTTTTCCCTCGCTTTCTCAAGTGTTCTCGTTTCATCTTAATTGTTTGATTTTTATAGGGAAGTATTAGCTTCCCTCCTAAATCAACATCCCCATAGTTCCTTCAAAATCGCTGCTTTTCCTGGCGCAATTACACAGGAATTACACACACTTTATCTGACTCCAACAGCTGATTTACCTAGCTTTCGTTGTCTTCGTCACTTTCGAATCTTTTCTCGATCAACGTTTCGCCATCTTGTTTGTCCTGTTTGATAGTGACCTTAGGTTGCTTTTTGGAAGGAACTTCAAACTTACGAAGATTGAGACGTTCAAGTTGTGCTAGAAAATACGAGTCGTAATGCCAATTCGGTTTTGCTGAAATTGGCTCTGGTTTAGTGTCGGTGATGTCGCTCATATTGCTTTTTCGTTAATTTCGATCAAGTACCGCGAGAAAACTTGCTGCATTGATAATGGGGGTAACACCAACTCGCTGCATTGAAAGCAAATCCCGCTTATCTCCTGTAACAAGAAAATCAGCTTTGCATTCCAAAGCAATGGCTAATATCGGATTGTCGTCAGGGTCTTTGCATAGATCGACTGCTGGGAGCGATTGGTAAACGAAAGCATTAAGCTTGATTCCGTTTATCATCTGCCCCGCTTCAGCAGGGTTGATAAATTTTTTGAGTTTTGGATAGCGACTGACACGACGAAACTCTTCAAGTTGCCATGATGTGTCTGGAGCAACCAACCTTTCTGATGGCCACAGCGTGGACAGCAAAACCCTTCAGGCCACCTGAGGTTGATGATGGCTTGAAGACAACTTTTTTCATCGGCAAAGTGCTGTTGCCACTCCCAAAAACTCGTGATCTTTGCTTGCATGACCGCTCTCCAGAATATCCCACTAAAATTCAGATCGGGTAACCTGTGGTAAGTTCATAGCCATGAATTTATTTGATTCATTACGCCACCTCAGTGAGCAAAATAAAGCAGCACTGCGGAAGGTGTCCTGAATTTTGTGTAAACGGGTTTAATTAACGGTTTGGCATCCGGTCGTCGAACTGAATGCTAAACCGATTTAAAGCCGCTTTCCAGTCATGCAATGGCATGGTCCATTTTTTACTGATATTCATCAGCGCCAGATAAAACAGTTTCGATAATGCCTCGTCATTGGGGAAAGAGCCACGATTTTTGGTGATTTTCCTCAGGCTCATATTGACCGACTCAATGGCATTGGTGGTGTAGATGATTCGGCGTATTTCCGGCGGATAGTCGAAAAACGGGATGCCCCGACTCCAGTTACGCCGCCATATCTGGGCAATCGAAGGATAATCGCCATTCCATTGTGCCTCGAACTCAGCCAATTGCTGCTCGGCTTCTGCAACGGTAGCCGATTGATAAATCCGCTTGAGGTCATCGGCAATCCGTTTGCGCATTTTCCAATTGACATAGTTCAGGCTGTTACGCACCAGATGGACGATGCAAAGCTGAACGGCGGTTTGCGGATAAACGGTTTCGATGGCTTCGGGAAACCCTTTCAGCCCATCGACACAGGCGATAAAAATGTCCTGCACGCCGCGATTTTTCAGTTCGGTGACCACCTGTAACCAGAACTTAGCCCCTTCGGTTTGGGCGATCCATAACCCCAGAACTTCCTTCTCGCCATTCAGATTGATACCAATCGCCAGATAGACGGCTTTGACCCGCACAGCGCCGGTATCGCGCACTTTGACGTGTATGCAGTCGAGATAGACAATGGGATAAACCGGTTCCAGCGGGCGCGATTGCCAGGTTTTAACTTCATCGGCTACCGCATCGGTGACCGAGGAAATCAACGAAGGCGAAACCTCGGTGCCATACAGCTCTTCCAGATGACTCTGAATTTCTCGGACCGTCATTCCACGCGCATACAGCGAAATGATCTTGTCGTCGAAGCCAGTCCAGCGCGTTTGATGTTTGGCGACGATTTGCGGCTCGAAGCTGCCATGACGGTCACGCGGAATCTCAATCGGTAATTCGCCGAAGTCGCCTTTCAGGTTTTTTCGGCTTTTGCCATTACGGGCATTGCCACTCGGATTGGTGATGGGGTCATGCTTGGCGTGGCCCAGATGTTCGGTCAGTTCGGCTTCCAACGCACGTTCCACCAGCGCCTTGGTTAATTGCTTCAACAGACCATTTTCACCAATCAGGTCTTCGGGTTTTTGATAACCCGATAGCAAGGTATCGAGCAATTCGGTTGGGATGGATTTTAATACGGTCATTTTTGCTCCTTTAAGGATCGGCAGTTTCCTGCCTAATGGCCGTTTACACAAAAATTCTTACACCCTCGCACTGCGCCTAAATTTGCGCCTTGCTGCGGTTATGTTGCTTCAACTCGACGGGCAATCTAGTTGTAAAGCTTTATCTATCAACCACTTAAATGGTGCCGGCAATAGGAATCGAACCTACGACCTTCGCGTTACGAGTGCGCTGCTCTACCTGCTGAGCTATGCCGGCTTTTTGTATTATTTGTAGATGGATTTGGGGTCTTTCAGTACCGGTTCGGCAGTTTGCCATTCGCCGTCATGCAGGCTGCGGAAGAAGCAACTTTGTCGTCCAGTGTGGCAGGCGATTCCGCCTTGTTGTTCTATTTTAATCAAGATGACGTCGGCATCGCAATCCAGTTGAATATCGATGACTTTTTGCCGATGTCCGGACTCTTCGCCCTTGCGCCATAAACGCTGGCGTGAACGCGACCAGTATACCGCATACCCCTCTTTCACGGTAAGTGCCAACGATTCGCGATTCATCCAGGCGAACATCATCACGCGACTCGTATCGTGCTGCTGGGCGATGACAGGCACTAGGCCGTCTTCGGTCCATTGGATTTCGTCCAGCCAAGCTTCGCTCACAGTCTCACCTCTATGCCTTTGGATTGCATGTGGTGTTTGGCTTGTTCTATGTTGTACTCGCCGAAATGGAAAATGCTGGCCGCCAGTACCGCATCGGCCTTGCCTTCGATGATGCCGTCAGCCAAATGGTCT
This sequence comes from Methylomonas sp. LL1, assembly GCF_015711015.1. Taxonomy (NCBI): domain Bacteria; kingdom Pseudomonadati; phylum Pseudomonadota; class Gammaproteobacteria; order Methylococcales; family Methylococcaceae; genus Methylomonas; species Methylomonas sp. LL1. The sequence continues at coordinate 3,897,720 of NZ_CP064653.1, forward strand.
AAGGTACCGACGCCGCCGGAAGCAATTACCGGAATGGTGACGGCTTCGCTCACTGCGCGGGTCAATGCCAGGTCGAAACCGGACTTGGTGCCGTCTCTGTCCATGCTGGTCAACAGAATCTCGCCGGCGCCATAGTTCATCATTCTGACCGCCCATTCGACGGCGTTGATGCCGGTGGGTTTGCGGCCGCCGTGGGTAAAGATTTCCCAGCGGTTTTCCTCGCCGTCGTGGCTGACTTTCTTGGCGTCGATGGCGACCACAATGCACTGCGAACCGAATTTTTCGGCCGCTTCCTTGACGAATTCGGGCCGAAACACCGCCGCGCTGTTGATGCCGACCTTGTCGGCGCCGGCATTCAGCATACGGCGGATATCTTCCAGCGTTCTGATGCCCCCACCAACCGTCAATGGGATGAACACCTCGCTGGCTACTTCCTCCACCACATGCACGATGGTGTCGCGGTTGTCATGGGTGGCGGTAATGTCCAGGAAGGTGATTTCATCGGCGCCTTCCCGGTCATAACGGCGGGCGATTTCCACCGGGTCGCCGGCATCGCGAATGTCGACGAATTTGACACCCTTGACCACGCGACCGTTATCGACATCAAGACAGGGGATGATACGTTTAGCAAGACTCATGAGTTACGGCGGGCTAGAAATGGGGAGCGAGTGGCAATCATGAGCCTACGTCGGTGAACGATTCCGCCAGTTTTTCGGCTTCGGCAAAGTCCAAGGTGCCTTCGTAAATGGCTCGTCCGGTGATAGCGCCCATGATACCTTCGTGAGCCACGGTGCCCAAGGCGCGAATATCGTCCATATTGGTAATGCCGCCGGATGCGATGACCGGAATTGTGATCGAGCGCGCCAAATGGGCGGTGGCTTCAACGTTGACGCCTTGCATCATGCCGTCGCGGGAAATGTCGGTGTAGATAATGGCCGAGACACCTTGTGCTTCGAATTTTTTAGCTAGATCGACCACGTCGTGACGGGATAATTTCGACCAGCCATCGATAGCAACTTTACCGTCTCTAGCATCTAAACCGATGATGATGTGACCGGGGAACTCAATTGCCACGTCGCGCACAAAATGCGGTTCGCTGACGGCTTTAGTGCCGATGATTACATATTCCACGCCAGCTTCCAGATAGGCCTGAATGGTATCTTCGTCGCGGATACCGCCGCCAATTTGTACCGGCACGTCGGGATAAGCTTGGACTATGGCATGAATGACTTCGGCGTTTTTAGGCTTACCGGCAAAAGCTCCATCCAGATCGACCAGATGCAAACGCCTGGCGCCGGCTTCGACCCAGCGACCGGCAACGGCGACCGGATCATCGGAGAATACCGTATTGTCGTCCATCCGGCCTTGGCGCAAGCGAACACATTTCCCTTCTTTTAAATCAATTGCAGGTATCAGCAACATAGTTCAATCTCAACGGTTAAATCACTCGATCAAAAGGTTAAAAAAAGCCAAAGTATTGGTCGCTTCAGCGTCCTGCCTTGCTCGACAGTGGCACATCGCTGCGTAGCGCGGCATACGATATTAAGCAGCGCCATCCCAGCGCAAAAAATTCTGTAACAATTGCAATCCCGCCGTCTGGCTTTTTTCCGGATGAAATTGCACGGCGAATACATTGTCCTTGGCTAGCGCGCAAGTAAATGGCCGAGGATAGTCGCTGCTGGCAATGCTGTCTTGCTCGCGATCGGGGGCGGCGAAATAGCTATGCACGAAATAAAAACGGCTGTCTTGCGGAATGTCATGCCAAAGCGGGTGAGGCTTTTGTTTGACTCGGTTCCAGCCCATATGCGGGATTTTCAGTGCCCGCCCTTCGGCATCGGTCAGATTATCGGGAAAATGGCGAACGTGGCCGGGAAACAGATTCAAGCAGGCCGTGCCACCGTTTTCCTCGCTATCGGTCAACAAGGCCTGCATGCCAAGGCAAATTCCCAGAAAGGGTTTGTTCCGCGCCACGTCGTTGATCACGTCGGCCAAGCCTAGTTCCCGTAAAGCCTGCATGCAGTCGCGCATGGCGCCCACGCCGGGAAAAACCACCCGGTCCGCCGTTTTAATGACATGGGCGTCGGCACTGATTTGCACATGAGCCCGAGCATCGGCATGTTGAAGTGCTTTGGCGATGGAGTGCAGATTACCCATTCCGTAATCGATAACGGCAACTGATGACATAAAAACTTGAAGATTAAGAGGAAAACAACTTGAAGGATTATAGACTACCTTTGGTTGAAGGCATGATACCTGACATGCGCGGGTCGGGGCTAATCGCCATGCGTACCGCTCTGCCGAAGGCTTTAAAAACCGTTTCGGCTATATGGTGGGCATTTCCGCCCTTCAGGTTGTCGATGTGCAGCGTGACACCGGCATGATTGACGAAACCCTGGAAAAATTCGCGAAACAAATCGGCATCGAAACTGCCTATCATCGCCCGTTTAAATTCAACTTGATAAAACAAGCCGGGACGGCCGGAAAAATCGACCACGACTCGCGACAGGGATTCATCCAGCGGGCAATAAGCATGGCCGTAACGGTAAATGCCTTTTTTGTCGCCCAATGCCCGCGCAAAAGCCTGGCCCAGGGTGATGCCTATGTCTTCGACGCTATGATGCGCATCGATGTGCAAATCGCCTTGCGAAACCAGGTCCATGTCGATTAAGCCGTGGCGAGCTACCTGATCCAGCATATGGTCGAGAAAAGGTAAGCCGGTGCTGAATGAAGCAGTACCATTGCCATCCAGGTTTATGGCAATTTTAATCCGGGTTTCTAGGGTATTACGTTCAACCTGTGCGGTGCGTGAATTCATGCTGGAGGCAAATGGGTTATTTCCGAACTAGTTTACGTGATTGTGACATCTACGCCAAACTCTTACTGGCAATTTCGTACACATCCTTTGAAAGGTGTTCGGCGGCGATAATGCGCTGCAATTGCTGTTGCATCAATTCTTGACGCTCCGCATCGTAACGGCGCCATTGCGCCAGTCCGGATACCATCCGCGAGGCGATTTGCGGATTGAGACTGTTCAACACCAGCACTTGGTCGGCCAGGAAACGATAGCCCTCGCCGTTTTTGGCGTGAAAATGCAGAGGATTGGATTGACTGAAGGCTCCGATCAGTGCTCGTACCCGATTTGGGGTTTTTATATCAAAGGCCGGATGCCGCATCAGTCTCTGCACGGTGGCAAAGGTATCCGGCATACTGCTGCTAGCCTGCAACGCAAACCATTTGTCGATAACCAAGGCTTCCTGCTGCCATTGCTGGTAAAAATGATCCAGGCAATCCACTTTTGCGGGGTGATGGCTGTTGACGATCACCGTTAAAGCAGCCATCTGGTCCGTCATGTTGCGGGAGCCGCGGAATTGTTGTTCGGCCAATCGATAGTAGTCCGCTGCTTCCCGTTTGATCAGATAGCTCAGGCAGACATTTTTCAGTCGCCTTCTGCCGACCGCGCCCGCGTCGAAACAGCCGGATTCGTCACGATGATGCCTGTCGTAAAGCCGCTGGAAATCGGTTTGCAATGCTTCAGCCAAACTTGATTTGACGAATTCGCGAGCCTGATGAATCGCATCGACATCGATCACCGCCATTTGCCCGGCCAGATAGCTTTCTTCCGGCAGCGACAGTAATAATGCGCGATAAGACAAATCATCGCCTTCTTCCGCCAACACGCCGTGGAAGGCTTCAATCATCACTGGATCGAGCCGTAGCCCACGATCATTTTGTAGATCGTCGATCAGTTTGAAAATGATCTGGCAAGCCAATTGTTGGCCGGCCTCCCAGCGATTAAACGTGTCGCTGTCGTGGCGCAGTAAAAACGCCAGCTGTTCCTGGCTGCGCGGCATTTTCAAGTTGACCGGCGCGGAAAAACCTCTGAGCAACGATACCAGGGGTTGTTCCGATAACTGCTCGAATACAAAGGTTTGTTCGGCTTCGGTGAGGCTTAAAGTCACTTCGTCATGAGTTTGGCCGTTCCAATGCAGCGGAGCCGCCGAGCCGTCACTTGCCAGCAAGCCCAACTTCACCGGAATGTGCAGCGGTTGTTTCACCGGCTGATTCGGCGTAGCAGGACAGCCTTGCTGTATCGTTAAATACAGTTTTTGCGAATCGGCGTCGTAACGCTGCTCGACCGTCAGCACCGGTGTACCGGCTTGCGAATACCAGCGGCGGAACTGACTTAGTTCCACACCGTTGGCGCTTTCCATCGCATTGATGAAGTCTTCGCAAGTTACCGCCTGGCCATCGTGGCGTTTGAAATATAAATCACAGCCCTTGCGAAAACCTTCGGCACCCAGCAAAGTGTGCAGCATGCGCACCACTTCCGCGCCTTTTTCGTAGACAGTCAGGGTATAAAAGTTATTGATTTCGATGTAGGCTTCGGGACGCACGGGATGCGACAACGGGCCGGCGTCCTCGGCAAACTGGCGGGTACGCAGGGCATTGACATCCTCGATGCGTTTGACTGCCGGCGAGGTTCTATCGCCACTGAATTGCTGGTCGCGGAATACCGTAAAACCTTCCTTCAAACTCAACTGAAACCAGTCGCGGCAGGTCACCCGGTTGCCGGACCAGTTGTGAAAGTATTCATGGCCGATCACGCCTTCGATATGCTCGTAATCGCTGTCGGTGGCGGTATCGGGTCGGGCCAGCACGAACTTGGTGTTGAACACGTTCAAGCCCTTGTTTTCCATCGCGCCCATGTTGAAATGGTCGACGGCCACGATCATGTACAAATCCAGATCGTATTCCAGGCCGTAGGTTTCCTCGTCCCAGCTCATCGCGTTTTTCAGCGATTGCATCGCGTGCGCGCATTTGTCGACGTTATGCTGTTCGACGAAAATTTCCAACGCGATACTGCGGCCGCTGATCGTGGTGAAGCTGTCCGACACGCATTCCAATTGGCCCGCCACCAGCGCGAACAAGTAGCAGGGTTTAGCGAACGGATCCTCCCATCTGACCCAATGCAGATTATTGTCGAGTTCGCCTTGAGCGATTTTATTGCCGTTGGATAACAGCACAGGATAGAGACTTTTATCGGCGGTTAGTGTGGTTTGGAATCGCGTCATCACATCCGGTCTGTCCAAAAACCAGGTGATTTTGCGGAAACCTTGCGCCTCGCACTGGGTGCAGAGCATGCCGCTGGATAGATACAAGCCTTCCAGAGCGGTATTGGCCTGGGGATTGATGCGGTTTTCGATGCTGATCGCGAACAGCCTGTCTTGAGGGACTGTGTGTATCGTCATCGCTTCCTGACTGACGCTAAAATCGGCATCAGCCAGCGGTTTGCCATCCAGCGAAATACTGATCAGCTCCAGTTCTTCGCCCATTAATACCAAGGAAACACCACCTGCCTTGCATTGCGGATTGCGGCGTATGCTCAGTCGTGAATGTACCAGGGTGCGGGTTTCATCCAGCTCGAAATTCAGCTCGACATTGTCGATCAAATATTCGGGCGGGGTATAGTCCTTCAGGTAGACAGTGTTGGGAGCTGCATCGCGCATCTTTATCGCTCGTCGGGTTGAATGGTTTTAGGTTTGTAGGAAATCAGCCAGTAGGTCAGGCCCAATGCCACGATCACCGCGGCAATAGCGAGGATGTAGCGCCAATCCAAGTCTTTGAAATCCAGCATGATGACTTTACGGGATATTGCCATCAAGGCCGTGGCTATCACCATCTTGATCGGCAGCACATCACGTTTGATGTACACGGTGATGTTAATGAATATTTCAATGGCGATCAGCACAGCCATGAATGAGCCGAAAACCACCAGAATGTCGCTGACCGTCAGCAACAGAAACGGTTCGGCAACCAGGCGTTGATACAGCACGTAAACGACGTCGGCAACTCCCCACAAGATGACCAATGTCATCAATACGGCCAAGACTCTGACCGCAAAGTGAATCACTAAATGCAGTGCCTTGATTAAGCCATCTTCATCGATAGTCGGTAATTTTTCCTCGTGGCTATCCAAGTCGCGCTGGTTGCGGCCGGACGCATGTGGAGACGCGGTAGTCGAAGGACGAATCGGGGCTTTATCCATGGTTCAGTTCCTCTGGTATTGAAAGGCGACCAGGGCCAATAAGCCCCATCCCAGTAACAAGGCGAGTCCGCCAAGCGGCGTGATCATGCCCAGCCAGCCTATATCAAATAGGGTTAGCAAATAGAGGCTGCCGGAAAACAGCACGATGCCGGCAACTAGCGACCATCCGGCCCAACACAACCATTTATGTGGCGGTAGCACCGCAATCAATGCGAGCAGCAAGGCATGCCACATTTGATAGCTTACCGCTGTTTTGTAGATGTCCATGTAATGCTCGGACAGCATGGGCTTAAAAGCATGAGCGCCGAAAGCCCCCATCGTCACGCCCAAGAAACCGGCTAAGGCGGCAATAAACATAAAACGTGCTTGCATTATTTCTCCAGCAAACGCGGTATCAGCTGCACCAGATTGCATGGCCGGGTACGGTAATCAAGCTGATCCTTTATCAAATGTTGCCAAGCGGTTCGGCAGGCGCCGGACGAACCAGGTAGGCAGAAAATGTAAGTGCCGTTGGCAACGCCGGCCACGGCGCGCGATTGCATGGTCGAGCTTTTGATCTCCTGGTAGGAGACCATCCTGAAGACTTCGCCAAAACCATCCAACAGCTTGTCCAGCAACGGAGTAACGGCTTCCGGGGTGCCGTCGCGGCCGGTCACGCCGGTGCCGCCGGTGCTGATAATGATCTGAATCTCGCTGTCGGCTATCCATTGGCTGACGATAGCACGAATTTGATAAATGTCGTCGGGAACGATTTTCTTGTCGCCAAGCTTATGCCCAGCCTCGGTCAGGCCGGTAACCAGGGCTAAGCCGGATATGTCATCGGCTTCGGTTCGCGTATCCGATACGGTCAATATCGCAATATTCAGAGGGATAAATTCTCGTTCTTGGTTCAAGCGCTTCTCCAGCATAAGCAGAACAGCATTCTAAGTAACCCCTCAAGAGCAAGCAAGCGATGTTTCTTGATCGTTTATGGGTGGGGGCCGTCGGATAACACGGTTTTTTTGTGGTCATTCATTGCGCCTGTGATTTACCTGTTTTGCGCGCAACGGTCGATATAACAACGAAGCTGAGTTTTTCGTGAGGTCATAAAAGCGTAAAAAACCACGCCGATCAATCCACTGAAACGTCATGCCTTATATGACGCAATTGTGTCTTTGTATGCTGGTTGTGAGACGCGTCTCGATTTGAGTATTGCACATTAGTCCAATGTTTGAAGTAGATCACGGATGTTAATCTTGAGCCGGTGCGTGTAATGCCGGAAATTGTTGACGCATTGTTGTTTCAAATCTTTTATTTTTCTGTCATAAACGCGTAATATGCCTCATGTATAAGGCATATCACTTACATCTAGTGTTAGATGACACAATTATTTCATTGTCCATGCGGTTTAAGGAGGATTCGATTTAGATATACCCATATACAAGTTTCTATTAACCACTTTGCTGGCTGCATCCAACGGTGCATCGGCTAGCGGATGGGCACGCACCAACAACTTGCACTGTTAATTTCTTTGCTTATTCAGGTTTTGTTTTCGACTCTTTAGACAGCGTCGTGAACTAGATGGGGTATTTGTTAAGAGACTGAAGCAGGTGGCTGGCGGCCCGATTTGTCGGATTTACCTATTAGGAAGATTAACGTATGAAAAAACTGAATTTATTTTTGGCCGCGGCCAGTCTTGCCCTTGCCAGTTCAGGCGCTAACGCGGCGCTGGTTACCGTTTCAGGGGCAACGGTCAATTTCTCTTTTGATGATGACTTTTTGAGCCCTTTATTCGGCAGTTACTCGGTAGCTGGCGATACCTTGAAATTTTCGCCAACCACTTTTAGCGTTGAAAAAGACAGTAAAGGTTTGGCCAAAATATCTGCCACTACACCCTTGATCACTGTTTCGGCAAAATCGGGTTATGCTTTGAATGGCCTTGAGTTATTTGAACAAGGCGATTATTTGCGTATAGAAGATGCCAATAAAAGCACTAAAGTTAGTGTTCTCGGCCAGTTCATCGTTAACGATACCCCTGCCTCAATTCAACCTGCCGATTTATTGAACGTTGCAATCTCGGCAGACGACTACTTTGAAGACGATAACCTTAATCCTCAGACTACAATCTGGAATGCAGTAAATCATGTTTCTTTGAGTTCGGCAGACTTCGCTACGGTTAAAATTGAGAATATCCTGGTGGCAGGTGTTAAAACCGACACAGGCTTGAACTTGGCGTTCATCGAGAAAAAACTAATGAATCTGAGCGCTGAAACCATCTCTTTTGCGGCTCCTGTTCCTGTCCCTGGTGCGATATGGCTGTTTGGTTCCGCCTTGGCTGGTATTGTTGTTTCCAGGCGTAGTAGTCTTGCCGCCCGATAGCTCAATACCATTCTTGATGGTCATTTGATCGATACTTCCGACCCAACATATCACCCGTCACCGATATATTGGGTCCCCCAGTAAAAACAAACCAGCTTCCAACTCCTTCCCAAACAGTTTTTAGCTGCGTCATATTGATTACGCTAAGACTGTCGTAAGATTAGCTCTTACACACTCAAACAGCCTCTTCGGGAAAAGCCATGATTCAGTCGATTACCCGTTACGAAAAAATCGCCAGTCTTGCCGCGCTGTGTTTGCTTTTATTTGCCTGCTATCAGGTGCTGCAACCCTTCATCTTCGACCTGCTCTGGGCCGCGATACTTTGTTATGTTACCTGGCCGTTATATTCGAAATTGCGCGGCTGGGGGTTGACACGCGACTGGGCCGCGACTTGCATGGTTTTGCCGATAGGAATCTTGCTGCTGACACCGTTTGTTGCGGCCGCATTCACTTTTACCGACGACATCAATCGCATGCTGAAATGGTTGGGTGACAACTCGCATAGTTGGCCGGGGACCCCGCCCAACTGGCTAAAAAACCTGCCGTTAGTTGGCGACAGTGCAACCGAGGCCTGGAAAAATTTCGGTGACGATTCCGGCCGTATCATCAATCTAGCCCGGCAATACGCTTTAAGTGCCAGCAGCTGGGTATTGAAGCAAGGGATCAATCTGGCAGGTGAGTTGATGCATATGGGGCTTAGTATTCTGGTACTGTTTTTTTTATATCGCGATGGCGAGGAAGTTGCCGCGCATGTGGTCAGTGGCATGCAACGCCTGGCGGGAGAGCAGACTCAGCGTATTTTGCATATTGTCCGGACCAGTTTGCGCGCCGTGGTTTACGGCATACTGGGCACGGCCTTGGCGCAGGCGTTGGTTTCGATATTGGGGTTCATGATTGCCGGCGTGCCTTATGCGTTTGCGTTAGGTGTGGTGGCTTTCTTTTTGATGATCATTCCCGCCGCGGGAACCATAGTCTGGCTGCCGATAGCCGTCTGGCTATTGCTGGAAGGCGAGACCGGTTGGGCTATTTTTATCGCGCTATGGTTTTTATTGCTTGTGGGCACTATCGATAACTGGCTGCGGCCTATTCTGATAAGTCGCGAAGTGGAATTGCCGTTCGTGTTGATCATGTTCGGCATTTTCGGCGGCCTGCTGGCCTTCGGCTTTATTGGGGTATTTATCGGTCCAACCTTGCTGGCGACCAGCTATGCGCTAATGCTGGATTGGCTGATTCGAAAGGAGCATGAGACGTTGGAGCCTTTAGCCGACGACACCAGGCAAAGTTGAGTCGTTGGTCTAAGCCCGATAAGTAGTACGCGTTGAGTTCGGGATTCGGTATCAGAGAACGGATTTGGGGGGCATGGTGACATAGTCGTCCCCCGATAAGGTCGAGGAACGAGTATGTCGTGAGCTCTTAGTGAGCCGCGTTGTACAGCTTCATCATTTCTTTATACATGTCTTGCAATTCTTTCAAGGTAGCAGCCGCTTCAGCATCGCCACTTTCAACCTGACTGCGCGCGATTCTCAGTTTGTCGCCGGCTTTTTGGCGCAAGCGTTCGGTACCTTCAAAACGAAACTCTTTTTGCAGTTGGCGGACATCGCTTAATGCCGCGCTAACTTCTGCTTTATCCGCGCCTTTTGCTTGCAAGCTTACCGCTTCTTCAACTTTGGCAAGTGCACCTTCGCCGGCAGCTCTTACTTTTGCGTCAGTCGCACCTTCCGCAAATGCGGATGAAGACAGCAGCATTGCAGAGGTTATTACCAAGGAAACCAAAATTTTTCTAAATTTTTGCATTCGTTAAATCCAATTAATAGGGTGTTGTATGACTAGTTATAAATACTATTCGCTGATGAGTCGGCATTTTTAGCTAGTTGTCATTTTGTAGCAGTTAAATCGTATCATATAAGGCAAGATAAAACTAAGATAAAGATGGGTGCGAAAATCGGAATAACGTATTTACTTTGTGGTTTATGGGGCATTGTTATAGGGGTTTTGAATGCGGCTTTAAAACTAAAAAATATACAAAATATCATTATATTTCAATGATTTGCTTTAAGTGTTGCTTGTTTTTTTACTGTATATTTTTGAGATTTTTTGTCCGGTGCCGTCAGGATAATTTTTGTTGGTCAACCTTTAATTGCTAAGGGTTATTGGCGTGAATTAAATGTCATTTTTCCGTAATAATTGAAGGGCTTTTTAATATTTTATTTCGATCCAAGATAGCGGGTTGAGTTGACGAAAATGATTGGTCTCTGTAAGGCTTATGCGGGCGCTTATCAGTATATCGATCCGAGTCAAGCGAAATGTGAGTCAAATTTAAAACAACTTGTCCAGCAACGACATCACGATTTCTACCGCGATCAGCCAGATAATGATCCATTCTAGCGCCGAGGAATGTTGGTGCTTTTGCTCATCGGCCAGCATTTCCAGTAACTCGTGTATGGTTTCCAGTTTCTTGGATAGCACGTCGGTGCGTTGCCGGATTTCCAGATAATTGGCCGCCATCGAATAAATATTTTGATATTCGGGGTGTTCCCAGAAAAATTCCGGGGTATCGAGCAAATCGTAGTTAAGAATGATGTCGCTTTTGGTCAAGAACAGCTGGCCGCGGATCTTGGCCATGGTTTTACGATTGAGCTTGATGACTCCATCGCGCGCCAGTGCTTGCGGTAGATGGCTGGTGGTATGGATAGTGTCGATGGCGTGGCCTTCAAAGGCGGCCAGTTTGATCGATTGCGCCATGGCGTGGGATAGCGCCAATAATACTTTGAAGTCGCCGGACTGTAATTCGATATGGTCGTGCTGAAACCGGTCTTGCTCGCATTCCACCTCGTAACTGAAATTATCTTCCTGCGGCTCGGCATCAGGCTTGATGGCGTAGTCTAGTAAAATATCCTGCAAGGAGCGGCGGTCATCGAGGTCGATGTTCCAATGCACCACGACGCCGTAGGAGAACACGACCGAGCAACCGGTTTTAAAGTCGACAATCAATGCATTTCTAAATACCTGGGCGCGAGTGCTGTCGAGTAGTTTTTCCCGCAATTTGACGAATTGGAACGATTGCGCCAGACACACCGTCAAGCAGTGTTTAATAGTCCTATTCTCTGTCATATCGGTATTTTCTGATTTTGGATTCAGGATTAGTTTGTAACATCGGGGCGGCAAAATGGTTAAAATAGCCGACTTCGTCCATCATTAAAAGCTGATTGCCCAGTGCCATGCAAACTAACTATAACACCGATGATTTAAGAATTTGTGAAACCAAGGATGTGGTGGCGCCGATTCAGGTTCACGATGAAATCCCGATGACCGAAACGGCCGCCAAAACCATTTTGAAGGCACGGGCAGCGATTCATAAAATTCTGACCGGTGAAGACGACCGCCTGTTGGTGGTTATCGGTCCGTGCTCGATTCACGACCCTAACGCTGCCGTCGAGTATGCCGGCAGGCTGAAACGTGTAATCGATCAGTTACAGGACGATTTGGTCATTGTAATGCGGGTCTATTTTGAAAAGCCTCGTACTACCGTGGGCTGGAAGGGCTTGATCAACGATCCCGATCTGAATTCCAGCTTCAACATCAACAAAGGCTTGCGACTGGCGAGGCAGGTATTATTGGATGTCAATAATCAGGGCGTGCCGGCCGCCACCGAATATCTGGATTTGATTACTCCGCAATACGTGTCCGACCTGATTTCCTGGGGCGCGATCGGTGCGCGCACCACGGAAAGCCAAGTACACCGCGAGCTGGCGTCCGGCTTGTCCTGTCCGGTCGGCTTCAAGAACGCCACCGATGGCGGCGTTAAAATCGCCATCGACGCGATCAACGCGGCGATGAGTCCGCATCATTTCCTGTCCTTGACCAAGGAAGGCCGTTCGGCGATTTTCTCCACCCGCGGCAATGAAGATGCCCACATCATTTTGCGCGGCGGCAACAACCGCCCCAATTACGATGAAGTCAGTGTCGAGCAAGTGGCGGAAGGCTTACTGGCCGGTGGTTTGCGTCCCAATATCATGATCGATTTCAGCCATGCTAATTGCCAAAAGAAATACCAAAAGCAAATGCATGTCGCGCAAGACGTGGCCGGACAAATCGCCAACGGCGACAGCCGTATCATCGGCACCATGGTGGAAAGCCATCTGGTTGAAGGTCGTCAGGATGTGGAAGAAGGCAAGCCTCTGGTTTTTGGGCAAAGTATCACCGACGCCTGCCTGGGCTGGGATGATAGTGTCGGATTATTGAACGAATTGGCCGTGGCCGTGCAACAACGCCGTGCCGCAATACGAAGAAAGGGTTAAACATGAAAATTCAGGTTAATGGCGATAATCGAGAATATGGTGACAATTGCACCGTGGCCGATGTGGTTGCCGATTTGGGATTGACCGGCAAACGCATAGCCGTGGAATTGAACAAGGAAATATTGCCGTATACCCAGCACGCCAATCAACGTTTGCATGAGGCCGACCGCCTGGAAATCGTGCAGGCTATCGGCGGTGGCCAGGACGATTATTTCACGCTGGCCGGTAAGCAATACCGTTCGCGCCTGTTGGTCGGTACCGGCAAATACAAGGATCTGGAAGAAACTCGCTTGGCGACCGAAGCCAGTGGCGCCGAAATCGTCACGGTAGCGATCCGCCGCACCAATATCGGCCAGAATCCAGGCGAACCCAATTTGCTGGACGTGATTTCCCCCGACAAATACACGATACTGCCGAATACCGCCGGCTGCTACACCGCCGAAGATGCGGTCAGAACCTGCCGTCTGGCCCGCGAACTATTGGGCGGACACAAACTGGTCAAGCTGGAAGTGTTGGCCGATCAGCTGACTTTGTTCCCGGACGTTTCCGAAACCTATGTAGCGGCCGAATTGCTGGTCAAGGACGGTTTCGACGTGATGGTGTATACCAATGACGATCCGATTGCCGCCAAACGCCTGGAAGAGATAGGCTGCGTGGCGGTGATGCCTTTGGCGGCACCTATCGGTTCGGGTCTGGGTATCCGTAATCCCTACAACATTCTGACCATTGTCGAAAACGCCAAGGTGCCGATTCTGGTCGATGCCGGTGTCGGCACCGCGTCCGATGCGGCGATTGCGATGGAGCTGGGATGCGACGGCGTACTGATGAATACGGCGATTGCCGCAGCGAAAAATCCGGTGCTGATGGCCTCGGCGATGAAAAAAGGCATAGAAGCCGGCCGCGAAGCCTTTCTGGCCGGGCGGATGCCGCGCAAACGATTTGCCTCGGCTTCTTCGCCGATAGACGGTTTGTTTTTGTAGATTCCCGCGATTGAGTACCCTGGCACGGGAGGGACGATGAAACAGGGGATGCGAATTTATTCGCATTGCGCCGAAAAGGTGGCGCCTACGGCAATAGGTTGCCTGATCGGAGCCTAGGTTTTTGGGAGTGGCAAGAAGCGGGCGTTAAATTTGGCTAGTGGCTCGGGCTGGCCAAACAGATAGCCTTGAAAAAACTGGCAGCCATTCTTCAGCAAATAGGCTAACTGCAGCTCGTTTTCGACACCTTCGGCGATGACCTGTAATTCCAGGCTGATACCCAACGCCAGGATAGTGCGAATAATCACTGCATCATTACTGTCCTTGTTCAAATCGCGAACAAATGATTGGTCAATTTTCAACTGAGTCAACGGCAATCGCTGCAAATAAGATAGGGACGAATAGCCGGTGCCGAAATCGTCCATCGAAAACCCCACCCCCAATCTTTGCAGTTGTTGCATGATCAGAATGGTGTTTTCCACGCTATCCAGCACCGTACTCTCGGTAATTTCCAACTTGAGCCGTCTTGGATTGACACCGGTTTTGTCGAGTATGGCTTGCAATTGTTCGACGAAGTTACTTTGATTCAATTGTTTGGCGCTGATGTTGACGGCCAGATTCAAATGCCCCATTCCCGGTCGTTGCGCCCAGTTCAGCAAAGTGTTGCAGGCTTCTATCAGAGCCCAGGCCCCCAACGCTACGATCAAGCCGCTTTCTTCGGCCAAGGGGATAAATTCCATCGGCGATATGTCGCCTCGCAACGGGTGTTCCCAGCGCAATAAAGCTTCGGCACCCACGGCTTGCTGCTGGTGATCGACTTGGATTTGATAAAACAGCTTGAATTGGTTTTGCGCCAGGGCGTTGCGCATATCCGCTTCCAGGGCGGCGCGCTGATTGAGTCCGGCTTGCATCTCCGGATCGAACAGGCACAAGGTGTTTCGTCCGGCTTGTTTGGCTTGATACATCGCCATGTCTGCCTGTTTCAGCAAATCCTCGCTATCGACATGCGGGCCGTGAAACAAGGCGACGCCCATGCTGGCGCTGGAATGGTGCGCCACCACGCAGGATGTGCCTTGCGGATTGACTTGATGTAACAAATAGGTTCGGCTCATTTCGTTTAGAATCTTGTTGCCGATCTTCTGCGCGTAAATCGCGGCCGTAGTGACATCCTCCGACAGCTCCTGCAGCAAAATTACGAACTCATCACCACCAAGCCGGGCTACGGTGTCGGCGTCGCGCACCGCGTTGCTGATGCGTCTGCCGGCTTCGATCAATAACTGATCACCTAAATTATGGCCTTGGGTATCGTTCAGGATTTTGAATCGGTCCAGATCCAGAAACATCAATGCCCCGTAACTCCTCTTACGTTGGTTGCCGAGCAAGGTTTCCTGCAATCTTTCGATCAACAGTCGGCGATTAGGCAGGTCGGTTAGCGGGTCATAAAACGCCAGTTTATAGATGCGTTCTTCGTTGAGCTTGCGCTCGGTGATGTCGGTAAAAGTGGCGACATAATGGGTGACCTCGCCGGATTTATCCTCGACCCGGTTAATGGTCAGCCACTCGGGGTAGCTTTGGCCGCCCTTGCGCTGGCTAATGACTTCGCCCTGCCAATAATGATTGGCGGCGACGCTATCCCAGATTTTTTGATTGAGACTAGATTGCTGATAACAAGTCAATTGTTCCGGAGTTTTGCCTATGACTTCTTCGGCTTCATAGCCGGTTAGCGTGCTAAACATCTGATTGACGCGAAGAATGGTCTTGTCGGCATCGGTAATCATGATGCCTTCCTGGCTGTTTTCGAACACCGATGCCGCCAGTGCCAACTCGATTTCGCTCTGTTTCCGCTGATTCTCGCGATCGAAATTGTCCAGCGCATACGATATGTCGTTGACCAGGCCGCCGAGCAGGGTAATGATATTTTCGCTGAAAAAATGGGTTTCCGCCGAATATACGACCAATCCGCCAATGGTTCGGTGATTGCGCAGCAGGGGAAAGGCGGCCACGGCATGAATGCCGGATTCGCGGGCAATTTGATGCCAGATCGCCGTATCCGGTTCACCGAGGAAGTCATTCAAAATGCAAGGTTTATGTTGGCGGATCGCTCGCGATAAGGCACCTTGCCCATGCGGCAGCATCGGATCGATACTAATTTGCAGCTTGCTCAAATAGTGCGGTTCGCCATCGCTATGAGCTTGAATGCGTATCCAGCCCGATGATTCGACCAGGCCGACGAAGGCCAGACGTAAATGTATGGTTTCCACCAGGATGTTGCAGATTCGGGTCAACAGCCTTTGCTCGTCGGATTCACGCACAATCGTGGCTACACTCTCGGTCCAGGCCGCATAGACCCTGTTTAACAGATCCAATTGTTGTTCCGACTGAACGATAGTATCCAGCATGTGGTTTAGCGAACGGCCCAACTGACTGATCTCATCGTTGCCCATCAATTGACTGCGTTCGGCGCGGGAACCGCTTTCGATGGCCGATGCAATCCCCTTTAGCGTCTGCAAGGGTTTGACCAGGCTTCGGGCCAGCATTAAGGACGCCAGCAACATAATCAACCCGGTGACGACAATAAACCGCAGGCTGATCATGGCTACATTGCGCAAGTTGGTTTTGGTGGCCTCCTGATCCAGTTCGATACGAGCCCAGCCGACCAGGCGCTGATTGACTAATATCGGTACGGCAACATCGATCAAATCTCTGTCGGCAAGTAATAATCGCGGCTTAACCTGACCATTCAGCAACTGTTGACTCAAGTCGTCGGTTACGAACAGGCCTATTTCGCTGGGAATGCTGGAGCCCAGTACCTGGCCGCGTGGCGACAGCACAAATGCCCGCCGCAGATTCGGGGTTTCCGCATGGCCTTGCAGTATTTCCTGTAAACCGCCCAGGTCATTGGCCAGTACCCAGGAGCTGCTGCTGTGCGCCAGACTGTGAGCCAAGGCCTGAGCTCGCGATATACTGGTTTGATCCAGAAAATTTTGTTGTTGTTTCAGCAACAGCCCGGCCATCCCCAGCATCATCGCCAACGAAACGCCGCCAAAGGCGAGTGCCAATCGCCGATAGATCGAATCGTGGCCGAATCGTCTCAACCAGCCGGGTATTGGTAAGGTGAATAATTTAGCCATCAGTCGATAGGACGCACGTTTTGATTAAAAGTTTTCAGGAATTCTTCAACCGGCGCATAGGTTTGATTGTCGGCCGGCTCAAAACGGGAAACCGGCACGGCTTTCAAAATGCCCCGTCCGGCGGGGCTATCTTGTAACGAAAACAACACGGCGGCAACTTGAACGACTATATCGGCCGCTATGTCTTCACGTACCACCCAGCCATTATTCAGCAACGATTCGGTTTGCCATTTTACTTCCAGTTCGGCGGCTTGTTCCGGGTGCTCGAGGGCGAAGGTTTTCCAGGGCACCGGCCAGGTCGCCGCCGCCGCCACATTACCCATCAACACATTGAGGATCGAGGATTCCTGTGATCCCACATAACGGTTTTCAATGTCACGATTGACATCGATGCCGTGGGTATGCAGGAAATGTTGCGGCAGCATGGTGGCCGCCAGCGCGGTTTTTGCCGGATAAGAGACGGCTTTGCCCTTCAGGTCGGCCACGCCGTTGATGCCGCTATCCTTGCGCACCAGGATAATGCCGCGAAAGTCCGCGTCATCGGCCATTTTACCAAACACCCGATAGCCGTGTTTCAAGGCATTGATGGTTTGATAGGGGTTGGGCAGCGCGAAATCGAAATGGCCGCTATACAGCTTTTTATCGAACTCCTGGTAATTGCGGGAGGCTTCCAGTTTGAACTCGCTACCGGGAATTTTGTTGTTGATGGTTTCGACAAGCGGTCCATAAATCTCGAACAAGCGTTTGGGATTATGCAAGGGATGAATGCCGACGATGTATTCCCTGATGGGGTGTTTGGGGTTGGGGCTAAAAACAGGCTGATAGGGCTGGGCCGATTTTGTACCGAACCGGTCTTGCAGATGTTGTAGCCAATCGCCGACTCGCGGGGATGCCGGTTCCTCGGCCACCGGCTCGGCTAAGGCCATTGGTCCAGCCAGCGGTAAACATAGGCACAACGCCCTCAAAGTCCGGCGGAAATTCAGCATTTAATGGTATCCAGCAAAGACGTAAACGGGATTAAAGCAATCTTGATCGGCGTTATCGGATTAAGGGCGAGATTATGATTTGCGCCTTCCGCCTATTTTAGCCGGCATTTATGGCTACACTTGCTAACAATACATTAACCGGAGTCGCATAAATGAATTACTTTCGCGGATTGTTGATCTTGTTGATGCTTGTTTGCCAAGGGAACCCGGCCGTGGCGTTCGATACCCAAACCCTGCCCGAAGTATTGAAAGCCTGGGTGCCATGGGTTTTGGCCGATCAGACTCAATTCCCGTGTCCTTTTTTTTATAGCGATTTTCAGCAAAAACGCTGTAGCTGGCCTGGTTCGATGAAGCTGGAATTACAAGCCGGTCACGGCCGTTTTGTCGGCGAATGGACGCTTTACCAGTCGGATTGGATAACTTTGCCGGGCAATAACAGTCATTGGCCGCAGCTTGTCAGTATTAACCAGAAGCCGGCGCTAGTCGTCGAGCATGAGGGCAAGCCGGCGGTATGGATGCCGGCCGGACACTATCAGCTCAGCGGTGAATTTTTTTGGGACCGATTGCCGGAAAGCCTGGCAATTGCCGATGACACCGGTTTGTTGCAACTGAGCGTCAATGACAAAGTCATTGCTTATCCCCGCATCGAGCAGGATGCGCTCTGGCTGAGCTCGGAACAAAGCGACGAAGACCAAGATCAACACGACAGCCTGGATTTGCAGGTTTTCAGACAGGTGATCGATGACAACCCGCTACAAATAATTACCAGGCTTGAGTTGAATGTGTCCGGCAAGGCGCGGGAAATTAGCCTGCCGCATGCGTTGTTGCCGGATTTCATCCCGATCGGGCTGGACAGTCCGTTGCCGGCTCGAATCGAAAGCGATGGACGATTGCTGATGCAAGTTCGTCCCGGCCGCTGGATCGTTGATATCCATGCCCACCATCCACGGCCTCTGGAGCAGCTGGATTTGGCTATCAGCGACGCCAACTGGCCGGATGCCGAAATATGGGTGTTTCAAGCCATGCCGGCCTTACGTTTGGTGGAGGTCGAAAAATTGGCTTCTATCGACGCCAGTCAGACCAATCTAGCGCCGGAGTGGCGGCACCTGCCGACCTATCAGATCAAACAGGGCCAGACCATGCGGTTTAAATTAATCCGGCGTGGCGACCCGGAGCCGGAACCCAATCAACTGCGGTTGCAGCGCAAACTTTGGCTGGATTTCGATGGTGGCGGCTACAGCGTTAGCGATCGGATCGACGGCAAAATGACCCGTGACTGGCGCTTGAATGCGTTAGCGGAAACCGAATTGGGCCAGGTGTTGTTGAATGGGCAAAATCAATTGATTACCCAAATCAACGGTCAACAGCATGGCGTGGAAGTGCGCCGGGGCGTTATTCAATTGCAGGCGGATAGCCGGATCCAATCCGGCATAGGAGAACTGAATGCGGTGGGTTGGCGGCAAACGTTCCAGCAGGTACAGGCGGAATTGAATATTCCACCCGGTTGGCGCCTGCTGGCCGTCACGGGAGTCGATAACGATCCCAATAGCTGGCTGACCCTGTGGACGCTGCTGGACTTGTTCCTGGTGCTGATCGTGGCGTTGGCGATTAGCCGGCTTTGGTCTTGGCAGTGGGGGCTTCTGGCCTTGTTCAGCTTGATGTTGTTCTGGCATGAAGCGGATGCGCCGCGCTGGATCTGGCTAAATACCCTGGCTGCACTGGCTCTGCTGCGGGTGTTGCCGGAAAGCCGTTTTTCGCGCGGGGTCAAGTGGTATCGCAATCTGTGCTGGCTGGGCTTGGGATTGATCGTGATTCCATTCATGATCGAACAGATCCGAATCGGCATTTATCCGCAGCTGGAACGGCCCTGGCAACCGATCGAACCCGCACCCTATGCCGCCAGTCTGGCTGCACCTGGCGAAGTGGCCGAAGGCGCGGCGATGGAGATGCCGGCGGCGCCGATGCCGCAAATGGCGAAAAGATCGCTCAAAGCCTATTCGTCGATTGCAGATGATGCCGGTTCCGCCGTCAATTTCGACCGGATCGATCCGGAGGCGAACCTGCAGACCGGTCCAGGCTTGCCGCAATGGCAGTGGCAGACTGTGCGGCTGTCATGGAATGGTGCCGTGGATAGCCAACAAAAAGTCCGGCTTTGGTATTTGACGCCGGCATGGAGTCTGGTGCTGCATATTGTTCAGGCCTTATTGGCGGCCTTGATGGCCTTGAAACTCATAGGCGTGCTGAAAAAGCCGTGGCGCTTGTCATTACCGGCACTCGGCGCCTGGTTGTTATTGCCAATTTTGAGCATGCCCACTACGGACAGTTTGGCCGATATTCCGGATCAGGTCATGTTGGAACAGTTGAAAACGCGATTATTACAAACGCCGGAATGCTTGCCGGCCTGCGCCGAAATTGCGGCGATGAAGCTAACCGGCAATTCGAATGAAATGCTGATCGAACTTCAAGTCCATGCTCAACGGGACGTGGCTATACCGTTACCGGCTCAGTTGGACCAATGGTGGCCGGAGCAGGTCGGTGTCGATGGGCGGATGGCAAATGCTCTTGTCAGGCGGGACGATGGCTTATGGTTGGCTTTAGACAAGGGCGTGCATAGGGTTTTGCTGTCCGGGCGGCACGACCGGAAATTTAAATTCAGTCTGCCTCTGCCCTTAATTCCGCAACATAGCGAAGTGAAAGTCGAGGGTTGGCGGGTCGAGGGTTTATATGAAGACGGCAAAACAGCCGAGCAATTGGAATTTAGCCGGATCGGCATGAATACCGCGCAAGCCGAACCGCGTTTTCAGCAAAGTGCGCTGCCGGCTTTTGTGCGGGTTGAAAGAACTCTGCATCTGGGACTGGATTGGCGTGTCGGCACTCGGGTCGTGAGACTGGCGAATGCCGATACCCCGGTGATTTTACAAATTCCATTGTTGCCGGGGGAAGCGGTTACCTCTGAACAAATACGGGTCGAAAACGGCAAAGTGTTGGTGAATATACCCGCCGGGCAAGACGGCTTGGAATGGGAGTCGTTACTGGAAAAGCGCGAGCAATTGGAGCTGCGCGCCGGCGATTCGGATAAATGGAGCGAACTATGGCGAGCCGATGTCAGCCCGATCTGGCATTTGCAAAGCGCCGGAATTGCCGTGGTGCACCATCAGGACCAGCAAGGGGCTTGGTTGCCGGAATGGCGGCCATGGCCCGGTGAAACCGTGCAATTACTTATCAGCCGTCCGCAGCCGGTGCCGGGGCCGACGCTGACTATCGATAAGAGCCAGCTCAACATTCAGCCCGGCAAGCGCGGCCAGATAGCGGATTTGACCTTGAGCATCCGTAGTTCCAAGGGGGGGCAGCATAATTTAATTCTGCCGCCCGACGCGGAGCTGCAAAGCGTCAGCATCGACGGTGTCGCGCAGCCGATTCGACAAAAAGCCGATACCGTGACCTTACCGATACATCCGGGTGCGCAGCAAGTCGCCCTGAACTGGCGGACCGTCAGCGAGCCGGCGCTGATTTTGAGGACACCGCCAGTCAATTTGAACGTCAATAGCGTCAATAGTCACATACGGGTGATTTCTGGCGAGGATCGCTGGGTTTTATTCACCCTTGGGCCAAAGTTCGGTCCGGCCGCGTTGATCTGGGGGTTATTGAGCGTTCTGTTGCTGCTGGCGCTGGGATTGGGCCAATCCACACTGACACCACTGAAGTCCTGGCAATGGTTTTTACTGCTGATCGGGTTGAGTCAGATTCACTTAGCTGCCGGTATGTTGGTGGTAACGTGGTTTTTTGGGTTGGGTATCCGCGGTCGGCATAGTACCGAAACACTCGGCGGTTTCAATCTGATCCAGGTTGGTTTGGGCCTATTGACCCTGCTATCCGTTCTGTTTTTATTCGTAGCCGTTCAGCAGGGGTTGTTGGGCTCGCCGGATATGCAAATTACCGGTAATCAATCCAACGCCATGAATTTGAATTGGTATCAGGATCATAGCGTTGCACAGCTACCTACGGCAGTAGTGGTATCGGTGCCGGTGATGCTATATAGGCTATTGATGCTGGGTTGGTCGTTGTGGATGGCGCTATCGCTGTTGGATTGGTTGCGTTGGGGCTGGGATTGCTTTGCCAGCGGTGGGATTTGGAAAAAGAAACTCCCTCAATCAAAAGCTGCCGAATAATCGAAATCGGCCCGTACTGCGCTCGCGCTATCCAGGCCGAGAATCTAGCCCCGGTGTTTTTCTTCGACCATTTCGTCGATAAATTTCATTACTTGGCCGCTGGCTTCCTCGGACAAGCGCATTTGCTTGATGATCTCGTCGAGTTTGTGTTCGTCTTCGGCCCAGTTGCCGCGCGAGGCTTGATAGGCTAGCTGAGTGGTTATATGTACTTCCTGATGCGGCAGGTCGAGATTGCTATAGGCATGGGTGGAGCGGAATTTTTGATGGCCAATGCCTTCGTAATACCATTTACCCAACCGGCAATTATGGTTGTCGACCATGATGGCATTTTGTTGGGCACATGTCTCCGGATTCTCGATTGCAATATAACCGTTTTGTTTATAAATAATGTGGTCCAGCTTGGTCAGCAAGCCAAAGGATTTGTCCTTGGCATAGGAAATATAGCCCACCGAAGCCTTGGCTGATTTTGACAGTTCGGAGAACTGTTGCCTGAACGAGCTGACTTGGCCCATGACCTCCTGGGATAGCTCGGCGGAACTGCCGGCTTCCTCGTGCATTTGCTCGACCCGTTTGTTGAAGGCTTTCAATGTTTTGGAAACCTCAAGGGCGGCATCCTTGGTGTGCTCGGACAGGTTTTTCACTTCGTCCGCAACTACCGCGAATCCTCGGCCATGTTCACCGGCTCGGGCCGCCTCGATTGAGGCGTTCAGCGCCAGCAGATTGGTTTGATCGGCGATGCCGGTAATCATCGATAGCGATTCGGTAATTTTCTTGCTGTCGTTAATCAGCGCGGTGATGACTTCGGAGACAGAATGCACGGTATCGTTGATGTTATGCAACGAAGAGCTGATTTGTTCAACGGTGCCGAGACTGGCATCGGCATTTTTGCCGGTCTCCATCGTGATGTTTTCGACCTTTTCCAGCTGTTCGGTGATGTTGATCAGATCGTTTTGGCTGGTTTTCAGATTGCCGGATAAATTGGCGGTATTGAGTGCATGTAAGCCGGCCGACAAGCGTCTCTTTACCATCAGTTTTTCATTTTCATTCATATGTCGCAGGGCGGCATTCATGTTTTTGGCGGACTGTTTTAACAGGCCGGGCAAGCCATCCGCCAAGGCATAGCGATCATGATTGCCTTGGGATGCCTGGCTGAAGCAGGTGTTGATTTCCTTGAAATAGGACTCCATGATATCCAGGGTTTCATTCAACTCCCAAGCGACTTTACCTACCTCACCCAAGCCGCGGGTGCCGGTGATCCGGTGGTAAAGCTCTCCCCGATTGGTCAGGACCAAGACTTCTTCCATGCGCGCCAAGACGTCCAGATTTTGCTGGGCGGTTTTCCAAATATAAAACGCAATGGCGGGTAGCGGAACTGACAGGCCTAATGCTATCCAAGAAAAACCGTGTCCAAGAAGGCAAAAGGTAAATAACGCCAGCGTGGATAACAAGATTCCGGCAACGGCGTAATTGACTCGGGTTTTCAAAAACGGGATGTTGGAGCTAACCTTGCTCATGCTAGCACTCCGTTGGGTTTATAGAGTTGAAGTACTAGATTGTTATAGGATTTGGCCCCGGTTTGATTGACCACGTCGAAAAGATATTCCAGTGATTTGTCGGGCGCCTCCTTGGTAGAGCTTTTTTTTTCAATAGCTAACATTTCCTGATAAATGGGGGTCAGAACTTCAAGCGCGGAGCGCGGAGGATTGCGGCGCACGGAATAATAGCCTTGTAATTTGCCTTCCCTATCGTAATCCGGGGTGATGTTGGCAAACACCCAGTAATAACCTCCATCCGCGCACAGATTCTTGGCAAAGCCAAAAAATTCCTCGCCCGCTTTCAGCGTATTCCACATGAAGCGAAAAACGCCGCGCGGCATGTCCGGATGCCGAATGATGTTATGTTGTACGTT
This sequence comes from Methylomonas sp. LL1, assembly GCF_015711015.1. Lineage (NCBI taxonomy): Bacteria > Pseudomonadati > Pseudomonadota > Gammaproteobacteria > Methylococcales > Methylococcaceae > Methylomonas > Methylomonas sp. LL1. The sequence goes on from NZ_CP064653.1 coordinate 3,921,594, forward strand.
TAATAATTCATGCTCGGGATAACCCGCGATTTCCATAAATATGCGGTTGGCGTAAGTAATCCGCCCGGATGGATCGGTCTTGGACACAATAAAATCCTCATCGGCGAGCTTCTTTTCCGTATTGGTTGGGGTAATAGCGGGTTTCATGGTCCATACCTTGTTAAAAATTCTGGCTAAATTCTAGGCCTTTTTTCAAAAAACACTAAATTTGAGAGCTTTTTCTGACTGGGTTTACGGCCTAAGCTCACAAAACTTTAACAAAATTGGCGTCCGGCGGCGTGTTCTGAAAAACAAATAAGGATATCCGGACTAAGGCTAAGCGTTTCGGGGTGAGTATGGGGCGGGTTGGCAAAAACGCCGTTGGTTAAATGCTGGGAATGGTGAAAGCCGCAGGTGATCGGTTTTTGCGTGATCACCTGCAATCATAGCTGTTGAGGACCGCTTAATTGACCACTGTATGTCCGCGTTGTCTCATGCAGCTGCGGTAAGCGTTTTTATATTGGTCGTCGGATCGAATGCCTTGCGTGGCTGCTCCGCCAATGCCGCCGGCTGCCCCGCCAATTGCCGCGCCCGTGCCGGGACTACCGGCTATCGCGCCGATCGCGGCACCGCCGGCCGCACCGATCAAGCCTCCAACTACGGCGCCAGTCGCTGTTTCCTTGACCGAGCTGGCCGCTTGGGAGGCCAGTTGCTCGCAGTCCCGCATGTCCTGATTCAGGCGGTAGGCATTGGGGTCATTGTAAGTATCAACGGTTGGAGTCCAACCGGTGGTCGCGGCGCAACCCGTCATCAGCAAACCCGCTGACATTAATGTGGCTAGATTTAATCTTTTCATGATTATACTCCTTGATGTAGAGCCGAAGCCTCGGCCCATTCTGGTGATGGTAACGCCCTTTCTACCAATTTGGTAATGCCAAGTCAAATTGACATTGGGCCGGCTCTTCACGTATTATCCGCAGCCTTTTTTATCCGTTTTATTTAATTAGGCAAACCTCATGAAAAGAACCTATCAACCCAGCAAAATCAAACGCGTCAGAACCCACGGCTTCCGCGCCAGAATGGCAACCGTCGGCGGCCGCAAGGTGATTAATGCGCGTAGGGCCAAGGGCCGCGCGTCTTTGACAGTTTAATTGTCGGCCCAGGACTTCGGCTTCCCCGATCTGTATCGGCTACGGACACCAGCCGATTATAAAAATGTCTTTACGGACCCGGTAAAATCCACCGATAAGTTTTTTACGGTCTTGGCGATCAGCAGTTCCTTGCCGCATCCGCGGTTGGGGCTGGCTATCGCAAAAAAAGCCATCAGAAAAGCAGTCGCACGGAATCGCATAAAAAGAGCTGTTCGGGAAAGTTTCCGGTTACAACGGCAACAGATCGTCAACATTGATATTGTTGTATTGGCGCGCGGTGATGCAGCAAATGCGGATGCGCACATTTTGAGGAAGTCATTGGAAAGGCATTGGCTTAAATTGGTAGATCGATGCGATTCCTGCTCATAACCCTGATCAAGGTTTACAAATACTTCATAAGCCCGCTACTGGGACCGAGATGTCGTTTTTATCCCAGTTGCTCAAGTTATGGCTTGGAGGCAATCCAGCTCCATGGCGCCGCCAAGGGCTCCTACCTTACGCTTCGACGATTATTAAAATGCCACCCTTTTCACGAGGGCGGCATCGATCCTGTTCCAGAAAAATTGAGTAAATAACAATGGATAACATTAGATTTGTACTTGTCATGGCGATGTTGATGATTTCCTATATGCTTTGGGAATCATGGCAGATCGATTATGGCCCGAAACCGCAAGCGATTGTCTCCGATAAGCCCCTCGTGGCCGGCGGTAACAACCTGGCTTCATCCGCGGAACCTTCCCAAGAAGGCGCGAGCCAACAAAACCCAGCCGCAATCGAGCCAAGCAACAGAGTCATCAAAGTCAAGACTGATGTATTTGCGCTGGAAATCGATACCGAAGGTGGTACCCTGCGCAACCTGGATTTGTTGCATTATCCCCACGAAAAAGAAAACACCGTCGTCAACAAAGCCTATGCCCTGATAGGTATGGATGCGCCGGAAAAAGACCTGTCGCCAATCCGCTTGTTCGACAGCACTCCGGAAAACCTGTTTCTGGCGCAAAGTGGCTTGGTAGCCAGCGAAAACGCTGCGGCGGCTCCGGATCATCACGCCACCTATAGCAGCGACAAAATCGCTTACGAATTACAAGAGGGTCAGGAAGAATTGACTATTCCGTTGACCTGGACCAACGACCAAGGCTTGCGTATCACTAAAACCTTTACCTTCAAACGGGGTAGTTATGCGGTCGACGTGACGCACAAGGTCAATAACCGTTCCGGCAAACCCTGGTCCGGTCGTCAATACAACCAATTACTGCGCGTCGAACATAGCGACAAAAGCAACAATAACTTCATCAGAACCTATTCCGGCGGCGTGATTTACACCGACAAGGAAAAGTTTCAAAAAGTTAAATATGAAGACATGGCCGAGGGTAATCTGGCTGTCACTACCCAAGGTGGCTGGAGCGCATTTATTCAGCATTATTTTGCCAGTGCCTGGATTCCGCCCGCCGATCAGGAAAATCATTTCTATACCAAGGCGCTCAACGATGCGCGCTATGTGATCGGCTCCTATTCGCAGGATGTCAGCGTTCAACCCGATGGTGAAGGTGTCTTCAAGGCGCAAATGTTTGTCGGGCCGAAAATCCAGCCGGTCATGGAGGCTCTAGCGCCCGGCTTGGAGCTGACGGTAGATTACAGTTGGCTGACCATCATCGCCAAACCGATTTACTGGCTGTTGAACCAAATATTTGGCTATGTTAACAACTGGGGTTTGGCAATTTTGGGCGTGACCTTAATCATTAAAGGTTTGTTCTTCAAACTGTCGAAAGCCAGCTTCCAGTCGATGGCGAAAATGCGCAAAATTCAGCCGCGCCTGAAAGAGCTGCAAGAGCGCTATGCCGACGACAGACAGAAGTTCAACACCGAAATGATGGCGATGTACAAACGGGAGAAGGTCAACCCATTGGGCGGCTGCTTGCCTATCATGGTACAAATTCCGGTGTTCATCTCGTTGTACTGGGTGCTGATCGAAACCGTGGAGCTGCGCCAAGCCGATTTCGCCTTGTGGATACAAGACTTGTCCGCGCAAGACCCGTTCTATCTGCTGCCGATTCTGTACGGCATCACGATGAAGATTCAGCAAAGCTTGAATCCCGCGCCTATCGATCCATTGCAAGCGCAGGTGATGAAAATGTTCCCTATCGTTTTCACCGTGTTCTTCCTGTTCTTCCCTTCGGGTCTGGTACTGTACTGGATTTGCAACAACAGCTTGTCGATCATTCAGCAATGGTACATCACCAAGCATGTGCTTGAAGGCGACTCACACGCCCATTAAGCCGGCATGGTAAGCAACGGCGACACCATTGCCGCCATCGCCACACCGCCGGGTAACGGCGGTGTCGGCGTTATCCGCATTTCCGGGCCGGTAGTGCTGGAGATTGCGCGGCAAATCGGCCAAAAAACGCCCAAACCTCGTTACGCCCAACTTTGCCGATTTCGCGATGCCGATGGCAGCGCCATCGATTCCGGTCTGATGCTTTATTTCCCCGGTCCGGCTTCGTTTACCGGCGAAGACGTTCTGGAGCTGCAAGGTCATGGTGGCAGCGTGGTGTTGGATATGCTATTACGCAGGGTTTTAAGTTTAGGGGCTAGGCTGGCCAATCCCGGCGAATTTAGTCAACGGGCATTTTTAAACAATAAAATCGATCTGGCTCAAGCCGAAGCCATTGCCGATCTAATCACCAGCGGCACCGAACAAGCCGTGCGTTCCGCCCAGCAATCCATGCAAGGCGTGTTTTCCGAGCAAATCAACGAGCTGATTGATGAACTGATCGAATTGCGCGTCTACATCGAAGCCGCCATCGATTTCGTCGATGAAGAAATCGATTTTCTCGGCGACGGCATGATCGCCAGCAAAATCGAGCAATTGCACGCCAGAATCCAAAAAATTCACGCCACGGCCCAGCAAGGTCGGCTATTGCACGACGGTATCACCGTGGTGTTGGCCGGCAAGCCCAATGCCGGCAAATCCAGCCTGCTGAATGCGTTGGCGGGTCACGAGGCGGCAATAGTCACCGACATCGCCGGCACTACACGCGACGTGTTGCGCGAGCGGATCCAAATCGACGGCATGCCGCTGCACATCATCGATACCGCTGGCCTGCACGACAGCGACAACATCGTCGAACAGGAAGGCATCCGCCGCGCGCATAGGGAAATCGAAAAAGCCGATAAAGTTCTGCTGCTGATGGATAGCATGGGCGCCGACAGCGCAGAGCTGTTGGATAAACTGCCCGCCGACATCAATGTCACCCGTATTTTTAACAAAATCGATTTATCCGGGCATTCCGCGCAAATGATAGAACGCGAGCATGGCGCCGAAATTTATTTATCGGCCAAAACCGGTGTCGGTCTGGATTTGCTGAAACAGCATTTGAAAAACAGCGTCGGCTTCGGCGAAACCACCGACAATGTCTTCATAGCCCGCAGACGCCATTTGCAAGCTCTGAGTCTGGCCCAACAATCCGTAGCAAATGCCGGAAACCAGTTAAGCCATCAGGCCCCTGAATTAGTAGCCGAAGATTTGCGACAGGCTCAAGCTAGTTTGTCCGAAATTACCGGTGAATTCAGTTCCGATGATCTGTTGGGCGAAATTTTCGGCAGCTTTTGTATCGGAAAATAAAGTCATCGCGCAAGCCAATGGATTTTTGTTTTTATCACCGTCACCCGCTTAAAGGCTTTGCCGATAGCATCCAGAGCCGGTTTGCCTTTAAAATAGCGGCTTTACACTCTTATGCAAACATGGGCCTGTCGCCCCGGAACCGTTCATGACCGATTATAAATTGACTCACCTGAAACAGCTCGAAGCTGAAAGCATTCATATCATCCGCGAAGTGGCGGCGGAATTTGATAAACCGGTCATGCTGTATTCTATTGGCAAGGATTCAGCAGTAATGTTGCATTTGACTCGCAAGGCATTCTTCCCAGGTAAACCGCCATTTCCACTGTTGCATGTCGACACTACCTGGAAATTCAAGGAAATGATCGAATTCCGCGACCGAATGATCACCGATTTGGGTTGGGATTTGATGGTACATATCAATCAGGAAGGAGTGGAGCAGGGCATAGGGCCGTTTACTCACGGCAGTAAAAAGCATACCGACGTGATGAAAACCGACGGACTGAAACAGGCCTTGAATAAATACCAGTTTGACGCGGCTTTCGGCGGCGCCCGCCGCGACGAGGAAAAATCCCGCGCCAAGGAGCGTGTGTATTCGTTTCGCGATAAGAATCACCGCTGGGATCCGAAAAATCAGCGTCCGGAATTGTGGAATATCTACAACGGTAAGATCGACAAGGGCGAAAGCATCCGTGTGTTTCCGCTATCCAACTGGACCGAGCTGGACATTTGGCAATACATCCATCTGGAAAATATTCCCATCGTGCCGCTGTATTTCGCCAAGCAGCGCCCCGTTGTCGAAAAAGACGGCATGCTGATCATGGTCGACGATGACCGTATGCCGATCGGTCCGGAAGATAAAATCGAGATGAAAATGGTGCGTTTTCGTACCCTGGGCTGCTACCCCTTGACCGGCGCCGTGGAATCCACAGCCACCACCTTGCCGGAAATCATTCAGGAAATGCTGCTGACCACCACCTCCGAACGGCAAGGCCGTTTGATCGATCACGACCAGGCCGGCTCGATGGAGCAGAAGAAGCGCGAAGGCTACTTCTAAGCACGTTCATCCGATCAGCAACGAATTCAGAGAAAAACATGTCCCACCAATCCGACCTAATTAGCACCGACATCAACGCCTATCTGGCGCAACACGAACGCAAGGAACTGCTGCGATTTTTAACCTGCGGCAACGTCGACGACGGTAAAAGTACCTTGATCGGCCGCTTATTGCACGATTCGAAAATGATTTACGAAGACCAATTGGCGGCGGTACAGGCTGACAGCGTCAAGTCCGGCACCACCGGCGCCGGCAAGATCGATCTGGCCTTGCTGGTCGACGGTTTGCAGGCCGAGCGCGAGCAAGGCATCACCATTGATGTGGCCTACCGTTATTTTTCGACCTCGACCCGCAAATTCATCATCGCCGACACTCCGGGCCACGAGCAGTACACCCGCAATATGGCCACCGGCGCTTCGACCTGCGACTTGGCGGTGATTTTGATCGACGCCCGTTACGGTGTGCAAACCCAGACCAAGCGGCACAGCTTCATTGCGTCCTTGCTGGGACTGAAACACATCATCGTCGCCATCAACAAGATGGATTTGGTCAATTACAGCGAAGACACCTTCAACAAAATCAAGGCGGATTATCTGGCGTTTGTTAAAACCCTGGATTTGCACGACGTGCATTTCATCCCGATGTCGGCCTTGGACGGCGACAACGTGGTCAACCCCAGCGAGAATATGCCTTGGTTCAGCGGCATGCCGATGATGGAGTTGTTGAACACTATCGAAATTGCCAGCGACCATAACTTCGATGACGCCCGTTTCCCGGTGCAATACGTTAACCGGCCAAATCTGGATTTTCGCGGTTTCTGCGGCACCGTCGCGTCCGGCGTGTTCCACAAGGGCGATGCAATCACCGCGTTGCCGTCCGGCAAGACCAGCCACATCAAGTCTATCGTCACCTTCGACGGCGAACTGGAAGAAGCGTTTGCCTCGATGGCGGTCACGCTGACCTTGACCGACGAAATCGACATCAGCCGCGGCGACATCATCATCGGCCGGCAACAATCCGCGCCCAGCGTGGCGGACAAATTTAAGGCCGACATCGTCTGGATGACCGAACAGCCGATGACGCCTGGCCGGCAATACTTGATCAAACTGGCAACCCGTAGCGTTTCCGGCTCGGTGTCGATGATTCATCACAGGATCGACGTCAATACCCTGGAACATCACGACGCCAACGAACTGAAGCTGAACGAAATCGGCCATTGCACGGTCGCGGTCAATGCACCGGTGGTGTTCGACCCATACAAACGCAACAAAACCAGCGGTTCATTCATCGTCATTGATCGGTTGACCAACATCACGGTCGGCGCCGGCATGATTACCGGCAATGCCAGCGAAGAGGACTGGTCGCCGGTCAGCGCGGACGAGCGGGCCACACGCTTCGGCCAGATCGCATCAGTGATCGGGTTAAGCGGTAGCCATGCCCAGCAGACGGTTTATCATCTGGAGCGTAAACTATTCGACACTGGCCATGCCGCCACCATACTCGAGACCGGTAGCGAGGAATTGACTACTGCAATCAAAAATGCCGGTCTGTTATGTCTGTGTTTGGATAGCAAGCCGGGACAGGCCGATGTGTCGTTCAATTGCGACGAGTATAATGTCGATGAGATTTATGCGGCGATGAAGAATCGCGGTTTGATTCACTGATAGCAAAAGAGCCGGCTTCCGGCCGGCTCCGATTGATTATCGTTAGCCACATAAGCGGCCATGGATAGGTTCAATTCTGTTTAGCGGGCACATAGCCCTCCGGTACTTCAAAACCACCGGCAAACAAAAATTTCTCGCGTTCGGTTTCCAAAATCTTTTTGGCGGCCGGATCGAAGCTGGCCAGCCGGCGTTCGTTGATGATCATGGTTTGCATGGCCAGCCAGTCCTTCCAGGCCTGCTTGGAAACGTGATCGAAAATACGTTGGCCGTTTACACCTGGAAACGGCGGCGAGTCCAAGCCCTCCGCTTCCACGCCTAGTTTTACGCATTTAACCATTCTCGTCATAGTAATCCTCTGTGTAATATTGTTGCAGCAGGCGCTTGATGGGCGCCGGCAATCCTAAAGAATCGATCTCGCCGGTTTTATACCAAACCGTTCGCCCGGCTTCCATCACATTGTTTATGGGGTTTTCCAATTTCGCCAGCACGGGGATGTAATCCAGGTGATAGTGCGAAAAAGTATGCCGTTGGCTGGGCAGGGTTTGCGGTGGGCCGATCCGGTAATCGCGCTGAACGCACCAGTGCAGAAGTTCCCGCAGATCGGCAAATTCCGGTAAACTCCAAAGTCCACCCCAAATGCCGGTCGGCGGGCGTCTTTCCAGCAGAATTTGTAACCGATTATCCTGTAACAACAGAAAATACAGTTGTTTAACCGGCAAGGTTTTGCGCGGCTTAGGTTCCGGTAATTGACTGGTCAAATTCAGCTGCTTGGCCTGACAACTCTCGGCGACCGGACAGATGTCGCAACGGGGTTTGCCGCGCGTGCAAAGGGTCGCGCCTAAATCCATCATGGCCTGGGTGTAATCGCCAGTGCGCTGTCCCGGCGTATATTGGCCGCTGAGGGCCCAAAGTTGGGTGGCAACCTTGCTGTCTCCCGGCCAGCCATGCACGGCATGAAAGCGGGCTAACACCCGTTTGACGTTGCCGTCCAGTATCGGCTGGCTCTGGCCGCAAGCGATGCTGAGTATTGCCCCGGCGGTGGAGCGGCCGATGCCGGGCAGGGCGCTCAAGTCTTCCGCCGTTTGCGGAAACTGGCCTTGGTTGGCGGCGATCCGTTGCGCGGTCTTATGCAGATTGCGGGCGCGGGCGTAATAGCCCAGCCCGGCCCAATGCCGCAAAACTTCGTCCAATTCGGTTTCGGCTAGGCTCTGCACGGTTGGGAAACGGGCCATGAAACGCTGGAAATAACCGATTACGCTGGCAACCTGAGTCTGCTGCAACATGATCTCCGAAACCCAGACCCGGTAAGGGGTGATGTCTTGCTGCCAAGGCAAATCCTTGCGGCCGTGGATGTCGAACCAGGCTAGGAGTTGTTGTTGGAATTGTTCTGGGGGCATGAGACTCAGGAAAAAAGGAAGAGAGAAGAAAAGGCTTTCACGTTTTATCGTGATCAACCCAGTAATCCGGCTTCCTGTGTTGATGGGCCACAGCCAACACTAAAATATGATTATTCTCAATCGAATAGAGTAATTTGTAAGGAAATTTATGGAGTAAACATTTTCTGACTTCTCCGCGCTCAAGCGACCATGCCAGGGGGTATTCGGAAATTCTTAAGGCGGCTTTCCTGACTTCTTCCTTGAATCTTCGGCTTAACCCTGGGTACTCAAGCTCGTAGTAGCACGGCATCCAATAATTCTTGCCGGGCGTATTTCGAGAACAATACCTTCATGTTGCATCCCTAAATATATCCTCCATCGGTATCGCTTCCAAACGTCCTTCCCTATAGGCCTTGAGTCTTTTTTCCGCCTCATCCGCCCAAACGGCATCAAGTTGCTTATCCGGTTCGTCCAGGCTACGGAGCAAGACCTCGATCAGTGTGAAGCGTTCGTCCGGTTTTAGTCGCAATGCTTGTTCAAGAATTTCCTGGCTGCCCATTACATACCACCTCAGTCTCTTTGAAATATAAAACAGGTAGGATGTGCTGAACGGAGTGAAGCGCATCATTCGCGATCGATGCGCCTCCTATCGTCGGCGCATCCTACGGTCCTGGAGCATTGACATCATCATGCATTACATTACGCAAATTAGGAGTGACGCGGACAGCAGATTGCCGCCATTCCGCTAGGTTAGCGAATCGCGATGTTATCCACGCAGCGAAAGTTCAATTCCGCGCGCGCGTATCTTTGGAAAAAGCGACTTTCTCTAACCTTAAGATCAACCGTTTCTACATTTCTTTGTCTGCCGGAGCAGAAGTCGGTTGCTTCCTCGTACACTTTGGCTTTTTCCCATGAGTCAGTTGAAAGAAGCGGGAACAAAAGCGAAACTGGTTGGCTATGAGCTACCATGTAGGCATCTCTATCTGTTGAGACAATTCCTGTGCTGCAACCAGTTAAAGTTAGCGCCAAAACAACAATAATTTTATTCATTAGTTTTCCTCCTGAGAACTTACATAAATATTGAACAATAAAATCAATTCACAACAACTATTTTTTACGTCGAAAGGAGTCAGTATAATCGCAAAAGCCCGATAGACAGTTAAGTTGCTGCGGATCTGAGTCTACCCAATTAGTCCGGAAATCTTCATTCCCACTCTATCGTCGCCGGCGGCTTGCCGGAGATGTCGTAGGTGACGCGAGAAATGCCCGCCACTTCATTGATAATTCGTCGCGAAATTAAATCCAGAAACTCATATGGCAAATGCGCCCAACGTGCGGTCATGAAGTCTATGGTTTCCACTGCGCGGATCGCGATGACGTAATCGTACTTACGCCCGTCGCCCATTACGCCGACCGATTTGACCGGCAGGAACACCGCGAAGGCCTGGCTGACTTTGTCGTACAGATTGTGGCGATAGAGTTCTTCGATGAAGATCGCATCGGTCTGGCGCAGTAAGTCGGCATATTGCTTTTTGACTTCGCCCAGAATGCGCACGCCCAGGCCGGGGCCGGGGAATGGGTGGCGGTGGATCATGTCGGCCGGCAGGCCTAGTTCCAGGCCTAGCTTGCGAACTTCGTCCTTGAATAGTTCGCGCAAGGGTTCGACCAGTTTCAGGGTCATGTTTTCCGGTAGACCACCGACATTGTGGTGGGATTTGATCAGATGCGCCTTACCGCTCTTGGCGCCGGCCGATTCGATCACGTCCGGGTAGATGGTACCCTGTGCCAGCCACTTGGCGTCGGTCAGCTTGCCGGCTTCTTCGTCGAAGATTTCCACGAACAGGCCGCCGATGATTTTGCGTTTAGCTTCAGGATCGTTGACGCCGGTCAGCGCGTCCAGATAACGCTGTTCCGCATCGACGCGGATGACTTTGATGCCCATGTGTTGAGCGAACATTGCCATCACCTGATCGCCTTCATGGAGGCGCAGCAGGCCGGTGTCGACGAACACGCAGGTCAGCTGATCGCCTATGGCTCTGTGCAACAAGGCCGCGACCACCGAGGAATCGACGCCGCCGGATAAACCGAGAATCACCTGGTCGCTGCCGACTTTTTCCCGCACCGCCTGAATGCTGTCTTCGATAATATTGCTGGCGTTCCATAGCGCCTGGCAGCCGCAAATTTCCAGCACGAAACGGCTCAAAATCCGCCCACCTTGTTTGGTGTGGGTTACTTCCGGGTGGAATTGCAGCGCATAGAAATTACGCTCTTCGTCGGCGATGCCGGCGATCGGCGCGCCGTCGGAGCTGGCGATTAATTTAAAGCCGGTCGGCAATTCCACGACGCGGTCGCCGTGGCTCATCCACACATCCAGCAAGCCGTAACCTTCCGGCGATGCGTGGTCTTCGATGTTCAACAACAATTTGGAATGGCCGCGAGCGCGAATCTGCGCATAGCCGAATTCGCGGTGATCGGATGATTCGACCTTGCCGCCCAATTGCTCGGCCATGGTCTGCATGCCGTAACAAATGCCCAGTACCGGAATGCCCAGTTCAAAAACGATCTGCGGCGCGCGCGGGGTGTCGCTGCTGGTCACGGTTTCGGGGCCGCCGGACAGGATAATGCCCTTGGGGGCAAAGTTTTTAACTTCTTCCGGGCTGCAATCGCAGGAGTAGATTTCGCAATAAACACCGATTTCGCGGATGCGGCGGGCGATCAGCTGGGTGTATTGGGAGCCGAAATCGAGGATCAGGATTTTGTCGGAATGGATGTTGGCTTGTGTCACGGGAGGCCTGCAAAATTGTCGATTGGGTAGGGTGGATTTGTCCAGCGGGCAATCCGCCATAGCGGGCATTGGTGGGTTGCCTTGCGGCCAACCCACCCTGCAGAATGCTTAATTCATATGGTAATTCGGCGCTTCTTTGGTAATGGTCACGTCGTGGACATGGCTTTCGCGCATGCCGGCGCTGGTGACTCTGACAAATTGGGCGTTGTCATGCATTTTTTGGATGGTGGCATTGCCGGTGTAGCCCATGCTGGAGCGCACGCCGCCCAGTAATTGGTGAATGATGGCTAATACGCTGCCTTTGTAGGGTACCCGGCCCTCGATGCCTTCAGGCACCAGTTTTTCCACGTTCTCGGTGGCTTCCTGAAAATAACGGTCGCTGGAGCCTTGCTGTTGCGACATCGCGCCCAAGGAGCCCATGCCGCGATAGGACTTGTACGATCGGCCCTGGAACAATTCCACTTCGCCCGGCGCTTCCTCGGTACCGGCGAACAAGCCGCCCAGCATCACAGCATGCGCACCGGCCGCCAGGGCCTTGGCCACGTCGCCGGAATAGCGGATGCCGCCATCGGCAATCAGCGGTACGCCGGTGCCCTTCAATGCCGCGGCCACATTGCTGACGGCGGTGATTTGCGGTACGCCGACACCGGCCACGATTCGGGTGGTGCAGATTGAACCAGGGCCTATTCCGACCTTGACCCCATCGGCGCCGGCTTCCAGCAGCGCTTTTGCCGCCGCCGCCGTGGCGATGTTGCCGCCTATGACTTGCACTTGCGGAAAGTTTTGTTTAACCCAGCGGACTTTATCCAGTACCCCTTGGGAGTGGCCGTGCGCGGTATCGACGATGATCACGTCGACGCCGGCTTCGACCAGCGCGGCAACACGTTCTTCGGTGCCGGCACCGGTGCCGACGGCGGCCCCGACTCGCAGGCGTTCCTGTTCGTCCTTGCAGGCATAGGGGTTGTCCTTGGCTTTCTGGATGTCCTTGACGGTGATCATGCCGCGCAAATGAAAATCATCGTTGACCACCAATACTTTTTCGATGCGGTGTTTATGCAATAACTCGATGGCTTCCTTGCGGTTGGCGGTTTCGTTGACGGTAATCAGACGTTCCTTCGGCGTCATCACAGAGCGGATGGATTCATCCAGCCGGGTCTCGAAACGCAAATCGCGGCTGGTGACGATACCGACCAGTTGTTCGCCATCGACCACCGGCACCCCGGAAATGTTTTTGGCATGGGTCAATTCCATCACTTCGCGCACCGTCACATCGGGTGAAACGGTGATAGGGTCTTTAATCACGCCGCTTTCGTATTTTTTGACACGGCTGACTTCGGCGGCCTGCTGCTCGGTGGTCATGTTCTTATGGATGATGCCGATGCCGCCTTCCTGGGCAATCGCAATCGCCAGGCGGGCTTCGGTGACGGTATCCATCGCCGCCGATACCAACGGGATATTCAGGGTGATTTTTTTGGTCAGCTGGGTTTTAAGTTCCACTTCGCGCGGCAACACTGCTGAATGCGCCGGTACCAATAAAACGTCGTCAAACGTGAGCGCTTCCTGAATAATTTTCATGATTACACCTGAGCTAGAATTCTAAATAGCAGCGCATTGTACAACCTAACCCCACTCCGGCAAAAACCGAAACAGCAAAGAATGAAGCCGGATCAGCGGTTTTTTGCCGATAAAGCCTGATTTATGGCTTCGAGTTCTGGCTGATTGGGCTTGTGTAGATAAATCCCTACCGCGCCCAGCAGGCTGAAAATGTATAGGGTGTTAAAGTCGTCGCCCAATATGAACATCACCAAACCGAACAGGCTGACGGTTTCTATCATGCTTTGAGTGGCGATGATGGTCACTAGATAGCGTTGCTCGGCGGGTTTTTCGCCGGGCATGGTTTGGTTCAGGCGTAGCAGGATATGCCGCACCAAATTGGTTAGCGGGAATAAGGCGATTGTGATGGCGTAGAAAACAGTTCGGATTAGTACCCTTTGCGATTCCTCCAGGTTCAGCCTGAATGGGTCGGCCCAAACATGGCAAAAAATATTGTAGGCCAGTAATAACAGCAGCATGCTTGCGCATATCAGCCAGTGCGGGAGTAGGCCGTTGGGATTTTGTGGCGATCGATTAGACATGCTGTGGCTCTCTAAAGGCTGTGGCGATAATTGCGAAGAATAACGATGAAGGCGATGAAATCATAAAAGCCATGTATGACTATCGGGGTCAGCAAGTTACGCTCTCCGCCATAGTCAAGGCTCAGGCCCAGATAGAGACCCATCAGCATCGCCAATAGCGCATAGAGCGGCGTGACTGCATGCACCAATGCAAATAAGATGTTGCTGATGATTAGTCCGGCCGTAATGCCGGTGGCATTTTCCAGCCAGGGTTGCAACATGCCGCGAAACAATACTTCTTCGGAAAAACCGGCTATGCCGGCCAGTATCAGCAAGTCGGTCCAGTGGCGGCGATGCAATCTCGCGCCCAAGGTTTCCATCAATAAGGTCTTGATGTTTTGCAAGGGCGCGTAGGGTAATTGTTGCAGCGCAAAAAACAACAAGGTTAAGGGCAAAGTCAGCAGCATGCCGATGGCTAGCCCCTGTTCGTTAAAATCGAGGTCGGCAAATGGGTTGACGTCCAGCAGCCAGCCCAATAACATCGCCAGCAGGGTCAGGGCTGCTTCGAAATAACAGGCAACGCGAAAGAAACGATCGGGGGCTGAATTGGCGTTTGGCATCGATAGGCGGGGAGAGAAAAAGTGTGCTGAAAATTTTATACAAAAACCGTTAGAATTGGCAGCGTTAGTCCGCCGGAGCCTCATAATGCAATGCTTTATCTATAAAAGCCTAAAAAAAGACCAACTTTATTTGTATCTGGATAAGAAAGACGATTTTTCCTCGCTACCGCCGGATTTATTCCAAAGCCTTGGCCGCCTGGAGTTTGTGATGGAATTGCAGCTAAGCCCGCAGCGTAAATTGGCCAGGGAAGATGCGGTCAAGGTAATTGCCGGTCTTGAAAGCAAGGGTTTTTACATTCAAATGCCTCCCGTGATGGTTCCATCACGCTTGCTGCTCGCCAACAATCAACTGCACTGAAATCGGATGTTATCGCGACAAACCGTGCTACCATACGCGAAAGAAAAAGCGGTTATTTGCACAATCTCTCTTTAGCCACATCAGGATACGCAACACATGTCAGACAATCCACTCGCTTACGAAGACGCAAAGTCGAAAGGCATACTTTGGGGTTTTGGCACATTGATAGGCGTTGTTGCAGTCGTCATGTTGGTGTTGGGCGAATGGTGGAGCCGCGAACCGGCACAGTTCAACGTTCAGGACGAAGCCATCGAACGCATGAATGTGACCCATACCGACCAGATGCCTATCGGTTATGTGTATGCCAACACATTGGCGCATATTGCCGACGTGATTTTGTTCAAGCCCGGCGGCTATCTGACCAACGACGTGGCTCCCCCGGGTTTGTTTTGCGACAACATTCAAAACTGGGAATACGGCGCGCTGGTGATGTTGCGCGATGCCACCACCGCCCTACGTAACCATTTTGCCCGCGATCAATCCCAATCGGCCGAAGACCCCGATTTGGCGATGGCAGAGCCTTATTTTTACTACGAACATAACTCCTGGGCCTTGCCTTCGACCGAGGCCGAATATGTCAAGGGTATCGAAGCCTTGCATAAGTATATGATGCGATTGCAAAATCCGACTTCGACTTCCAAGCCGGCTCAATTCCATTCCCGCGCCGATAACCTGTGGCAATACACCGAGGTCGTGATCAAACGCTTGGGCGGATTGTCTACCCGTCTGGCGGCCAGTACCGATAAGTTTGCCGGTGCCACCCATGGCGATCCCTCCAATTTGGTGGACATCAATATGCCCACCATTGGTAAAACCCCCTGGCTGGAAGTCGATGACGTTTTCTACGAGGCGCGTGGTGCTTGCTGGGCCTTGTTGCACATTTTGAGAGCGATCAAACACGACTTCTCGGATATTTTGTTGGACAAGCGCGCCATGAACACCCTGGATAACATGATCCAGGCCTTGGAAAACGCGTTGACGCCGACCCTGAGTCCGGTGGTGTTGAACGGCGACGGTTTCGGTATGTTCGCCAACTATTCGCTGGCCATGGCCAACTATATCGCCCGCGCCAATGCCGCAGCGCTCGACTTGCGGGACGTGATGAACAGAGGCTAGAACCATGCAGCAACAAATCAACGAAAATCTGAAAAAAATCGACACCTGGAAGCGGATTATTTTCATGCTGGTGTTTGCCATGATAGACAGCATAGTGAAGCTGTTGATATGGTTGATCGTGCTATTGCAAGTCGGTTCGGTGCTGTTAACCGGCGCAACCAATCCCAATATTTTAGGTTTCGGACGTAGCCTGTCCACCTACCATTACCATATCCTGCTGTTCCTGACCTTCAATACCGAACAGTTGCCGTTTCCTTTTTCCGATTGGAATCTGACGGCCGAACTGGAGCCACCCAACCAGCAGTAAAACCATGCAAGGCTCGCCGCGAAAAATCATCCATATCGATATGGATGCGTTTTATGCCTCGGTGGAGCAGCGCGATAATCCCAAATACCGCAACAAACCGGTGATTGTCGGCGGCAAACCCGACTCGCGCGGCGTGGTCGCCACCTGTAGTTACGAAGCACGTGTCTACGGCATCCATTCGGCCATGCCGTCCTCTCAGGCTTATCGTCTTTGCCCGCAAGCCATTTTCGTCAAACCCCGTTTTGACGCCTACCGGGAAGCTTCCGAAACCATCCGTGACATTTTCTCCCGATATAGCGACCGCATCGAACCCTTGTCGCTGGACGAAGCCTATTTGGATGTCAGTGCCAGTTCGTTGTTTCAAGGTTCGGCCACCTTGCTGGCCAAACAAATCAAACAGGATATTCGCCGTCAAACTCAATTGATCGCATCGGCCGGTATTTCCTATAACAAATTCTTGGCCAAGATTGCTTCGGATTTGGGTAAGCCGGATGGCTTGTATGTCATTACGCCTTCACAAGCCGCCAAATTTATAGAAAATCTGCCTATCGGCAAGTTTCACGGCATAGGTCCGGCTACCGAAAAGAAAATGCACGAATTAGGAATTAAGTCCGGGCTGGACTTAAAGCAGACGCCATTGCCGGTATTACAGCAATATTTCGGTAAAGCCGCGGCTTATTACCATGATATTGCCCAAGGCATGGATAGACGTCCGGTTAATGCGCGGCGAGAGCGTAAGTCGGTCGGGGTTGAAACTACTTTCGAGCAAGACATCGGCGATCCGCAATTGGTCGGCCGGCATTTGCTGCTATTGTTAAAACAGGCGCTGGCCAGGCTTACGGAAAAGCAGCTGACGGCGCATAGCCTGACCATCAAAATCAAATACCGGAATTTCGTCCAGATCACCCGTGGTCGAACCTTGCCGTACGCCATTAGCGATGGTCCAGATGCTGAGTTATTGATCGCTGAATTATTGAAAAATACCGAGATCAGCCGGAAAAAAGTTCGCTTGCTGGGAGTGACCTTGTCGGCTTTACAGCAGCGCAATAGCCTAGCCCACTATCGGCAAATGGACCTATTCAATTCTATTTGAAGCACGCCGTCCGGTTTATAGTGCAATGTCGAAAATGAGCCCCCTCGTTGTCATCGCCGAAATACCTTTGATCAGCCGGCAGGTAAGCCGATTCGGTCTATAATTAGCTCGGTTAACCAATTAGTCGATACCTATGTTGTTGTATTTTCTCCGCCATCATCTGAATTTATCCTTGGTATTGCTGATGTTGCTGCTGTCCGGTTGTGCCAGCACCGACAAGCCCCCCGTGGCCGGCATTTATCCGGCCGGGATGGGTAACGCCAGGGCGGTGGCCGACGCGATGCAATTGCAAGGCCATCCTTATGTCTATGGCGGAAAGTCGCCGCGGGAAGGTTTCGACTGCAGCGGGTTGGTGGTGTATGTCTATGACCAGCAGGGGTTGCGGTTACCGCGCACTACCCAGTCTCTGGCTCGCCAGCTGCCGGGCGTAAACCCCGATCAGCGGCTGCCCGGCGATTTATTGTTTTTCAATACCGACAAACCTTTTTCGCATGTCGGCATTTATGTCGGAGACGACAACTTTGTGCATGCCCCCAGCGCCCGCACCGGGCGGGTGATGCTGTCCAGCTTGAGGCAACCCTATTGGCGTGAACGCTTCATGGCTGTCCGCCGCCCGCAGCAGTTTCAGTCATTGTCGCAAAACACGGTGCTGGACGGTATTTGCGCTATTCAGTAGTGTTACTTCGAGCTTAGTTCGGCGCTTCGATTCCGAGATTCCATTCTCTCGCGCAATGATGACCGGTTTTTTCCAACTCTCTTGGCGGCGGGGTGTGTGGGAGAACGACAGGCGTCGGTTTGCGGAGGGGTTGCCAGCGGTCAATCCGACGCCTAAACCAAGTCAGGATCAATTGACCTTGATTAATTCCACATCGAAAATCAATGCCGCATTCGGACCGATGTCTCGGCCGGCGCCGCGTTCGCCATAAGCCAGGTTGGAAGGGATGAAGAAACGGTATTTGGCGCCTTCTTTCATCAATTGCAAACCTTCGGTCCAGCCGGCAATAACACGGTTTAGCGGGAAGGTGGCCGGCGCGCCACGGCTGTATGAGCTGTCGAATTCTTTGCCGTCGATAGTGGTGCCTTTGTAATGGACGGTGACATTGTCGGTGGCTTTAGGGGCTAGGCCCGTGCCTTCGGTGAATACTTGATATTGCAGGCCGCTGGCGGTGGTGGTGACACCGGCATTTTGGGCGTTGTCCTTCAGGAATTTTTCGCCGGCGGCTTTATTTTCGTCAGGGGTGGCGTTGGCCATGGAAAACATAACAAATCCTATAATAAAAGCGATGAAAGTGGCAATGACGCGGTTTCGTGTAGATTTCAAGGGATACTCCGGATAAAAAAGGTCATTATTTATTATTTAAGCGTATTTCCAAATCGTAACCGGCCAGAGCAGTGGGGACACGCGGATCACTGCGTCGCGGTACGAAATGGAGGTTTTAGTGTATCAGTTTTCGCTTTCCAACTCCTGTCTGCAAGTGGCTAATTGCGCATCGTACATCCAGGCCCGCTGATCGACTTTTTGCGCGGTATTCAATAACCAGCGTTTGTTTTGGTGGTTTTGCCGGCGATAGCCGTTGTGGCCTTCGTGGTAGGCTAGATACAGATTGCGGGCGTCGGAGGTTGGGATGCCGAGCTTTTGGTGGCTGATGGCGCAATACCAGGCCACAAAGTCGCAGCTATCGGCAAAGTCCTCCCGGTCGGCCCAATTGTTGCCGGTTTGGCGCTGATAATCGGACCAGGTGCCATCTTGCGCCTGCGGATAGCCGTAGGCGCTACTGGAGCGGAACCAGGGGATGAATCCAAGGATCGTGGGTCTGGGCGGCTCGGCATCGTTGACGAAGCTGGATTCCTGCTGAATAATCGACATTTGTACCGCTATCGGCACGCCCCAGCGGCGGGAGGCCGCCAATGTGGCTTGATACCAGTCGTCCTTTTCCAGGAATATTTGGCAAATATTGTTGGAGTTTTTAGGCGGCAATGTTGCGCAGGCGGATAAAATGGCTAAGCTAGCCAGTATTAAGAACTTAATTTTCATTCCACTTGAACTCCGCGTTCGGTAATTTTTTGAGGTGAATGCCATGATGAACGACACGCCAATAGCCGAAAAGCGCGCCTATCGCAAAAATCTCCGCAGCACGGGGCTTATTTATCTTGGCTTCGAAGAGCATCAATTTAATGTGATCAATCTTTCTGTAACAGGCCTGTTGGCGGAGCTGAAATATGATACCGTGGCACATGACGTGAAAGACATTTTTAGGAGTCTGCAAGTTTCACCGTTGGTCGATATCTATCTACCCGATATAAGGGTGGCGGGTGAAGCGGAGGTGGTCAGGGTCGAGACGGTCGACGGCTGTGTACAGGTTGGTGTCGAATTCCGTAACCTGTCCTACGATGTCGATAATCTGTTGTATAACCGTAGAGCCTACCGTAAGAATATGACGGCCGCCGGCCAGATCATCATCAACGAAACCGTCTACGCTTTCAATACCGAAAATGTCTCGGTGGATGGTTTAATGGTTCGGATTCCCGGCCAAGTCGATGCCAAAACCGGTGCGTTGGTTCACTTCATCTTCAAGCATCTCGACCTGCAAGGGGAAGCGGAAGTGATTTGGGTGGATCGCAACGGCGACTCGGCCTTGCTGGGTTTAAAATATATGCATCTGAAGCGCGATGTCATTCCAGGAGTGCCGCGTTTTGTCCGTGACGAACCTCTGTTAGCCTAAAAGGCGTCGGCGGTTACGGGCCGACCAGTATTCCTGGGCCAGGGCATGCGCATCTTGTTGATTATCGGCTTTTCCGAGTAGTTTCAAGGCTACGGCGGTCGTGCCGATCACGGTAGCCTCGGCAAACTCGTCTTCCAATATGCCTTGCCATAACGACGCCAGTTGTTGCGGGTTCAGTTCCTCGTCCTTCATGTGCCGGCGCGCAAACAAGGCCGGCCATGGGTCGTCCATCAACTCGCCCTGGCTGACGCTTTGCACCAGACACTCCACGTCCGGATTGCGTTCGGTTTCGCCGCCCTCGCCCTTCAGCACCGCCATATTGCGCTCACCCAGCAACAATGCGGCTTTTTGGTGGACTTGTCGGTAGCTGGGATGGAATATGCCTTGAATGCTGTGGTCGGCGTTGAATGGGTTCAATAGCCTAACCAGGGTGTGTACCGGCGAACGCAGCCCCATCAGCGGGCGTAGGTTGATCATATCGTAAAGCTGTGGACAGATATGCCGCAGCGATAGATAGCTGAAGTTGGCGGCGAGCAATTGCTGTTCGGCTTCGGCCAACGAACCGGCGGGACTCAGACCTAAGAATTGCAGGACTTTTTCGGTATATATCCGGCCCTGGGTGTGGCCGCCGGCGCCGTGCATGAATACCTTGATGCCGTTTTCGGCCAACAAAAATGTCGACAGCAAAAACCAGGGCAGATGACGCCGCTTGCCGGCATAGGACGACCAATCCAGATCGACCTGAACCTTAGGTTGAAATTGAAAACTTTCCCTGGCCGCCAAGACAAAGCCGGCCAGTTCCTCGCAGGTTTCTTCCTTGATCCGCATCAGCATCAAAAAAGCGCCGAGCTGAATCGGCAGAACTTGGTCGGCCAGGATCATTTTCATGGCTCGATAGGCTTCGTCCTGGGTTAATGGGCGCGAACCCTTCTTGCCTTTACCCAGAATTTTGATGAATTCGGCGAAGGGGTGTTCTGGTTCGGATAGGGTCATGACAGCGACAGCGGGAAATAGTGGTCGATTAGCAAGGCGGCGAAAATCAGCATCAGATACACAATCGAATAGCCGAAGGTGCGCATCGCGGTTTTATTGTCTTTTTTACGCATCATCTGCACGGCGTAATACAAAAATCCCAGTCCCAGAACCAGAGCCGATAACAGATAAATCAGCCCGCTCATGCCGGTCAGATAGGGCAGCAGCGTGGTGATCAGTAGCAGAATGGTATACAGCAGGATTTGCAGCCGGGTAAATTCGACGCCATGGGTAACCGGCAGCATCGGAATGGAGACTTTGGCGTATTCCTCGCGGCGGGCGATGGCCAGCGCCCAGAAATGCGGCGGGGTCCAGACGAAAATGATCAATACCAGCAACAAGGCATGCGGATGGATTTCGCCGGTGATGGCGGTCCAGCCTAATAACGGTGGCGCGGCGCCGGCTATACCGCCGATCACGATGTTTTGCGGCGTCATTTTTTTCAAATAAACCGTGTAAATCACCGCATAACCGATTAGCGACAAAAAGGTCAGGAAAGCCGTTAGCGCGTTGATTTTTAAAATCAGCAAAGCCATGGCTAGTGCGCCGATAATGGCCGCGAATATCAGTACATGATGTGAACTCAACTCGCCGGTCGGCAGTGGCCGATGTTTGGTGCGGGCCATTTCGGCGTCGGCCTTTTGGTCGATGAAATGGTTGATGGCGGCGGCGGATGAAGCGGCCAGCGCAATGCCGATAGTGCCGTAGAGAAAATCGGCCAGGGGTGGCAGGCCCGGCACAGCCAGCAGCATGCCGACGATAGCGGTAAACACGATCAAAGCAACAACCCTGGGTTTGCAGAGTTCCAGATAATTTTTCCAGTGCAGTGTGGCTGTTTGGCTTGTCATTCGCTTCCGAATAGGTTCTTTAGGCGTTAAGCATATAGAATAACAGTGAACCTTTGATTATTAAAATCGTCACAGGCGCTCATTTTTTCTATCAACGAGGGAGTTATGAATTTGGAATTGATGAAACCGGGGCTTGCGGCACTGATGCTGCTTTGTCCAGCGTTGTCCGCTCATGCCCAAGACGGCAAGGTGCATGAACAAGTTTTTGCCAATGGCTTGAAAATTCTGGTCAAGGAGGACCATCGCGCGCCGGTGGTGGTGTCTCAAGTCTGGTACAAGGTCGGCGGTAGTTACGAGCCGGGCGGCATCACCGGCATTTCGCACATGCTGGAACACATGATGTTCAAAGGCACCCAGCAATATCCGGCCGGCGAGTTTTCCCGCATCATCGCCGAGAACGGCGGCCAGGAAAATGCCTTTACCGGCAACGATTACACGGCTTATTTCCAAACTCTGGAAAAGTCGCGGTTGGAAATCAGCTTCAAACTGGAAGCCGACCGGATGCGCAATCTGGATTTGAGAGCCGAGGAGTTGGAAAAAGAATTGCAGGTCGTCACCGAAGAGCGGCGCATGCGTACCGAAGACAAGCCTCGCGCCAAAATGCAGGAACAGTTCAACGCGGTGGCTTTTGCCAATAGCCCTTATAAAAATCCGGTCATCGGCTGGCCATCCGACATCGCCAATTACAAGGTCGAAGACCTGCAAGCCTGGTATCGTCAATGGTATGCCCCCAACAATGCCACGTTGGTGGTGGTGGGCGATGTCAATGGCCCGCAAACGATCAAATTGGCCGAGCAGTATTTCGCCGGTTTGAAACCCAGCGAAATCAAACCGATCAAACCGCAAGCCGAAATCGAACAAAAAGGCGTGCGTAAAATCAGCGTCAAGGCTCCGGCCAAACTGCCTTATCTGATGATGGGCTATAAAGTGCCGGTGCTGAACAGCGCTAAACCGGAATGGGAAGCCTACGCTCTGGAAGTGCTGGCCGGCATATTGGATGGCGGTAACGGTGCCCGGTTGACTTCGCGCCTGATACGCGGCAAGGAGATCGCCGTATCGGCCGGTGCCGCTTACGACATGACCTCCCGTCTGCCGGAAATGTTTTTACTGGAAGCCACCCCGGCCGAAGGCAAGAGCGTGTTCGATCTGGAATATGCCTTGAAGGATGAAGTGTACCAACTGCAAAACGAACTGGTCGGCAAGGACGAGTTGCAGCGGATCAAGGCCCAAGTATTGGCGAACGATATTTATCAAAAAGATTCCAATTTTTATCAGGCCATGCAAATAGGCCTGCTGGAGACGGTGGGCATAGGTTGGCAAAAAGCCGACGACTATGTACAAAACATCAATCGGGTCACGGCCGAACAAGTGCGCGAGGTGGCGCGTAAATACCTGGTCGAGGATACACTAACCGTGGCTTATCTCGATCCGCAGCCCATCACCGAAACCCCAAAAGCCGGCAAAACGATAGGAGGTCGCCATGCGTTTTAATTTGATAGGTTTGTGTTTGTTGTGCTTGAGCCAACTCGGTTGGGCCGGGGTAAATATTCAACATTGGCAAACCACGCAAGGCACAAGGGTGTATTTTGTGCAAACGCCAAGTCTGCCGATGGTCGATATTCGGGTGGCGTTCGATGCCGGCAGCGCTCGCGACGGTGCCCAATTCGGTTTGGCGGCGTTGACATCGGCCATGCTGGATACCGGTGCCGGCGACTGGAATGCCGATGAAATCGCCAACCGCTTCGACTCGGTGGGTGCGGCCTATTCCGCCGGCGTGTCCGAAGACATGGCCTGGTTGTCGCTGCGTAGTTTGACCGACAAGGCTCTGTTCGATACCGCCTTCTCGACTTTTCAAACCTTATTGACTCAGCCGCGCTTCAACGAGGACGATTTTCAACGCGAAAAGGGCCGAACCCTGGCCGGGCTGAAACATCGGGAAGAATCGCCTGGGGCATTGGCTAGCATCGCCTTCAACAAGGCCTTGTATCAAGATCATCCTTATGCCCATCCCGAGGAAGGCATGGTAGAAACCGTGGCCGGATTCGAAGCCGACGATTTAAAAGCGTTTTACAAAAAACACTATGTATCGTCCAATGCCATTGTGGTGTTGGTGGGCGATTTGGAAAGGCAACAGGCCGAACAGATAGCGGAAAAGTTGATCGCCGGCTTGCCGGTGGGTGAAAAGCCGGCCGAAATTCCGCCAGTGGCGATGCCGACGCAGTCCGGATTGCAACGCATAGACTTTCCCTCCAGCCAGACTCACGTGTTGTCAGGCATGCCCGGCACCTATCGCAAGGATCCGGATTATTTCACCTTGTATGTCGGCAACCATATTTTGGGCGGCGGCAGCCTAGTGTCGAAATTGTTTGATGAGGTGCGGGAAAAGCGCGGCTTGGCTTATAGCGCGTCCAGCCAGTTCACGCCGTTGTACCGGGAGGGGCCATTCATCGTGAGCCTGCAAACCCGTAACGACCAGACCGGCCAAGCCATTGAGGTGATGAACGCTACGCTGAATGACTTCATCAAAAACGGCCCGACCGAGGCCGAGTTACAGGCGGCGAAGAAAAACATTACCGGCGGTTTTGCCCTGCGCACCGACAACAACAGCAAGCTGACCGAATACGTGACCATGATCGGCTTTTATCAACAGCCGCTGGATTATCTGGACCAGTTTCCGGCCAAGGTCGAAGCAGTGACGGTGGCGGACATCAAGGATGCCTTTCAACGCCGGATACGGCCTGAATGGCTGCAAACCGTCACGGTTGGTGGTGGCAACTAACGGATGAGTAGCAAGCTGCGTATCATCGGCGGCGAATGGCGCAGCCGGGTCATCGTTTTCGACGATGCGCCGGGGTTGCGGCCCACGCCGTCGCGGGTCAGGGAAACCTTGTTCAATTGGTTGCAAGCCGATGTGATGGGTAGCCGCTGTCTGGATTTATTTGCCGGCAGCGGCGCCTTGGGTTTCGAGGCTGCTTCCCGTGGCGCCCGCCGCGTGGTGCAGGTGGAAAATAATCCCAAGACTTGCCAAAAGCTCGGAGAAAATTGCCGGGCGTTGGCGGCGGAAAATGTTGCAGTCGTGCAAATGGATGTAGCTCGGTTTATTCAAAACCGCGGCGAACCCTTCGATTTGATCTTTTTGGATCCGCCGTTTGGGCAAGGCCTGATTCAACCGACCTGCCGGCAGCTGGCCGAGACTGGCTTGCTGGCAGCCTACGGCAAAATCTACATCGAAGCCGAGCGCTCATTGGTACTCGACGGCCTGCCGGCCGATTGGCGCTTGTTGAAACATAAAGTCGCCGGCGATGTCAGTTACAACTTGTTTCAACGTCAATAGGCAGTCAACAAGGACGGCAATCTTTTTTTAGCCACGAGGCAAGCCTATTGCCGACTGCTTTTATTGGGCGGATGCTTTAAAATCCGCCCTCCCACAATTTAACTATTCACATGCAAATCACCGCAATTTATCCGGGAACCTTCGACCCGATTACCAATGGCCACCTCGATCTGATTCACAGAGCGTCGCGGCTGTATGACAACATTATCGTCGCCGTGGCCGAAAGTCGCGGGAAGCAACCTCTGTTTACGCTGGAAGAGCGGGTAAGTTTGATCGAAGGCGTGGTCGGCGAATTTTCCAATGTACAAGTTATCGGCTTTAATAATTTGTTGGTTGAGTGCTCCAAGCAGCATGGGGCTAGTGTCATTATTCGAGGCTTACGAGCGGTATCGGATTTTGAATACGAATTTCAATTGGCGGGCATGAACCGCAGGTTGGCGCCGAATATCGAAACCGTGTTTTTGACGCCGGCCGAACAATACGAATTTATTTCTTCCAGCATGATCCGGGAAATCGCCAAGTTAAATGGCGACGTATCGAGTTTCGTGCCGGAAAGCGTAAGACAACAGTTAATCAGTAAATTTAGATCGGAGTAAATGATGGCCCTTATTATTAGCGATGAATGCATCAATTGTGATGTTTGTGAACCGGAATGCCCTAATGGCGCCATTTCCCAAGGGCAGGATATTTATGTGATTAATCCCGATCTATGCACCGAGTGCGTCGGACACCATGACAAGCCGCAATGCATGGAGGTGTGTCCGGTCGATTGTATTAGCAAGGATCCCGATCATGTCGAAAATCAGGCCGGTTTGCACGAAAAGTATCTGCGTCTGACTCGCTGATTGCTTTTGGTTGAGGATTTGGTTGGAAATAATTTCCCTGAATTCATTGGGGCGAACGAATTCGCCCCTTGTACAGGGCATTCGAATATCGGTAACTGAAAAGGGAGGTTTGGGGGGATAAATTCATGCCCTAATTGCCATTATCGTTAATCGGCCATTTAGACAATGGTTAGTGATTCGCGCTGAATCAATCCCAAATGCGATTGATTGGTCAGAAGCGTGGTATCGGCAAGCCGCTATGCGTTACAATTAGTTACATTTCAATCCCGCTGCCTTGATCAGCGGCAAAGTTTCCCTTCTTTAATCCCAACCCACGAGACCATCATGCCAGAAAATATTTCCAATAACGCCCTGATCCTTGCCTTGCTATCGTTAAACGGCGAAATTGCTATTCAAAAAGATTATCTGGAGTCGGGAGAAATCGCCGATGAGGAGATTGAGGATGAGCAAGAAGTCCTGGAAGACCTGGAGCAAGCATTTATGGAATTTGTCGATTTCTATAAGGCGCGCACCAAAGCCGACCAATCCTTGCCTAGCCTGGAAGAGTTGCTGGCCGGCGAAGCCTAATTTTGACGGCCTGGTGTATCTCGAGCATGCGCGCATCGAGGTATGCCGGCGCCTTGTATCAGTTTGTCTTATATCAGGGCTTGCCGTCGCTCAAACCGCAAACAGGTTGCAAGCATATGACACCGCCTTTATCGGTGCCGCTCCGTGCGGTACTAATGCTTTTAGCCTGAATTCTTAACCGGCTTTATCTAAAAAATTGAGTCGAAATGCCTAGATTAATCGCCTGTCTTGAATTACATCAATCCATCCCGACGTCATGAAATATAAAGATCTGAGAGATTTTATCCAGCAATTGGAAAAGCAAGGGGAGCTTAAGCGGATAAAGGCCGAGGTCGATCCGCTGCTGGAGATGACGGTGATTTGCGACCGGGTGCTGAAACAGGGTGGCCCGGCGCTGTTGTTCGAGAACGTCAAAGGTTCCAATATCGCCGTGCTCGGCAATCTGTTCGGCACGCCCAAGCGGGTGGCGATGGGGATGGGCGCCAAGGATGTTTCCGAACTGCGCGGCATCGGCGAACTATTGGCCTATTTGAAGGAACCGGAGCCGCCTAAAGGCATGAAGGATGCGATGGAAAAGCTGCCGGTGTTCAAGCAGGTGTTGAATATGGCTCCCAAGCTTATTAATTCGCCGCCCTGTCAGGAGGTGATCCGTATAGGCGACGAAATCGATCTGGCCGACTACCCGATTCAGACCTGCTGGCCGGAAGACGCCGCGCCGCTGATTACCTGGCCACTGGTGATCACCAAGGGGCCAAACAAGGACCGGCAAAATCTGGGCATTTATCGCCAACAGGTGATAGGCAAAAACAAAGTCATTATGCGCTGGCTGGCGCATCGCGGCGGCGCGCTGGACTTCAAGGAATGGCAGGAAAAACATCGGGGTAAGCCGTTTCCAGTCGCAGTGGCCTTGGGCGCCGACCCGGCGACGATATTGGCGGCGGTGACGCCGGTGCCGGACTCCTTGTCCGAATACGCCTTCGCCGGGCTGCTACGCGGCAGCAAGACCGAAGTCGCCAAGTGTCTGAGCAACGACCTGCAGGTGCCGGCCAGCGCCGAAATCGTGCTGGAAGGATTCATCTATCCGGGCGAAACCGCGCCGGAAGGCCCGTATGGCGACCATACCGGTTACTACAACGAGGTCGACGAGTTTCCGGTATTCACCATTGAACGTATCACCCAGCGCCAGGTGCCGATTTATCACAGCACCTACACCGGCCGCCCGCCCGATGAACCGGCGATCCTAGGCGTGGCGCTGAACGAAGTTTTCGTGCCGATATTGCAGAAGCAATTCCCGGAAATCGTCGATTTTTATCTGCCGCCGGAAGGCTGTTCATACCGGATGGCGGTGATCAGCATGAAGAAACAGTACGCCGGCCACGCCAAGCGAGTCATGCTGGGTACCTGGTCTTATTTGCGCCAGTTCATGTACACCAAATTCGTGATCGTGGTCGATGACGACGTCGATGTGCGCAACTGGCAGGACGTGATCTGGGCCATCACCACCCGCATGGATCCGGCCCGCGATTTGACCATACTGGAAAACACGCCCATCGATTACCTGGATTTCGCGTCGCCGGTGTCCGGCCTGGGTTCCAAGGTTGGCTTCGACGCCACCAACAAATGGCCGGGAGAAACCAGCCGCGAATGGGGCAGACCCATCGTGATGAGCGAGGATGTAATCAAGAAGGTCGATGCGATGTGGGAAACCTTGTTTGATTGATAGTTTTCAGTGGCGGCAATTGCGCGAATAGATGACATTTTCCACTGCTATTCTTAGAATCTATTTCATTTAATGAGCAATACATGACGACCGGCATCAGCCAGCAACAAATTTTTGCATGGGTGAATCAGCTGACCTTGCAGCCTGATTACCACTCATTGACACATAGCTTCATCGACTTGCTGACGCAATTGCCGCGGGTCGAGCAGGCCACTGCTTACGAAGTGTATGGCGGCAAAAACCGAAAAGCCTGCGAAACCTGTTCGGTCTGCGAGCAACTGGTCCGGCGTTTTCCCATTGATTTGACCGAGGAAGCCAGCGAGGAACATGACGGCTTGTTGGCCGATTTCAATCGCGCCAATGACCTGGTGCCGAGCGAGCCTGACCAGGATGGCTTTTTTACCCGGGTGGTGGCTTCCGTGCGCGAGGGGGCGGGGCCCAATCGGGCACTATTGCTGCGGGGGAAATTCGATCGGGATATGCTGGAATTACTGGCGAGTTTGATCAAGCTTTTTCAAAACTTGGTTGGGCTGCATGACAGCAAGGAGCGGGATACGCTGACCAAGCTGCCTAATCGGCAGTCGTTTGACAGCCGATTGATGCAAATCTGCGAATATTACCTAAAGCAACCGCCGCTCAATCCGCAACTGAGTAAAAGTTCCTGGTTCGCGATGCTGGATATCGATCATTTCAAGCGGATCAATGATACTTTCGGCCATTTATACGGCGACGAAGTGCTGTTGATTTTCAGCCAGTTGATGGAAAAGCATTTTCGCTACAACGACTTTTTATTTCGTTTCGGCGGCGAGGAATTTGTGGTGATTTTGAATTTGTCCGATCAGGCCAATGCCGAAGCGGTGTTCGAGCGTTTTCGAAAGCGCATTGAAGAATATGCTTTTCCGACGGTGGGCAAGGTGACTGTCAGCATAGGCATGACGCATATCGATACCGCCATCATGCCATCGATTTTGTTGGATAGGGCGGATAAGGCGCTGTATCACGCCAAGGGCAACGGCCGGAATCAAGTGGTGGTTTATGAGAAAACCGCCCAGCTTAGTCTCGACAACATGGAGAGCGAGCCTGATTTATTTTAGAACCAGGCCCATGCTCTTTATATATCGTTTGCTGAGCGGAGTCGAAGCGAATAATTGACTTCGACTCCGCTTAGTCAACAATAGTTTTCTTGGTGGGCAGTCAACGACCGTTTTTTGGGATTGGGTAAATTTATTGCCATAAATTACCTAAGCTGAAGTGGCGGCGATGGTTTCCACTTGGGTGATGACTTCGTTGGAAGCCAGTTCCAGGCCCTGTTTGAAATAATCGCAGGCTTTATCCTTGTCGCCTTGGCTAAACATCACTTCGCCCAATAACTGATAAGCGCCCACCGTGGTTTCTATATTGAGACTTTTCAGTAAATATTGTTCGGATTTTTCCATTTGACCGACTTTTTGTGCCAGTTTGCCCAGAACCTTGAGTAAGGTTGGGTCGTTGGGATAAACCGCCAGCCATTGTTCGGCGGTTTGCAATTGTCTGGCATTGTTGTCGGTTTCGATGTTGGAATACAGTTCCAGCAGGGTGGCATCCCAATGTTTGCTCAACTGCTT
This sequence comes from Methylomonas sp. LL1, assembly GCF_015711015.1. Taxonomy (NCBI): domain Bacteria; kingdom Pseudomonadati; phylum Pseudomonadota; class Gammaproteobacteria; order Methylococcales; family Methylococcaceae; genus Methylomonas; species Methylomonas sp. LL1. The sequence goes on from NZ_CP064653.1 coordinate 3,951,506, forward strand.
GATGATGGCTTGTTCCATGCCGCTGCCGGCACCGCTGGCTATCATGGCCGCAAAGTAGATGTTGGCAATACCGGGTAGGGTTTTGATGTGATCGGGAATTTCGTTCCAGCAAGCTTGAACGGCGGCTTCGTCGTTTTGGGCCGCGGCTTTTTTCAATAAGCTGCTATAGGTTTTGGTTTGCAGTAGCTTGACTTCGGTTTCCATCAGGACTTTGTTTTGTTGCAGCGACGGCAACAACTTGCTCAAGCCTTCCCAGTCGCCGATATGCTGGTAAGCCTGGTGCATCATTTTTAATACGCGGGCATGGCTAGGATCTATCGACTGTAGCTTGCCCAGCGTTTCCAGTGCTTGCTCGAATTGCTGTTCGGACATATGCAGTTCGGCTTGGGTCAAGCCGACGGTCAAGCTGTTATCCGAAGATTGTTCGGCGGCTTTTTGCAGATATTCATCGCGTTTGTCCAGCGCGCCACGCGATTGGGCGGCGCGGGCGGCGGTCAAATAATGCAGCAAGGGCGCGCCGCTGTTGGCCGCGTGCTTGATCAATATCCTTTCGGCACTCTCCCAGTTGCCGTCAGCCGCGTCGAACAGGCCGGCGACCAACGCTTCCTGCGAGCGGTTGAATTTGATGTTGCGCCGGCGCTTGGAAAACTGCCCCGGCATGCGCAACAAAACGCCCAGCAAGCGGAAAAAACTGTACAAGGCAAAGAAGCCGAGCACCAAGGCCACGGTGAATACGGTTAACGAGGTTTCCAGGGACCAGTGCCCGAAACCGATCAATACATAGCCGGGATCATTGTGTTTGGCCAGCCAGCTATGCAGTGCAAATGCCGCGGCAACCGCGGTTAACAGGGATGCAGCGAAATACAGTAAGTTTTTCATGATACGGCTCGCTTATTGCTGGCCGGTGCCAGGTTGCTCGGAACTGGCTGGAGTTGCGATCGATGCTGGCTCGGGTAGTACGGCTTTGTCGGTTTCTAGGCGCAACTTGCTGATGTCTTTCAATAATTTCAACGAACCGCTGACATCGGGATACTGGCTTTTCAATTGCACGCCGGACAATTTGTCCAGTTCGGCGATGAATTGATCGGTTTTCGGGTTTTCGGCAAAGTTTTTCTTCAGCCACTGCTTGGCATCGGCAATGCTGCTGGTAAACAAGGTATCGTTTTGTTGTACCAGGGCAATTTCGATCATTTCCAGCCTGACTTTCAGCTGTTGTTTGATGAAGTGCGCTTCTTCCGGTGTCAGAATGGCGTTGACCGGTTGTTCGGTGTGACGCAACACCACATAGCCTTCCAATTGCTTGGCGACTTGATCCAGGATTTCGTGACCATGTTCGGAAAGATCCTGCGGGGCTTCGGTCTTTTCTGGTTGTTTGCCCGCATGCGGCAGGAATACCGCCAATCCTTCCACGGCGTCCTGCAAATGTTGGATGCCGGAATAAATGCCGACAATATCCGGTACTACCACACCGTTTAACAGGGCGATTTCCTTGGCGATTTGTTCGCGTACTTTAAAGACCGAGGCGTCGCCGCTTTCTCTGAGGCGTTGATCGGCGGCTTCCAGCGCTTGGCGGGTGGTTTCAATATCGCCCACCAGATGCAAACGTTGATTGGCCACGCTGAGCAAATATTCGGCATCCGCCAACAGCCAGTCGCCGCGGGTTTTGCCAAGTTGGCGTTGCAGCACCAGGATCGATGCTTCCAGTTCCTTGCGGGCGGTATTCAGGTGCTCTTCATGCAGTTTGGAGAAATCGGTCAGGGTTTGGGTGAAATGATTGTCCTTGCCGGTCATTTCGGCATTGACGTTGGCGATTTGAGATTGCAGCCCGGAAAGTTGTTGTTGTAGCACGTTCAGTTGCTTGTCGACCTCAATCAGTCTCAGGCTATCCTGGCTGTTTTCGGTGTCTTGGGTGGCGCGTAACTGTTGCATAAAGTAAAACCCGGCGGCGGCCAGGGCGATCACCAGCGTGATGGAAGTGATGCCTATCCACAAACCGGCGCGAGACTTTTTAATCACCACCACCGGGGCTTGTTTTTCTTGTTGTTCTTCAATTACTTCGGCCACTGTTTTCCCCGTTCAATAACGTCGTCAATGTCTCTAAAATTGCAGCATCCGTTGGCTGCAGGCTGACTGCAATATGTTCAAAGCCCAGTTGTTGCGCTTGTTGTCCTATCCTGTCGCTGACCACGACCAACGGCAGCTTCCGCAGCAGGGCCGCCGATGCCGTATCCAGCATCGCCAGCAGGTTTTGCAAGGCCTCGCCGCTGGTGATGGTGGTTGCGGCTAAAGTGCCGGCGCGTAATTGGTCAATCAGCGGGCTATTGTCGATGTCTGGCCGCTGCCGGCAATACACTTCCAGATAGCCGATCGTGGCACCGCGACTTCGCAAGGTTTCCGCCAATTTTTCCCGGCCACCGACACCGCGCACAAGCGTAATATGTTTGGCGTCAACCTGTCGCATGGCCACTTGGGCCAGCAGGCCTTCGCTAGTAAACTCGGTTTCCGGTACGCAAGCCACGCTGAGCCCGGCTTGCCGTAATGCATTAGCCGTGGTTGGCCCGACGGCGGCAATTCTCGCCGTTTGCAGACGCTGCATTTTGCCATCTAACGCCTTCAACGCAAAATCCACGGCATTGGTGCTGGTAAAAATCAACCAATCACTGCCGAGGGCATTTTCTATCGCTTCGTCATCGACCGGTGCCGGCCGGATTTCCAGGGTGGGGAAGCGTAAAGCCTTGCCGCCCTGTTGCTGTATCAATCCGCACAATGTGTCGGCTTGTGCCGCCGGACGAGTGACCAGAATTTGCGCGCCGTTTAGGCCGGATGTCACTGATACAACTCGCGCAAAATTTTATCCGCGCCTTGTTTGAGCAAATCGTCGGCGATCATGTGTCCCAATTGTTCGGCCCGGTCCAGTGGGCTATCGGCTTCGGAGCGATACAGTAATGTGCCGTCCGGGCTGCCGACCAAACCGCGCATATACAATCGGTCGCCTTGGATTTCGGCGAAACCGGCGATCGGCACCTGGCAGCCGCCGTTCAGGCGGGCGTTCATGGCGCGTTCGGCGCTGACTCGGATGCTGGTGTCCTCGTCGTGCAATACCTTTAAATAGTCATGAATTTGCGCATCGTCGATCCGGCATTCGATGCCGATAGCGCCTTGTCCCATGGCCGGCAGACTTTCGCCGGGTGACAAAGCGGAGGTGATGCGTTCCGCCATCCCTAAGCGTTTCAAGCCGGCGGATGCCAGAATGATGGCGTCATATTCGCCGGCATCCAGTTTAGCCAAACGAGTATTGACGTTGCCGCGCAGACTCAAAATCTCCGCGTTCGGGAATTTTTCCTTGATTTGGCATTGCCGGCGTAGGCTCGACGTGCCGATACGGGCATTGGACGGCAATTCGGCCAGATTGCGGTATTTGTTCGATACAAAGGCATCGGTCGGATCCTCGCGCTCAAGGATCACCGCCAGATGGAGGCCTTCCGGAAATTCCACCGGTACATCCTTCATCGAATGTACCGCAATATCGGCGCTGCCTTCCAGCATGCCTTGCTCCAGTTCCTTGACGAACAAACCCTTACCGCCGACCTTGGCCAGCGGCGCGTCGAGGATTTTATCGCCGCGAGTCACCATTTTTACCAATTCGGTTTTCAAGTTTGGAAACGCCTGTTGCAGCCGCAGGGCGACATGTTCGGCCTGCCACAAGGCCAACGGGCTTTGCCGGGTTGCGATTCGAATAACTTTTTCAGTCAAAATAATTCCCGCCGGTTGAGGACGAAACCAGAAAACCTGTTCTACCAGGCTACCTGAAAATAAATAGCGGTATTGTAATCCGATTCGCCGATGAAATTCTTTAGAACTTAATTCTATTGCTTCGAGCTGGTTGCCGATTGCCGATACGGCTAGGATGGTATCCATGGGGGCTTTGGTTTTTAAAGCGAATCTCTGGCCGCGCGAGCCCACTACTTTGGCGGGCGCCAGGATGTTTTGGCATTGAATGTGTCATGAATTGGTTAAATAGCTGTCATCTTACCTTCATATTGGCGACATAGAATTTAGTCTGCTGTTTCGCAGGCAGCATCTGTTTTCTTTCGTACATTTATGGAGCTCGACATGTTTATGTTCAAAAAAAGCGCGTTGGCGGCAGTGGTGGCTTCGCTGTTGTCCGGCTCGGCATTGGCCGAGGCGACTCAGGTTAATGGTCCAATGGGGTTTGATCCAATTTCCGCTTCGGCTTATGGCCACGAAACCGACATTGATCTCAATGCCACCCCTTGGCTGATTCCCGACGGCTACACGCAAAGCATTGTTTCCGACGAGAGCGATCTGGATATTTATGTCGGTACCGACTGGCCGGACATGAACACCGTCAACGAAACCAAAAAGCATGCCGGACGCTATTTGTATCGGACCCATGAAGTTCGCGGCGGCGCGATCGGTAATGACGCCAACTCCTTGCGTCACGATGGCGGCAGCGGCGGCGCGGTGTCCGTGGTCGATTTGAAAACAGGCGAGACCAAGGAAGTGGTAGGCCGCGCGGATTGGGAAGCGCTGGACGGCATCGTCTGGACACCTTGGCACACCGTGCTTTTTGCAGAGGAAGTCATTGACTCCTTGCGTCCCGATCCCGATGCGCCGCTGGCAAAAAGCGGCTTGGTCTATGAACTGAAACTGGATAAAAAAGACCCTACCAAAATGGAAAGCGTCTCCGTGCTGCCGAAATTGGGCGCACTGTCCCATGAAGGCCTGGAAATCGATGATCAAGGCAATGTCTATGTCATCGACGAAGACAAAAAAGGTTCTATCTACAAATTTGTTCCAACGACTTACGGTGATTTAACCGACGGCCAATTGTATGCATTGAAAGTGGATGCCGGCAAAACCGGTTCCGCTCAATGGGTAGCTCTGGATATGGATCAAGTCCAAATCAGCGCAAGGGTAGCCGCAACCACCGCTGGCGCCACCCAGTTCTGCCGTCCAGAAGATTTGGAACGTATCGGCCAGACCTTATATGCCGCTTTGACTTGTGAAGATGTCGACAATAGCGCCAACATTTCCGGTGCTAATGCGGCCGGTTATGCCGTGGGTGCCGTATTGGCGGTGACACTGGATGAAACGCCAATGGTCAAATACGCGGTCGCTTCCGGTAAAAACACTTCGTTCGAGAAGCATTCAATTGCTCAAACCGGCTTTGCCAAAGTGGACAACTTGGCCCATGGCCCGGACGGCAAACTGTGGATGGTCGAAGATAATGACTACAGCGATATTTGGGTATTCGACCCAGCCTCCGACGATGCAAACAACGATGGCTATCAAGACGGTGTTCATTTGTTCGCTTCATTGAAGGACAAACCGGCTGAAGGCACGGGAATTTATTTCGGCAAGGATCCCCATAGCTTGTTTGTGAATGTCCAGCACTCCGGTACCGGCAACGACAAAACCATCATGATTACCAAGCGCGAAGACAAAAAGCATCATCATGAAAATCACAAGCAAGATCAGCATCACGCGAAGAAAAAATAATCTGCGTTAATTCTGCTTGCTTTGAAGCGGTTGAAAGGCATGGTCGCCGAAAGCGCCATGCCTTTTTATTGCCGGTCTTTTAATCTTTGCCGATACCGGCTGGCGTCAAAGCCATGGTTGCCGCAACCGCGTAATCAGAGGCAACGGCTTCCGGGTTATCGAATTTCAAATTCCGCGAAATGTTCACCGCCGTGATGTGGATTGACGAGCACCTCGGCCACCTTGGCCAAAATCGGACCTTTGTGACACCAGGTGATCAGTTTTTGCAGGTCTTCCGATTCACCGTGGGCGACGATTTCGACATCGCCATTCGGCAAATTTCTGACGAATCCGGACAGGTTCAATTTGACGGCCTGTTTTTGGGTGTAGGCGCGAAAATACACGCCCTGTACCCGGCCCTTGACGATAATATGCAAACAGTCGTTCATCGGGTGATCCTCCAGCAATAATGAATCTTGGCGTCACGGGCAAAATCTTCCGGTATCGTCGACGCGCTGATGTCTTCGATAGTCAAGCCCGCCAAGGATTCCCGCTCCAGCTTGAAGCGGCGGAAATTGGTCGAAAAATACAATATTCCGCCGGGTGCCAGCAAGGCAGCGGCATTTTTTAACAATTGCACGTGGTCGTTTTGAATGTCGAAAGCCTCGTCCATTTTCTTGGAATTGGAGAAAGTCGGCGGATCGAGGAAAATCATATCGAACTGCGGTTTTTGTTTGGCGCCGGCCTGTTCGGCCAGCCAGGTCAGACAATTGGCGCGCAGCAATTTGTGATCGCCGCGTATGCCGTTGAGGTCGAAATTGCGCTTGGCCCAGTCCAGATAAGTGTTGGACATGTCGACCGTAACGCTGGACGCCGCGCCGCCCACCGCCGCATGCACGCTGGCGCTGCCGGTATAGGCAAACAGATTCAGGAAACGCTTGCCCTTGGCTTGTTGCTGAATCAGTAAGCGCATTGGCCGATGATCCAGAAATAAACCGGTATCCAGATAGTCCTCGAAATTGACCCAAAACTTGCAGCCGCCTTCCTCGACCACATGAAACTGGCCGGATTCGCCCTGTTTCTCGTATTGGTCGGTGCTTTTCTGTTTGCGGCGGATTTTCAGAAACACCTGCTCCTTGGGTGTCTCCAGCACCTTGGGGATTTCCACCATCGCCCCGGCCAGACGTTGATTGGCCTTGGCAGGATCGATGGTCTTGGGCGATTCATATTCCTGCACGTTGACCCAAGTTTTCTCGCCTTGGTAGACATCCACCGCCACCGCGTATTCCGGCAAGTCGGCGTCGTACAAACGGTAGCAACTGACGTGGTTTTGCTTAGCCCATTTGCCGATTTTTTTCAGATTCTTGCGCAAGCGGTTGCCGAACATTTCCGCCTGATTATCCGGCTGCTCGGTCTCGGTACGCCGGCTGATTTGTTCGATGCGTTCCTGTTGGGATTTGGCCTTGGGTTCGAAAAAGCTTTTTTCCTCGATGTTGAAGCGCAGCAATTTGCACTCCAGCGCACCGTTAAACAGGGTGATGGGTTTTTGCGAACGCAGGCCCAATCTAAAGCCCAGTTCCGGATTGCTGATGATCATAGCCGCTTGCCAGCCGGCGAAATGCTGTTTCAGCACCTCGCCGAAGCGCCGATACAACTCGGAGGTTTCCGTCTCGTCGCCCAGCCGTTCGCCGTAGGGCGGGTTGCAGGCGATCAGGCCCTTGGGCCAACTTTCCGCCGCCGTGGCGTCCGCTATGTCGCGTTTTTCGATATGAATCTTGCCGGCCAGGCCGGCGTTTTCGACGTGCTGCAATGCAGTCGCCACGGTGCGACGGTCCTGATCGAAACCGACGATCACCGGCATTTTGTTCAAGCCAACGTCACGGCGTTGGTCAGCCTCGTCCAACAGGCTTTGCCAAAGTTCTGCATCGTGCTTCTTCCAGCCCAGGAAGCCGAAATAATCGCGCTGCAAACCCGGCGCATAATCGGCGGCGATCATCGCGCCTTCCAGCAGCATGGTGCCGGAGCCGCACATAGGGTCGAGCAGCGAACCGCCTTGCTCGGCGATTTTCGGCCAGCCGGCGCGCAGCAAAATCGCCGCCGCCAGGTTTTCCTTGATCGGCGCGGCGATGCTGACGTCGCGGTAGCCGCGCTTGTGCAAACTCTCGCCGGACAAATCCAGGCTCAGCTGCGCGGTTTCGTTATGCAAATAGACATTGACGCGAATGCCGGGCCGCTCGGTGTCGATATTGGGGCGTTGGTCGAATTTTTCCCGCATCTGGTCGACGATGGCATCCTTAACCTTCAACGCGCCGAAATGGGTGTTGTTAATGGCCGGATTGTTCTTGGCGCTGAAAGATACCGCCAGGCTGTCGTCGGGTTTCAGATGTTCGAACCAGTTGATCTTTTTGACACCGTCGTACAAATCTTGTTGGGATTTGACCTCGAAGCTGCCGAGTAACAGTAAAATCCGGTTGGCGGTGCGCGACCACAGACACACCCGGTAAGCCAGCGCCAGATCGCCTTCGAAAGCCACGCCAGCCATTTTTTCGCGGACGTTTTGGCCGCCCAGGGCTTTGATTTCATTGGCAAGAATGCCCTCCATTGCTTTGGGCGTGGTGGCGAAGAGTTGATGGCTGGTCATGAATGAGAACTGAAAATTTAGCGGTCTGAAAGAATACCAGGGTGGGACTGGTTGCGCGGATATTTTAACCGTTTGCGGGGTTTAAGGGCTTTAAAAAGCCAAATTGCGGAATAGTCTGTCGATGTGGATTAACCCGTGATTTTGCCAAAATAACGCTTTATGGCGCTTGAAATAAGAATAGGATTGGGGCGCCGGAATGTATCTTGACTATACTAGCGCTCATTTCCAGCCGGCCTGAAATTTATTTAGACAAGATTTGCGGCATGGTTTAAAGGCCTATATAGGCCACCTAGCTTGGCCGCATGCCTTTGTGGCTGCCATGGCTTGATTATTTAAAATTTCGGCATCTTGGGGGCACATCTTCCAACGATGTTTACAGGGATGTGGGTAGTAAGGCAATGCCGGCAATTGTCGACAGGTTTGGGGGAATCAAAAAAATTTGAAGTGCGATGACTATGGCAAACAGTATCTAAGTAAGTCAACGAGGTGTTCATGATCAAAAAAATCAGCGTTTCCGATCTCCGCCCAGGGATGTATATCCATGATCTCAATTGCTCCTGGATGAATCACCCGTTTATGAGTAATCGCTTTGTGCTGGAGTATGCGCGCGATATAGAAAAAATGATCGAATGCGGCATTACCCAAGTTTATATCGACACCAGTCTGGGAGTGGATGTTGGTCATGCGCCTGGCGATGGGGGGGTAAGGCTCTAGGCGATAATCCCACCGATCTGAATATTCCACTCAAGCGATCGGAGCCGAAATTAGTCCCTATTGAAGAAGAAATTATCCAGGCCAAGCGGATTTACAAGGAGGCCAGCAGTATAGTCCATGCCACACTGCGGGATTTTCGGCTAGGTAAACAGGTTGAATTGGAAAAACTGGAACCCGTGGTTTTAGACATCTCGGAATCGATACTGCGGAATCCCGACGCCATCGTCAGCTTGCTCAGGATCAAGCAAGCCGATACCTATACTTTTCAGCATTCGGTGGCGGTTGGTACGTTGCTGATCAGCTTTTGCCGCTCGATGAAGAATCGATCCAGTGTTGAGCAGATCGGCATTGGTGGCTTTCTGCATGATATAGGCAAAATGAAAGTGCCAGAACATATTCTCAATAAACACGGAAAGCTTGATGAACTGGAATTTGAGCTGATGAAGTTGCACGTCAATTATGGTCGGGAGATCGCGGAAACCATCGCCGGGATTTCGACCATCTCATTGAGTATCGTTGCTGAACATCACGAACGTTATGACGGCAGTGGTTACCCGCTAGGCTTAAAGGGAGAGGAAATAAGCCTTTTTGGCCAGATGGCGTCCATAGTCGATGTTTATGACGCGATGACCTCCACTCGTGTCTACCATACCAGCGCCGAGCCAACCGAAGTCATAAAAATGTTGCTGGAATCGGGAGGTCGGCAGTTCAATGACAAGCTAGTTCAGTACTTCATCCGTACAGTCGGCATTTATCCCATTGGCTCGCTGGTCAAGCTTGAAAGCGGGTTCTTGGCGGTGGTGATAGATCAGCATCATGAAGATTTGCTTCATCCCAGGGTCAGAATTATTTTCAACATCCAAACCCGCTGTTACATTTTTCCCAAGGATTTCGATCTTTCCAAGCCGGATAACAGCCATCGAATCGTATCTTTCGAAAACCCCGCGCGCTGGGGCATAAACCCGATCCGGCATATGAGATTTTGATGCATGCGGACTATAGGCTATTGTTCTTAGACATCTAAGGCGAAAGGTATTTCCGTTACCAGTCTTTTCCCATCGGCGTAAAAATGACGGCGGAATTATTGCAGTGCGGACACATTTTTTTCAAGGCTGGTCACGCTAATTTGCTTCGTATTTGCATGGCGATGGCGTCTGATAATATATTGTAGGTTTAGCCCGATCACCCGATGCCGTTGAGCCGTTCCCTTTATGACTACCGTTACCCCAGACATTCTGATTAACCAAAACGCGCTCTGGCTGATGGACATTGCCGCGGACGCCATGCTGATCGCCGACTTGGATGGGCGTATCCTATTGGCCAATCCCGCCGCCGAGCGCTTGTTCGGATACACGCGGGACGAATTCAGCGGTCTCGGTATCGAAGACTTGATTCCGCAACGCTTCCGGGCAATGCACGGGGCCAAGCGCGCCGACTACGCCGAGCAACCCGAAAGCCGCACGATGGGCAGCGGGCTTGAGCTTTACGGTTTGCGCAAGGACGGCAGCGAATTCGCCACCGACTTGAGTCTCAGCCCGATCGAGGACGGGCGGGTGCTGGCAACGGTGCATGACATCACCCAGCGCAAGCGGCTGGAGGCGGAGCAAAAGCGCATGATTCACGAACTGGAAAACGTGAACGAGGAACTCAAAAATTTTGCCTACGTGGTCTCCCACGATTTAAAGGCGCCGTTGCGCGCGATCGGCTCGCTGGCCGACTGGATCTCCGCCGACCAGCATGACCGTCTCGACGCCGACGGCCAGGAGCATTTACGTCTTTTGATACAACGCGTGCGGCGGTTGGACGCCTTGATCGACGGCGTGTTACGCTTTTCACGCATCGGCCGTCTGCACGAGGCGGTAGTCGCTGTCGATCTTAACGAACTCGCGCACGAGGTGATCGACTCGCTGGCCCCGCCTTCTCACATCACCGTTACGGTTGCATCCGGCTTGCCGACGATCCAGGCGGAGAAAACCAGTATTCAGCAAGTGTTGCAAAATCTGATTTCTAATGCCATTCGCTATTCGGATAAACCCCAAGGGCAAATAACAATCGATTGCGCCGATCAAGGCGATAGCTGGCGGCTCGGCATTGCAGACAATGGGCCTGGCATAGAGACTCGCCATTTCGAGCGTATTTTTCAGTTATTCCAGACTCTGAATCCGCGTGATCGAGTGGAAAGCACCGGCGTGGGTCTATCCATAGTCAAAAAAATCGTCGAGCAGTACGGTGGACGGATTTGGGTCGAGTCTACAGTCGGCCAGGGCAGCACTTTTTACTTCACGGTGCCCAAGCAGCACCCCGCATCAACGGAAATAGAAAAGAACCATGAGAATTAAGAGTAAACCCATCTTGCTGGTCGAGGACGATAGTGTGGATGCCATGACCGTGCGGCGAGCCATCAGGGAATTACATGTCGCCAACCCGCTCGAACACGTCGAAAACGGCGAGGAGGCCTTGGCCTATCTGCGCGATCCCGGCCGCGAGCGTCCTTGCCTGATACTGCTTGACCTTAACATGCCGGTCATGAACGGTATCGAATTCCTGCAGGCGGCCAAGGGGGAGTCCGAATTGAAACGCATCCCCGTGGTCGCGCTCACCACCTCCGATGAGCAGGAAGACAAAGTGGAAAGCTTTGAACTGGGGGTGGCCGGTTACATGCGTAAGCCGGTGGAATATCAGCAGTTCGTCGACATTATGCGTACCATCGACGCCTATTGGACCATTAGCGAGTCGCCGCTATGAACGCCTTGCCCAGCATCCGTCTGCTGTTGGTTGACGATGACCAGATCGACCGCTTGGCCTGCAAGCGCGCACTCATGCGGCACGCGGACTGCGACTTTGTGATATTCGAGGCCGAAACCGGCAATCAGGGGCTTAATCTCGCTCGCAGCCAGCAGATCGATTGTATTCTGCTTGACTTTCATTTGCCGGATTTAAGCGGCGTGGAGTTTCTGGCCGAACTGGCAGAGGAAACCGGCGACTTGCCGGTGCCGGTAGTGATGTTGACCGGTTCCGATAACGCCATGATCGCGGTCGACGCCCTTAAGCTCGGCGCGCGCGACTATGTGGTCAAGGGTTCGGACCGGGAATCACTGCAATGGCTACCGGCCGTGGTTATCCGTGCCCTGCATGAGCAACGGGTCATTCAGGACAAGACTCAGGCCGTGGAGCAATTACGGGAGGCTGAAGCGAAGTACCGCACTTTGGTGGAACAAATTCCGGCCATCACCTACATCGCCTCGCTGGACAATCCGGGACAACTGCTTTATGTCAGCCCGCAGATTCAACAACTGGGTTTCCCGGCGGAGGAATGGCTAAACGATCCGGAAGGCTTGCTGAAGCGAGTGCATGCCGACGACCGGCCAAGCGTCATTGAGGCCTACGCGCAAACCTACGAACATCACACCCCGTTGAGTTGCGAATATCGGCTGCTGAAACACAACGGACAGGCCCGTTGGTTTTTGGATGAAGCCAACGTGGTGCGCGACGAGGCGCGCGGCGCCTTGTGTCTGCAAGGCCTTCTGGTTGACATCACGACGGACAAGGAAACCGAGCAGGAGTTGTATTATTACCGCAGGCGTCTCGAGGAACTGGTGGCCCAGCGCACGGACCAGTTGGAAAAACAAAGCGCGATCCTGGAAGCCGCCAACGCCAGCATGGACAAGGAATTGTGCGAGCGCAAGCGGGCGGAAGCCGCGTTGCGTAACAGCGAGACGCGCTTTCGGCTACTGCTGGAGTCGGCCGGAGAAGGTATCATAGGGCTCGACACCGAGGGCCGTTGCACCTTCGTCAACCACGCCGCGCTGGCGATGCTGGGCTATGCTCAGGAAGAACTTCTGGGTCAAGACACCTGTGCGACGATACATTCAGGCCACGCCGACGGCTCGCCCGTCTCCAAGGAACAATGCAGTATTTACGATGCCTTTCGAGACAGTGTCCCGCAACGATCCTCGGAATTATTTCGGCGTAAGGGCGGCGGTTCCTTTCCTGTCGAATGTACCGCTCATCCGATGCAGTTGGACGGAAAAGTCATCGGTGCGGTGCTGGTGTTTCGAGATATGACCGAGTCCGGTTCTTGAAGAGGGGCGTACTATTTATTGCAACTTTCGGCGCCTTGGCCCGCTTTGCTGCAATTTCCGAGGTTCGTGAACCGTCTGTTTTGATGGAGCGTCGCTGGTTAGCAATCCCCGGTTAGCCGAAGCCGACTATTCGCTTCAGCCCCTCTGTTAAGAATCTAGGCCAAGGGCTTGGCCCTCGATATATTCGGCATCGGCAAGGGGGCATTCTCCCCGAAAAATCGCCTTAATTTGATAAGTTGAATCAATATTTCAATCAACATTCATGCCGAACCATTAAAATGCAGTTTTGGTTTATCCTTGAGTTTTCGCATTGACCTCAACAGCCGTTACCCCTCAATCCATTCAACACGCCGCCGAACTGCTTCACCAGGGCAAGCTGGTGGCTATACCTACCGAAACCGTTTACGGACTAGGCGCCGACGCCTCCAATCCGGATGCCGTGGTAAAAATTTTCAAGGCCAAGGGTCGTCCCTCCGATCACCCCTTGATCGTGCATTTGGCTTATGCTTCGCAAATGAAAGACTGGGCCGAGCCGGTACCGGATGTGGCCCTAAAGTTGGCTAGAGAATTTTGGCCGGGGCCGTTGACTTTGATTTTGAACAAAAAAGCCTGGGTGCCGATGGCGGTCACCGGCGGGCAAAATACCGTGGCTCTGCGGGTGCCGGATAATCCCGTGGCATTGTGGTTGCTCCGAGTGTTCGGCGGCGGGATTGCCGCGCCGTCCGCCAATCGTTTCGGCCGCATTAGTCCGACCTTGGCTGCTCATGTGGCTGAAGAGTTGGGCGATGCGGTGGATTGTATTCTCGACGGCGGACCCTGTACGGTGGGGCTGGAATCGACCATCATCGATCTGACCGATAGCCAGCCGACCATTCTGCGGCCAGGACGCATTACCCGCAGCCAACTGGAAGAAGTGCTGCAAATGCCGGTCACGCTAAAGTCGCAACATAAAATCCGCGCGCCCGGTATGTTAGCCTCGCATTACGCACCCAACACGCCGGCTTTTTTGTGCGCGGCGGAAGCTTTGCCGACCCTGTTGGAGCAGCGGCAAAATCAGGGCCAGCAGGTCGGGGTATTGACATTCAGTACGAAATTATCCGATTTGTCTTGCCGGCATTTGCTGCGTTTGCCCGATCAGGCCGAAGCTTACGAACCTGCCTTGTACAGCGCTTTGCGCGAGTTGGACCAATTGCAATTGGACAGCATTCTGGTGGAACAGCCGCCCGATAGCGAAGAGTGGATGGCGGTCAACGACAGACTCGGCAAAGCCACGCTATGAAGGACGAAGACTGGATGCGGCATGCATTGCGGCTGGCGCAACGTGCCGAACAACAAGGCGAGGTGCCGGTTGGAGCCTTGTTGGTACAAGGTGATCAATGCATCGCCGAGGGCTGGAATCAACCGATTCAAGCTAACGATCCCACCGCTCATGCCGAGATCGTGGCGTTAAGAAAAGCAGGGCAGGCCCTGCAAAACTACCGGCTGATCGATACGACTTTATATGTGACGTTGGAACCCTGCGTGATGTGCATGGGCGCGATTGCGCATGCACGGGTCAAGCGCTTGGTGTTCGGCGCTTACGATCCCAAGCGCGGCGCGGTTTGCCACGCCTTGCAACTGAGCGATGCGCCATTTTTGAATCATAGCGTCGAGTGGTTGGGCGGTATTTTAGGCCAGGCGTGTGGAGAGTTACTCAGTGATTTTTTTAAAACCAGAAGGCAAGGTCTAAGTCACTATTCAAGGGTAAGCGGAAAAACCCCTTTCGCGCGGGAAAGGGGTGGGTGATTTTGATCTCCTGATCCAAGCTTTCCCCGATGGAAGAAGGAATATCGCTCTTTATATTCCGCTTATCGTCCTGAGATACTGAATTGGTAGCTTAGGAATGATCATCGAGCGTATGCAAGGTTCGGCGGAGGTGTGGATTTAACCGCGCCTACGCCGACTTGTTTCATGCGCATTTCTTACTTTTTAATCTCTTCCGCTAAGCGTTGCGCATTCATTTCACGCTGTGCTTTATCATGGACTTCCTGCATTTTTTCCTGTTGCTGATGCATTTTTTCCAGCTGTTGCTGATGTTGTTGCGGCGTCAAGCCGGCAGGGCCTGGCGCGGGCTGTGACTGCTGTTGGCCGGCCGCGAGGATGCTGCTACTGGTAAATGCCAGCAGGAATGGAATTAGTTTGTAAAAAAATGACATGCTTAATCTCCAAGCAAAAAAGAATAGGGGTTGAACTGTGAATCGGCCGTCGAAAGGGAGGCTTAAACTGCCTCCCTTTCAAGCCTTACTCAATTATCAATAAGGTAAACCATTGTTGTACTGAGTGTCGAAGTACGGCAGATCGATCCTGATTTCACGAGCCGAGCCATTGACCGGACGACAGTTATCGATTGAGTAGTTGGTGTACCCAAAATAATAATTGTCATGGGTAAAGTAAAAATATCCCGGTTTTACGTCGGTAAATACAAATTGGCCATTGGCGTCTGTTACCGCCTGTAAATTGCCATCCCAATTTTGGTTGTAGTAGTAATTACCGTCGGACCAAGCGTTGATGCTAAACCCTTCACCCAATGGCTGGCCGTTGCCGCCGTAGGCCACCCCGATGACTTTGCAACTGTCCGGGCTGTTGATATCAAGGTTTACCGGTTGGTCCTTAGTGGTGACATAGCCATAGTTGTAGCGGGTGCCAACGTTTGGATAAACCGCACTGCCGTAGAACTGGCTCAGTGGCAATGGTGAGGTCAACTGACCTTGGTTATCGGTAACGCCGGTGAAACTGGTATTGCAGTTATTGTTGCTTGTGCAGCCATAACTGGTTCCAGTGACTGAAATGCCTGGCAAAACGCCGCCTTGACCATCGAATGCCGTGAGGGTTACCGGAGCCGTGGCGTCACCAAAATCCTGATGCTGACCTTGTGTGCTTGGCATCATGAAATTCTGGCTATTATCGTAAGAACCGGTATTGGTGTAGCCATACATGTAGCCTTGACCAACAGGCACGGAAATCGGGCCGTAACTGCTTTGAGCTTGATCGAAGTATATCCATGTGTAGTCTGAGCCGTTGTAGCCGTAACTGTATTGGTATGAATTGATATTCAACCATTGAAACGCTTCGCCTTGAGGCGGATACAGATTACCGCTCAATGAGCCCCATACGGTAGGCAACCGGATGTCGTGATGGCATTGGGTGGCCGCGTTTGCTTGTACCGAACAACTATTGATTTCGGAGTAATAATAGTTGTTTAGATACTCGGAACGGGTTCTTTGGGTGTTGTCATGGCTATAGTTGATAGTCATATAGCCAAGGTCGTAATAACCTTCGCCACCGCTGCAATTTTGAGTATTGAATTGCACGCTATAGTGGCCGTTGCCATCGGTCGTTACCTCCTGAGACCCATTATTGTTGCAATTGTTGTTGGAGTACTGCATCAAGGTATTCGGCAACGGCTGGCCATCGGTACCATACAGGATGCCCTCCACCTCGTACTGATAGCTGCCTGTCACGTATACCCATTGTTCCGCGCTGGAACTCATGCCGTCGCTATCCGTCGCAGTGGCAGTGATGCGACACCACTCAACCGGATAGCTCAGCGTGCCAGGCGCGGTATAGGTGGCATTGAACAAGGCCGGTGATGCGGTAAAGTCTTGGCTGGCCGGGGATATTGTTCCTGGATTGCCTTGCTCATACCAACTACATTCGGTGCTCCAATTCACTTTGACATTAGTACCTTCCGGATCAGTGACTGTTGCATTGACATTAGCCGATGCGCCGACCAATAGATTGCTGGTCGCGGCCCCATTAGCATCGGTGATGTTAAAGTTGCTGATCACGGGCGGATAATTAATGTTGGCGGACAATGGCAGAATGCCATCGGCGTTTGCACCATCTAAATAATCCAGGAATGCGCACTGGTCGACATTGGTATTGTTCAAGCAACTTGCGTTGGCATTGGGGTTGTCGAACACAGTTGCGTCGGCTTGGTTGGTCAGGCTATAAGTGCCGTCGCCGTCGCGTTTCAGGTAGAACTTATTGCCGCCGATGTCGGCAAACACGCGGATTTTCTCGATTGTCGAACCGTCGGATTTTTTTACAGTCAACGAGTCGATAGTGCTGCCGACATTCGGGTCGTCAGCGTCAACACTACAGGCGCGTTCCGGTGAAGTGCCGCTGTAGGTCACGCCCTCCGCTTGCCAATCGATGTTGCCGGACAAACGGTTGCCGGTTGTCTCGTCGCGCACATCGAATTTAAAGCAGGAGTGCGTATTGATCGGCTGGTCGTAGTTCCACCAGGTAAAATGAGTAACATTGCCGCAAATCATCAACTGGCCGTTTTTATCGGCTACCGTGCCTTGGCCCTGCTCTTTCCATAAACCGGTGGCCTCATCGTAGTACCAAAGCGGAATAGTATCGCCGGCATTTAGGCCGGGCGTGGCTTTCATGCAGACTTCAGCGGTGCCGCCCAATTCATGAATCGGGTTGCCGTTTTGATCCTTCAAGTCGAATTCCATCATGCCAAAGCTTTCCAGCGGCACCGGCGTGGCTGTATTGGGGTCGACACCCGCGGGTAAGGCCAGCAAGTCGCCGCCAGGAGCGGATTGGATGTCATCGGTGGTTGGGTCAAGATAAGTTACGGTCCCGGTAACTTCCGTGACGCCATCGGGAAGTGAGCTATCGGGAATAGTCAATTGACCGACCGCGGCACCTTGTTTGTTGATTTCCACGCCGTTGTTGAGGTTGTCGTCGGTTGTAAAATTATCCGACACCGGTTGCAGGTCGATCGCCACGCTGTATTCGGCTTTGCCTTTTTCCAGCACGACTTTGGCATAACCGCTGGAGTAACCCGATGCGCTGACTTCGACCGGCAGGAAATCGTTCAGATTGTCGTGCGCCGCTTGCGCAGAGCCTAGGCCGGTAGCACTGAATGTGCCGAGGCTGTCGGTAACCGTTGTTTTATTGTTGGTATCGGTACCGATTTTGATGTTCACACCGCTCAATACCGCACCGTTGCCTTTTACTCGGCCGTTGACGGTTACGCAGCTATTGCTGGCGTCGGTTGGGCAAAAATCGACATTGCCGCAAATATTATCGCGATCGACGTCATTTTGAGGATCGAGCGGACAACTATCGACATTGGCGCATTGGCCGTCGCCATCTTCGTCGTTTTTAGCGTCCAATGGGCAGTTATCTACGTTGCCGCAGGTTCCATCGCCATCCGCATCATTTTGCGCATCCAAGGGGCAGTTGTCGCTGGTGTCGGGAATACCGTCACTGTCGCTATCCACGACTGTTTCGACCCATTTTTGCACTTCCACGCTATAAGCAAAAGTGGCGCGGGACGATTGAAAATTGATGCGGGTCCCTCCGCCGGTGGCGGCATTGGCGAGCGACGCGCCGCTGGCCAACACATCAAAATAAGGTTTGCCGTTAGCGTCGGTGCCGGTGGCGTTGGCTACCGGAAAACTGCTGCTGGTGACCACTAGGCGCACGGGGCCACTGAGTGGCGCGCCTGAATTGTTGGTCATTTTGTTCAGGGTGTAATAAACCCGATTGGCCGTGTCATACACGCGGCTGCCTTTCTCAACCGTTACACCGGTTGCCGTCTGCCAAGAGCCGGTAGCGTTTACGGCATAAGCGGTTTGCGCCAGTAACGCATAAATCAGCGAAATAGCCGTCATCATAAAGATGAAGCTGCCGCGCTGAAGCGGTTTTATTTTTGTCGATCTATACATTTAATCCTCCAAGGGAAGCATAGGTACGTCTGGTAATTGAAGAGGTTTTGACACACATATCCCAGGTGTCAGGCAGATTTACGCCTTGCGGCAAGCAAGCCGGCGCTAATTAGCAGCAAGGTGCCGGGTTCGGGCACGGAAGCGTTGGGTTGACGCTCGGTGATGACGATGTTGTCTATGGTTAAACTGTCATCAGCGCCGCCGATATTTTCCAGGCCGAACAACAGTTGTACGGTTAGTCCGCTGAATCCGGCAAGATTAAACTGTCCGTTTCCGCTGGTGTTGGCGCTGTTAAAGACCAAGAAATGACTGGAATCAGATGCGTCGACTAATTGAGCCAGCCAAGTATCGTCGGCATCATCCGCGAGCCATGAGTAATCAAAATTCAGCGTCAGTGCGTTGCTGGATAAATCAAAGGTTTGAAACAGATTGACGGAATAATTTAGGCCGTCGCTATCGAAACTCGTGGACAAAACGGCCGCGCCACTGGATGCATCGAAATTATTGCCAAAAGCTCCTGGTAAAGGAGATATGGGGCCGGCAGAGGTCACATCTCCCCGCCAGCCGTCGAAGTTTGATGAGAAGTCTCCGTTGGTTAAACCCGCAGCGGATGAGAAGCCGCCCCAAGCCAATCCGGCGGCCAATGCAGCCGCCTTTAAGTAGGTCTTGCATTCTATTTGTTTCATTATTCACCTCATTGTTGATAAACCCCAAAGAATAAGCAAGTTGCATACCCACTGATTTGGCATGTTTGGAGGATGAATGCATTAGGCTAAAATTTCCATGATTATCATAAGGTTGTCTGAAAAAACTTTTGAGATATAGCTTAAAGGCTAGGAAGATACGGGAATAATGGCTGCGACATCATCAATGGATTGTAAAAAAAACTGACATATAGACTATGGCGATTTTGGGTTATTAGCGCATTAAAAACAGATTTATAGGCTTAAAAAGCATGGTATGAGCACTAGTGTTTGATTGATTGGTATAGATTTCTATTTCAAGAATACTGTAAATAATTCTTACAAATAAAGTCCGCCGTTTTTTGTTTTTCGGCATGGATAAGGCACAATAAAGCAAACGGCTATTGTGGATATGCCAAAAATATTAAATGCGCTTTTGCCGGAAGCGCGGCCTGTTGTGGGACGGTAAGCATTACAGTTAAGTGATGGATCGCAACCACCTAGCTCAATTCTGTCGGGAAATTCGTTTGGAAGCTAAAAATTTATGAAATATCGATTTAATATTATTTTCGCATTGTCATTGATCGGACTTTTTCTAGGATGCGCCAATGTTTTTGCGGAGATTTCCGAACCGGAGAGAGAGCAACTTAAGCAGGAAATTATCGATCAGCTTATGCAAAGCGATAGTTTGAAACAAAAAATCATGGATGAAATTAAACTTCACGAAACTCAAAAATCCATACAAGGCCGGGATACCGCGCAGCAGCGGACCATTGTGCAAAATCAAATTCAGACTAAATTACGGCCTGTTGCGCTTGAGAGGGATAGACTTTATGGCAATGCCGACGCGTTGATTAGCGTGGTCGAGTTTGCTGATTTCGACTGCCCGTATTGTCGAAAAATTCATCCGGTCCTGAAGCGTTTGGTGGATGATTCGGGAGGGACGATCAATTGGGTGTTTAGACATTTTCCTATATCCGGACATAAGCCCAATGCCGAACGGGAAGCGGAAGCCGCCGAATGCGCCGGTGACTTGACGGGCCAGCAAGGCTTTTGGAAGTTTACCAATGCATTATTTCTCCAAGCCCGGCGCGGTGTGTCTGATAGCCAAGCGATTATCGATAGGGCTTTAGTTCATGCGGAGATAGATAAAGAAGACCTATTGGCATGTTTGAACGCCGGCAAATTTAAAGACAAGGTTAAGCAGGATGAGGACGAAGCATTAGCGCTTGGTTTGCAAGGTACGCCAGCAAATGTTTTGATCAACCATAAAACCGGGCAGGTTGTATTTCGCCAAGGAGCCGCTTCATTGGAAACCTTATCCGTGGATGTGGATCAGCTGTTGGGGAAAAGTCATTAAGCGTAATTTGAAATTGAATGTCTCGTTTTGCGATTGTCACGCTAATCCCCGATGTCCACAGCGCTGGACAATTGCCGTCAAACATCCGTATGGGAGGGCTTTCCGTCACGGGTCAAGCTTTTTCGGCGCATCGGTAGCAATACAACCGGGTTTGATGCGTGCCGCAAACGTCAATAACCGCTTCGGATTCCCAATCGGGCACGTCAAACGACGATGAAATTAGCAGGCTGCCGCCGGGCATTTCCCTTCGGCATTTGGCGCCGATGCGCGACATGACTTTGGGCGACAGAAAGGCAAAAGCCAGGGTAAAGTCGGCTAAACTGTAGGTCCACAGATTTTTCCCGACAACCCGGACATTGGCGAGATGCCTGCAGCGCCAATTTAATATCAACCAGGGTAAGGGCGCATTTTCCACCGCCGTTATTCTCAGCTGCGGCAAGCGGCGAGCCAATGGCACCACGACACTGCCCACGCCCGCGCCCAATTCGATCAAATTATCGGCCTGTTCCCGATTGACGATGGCAAACAGGGCGTCGGTGACGGCGGACGAGGATAAAAACAGCGGTACGTCGCCCTTGACCGTACCCCAAAATATCAATATCAACAGCCCAAAAGCCAGGCAATAGAGCCAGGATGGCAAGTGGTACTGCATTAATATCCAGGCTGTGGGCATAAACAATAAATGGATAGGCCACCACCAGCGTGGTTGGCGCAATAAGCTGGAAAAAAGGGCGGCCAGCACGGCTTGAATCCAGACCAGCCAGCCAGTTCCGGAGACCCATTGAGCCAGCCAGGCGCTATTCCATGCGACAACAAGGTAGGCCAGTAACTGGCAAAGCAGAGCCTTGATCGGTTGCATGGGCGTTGGGATAGGTTAAGCCGCCGGCGGGCAACGGTTTTAGTGCAATTCGGGGGCCGGCGTTATCCGGATGTTTTTCTGGGTATCGTTGGGAATTCCCGGTATGCCGGTGGGGACGGCGGGTTTGGCTTCGGCGCCTTCATGCAACACCTGATTTTCAGTCTTTTTGTTCATGACGATGATCGAAATCCGTCTGTTCATCGGATCGTTAGGATTCTCTGCTTTATAAGGAATGCTCGAGGCCAGGCCGACCACGCGTAAAACTTTTTCCTCGGCCAATCCGCCCAGCGTGAGTTCGTGGCGGGCGACATTGGCCCTGTCGGTGGACAGTTCCCAGTTGGAATAGCCCGATTTATTGTCCGGGTAGGGCAGCGCGTCGGTATGGCCGTTGACGCTGACCTTATTGGGCAATTCATTGATGACCGGCGCCAGCGCCCTGAGGATGGTTTGCGCATAGTCTTCGATACTCGACCTGGCCAGCTTGAACATGGGCCGGTTTTTGGCATCGATAATCTGAATCTTCAAGCCTTCCGGCGTCCTTTCCAGCGTGATCTGGTCCTTGTATTCGGCAAGACTTGAGTTGGCCTGCACCATTTTTTCGATATTTTCCTGTAATTCCTCGAGTTTTTTCTGTTCCTGTAGTTCGGCTAGTTTTTCAACATCTTCGGCGGGTGGGGGGACGTCTTCGCCTTTGTGTGTCTCGCCGGCGTCCTTGTTGGTTAGATCGGAACCGCCGCCTTGAACGATGGAACTTCGATCGGCAATGCCTTCGCCGGTGCTTTTGATGTTGACGCCAAAGGGGTCTTGAAAATATTCGGAAATCCCTTTTTTGGTGGCGTCGTCGGTGGAGCCGAGCAACCACATCAACAAAAAGAAGGCCATCATTGCCGTCACGAAGTCGGCGTAGGCGATTTTCCAGGCGCCGCCGTGATGGCCGTGGCCCGCTTTCTTTTTGATTTTCTTGATGATAATGGGTTGTTCGGCCATCAGTGATTATCCCTTGGCGGCTTTGATCTGTTCTTCCAGCTCGGTGAAGCCTGGGCGAATGTGGTGTGGGATGGTGGTGCGCATGAATTCCAGCGTCATGGCCGGTGATGTGCCTTTAGCGCAATTCAGCAAGCCTTTTTGCGCGCAACGGTAGGAGCTGGCCTCTTCTTCCAGCCGGTCTTCCATCACCGCCGCTACCGGGGCGACAAAACCGTAGGACACCAAAATACCCAGAAAGGTACCGACCAAGGCGGCGGCAATCAGTTTTCCCAGTTCCGCCGGCGGTATGCCGACAGACTCCATGGTATGCACCACCCCCATTACCGCCGCGACGATACCGAATGCCGGCATGCCGTCGGCGATGCGTTGCACGGCTTTGATCGGAGCGTGCCCATCTTCGTGGTGAACCTCGATTTCCGCATCCATGATGTCTTCCAGCTGATTTACGTCGACGCCGGTCAGAATCAAGCGTAATTTGTCGCAAATGAATTCCATCAAGTGATGATCATGGGCAATCTTTTCGCCGAAAATCGAGCTGCTTTCCGGGTCGTCGACTACTTTTTCCAGCGACAGCAGGCCCTCCTTACGGGCTTTCTGGCTCAGGGCATTAAAGCTCAGCAGTAATTCCATGTAATAGTCCTTAGTGAAGCGGCTGCCTTTTAGAGTGCCCATGCCGCCGGCAACCGCCGTCTTGATGGTGTTCATCGAGTTGCTGGCGAAAAACGAGCCCAAGGCCGCGCCAACGATGATGACCACCTCGACCGGTTGCCAGAGTACCCCCAGATGGCCTCCGGCCATCAGGAAGCCACCCAATACGCAGCTTAAAATGATCACATAACCAATGATGACGAACATGCTTGCCTCGGAATAGAAAAATGATGAAAACTCACCGTATGGAACGGCAATTTTGACGGGTTATTCGGGGTCGTACAAGCGGCATTTGCTTTCCGCCATTTTTTGGCAATCCGCCTTTTACGCTCTCGGTTTCAGTACAAGTTTGCTGATGGCCGGTAGCACAATAAAGGTGCTAGTCATGATCCAGAAAATGCCGATCGTGATCACCAAGCCCATGCTGGCGATGCCTTGGTGCGGCGAAAACGCCAGGCCGGCAAAGCTGGAAATGGTGGTCAAGGCTCCGTAAAACATGCCGCGCGCGGTGCTGGACTGGTAGATGTTCTGATCTTCGGACAAGGAATGATGCAGTTTTTCCACCATATGAATGCCGTTATCGACACCCAGGCCCATCAACAACGGCAAGGCGATGATGTTGGCAAAATTGATCGGCGTGCCGGTAAACACGGTGGTGGCCATGGTGAACAAACCGGCCAGTACCAGCGGCGTCATCACCAGCAAGGTGTCGACGATACTGCGGCGGATAAACAGCAACAGCAGCGCAATCGAAACCAGGGCGATGATGATAGCCTCCTGGAAGGCGCCGATTACGGCTTTCATCGATTCCCAATACATGATGGGCAGGTCGGTGGTGTCGGGGGCGACGGCCTGTACTTCGCTAATAAAGGCCTGTAAGTTAGCCAAATCGTTCAGGTCTTGCTTGGGGAAAATCTGTATCCGGTACAGGCCGTCCCGGCTTAGCCAGCGGTCCTTGATTTCGTCCGGAATACCGGATGGAGTGATTTCTTGAGCTTGAAACCCGGTCAGTAGCTGATTCATCACCGTCGGTAGGGTACCCAGCAACGAGGTCTGGATTTTCTCGACAAAAACGCCGCGATCCGGCGGGAAACGCGCATCCAGTTCAGTCAGTACGTCCTGCAATTGCTGTTTAAACGCGCGTAGCGATTGAATTTCGGTTGGATTGGTTTTCTTCGGCAAGTTGGCGTCGATGGCCGCGATCATTCGGATGATACTGGGCTTGGGATCCGAGCCGGTTTTCAGTTGCGGAAACGATTGGCTCTGCGGTCCCAGGGTCAGCATCATGTCGTCTATGATCATCAGTTTGCTGTCCTGATCCTCGGGCACGAAATCGAACAGACTGACGGTTTTATCCACGGTTTTTAAGCCACCGAGTTTTTTCCGCATGGCCTGGGCTTCGTTGGCGTTTTTGGCCAACACCGTCAGTGTCATCGGCGAGGTGTCTCGGGTTTTCATCAACTCCTTAAAAGCAATCACCGATTCCGTGTGCGGGTCGCGCAAGTTGAGCGGGTTGAAATCGGTTTTGATTTGAAAAACAAAAAATAGGGCGACGAGGGTCGCCAACACCGTTGCCAAGGTGATCGGTTTGGCGTAATGCAGGGTAACCGAGGCTAGTAATAATGAAATTTTCGAGGCGCCGGGGTGTTGCCCTTGTTGCAGTTGATGAATGGGCGGGGTAGGGATGATTTTCAGTAGTACCGGCAACACGGTCAAGGTGACAAACAAACAGATGAACAAGCTGGTGCCGGCCAGCAGGCCCAATTCCGAGATGCCTTGATAATCGGTGGGAATAAAGGCGAACAGACCGATAGAGGTTGTACCTGCGCACAAAATCAGCGAGGGGCTGGTATCCAAAATGGCCGAACGGATGGCCTTGCCCTTGTCCTTGCCGTGCAAATCAAGATTATCTCTATAGCGCAGGCAAAAATGGATCGCATATTCCACCCCCAAACCGATATTGGATACGGCGAACGCCACCGAAATCAGGTTCAATTCCTTCACCGCCACGGAGGCGAACAAACCGCAAAATATCATGCCCAGGCTCAATGTCAGCAGGGTTGCCAGCATCAACAGCCAGGAGCGGTAGGCGATCAGCAGAATGCCGCATACCAGGATCAGCGAAAATATACTGGCGGTAAAGGTGCCTTCGCTCATGCCTGCCATTTCGTCGTGTTCCAAGCCGACTTCGCCGGTAATCCAAATTTTTACCTGCGGCAGGTTAGGGTCTTGTATTTTATTGACCGCGTTGCGAATCGCGTTAATGGCCGGTTCCACCGGCAGGATCCGGCTGAAATCGAATTTAGGGGTGACGAAAATAAAAGCCTTATCGGATTGTTCCTCGCTGATGTTGTTTTCGGCAATCAGTTTTTGCCAGGACAGCAAATCGGTTTCGCCGTTGAGGGTTTTATGCAGCGATTGGCTGACCTTGTCGATCAGCGAGGTCAGATCGATCGGTACTTCCTCGGTTTTGCTTTCCGCATTCAGCGCATCTTCGAAAATCGAAAAAAATCCGTTCAGGCTGGGGTCTTGCGAGATGCGGCCGATAAACGGTTGGGCCTGAGCCAGCGTGACGGAAAAATCCTGCAGCTTGTCGGTATCCAGGTATAGCAGGCCGTTACGATGAAAAAAGGCATTTTCGTCGGGACGATAGACCTTGGTGAAATGCTCGGTATCGGCCCGTAGCTCCCGCCCCAAACGCTGCGCGGCGGCCTTGGTCAATTCCGGGCTGGAAGAGTCGATTACTACCAGCAGCGTGTGTATGTCCTGGCCGAAGGCTTTTTCAAACTTGCGCCGATTCTGCTGAAAAGCGGCGTCGGGCGCGATCAGTTCGGCGGTGTCGGTGTTGATGCTAAGATGTTTGCCGGTGTATTCGGTGGAAAAATACGCTAACACGGCGGCCGTCACCAGTAATAAGACCGGCGAATACAAAAGCCAGTTGCTCCAGCGGAAAGCCAGGTTGCGTAAACGATTTTCTATCATGCCTAAGCGCCCGCCACGGTGCTGATCAGATAGAGGGTGTAACCGGTATAGGCGGCAACCAACAGGCTGCCTTCCAAACGATTGATATTGCCGTTGCCGTTACGGGCATAGCCCATCGCAAACAGGGCTAGCGTCAATATCGCCATAACCGGCCAATCGCGGTTGATGATTTCATCCGGGATAGACATCGGATGAATCACGCCCGCCACGCCGACTACCGCCAAGGTATTGAATAGGTTGGAGCCGATAATATTGCCGACGGCCAGATCGTGTTCGCCCTTGCGGGCGGCGGCTATCGATGAGGCCAGTTCCGGCAGCGAGGTGCCGATGGCGACTATGGTCAGGCCAATGACCAAATCGCTGACCCCCAGATCCTGGGCAATCGATACCGCGCCCCAAACCAGCATGCGCGAGCTGACCACCAGGAACACCAGGCCGGCGATCAGATAAATCCAGGCTTGAAATTCGGACATGGCATGTTGTTCCAGTTCTACTTCCATCTCCTGTTCGAATTCGTCGGCACTGGGTTTTTTCATGCCTTGCACCGTCATCCAGGCCATCACGGCTACGAACACGCCCAGTTCGATAGCCGCATCCAGACGCGACAAGTCGCCGTCATAGAGTTGCACTATAGCCAGCAAGGTCACAACAAACAGGATGGGTAATTCCTTTTTTATCACTTGGGAATGTACCGAAATCGGGCTGATCAACGCCGTGATGCCCAATATCAAGGCGATATTGGTAATGTTGGAGCCGTAGGCATTACCCAAGGCAATGCCGGGATTGCCCTGTAAAGCGGAAAGCGCCGAAACCGACAATTCCGGGGCCGAGGTGCCGAAACCGACCACCACCATGCCGATCAACAGGGGGGACATACCCAGATGGCGGGCGATGGCGGCCGCGCCTTCGACAAACAAGTCGGCACTCCAGACCAGAATGATCAAACCGAGAACTATCATCAACAGTGGCAGAGCCATAAAGCACCTATAAACAAAAAATCAAAAACAATCCGGAATATTGCCGCGGGGGAGTCATCGTGGGGGCAATTGGCTTAATCAACCGTCCACTGTACTAATCCGCTATAGGCGCTGGCGATCACCACCACGCCAAACAGGATCCGGTACCAGGCAAAAATGATGAAATCGTGATGGCTGATGTAACGCAGCAAACCCTTGACCGCAATCAAGGCGCTGATGAAGGCGGCGATCAAGCCGACGGCAAACGAGGCCAGATCGCTTTCGACATGCAATATATCCCGATGCTTATATAAGTCGTACAGACTGGCGACGGTCAGGGTCGGAATCGCCAGGAAAAACGAGAACTCGGTGGACGCCTTGCGCGACAGGCCGAATAGCAGGCCGCCGATTATGGTGGAGCCGGAGCGCGATGTGCCGGGGATGAGCGCAAAAGCTTGGGCAATGCCAAGTTTGAACGCATCCAGCATGCTCAAATCGTCTACATGATGCACGCGTATCTTATGTTCGCGTTTTTCCGCCCAGATGATCACGAAGGCGCCGATGATAAAGGCCAATGCTACCGGAATCGGTTTGAACAACAAGGCTTTGAGTTGTTTGCCGAACAGCAAGCCCAAACTGGCCAGCGGGATGAAGGCAATCGCCAGATTCAGTACAAACTTTTGCGCTTGCCGGTCGCTGGTCAGGCCGGATAGCACCGAAGCGATCTTGGCCCGGTATTCCCAGCAAATCGCCAGAATCGCTCCGACCTGAATCACGATGGTGAACAGTTTGGCTTTGTCGTCGTTAAAGTCGAGCAGGTCGCCGGCCAGGATCAAATGTCCGGTGCTGGAGATGGGTAGAAACTCGGTCAGGCCTTCGACTACACCCAGAATCAGGGATTTAATCAGTAATTCAATGTCCATATCGTCAGGCTCCGTACCGAATCGGCACGCGGGTAAAAATCGGCATGTTGATCAGGTCGTTATTTAAGAAAAAGGTTGCTGAGGCAGGGCTAAAAGCCATGCAAACGGGGCGGGATTATAGTCGAAATCTCTATTGTTTCGTAACTTTAAGACCCGATCAGCAGGGGCGAGCTTGGCTGATGGGTGCCGGTTGGAATCAATTTTTAACTCGATTCGAGTTGTTGCAATATATCTACCGCATTTTGGCCTTCAATGATCGATTGTCGTGTCGTCATAAATTTCCTACTTGTTGTTGGTTTGATTGGGAGTTGCTTGGATATTGGTCGATGAAGTACGTCAAATCCCGCAATAAGGATGGCAAATCCCCGGCTTGGATTTCTGGGTGAAGGCGATCTAAACCTGCTTTTATGCCTGTAGGTTATGGATTACAAGGCTTTAGGAAAATGGCATAAATTTTGATTGATTAAAGTGTAACAGTATTACTACGTTTGAATATTGTTAGGGATGACTAGATGGCGGTTTGTCACGGCGATTTAAAAAACAACGCATCAACGCCGGGCAAATCCAGAAGCATCCATCGCCAAGCCTGCTGTGAAGCGGGTTCGGAAAGTCGCGGGTCTTGCGCAAATACAGCAAGACGGCCGGATTGCTCCCAGGTGATAGGGGTGCGGCATTTGCCGCATATCACGCACTTTCTTCAACGACATCAAGAATGGATTGATTTATGAATATGAATTTTCAATTGACCGCCATTGTTGCCTTATTGGCAGTCAGCGGTATCTCTCAAGCGGCTTTAACAACTTCCAGTGCGTCCGCTAGCTTCAATGGTTCGGCAAATGTCAGTGCTTCGGTTACGTCAAAAACCTCTGCCAGTGCCACCAATAATGGCGCGAGTGTTGCCAATGTTTCATTGGGACAATTTAATGCGGCTACCGGGGTTTTGACGGGTGTTGACCTGCAATTGACCTCGAATCGCCAGCAAATTATCGATGGTTATGGTTATAAAAATAATGGCCCGGGAAGAGACGCAAGCGGCAGCGGCAGCAGTACTGCAACCATGGCGGCGATCGGCGCTGCCGCCAATTTTGCAACCGCTATTAGCCAAGCCGGTGGCGCTTGCTCGTTAGCACATGGGCCAACGGGATTTACCGAATGCAGTTGGGGGTCGAATTCTGCTTCGGCGGTCGCCACCAATGCAACTGCAAGCGTGGCGAGTTCCAATCTAGATGATTACGTGGGTAGCGGCTCCGTCAACGCGGCACTGTCTCTGCCTACATTGGCCGTCACAACCACGTTAAGCAGAGCCCAAGGTCAAACCAGTGGTTCTCAGACCAATTACACGGTTGAATGGTCTGGCGACTTACAGGCTAATTACAGTTATTTGTTGCATGCAATGGCTTCGTTCGACGTCAGTTCGGCATCCAATTCCTTGACCCTCGACTTCGGCAATGTTGCCCAAAACAGTATCGCTTCATTGAATTTCGGTTTGTTCAATCTGGCCAATGCCGACCGTATCGGTCTGGACCTGGATAGCGTCAATGGCAGTGGCGATATCGGCGCGTTCGATACCGGTCTATCCATATTTGCCGATCTGGCCCAAGGTGGCAGCCAATCCTTCATCGCCAATCTGTTGACCGCCAACACCGGCGCTTTCAGCGCGCAATATCTGCTGAACCTGTCCGATGCGGATTTGGGCGCCAGCAGTACCCGCCAAAACTATCAATTGACCTTGAATCTGACCGGCAATGTCGTGGCCGCCGCCGCGCCAGTACCTCTGCCCGCCGCAGTCTGGATGTTCGGCGCCGGATTGGTGGGTATGATGGGTTCTGTGAAGCGTCGGAAACAGTAAATGACCCATTCGACGGTAGGATTTAACCCTGGTCACCCAGGGTTTGTATGGATGCGCGAGTCATCGATTAGGGGATAAGTAGCGCCCCGATATGGATTTGGGGCCGGTTTTTTAGCCGCGACCAAGACTTGGCCATGGTTTACCACTCTCGGCGATATCACGTGGGAGAATGAGTAGCAGGGGAGGTTTGTTAACCAAATCCTTAACGCCGTTGCCAGCCGGACGGCGTCTGTACATAATGCCCAGGACCGGCCTGATCGATGACTTTCTGTGCGGTCAGGCGGGCCACTTCGTCGGCCGGTACGCCGTTTTTGGTGGCGATGCGTTGGTATTCGGCCAGGCGCTGGGCGTTGATGCTATCCACCAGGGCTTTGACATCGGCTGGTGCGTTCGGGTCGACCAATCCTAGAAGGCCGTTCATTTGCTCGCCTACTTGTCCGGCGGCTTTGCTCTGGGCCAGATCGGCGGCGGCGGCCGGCATGGCGGACAAACACAAACCCAGCAATAAGGTCGCCAGCATGATTACGAAACTTTTGTTTTTCATCGATCGCTCCTTTAAAACAAGCCTTTTTTGTTGGTAATCAGATCGTCTACATCTTTCTCCACTTTCAAACGGATTTCGTGGTCGATTTTGACGTTCATATTGATTTCGATGGGTTTGTCCGGCGCTTCCAGCCTGACGGATGGCGAGCATCCGGACAGGTAAAAAGCGCTCAAAAGCATGCCCGCGCTATGTGCTGTACTCCACTTCATTGATTTCTCCGTTCCGCCGTCGGCGGCATGGGTTGATGATTGCTTATTGCGGCTTGGCGGGTTTCTTGGGTTGCCCACCGTTTTTTACCTGATCCAGGACCGGCTGATCGAAATTGCCCGCCAAAATGCCTTTTTGTAGTAGTTCCGGTAACTGACCGCTCAGATTCAGGTTGAAAGCGATGGGATGCCCCGATAACACTTGCGGATTTTTACCTTCCAGGCGCAAGCCGATTCGATATTCACCATTGGGCCGGTAATTCACCTTAGCTTGTAGGCTATGGTACAGCATATTGCGTAAGGCATTGAAGGCGATACTTTCGTCGTCCGTAGCCGGCCCTTGGTAACGTAACACGCCGGGTTCGGTAGCTGTGAGTTCACCCTCGCTGACCTCGATAGTGTCCGGCCCCAGTCTTAAAGGCAGCTTACCGCTGATGGTGCCGGTGCCGGACAGGGCCGGATAATTAAAACTGTCCAACAGTTGCGACAAATCGATGTTGTGCACGCCAAGGGTTAAATTTACTGGCAGCTGATCGATATTCACGATTTGCGGCAGGACTTCGAGCCTACCGCCAAATAGCGGCAAAGTCGCCCGTTCCAGGGTCAATAGGTTTTGCTGATAGCGGGCCTTGACCATCAGATCGCGTACCGTTGTCTTTTCTCCCAATGCCAGCTTGGCTACTTCCATTGATAACGTCATGGATAAATGGGCCAAATCCTGGATATCCAGTTGGATATGGCCCTCATCCGCCCGAATGGCGCCAACACTCAGGCCTAACTGGTAAGCTGTCAGATACGCTGAACCGGTCGGTGCGGATTGCGGCCGCCAACCCAAATGCAGCGTACCCATCAGATGGCCGGTGGAAAAACGCCAGTCATTCATGGTTTCCGGCAACCACGGCCTGGCAAGTTCGATAGCCTCGCTAGCGCTTAGATCCAAATGCCCGTCCAAGTCGAGTCGTGTAGTCGCCGTATTCAGGGCTAAATCGGCGCTGGATAAATAGCCTCCATCCCGTGTCAACATCAGCCGGCCATGCAGGTGTTCCAGTTTGTCATGCGATTCGGCGCTTAGGCTTAATTTGATCGCCGTGATGTTGGGATTTGCCTGAACGGCCGATGATGCCGCCATGTTTTGTTTCAGTTGGGCCGGCATCAAACTGGAAGTGGTTAGCCATTTAAGCAGCAAGCCGGCATCGGCGCTTAGATGGGCACGATGCTCGAGTTGATCCAGCTGTTGGTAATTCAGTTCGAAAATATTGCCGCCCGCGGCCTGCTCGACCTGCAATTTTACACCGCGCAAGTCGGGTGCCAGTTCGAGCCGTATCGTTTGTTGCGTATCCTGGAATATGGCCCGAATAGGCTTTTCCGGGGCAAAATCAAGCTCGGCGCTGCCGTTAAAAACAATGGCTCCTTGAGGTGTTTCGATTTGTAGATCCAGGCTGTCGATGGTTATCCGCTGCAATGGGATTAACGCCACTGTCGAAGTGGGTTGATCGTTTCCGGCCGCTTGATCGCTTGGTTGATAGGCAAATCGTAATTGTGCCTGGGCTACCCGAATGCTGTCGAGTTTGGAAGCTCTAAGATTGTAATTGGCCCAGACCTCTTGCAGCCGAACCGTTGCCGGTCCGGCAGCTGTGTTCAGGCCAAATTGGATATGCTCCAGGCGGGCTTGGTCGAAATCGAAGCCTATGCCCGACGCGACGGGTTCCAATAAGGGCAGCCGTTGCAGCAGTTGCCGCACTCCCCATTGCATCAGCATGCCGCGTCCCCACCAAATCCCCAGGCCGGCAACCAGTAACACCGATAGAAAAACCGCAAACAAACGCAGTCTTGAGCTAGGAATGCGGCGTTGGTCAGACACAGGTTACTCGGCTTCCCGGATCAAACGTCTGAGTTCTTCGCACGGATTTCATTGTATGCTGTTAAATTTTCACCAGTTGTCCGGTTGCGGCCGATTCCAGTGCGGCCACGATTATCCGGCAATTTCCGCGGGCATCGTCCAGCGACAATCGCGGCTCTTTGCCTCGCAGCACGCAGTCACTGAAATGTTCGATTTCCAAATTAAAATGATTCGAGGCCGGCAGGCGTTCCTCGCACTGGCGACCGTCTTCGGTCCACCAGGAAATGACCGGCACGTCGCCCGGTAATTGCCAGACCACATGGCATTTCAAACCGCCCTGAGTGCCGACGATTTCGTATTCGCAGCGGCGGGCGCGTTCGAAGCTGAAATCGAATTGGGCGAATCTGCCGTCGCCATAATCCAGTATGCCGCTGGTGGAAACATCCGCCCCGCTTTCCACGAACTTGGCCATAGCGGTAACCGCCAACGGCATCTGATCGAAAAACATTCCGAGCGAATGAATCGCGTAACAACCGATGTCCCACATCGCGCCGCCGCCGCGTTCGACATTCTCGGCCAACCGGTACATGCGCGCCGGCCGCATCATGAACGAATAGCTTGCCCGCACCGAACGGATTTCACCAATTAGGCCTGAATTTAATATCTCCATCACCCGCGCATGCTGGGGATGAAAGCGGTACATAAAGCCTTCCATCACCGTGACTTTGTAACGGCGGGCGGCGGTTTCGATGGCGTCGATGTCGGTCACGGTCAAGGCCATCGGTTTTTCGACCAGCACATGTTTACGATGGGCGATGGCGCGCAAGGCCCATTCAGCGTGTTCGCCATTGGCCATCGGCAGATAAACCGCTTGTATATCCGGGTTGGTCAGCAGCGCATCGGGATCGTCGTAAGCATGGATGCCGGGATGGCAGGGGGCGTATTTCTTCAGGGTTTCCGCCGCCGCGCCGGGCCGGCGGCTGGCAATTGCCACCAGTTCGGCGTTTGACGCTTCCACAATGGCCGGCAACAACCGTTCGTTGACGCGTGCCGCGCCCAAAATACCCCAGCGTAATTTGGCTTGATGGTTCATGACGGTAATCTCCTGCTTGTTATAAGAATTGTCCAGCTGAGTTTGCAACCTTGTTTGGATCGAGTCAAACCTAAACGCTAGAGTTGTCGTATCGCATGTTTGAAAGAAGGCATGATAAAGGTGGCGGAGTGGGCGCGGGGGCTGGCGCTAGGCATTAGCCAGCGGTTTAGCCACGCGGGATGAGGCGGGCACCAATGGTGAATTTTCCGCAATCGGGAACGTAACTTGTTGGGGGTAAGTTGTTTTTGAGAAAGCTTGTGCCCATTGCCGATGCCAAAACTCTCGTTGTTCGAGCGGAGTCGAGGCAAGCAGTTGACGTCGACTACTTCGGCTTCGCTCGGCACAATTCTGCTCAGTCAACGACAGTTTTTTTCGATGGGGTAAATTCATTGGCATAAATCACTTTAAGTTGTGCCGAATTGAGTTCGCCAATTTTGGCCTGAGCCAGTAATTGTTTGATCTTGGGATGTGCCAACGCTTGTGTTAGCCGCTGCCAAGCTAACTCGTCTTTCGGTAAGCCGAAACGCAAGCTGGCGGGGGTGGTGAATAAGCGCGTCAGGATGCCCTGTTGCGCCAGCAAGTCATGCAGAATGACGGCGGTATCGGTTTTCAACCATTGGAATAAGTCACAGCCACCCTGGGGCGGCCAGCCGCTGTCGGCCAGCAAATTCCCAAGGCGTTGGCCTTGCTGTTTCAATGCAGCCGCTGCGTGCCGCTGCCAGTCCGTGTCGGATAGTGCTTGGGTCGCCACGTACCGTCCCGGATGGCTGATGGGCCACGGTCCCAGCTGTTCCGCAAGGTATTGCAATAACTCTTGCTCGGCAATCACAAAACCGCAGCGTATGCCGGCCAGGCCAAAAAATTTACCTATCGAGCGCAATACGATCAATCCCGGCCTGACCGGTAATGGCGATAAGCTGTGTTCCGACGTGCCGTCCATGAAGGCTTCATCGACGATCAACCAGCCGCCCCGAACACTCAATTGCGCATGCCACTGCAGCAATTGCCGGCGCCGCCAGCGCTGCCCGGTGGGATTATTGGGATTGATCACGATCAGCACGTCCAGATCGTCCAATTGCCCGGTAATGTTGGCCGCATCGACAATCACCAGCTGGTGGCCGGCTTTGCGCCAGCTCTCGGCATGCTCGGCGTAGGCCGGATGCAACACGCCGACCCGGCAAGCCTGTCTTAACAACGGTAGAGTTTGAATCGCGGCCTGAGAGCCCGCTACCGCCAGCAGGGACGGATTTTGATAGTAGGCTTGGGCCGCGGCTAACAAGCCGTCATCGTCTTCGGGTAAGCGCTGCCAATATTCGGCGGGCACGGGCGGTACCGGCCAGCCATTGGGGTTGATGCCTGTCGACAAATCCAGCCAGTTGGACAGTGGAATGCCGTATCGGTTTGCGGCTTGCCGTAGGCGTCCGCCGTGCTCAAGCAAGCAAATCTCCCAGGCCGATCACAATCAGCCATAAAAATAATGTGCGGTACATCAGTGCGCAGGCTCGGGCAATGTCGGCGTCTTCCGGAACTTGGTCGCCGCCGAACCAAGGTTTTTGCTTGATTCGACCGTGATAAACGGCCGGGCCGCCCAGTTGCAGATTCAATGCGCCACCACCGGCGGTCATTACCGGGCCCGCGTTGGGGCTGTCCAATAGGTGTGCCTGGGTGCGCCAGGCGGTTAAGGCCTTGGCGGTATGGCCCAGCAAGACATAGCTGAGCGCGGTCAAGCGGGCCGGAATCCAGTTCAACAGATCATCTAAACGGGCCGCCGCCCAGCCGAAGTGCCGGTAACGCGCATTTTTGTAACCCCACATCGCATCCAGGGTATTGCCGAGCCGGTACAACAGGGCGCCGATTGGACCCAGTAATATAAACCAGAACAGCGGCGCGAAAACCGCGTCAGCGCCGTTTTCCAGCACCGATTCTATGCTTGCGCGCCGCGTATCGTCCGCAGTCATGTGTTCGGTCTGGCGGCTGACGATGTAACCGACCCTTTGCCGAGCCAACGGCAAGTTTCCATCATCCAACGCATCGAATACGGCAATGGCGTGTTGTTCCAAACTACGGGCGGCGATGCAGAAATACAGAATGGCGACGCTGATTACGGCCTGCGGCACCGATAAGCGGGGAAGTAATGGCAGCCAAATCAGGCATGGTATTAGCGCGCATAGCAAGGCGGCGATACCGGCGGTTCGTTGCCGGTTTTCCGAATCAGCCGGCTTGAGCAGTCGATGTTCCAGATAGCCGGCCCAGCGGCCGAACTTGACCAGCGGATGATAAGTGGCGCGCGGCTCGCCCAGCCAATGGTCGAGCAATAGCGCCAGAACGACAGTCAGGGTAAGTGTCATGCGGTGCGAGAGTCTAGCGAGCGGCCGAGTTGGGGATTGGGTTGAGAATATCCGGGGCGAATCAATCGCCCCGGATCCAATGGTCGCGCGGACTTAAACCGCTGCGCGAGTGATTTTGCCGGCTAGCAAGGCCTTGGCCGCCGCAATCAAACCGAAAATCGCCACGCCATAGATTACCGTCGAAGTCAGATAAGACGGATAGTACATCGCGACGCGTTCGATATATTGGGCCCATGAACCGTTGGGATAACGGCCCGACAGCCAATAAAAACTGCCGTTGGAAAACAGAAACGCCAGCGAGGTGGAAACCACCAGCGCGGCAAATTGTTGAGCCGCGTTAAGCAAACTTAAACGATCGAACTGCCGGCACCATTTGCCGCCTAGCCACATCGAGCCGTAACTGGCGATCAGAAACACATAGGCTTTGGATACGCAATAATCGCTGA
Source organism: Methylomonas sp. LL1 (assembly GCF_015711015.1). Classification (NCBI taxonomy): domain Bacteria; kingdom Pseudomonadati; phylum Pseudomonadota; class Gammaproteobacteria; order Methylococcales; family Methylococcaceae; genus Methylomonas; species Methylomonas sp. LL1. The sequence goes on from NZ_CP064653.1 coordinate 3,987,895, forward strand.
CGCCGAGCTTGGTGATGGCCAGGTAATCGATCAGGCCGGCTTCCAATAGCAGCGTTGCGAACAAATAGCGGCCACCCAGCCACAGGCCGGCCAGGAAAAATATCGCTAGAGAAGCATCCGGCAAGGCGAACGGCGTCCCGAAATGATGGAAGCGGGTGGCGGCCATCAGCGCCATCAGCGCAACCGCGCCGGGTTTAACAGCTAAGGTGGATTTATTGATCATGTTGTTGCTCCAAGGATCAGTTGTTGTAGTGAATGGAAAAGAAAAAATTACGCCCGGCATTGTTGTAAGTATCGACGGTTTCATAGTCCTTATCCAGCAGATTATTCAGTTTGGCGCTGAGCATCCAGTGTTTGTCGATGTGGTATGCGGTGCGCAAATCAACGGTGACGAAGCCATCGACTTCGATCCGGTTGGCGCGGTCATCGAAGCGGTTGCCCTGGGCCAGTACATGGGCTCCCAGATCGAAATCGCCAAACGCCCTGGACAAATCATAGGACAGGGTTTGTTCGGCTCGGCGCGCCAGGCGCAGATTAGTGACTCTATCTCGGGGGCTCAGCATCGCCATGTTCAAGGTATTTCTCCAGCCCAGTATTTGGCTGGACAACTCGGCCTCGATGCCGTCGATTTGGGCTTTATCCAGGTTTTCGACCGGAAAAATCGCGATCAAATCATCGATATTGGTATGGTAAGCCCGAATTTCCCAGCTTGCCCAATCATGATTGCCGGCAATGCCGGCCTCGAAGCTGGTGGATGTTTCCGCTTGCAGATCCGGATTGCCGTAATTGGGGAAATACAGCTGATTAAATGTCGGCGCCTTGAAGGCATTACCGAAACTGGCGAAGGCACTGAGTCCGTAGTCCCAATTATAACGCCATCCAACGTTACCGGTGACGCTATCGCCAAAGGCTTCGTTTTCATCCCAGCGCACGGAGGCATTCAGGAAATGGCTATCGAATATCCGGCTATGTAATTCGCCGAAGACGCCGACGTCATAGCGCGAGGATTCGTTGTAGCGAGTGGAACTTTGTATTTCATCGACTCGGTAATCGGTTCCCAGGGTCAACTGATGATCGGCCGCCAGTGTGATCTGATTCAACCAGGTGGCATTCCAGCGCGTAGTGTTGAATCGGCTGTAGAACAAGCCGTTAGGCCGGAAATTGTCGTTTTCGTCTTGAGTTTGGCCGAAGCGCAGGGTTGAGCGCCAATTGTCCAGAATGTCGAAGCTACCGGATGTACCCACCACTTGGTTGACGAAGTCGGTTTTATTGGGTGTGCCATCGAATTCGGTCTTGCCGAATGAACGCATGAAGAACGCTTCGATTTCGGCGTTGTTGTCGAAACGGTGGCCGACTCGGGCGTTCAGGCCGGTATTGTAGTAGCCGTCGCGGTCGGGATCATTGACGCCCGGTGCCGGCCGGCGGGCATCGAAGCCCTGGCTATTAATGTGCGAGGCGCCCAGGCTATACCAACTGTTTTGCCACTTGCCGCTGACGGTGCCGGCCGTGTTAAAGGTGTCATAAGAGCCGGCGCCGGCATCCAACGTGATGCTGGGCTGGTCTTTTTGCGCGCCCTTGCGGGTAAAAATCTGAATTACGCCGCCGATGGCCTCCGAGCCGTACAAGCTGGATTGTGGACCTCTGATGATTTCGACCCGCTCGATTTGCTCGATCGGAATGAACTGAAACGCGCTGGTGCCGGATGTGGCCGAACCGGCCTTGATGCCGTCAATCAGCACTAAAACGTGATCCGAGTTGGTGCCGCGCATGAAGATACTGGTTTGCTTGCCGTAACCGCCGTTTTCGGTAACATCGATACCGGGCGCGGTTTTTAATAAATCCGGCAAAGTCCTGACTTGCAACTGCTCGATATCTTCACGGTTGAAAACGGTGGTCGCGGTGGCCAGTTGGTTCCTGACTGTTTCGGTGCGGGTTGCCGTTACCACTGTTTCGGGAAGATTGGCGGCTTCATCGTTGCCGGCCGCCTGAGTCGATAAAGAGGCGCCGACAGCCGTCAGCAGCATGGATAGGAATAAATTTTTTTGCATGTTGTCCTCTGCGCCCACCGCGCATCAGGGTAAATATACGACAGAGGAATAAACGGCAAACGAAAAAGACGGAGGCAGGCTCTGACCATTCCGTGAACAGCCCTCCGCTGTCTCGAATGATCTTCCTGGCCAGTCTCCGGGCTTATAAGTGGCGGGTTGCCTGAGTTGCGGCCTTCCCATGCAAACGCACAGTGGCTTTGAACGCAGCTCTTTACTTATCTACCGTTGCGGGGGCAGCGTCGGCTTGGGTGGCTTGTTAGTAAGACACCGCACCGACTTCCTGTTTAAGCCGGATCAAAGGTTCTGAACCGGACACCTGAAAGAGGGACGACGATTTTAGGTATTTAGGCCGAAGAAGACAAGCTTAATCTCCGCCCGCCGGCAAAAACAACCATCAGTTCGGCCAATTCCGGGCAGTCCATCTTCGATGGGTTAACTTTGCCTCAAGTTTGGGCATAGGCTTGCCCTCGCTCGGGCTTGGGAGGCTTGCCATAATCGAATGTATGGCTTCATTCTTATCCCGCCGGTTTGGCAAAATCCCCGGTTTGGTGCGGATGCACTGAGCTCTACGCCTATTTGGTGCAATAATGGCTTACCCGGTCGCGCGTTTCGCCGTTTCAGACTAATGGCATGTCTCTTGCAGTAGACTAACTATAAACCCCATACCAGCAGGCCATCGATGAGTACCCAGCCTACCAAGACTTTCTTTAACGAAATGCACGCAGACGATGGTGTGGTGCGTGATATTTATCAACCTTATGCCAGTTGGCTGGCGCAATTACCGGAAGGCACCATGGAGCGCAAAAGCGCGGAGGCGGAACTATTGTTTCGGCGTCTGGGCATCACCTTCGCGGTCTACGGCGAAACCGCCGGCTCCGAGCGCTTGATTCCGTTCGATATCGTGCCGCGTATTTTTGGCGCGGCGGAGTGGCGTCGTTTGGAGTTGGGCATTAAGCAGAGGGTGCGGGCGTTGAATGCCTTTTTGCACGATATTTATCACGACCGGGAAATCATTAAGGCGGGCGTGATCGGTGAACGCCAGATATTGGATAACGTTTTGTACCGCAAGGAAATGCAGGGCGTCGATCTACCGAATCAGGTCTATGCTCATATTGCAGGTATCGATCTGGTGCGGGTGGCGGAAAACGATTTTTATGTGCTGGAAGACAATCTGCGCACGCCGTCCGGCGTGTCCTACATGCTGGAAAATCGCAACACCATGATGCGCTTGTTTCCAGAGTTGTTTGCCAATCATACGGTCGAACCGGTCGAGCATTATCCGCAAATGCTGTTGGATACCCTGCGCGAGTCAGCGCCGGTGCATGTCTCCGATCCGACTATTGTGGTGATGACGCCCGGTGCCTATAACAGCGCCTATTTCGAGCACGCCTTTCTGGCTAGCCAAATGGGAGTGGAGTTGGTTGAAGGTCAGGACTTGTTCGTACATCAGCAAAAGGTTTACATGTACACCACCGAAGGTCCGCAGCAGGTGCATGTGATTTATCGCCGGGTTGACGACGATTTTCTCGACCCGCTGGCATTCCGGCCGGATTCCGCCTTGGGCGTGCCGGGCTTGCTCGGTGCCTATTGCAGCGGCAATGTTTCCTTGGCCAATGGCGTTGGTACCGGCGTGGCGGACGATAAGTCCACTTATCTGTACGTGCCGGAGATGATTCGTTTTTATCTGGGCGAGGCGCCGTTGCTATCGAACGTGCCGACCTGGCGCTTGAGCGAGAGCGAGGATTTGAAATACGTGTTGGCGCATTTGCCGGAACTGGTAGTCAAGGAAGTGCAAGGTTCGGGCGGTTACGGTATGTTGGTCGGGCCGACCAGCTCGCAAACCGAGATCGAGGCATACAAACAACGCATCCTGGCCGAGCCTTCCAACTTCATCGCCCAGCCCACGTTGGCGCTGTCGGCTTGTCCGACCATGGTGGAGTCCGGTGTCGCGCCGCGCCATGTCGACTTGCGGCCCTTCGTGCTGTCCGGCAAGGAGATAAGATTGGTGCCGGGCGGCTTGACCCGGGTGGCATTGCGCGAAGGTTCGTTGGTGGTCAATTCCTCGCAAGGCGGCGGCACTAAAGATACATGGGTATTGGAGGATTAGAATATGCTGGCACGCACCGCTGATAATTTATTCTGGATGGCGCGGCATATCGAGCGCGCCGAAAACACCGCGCGGGTGTTGGATGTGGCGCATCGCTCGGCCTTGCTGCCGCTGGACATTGAAGGCGCCGAAGCATACCTGTGGTATGCGCCGCTCAACATCACCGGCTGTGCCGGCAGTTATGAAGTCAAATACGGCTTGGCCCGGGCCGACGCGGTTACAAAATATATGGCGTTGGATCCCGACAATCCCTCCAGCATTTATAGCTGCCTGAAACTGGCGCGCGAGAATGCGCGGGCGGTGCGCGGGGCGATTACCTCGGAAATGTGGGAGGTGATCAATGCTACCTGGCTGGAGCTGACCCGGTTGTCGCGCAACATGAAAGTCGAAAAATGCCCGGATTTTTTCGATTGGGTCAAGGACAGGTCGCACATGTTTCGCGGCGTGACCTTGGGGACCATACACAAGGATATTGCCCTCAGTTTCATCAAGCTCGGCACTTTTTTGGAGCGGGCCGACAATACCGCGCGCATACTGGACGTCAAATATCACATTCTGCTGCCCAGCGTGAACGATGTCGGCGGTGCCGCCGATTACTACCAATGGGGTTCCGTATTGAGATCGGTCAGTGCCTTTGAAGCTTATCGCAAGATTTATCGGGATGTGATTTCGCCGTTACGCGTCGCTGAATTGCTGATATTGCGCGACGACATGCCGCGATCCCTGCATGCCTGCATGAACGAAGTCGAAGCCGCATTATTGGATATCAATGGTATGTCCGGCCGGGAAGCGCGTCGTAAGGCTGGCGAACAGCATGCGGCCCTGCATTTCGGTTTGATAGAGGATGTGTTCGCCCAGGGCTTGCACGAATATCTAACCGATTTTCTGAAACACACGGCCTTGTTGGGACGTGAAATCCGCGATGCCTACATGTCGCGCCGCGATCATATTGAACCGATGCCGCTAGTGCGCAGAACCGCATTACAAATGCAATAGCCTCGCCAACCCATTGAATCCGCCATGACTTATTGCGTTGCTCTGAAACTGAATGCCGGCCTGGTGTTTGCCTCCGATTCCCGCACCAATGCCGGCGTGGACCAGATCGCCTGCTTCAAAAAAATGCGGCATTTCGTCAAAGCCGGCGACCGGGTGATTCTGATTTTGAGTTCCGGCAATCTGTCCATTACCCAGAACGCCATCAACCTGTTGGAACAGCATGGCCGCCATGATGATAGGCGTAATATCTGGAATGCGGACTCGATGTTCGAGGTCGCGCAACTGCTGGGTGAAGCCTTGCGCGAAGTGCGTAAACACGACGGTGTGTTTTTGGCGCAAAACAATGTCGATTCCGGCGCCAATTTCATCGTCGGTGGCCAGGTCCTGGCCGAGGAAATGCGGCTCTTCATGGTTTATGCCGAAGGCAATTTCATCGAAGCCGGCGAGGAAACTCCTTTCTTTCAAATCGGCGAGACCAAATACGGTAAACCGATCATCGACCGGGTGATTAATCCGGATACGCCGTTGAGCGATGCGGTGAAATGCGTGCTGGTCTCTTTTGATTCGACCATGCGCAGCAACTTGTCGGTCGGTTTGCCGATCGATCTGGCCTGTTACACCCGCTCCAGCCTGACCTTGGGTTTTCAACAGCATATTACCCAGGATGATCCGTATTTTTCCCAGATTAGTCGGCGCTGGAGCGACGGATTGAAAGGGGTATTCGCATCGCTGCCCAATCCGGACTGGATGACCGATATTGATGTGAAGGGTTAGTTTCGTTGGCTGATTAAATTGGTTTAAGAGGTTTCGCTAGCGCGACGGATAATTGAATACCGGTGCGGGAACCGGCATGAAAACAGCGTCGCGATAGCGGCACCAGACAATAAATAAACACGGCAAAACCATGACTATTCGCGTTGCCCTGCATCACAAATCGCATTATGTTTTCGACCGTCCGGTGGTCGCCTCTCCGCACGAGATTCGTCTGCGGCCGGCGGTACACAGCCGTACGCCGGTGTCGGGTTATTCGTTGAAAGTCAGGCCGGAAAAACATTTTATTCATTGGCAACAGGATGCCTACGGCAATTTCGTAGCCAGGATCACCTTTCCGGAACCGACCAAGGAAATCGATATTACGGTTGATTTGTTGGCGGATATGACGGTGATCAACCCGTTCGACTTTTTCGTCGAGGACTGGGCAGAACATTATCCGTTTCAATATCCCGCGACCTTGCAGGTCGAGCTGGCGCCGTTTCTGGAAACCCCCGCGCCCGGCCCACTGCTGGCGTCTTGGCTGGAAGCATTTCGGCGCGAGATTCCGCCGCAAATTACCACCACTAATTTCCTGGTCAGCCTCAACCAAAAACTGCACAGCCAGATTTCCTATCTGATCCGGATGGAAGCCGGCGTGCAAAGTTGCGAGGAAACCTTGCAAAAAAAATCCGGTTCCTGCCGTGACAGTGCCTGGCTGTTGGTGCGGATTTTACGGGAACTGGGTATCGCGGCCCGCTTCGTATCGGGCTATCTGATTCAGCTGGTGGCCGACGAAAAACCGCTGGACGGCCCAGCCGGTCCGACGGCCGATTTCACCGATCTGCATGCCTGGTGCGAAGCCTATATTCCCGGCGCCGGCTGGGTAGGGTTGGATGTCACTTCCGGTTTGATGGCCGGGGAAGGCCATATCCCATTGGCGGTCAGTGCGTCGCCGGCATCGGCCGCGCCGGTCAGCGGCATGACCAGTATTTGCGAAGCCCAGTTGAAAGTGGAGATGGTCGTCAGCCGGATACACGAAGATCCGCGTGTCACCAAGCCTTACAGCGAAGATCAATGGCAGGCTATTCGGGCTTTGGGGCAGGGCATCGACCTGGAGTTACAGGCCGGCGATGTGCGTTTGACCCAGGGCGGAGAGCCGACTTTTGTCTCGGTGGACAACATGGATGGCGCGGAATGGAATATCGCCGCGCTGGGCCAGGAAAAATGGCAACTGGCCAACAATTTATTGCGCCGCTTGCAGTCGCGTTTCGCCGCCGGCGGCGTCTTGCATTTCGGTCAAGGGAAATGGTATCCCGGCGAACCCTTGCCGCGCTGGGCCTTAAATGTTTATTGGCGCGCCGATGGCGTTCCGGTTTGGCAGAATCAGAGCTTGATTGCCGAGCAGGCCGGGCCTGTCGATGCCAAAGCCATGAGGGCTTTGGCCGAAGCCTTGGCAAGTAGACTGGATCTGAATTCAGGCTATTTGATTCCCGCCTACGAGGATCCTTGGTTGGCGCTGGACGAGGAAAGCCGCTTGCCGGCCAATATCGATCCGCACGCCGCCGATTTACACCAGGGTGAAGTACGCAGCGCGCTGGTTAAACAATTGCGCGCCGGACTGGCCACCGTCAAGGGCTTCGTATTGCCGTTGAAAGCCAAGGACGAAAAGCGGCTAAGCTGGCAATCGAGCCTGTGGCCATTAAAGCACGAACGTTTGTATCTGTTGCCCGGCGATTCGCCGATGGGTTTACGCCTGCCGTTGAGTAGCTTGCCCTGGGTGGCCCCGGACGATTTTGAAGTCGAGTTACCCACCGACCCTTTTGCCGAACGCGAAAAGCTGGCCGATTATCCGCGCGGCAAATCAGCCCGCGAGCCGGAGCCCATCAATACCGATCCCATGCCGCAGCAGGTGATTCATACCGCGCTGGCGTTGGAAGTGCGCGACGACATGCTCTATGTCTTCATGCCGCCGTTGACCAGTCTGGAAGTCTGGCTGGAACTGTTGGCGGCCATCGAGGATTGCGCCGCCAAATTGCAACAACCGTTGCGGCTGGAAGGCTATCCGCCGCCGCGCGACCCGCGCCTGCTGTCCTTGTCCGTCACTCCCGATCCCGGCGTGATCGAAGTCAATATTCATCCGTCCGACAGTTGGGATACGCTGGAAAGCCGGACCCAAGTACTGTACGAACAAGCCCGGCTGACCCGGTTGGCGACCGAAAAATTCATGTTGGACGGCAGGCATACCGGCACCGGCGGCGGCAACCACATCACGCTGGGCGGGGCGACCGCTGCCGATAGTCCGTTCCTGCGGCGGCCTGATTTATTGAAAAGTCTGATCAGTTATTGGCAGCAACATCCGGCGCTGTCGTATTTGTTTTCCGGCCAGTTTATCGGCCCCACCAGCCAGGCGCCGCGGGTGGATGAAGCCCGCGACGACAATCTGTACGAGCTGGAAATTGCCTTTCAGCAAATGGAGGAAAAGCTCAAGGTCGGCCAGGAAAGCGCCCAGCCTTGGTTGGTGGACAGATTGCTGCGTAACTTGTTGATCGATTTGACCGGCAATACCCATAGGGCCGAATTTTGTATCGATAAACTATATTCGCCGGATTCGGCCACCGGCCGGCTGGGACTGGTGGAATTGCGCGCGTTTGAAATGCCGCCGCATTACCGGATGAGTTTATTGCAATCGTTGTTGCTGCGGGCACTGGTGGCGCGCTTCTGGAAAACCCCGCATCGCGGCAAACTGGTGTATTGGGATACCGCCTTGCATGACCGCTTCATGCTGCCGCATTTCATCGAGCAGGACATGCGCGATATTTGCCGGGATTTGCGCAGTGCCGGTTATGACTTTGACGATGCCTGGTTTGCGCCGTTTATCGAGTTCCGTTTTCCGCATTACGGCGGCGTGGTCTACGAAGGCGTGCAGATGGAGCTGCGCCAGGCCATCGAGCCCTGGCATGTGTTGGGCGAGGAAGTCAGCGGTTCCGGTACCGCCCGCTATGTCGATTCGTCGGTGGAACGCTTGCAGGTCAAGGTCAGCGGCATGATCGGCAACCGGCATCAAGTGGTGTGCAATGGCCGGGTGGTGCCGCTGCATCCGACCGGGGTTCCCGGCGAATATGTGGCGGCGGTGCGCTTTAAAGCCTGGGCGCCGCCGTCGGCCTTGCACCCGAGTATCGGCGTGCATGCGCCGCTGGTGTTCGATCTACTGGATAGCTGGAACGGTCGCTCGATTGGCGGTTGTACCTATCATGTCAGCCATCCCGGCGGACGCAATTACGAGACCTTTCCGGTCAACGCCAATGAAGCAGAAGCCCGTCGTCGCGCCCGTTTCTGGGATCACGGCCACAGCGCCGGCGCCATGCGGGTCAAGGACGAGGCAGTCAATCCGCGTTTTCCGATGACGCTGGATTTGCGTTGGCAGCCGAGGTGATGATTTAAAAGGCGAAAGGCCAAAGTGGCTGGTTGTTTCGAGGCTGCAAGCCTATTAAGTTAAAAATTTTCGAGGAGTTGATGATGCTGTGCTCAACCAATCTGCCACGCTTCGGCGATAAGCAAAATTCGGCATTTTTCGAGGAATATCTGCAGCGCCTGCTGGAAGAGCGCGATAGCTGCGGTCTGACCGAGATGATAGGCGGGATCGAGGCGTTGATGATCAGCGTCGAGCCCGGCAATTCGGTGGAATACATCGCCGAGCTGGCCTTGATGACGTCCTATCAATATCTGGTGACGTTGGAGAGCGACAAGCACATGACCCATGTGCTGCGGATCAACATGAGTTCGCCGGATATTCTGTTGCGCGAAGTGAAAAATCCCGAGCATAGCGACATCTTCCGCAGTCTGAACGATCTGTATCCGGTCGGCGCGCGGCGTCCGCATAGCCGTTATCTGGGGGAAATTCTGTTGGCCAGCGATCGGCATACCGTGGTGGCGGAGCAGCAGCAGCGCGAGTTTAGGTTTTTCTCGGTCGGCGAATTGGCCGATCTGGATTTGCCGCTGAATGTCAGTTTGTCCAAACCATCGCCCTATACCCAAAATCTGGTCGGCTACATGGAACGGCCGATGGACGGCATCCGCGTTTATCACCATGGCGAATGCGTGATTCTGTCGGCCGCGCAGGCTGCTAACGACCGCGGCAAGGAAATGCAGGAGCGCTTGGGTATCGCCGATATGATCATGCCGATCGATCATCTGGCCACCCGGGTTTATAGCCAAAACCGGGAGCCGGCGCTGCTGGAATACCTGGCCTTGTCCAGTTATTACTACTGGGGCAGTTACGACATCAAGGATCAGAATTCCTCGACCAATGTCACCAAAAACGTGCGCCAGTTGCCGGAGTCGGTCAGCCCGGCCAAGGTGTTTACCGCCAACAATCAGCCTTATTGTGTCGGCCATCTGGATAAACTGCCCAGCCCGACCGAGACCTTCGTGCGCAACTACGGCCCGCGCTTGCACCATATCGCGGTGGAAGTGAAGGATGGACAAATCAACGGCCGGGAAAATATCGATTTCATCGTCGAAGCCATCGCCGCGCAAGGCAAGGGCTTTTTGCTGGAGACGGTCGGTTCGCGCGAGGAAGGCCTGAAACAGATTTTCTCCTCGGCCTCGGATTTTTCCTCGCTGATCATTGAGTACGTCCAGCGCTTCGGCGATTTCCAGGGCTTTTTTACCCGTGAAAACGTGGCGCTGTTGACCTATGCCGCCGGACAAGAAGAAGGGGTTAAAGGCAATTTATCTTGAATGAAGGCTTATTGAACGCGAACGCCGCCAGGTTTGGACTTCAATTCCACGCTGGCGGTTATATTGCCGTCTGCGTCGAAACTTACCGTCAGGCATTGGGTCTTTTGTTGAATAGCCAGCCTTGCCGGATCGACCGCGAAAAACGCCGATAGTTGCCGGTTATTCACCGGTGCCAGCGCGGCGCGGCGATCGACGTCCTTGAAACGCAAGAAGTTATATAAGGCCCAAAAACCCAGTAGGCAGCCGATGATAGCCACGCAGCTGATGAATAAAACGAAATCGGCGAGCACGCCCTTGTAGCCTTCCAGTTCTATCATCTCGCTGTAGATCAGGTCAAAACCTAATAACCATCCGATCAACGTGATTAACGGTGTCCACAAAAAAATCCAGACCACCCAGAACAGAAAGGTGAAGAAGGTCGAGAGATAGCGTTGGCGCAGGCTTTGCAGCGATGGCGAATCGATTACCAAGGGTTTTTTGTTCATCGCAGACCTCGGTCTGGGCTTATCCAGATGGCGCGGGCGTTGGGTTTTTTGATGATGGCCTTGATCAAACCGCAGGCTGTCGTCAGTACGTTGATCAACCAGTAAATCAAGGGATACCAGATCATCCAGTAATAGGTTTTGCTGATGCCTTTTTCATAGCGCGAATCCATGATCAGACTGACGGCGAATTGCAGCAGACAGGTGGCGCCCAGCAATACGCCGCCCCAACTGGGTATCAATGTCGGAATGGTCATTTCGTCCGGCAAATCGAAAAACAAGCCCAGCGTCCATAGGCTCAGAATTAGGATCATGGTGTAGGACCAGAATACGCTGGTCAGGTATTCCAGATAAATGCCCCACATGCGGCGCGAACGCCACAAGCCCAGGCGCTTGCTGTATCGTATCAATACCTCCGCGCCGCCTTGGGCCCAGCGTAAGCGTTGGCGCCATAGGCCGCGCAGGGTTTCCGGCATCAGGATCCAGCATAGGGCATTCGGTTCGTAGCGAATATCCCAATGGTCCAGCTGCAGTTTCCAGCTGATGTCGATGTCGTCGGTCATCATGTCGTTGCTCCAGTAGCCGACACGGTGCAGGGCCGATTTGCGAAAACCGGTAACCACGCCGGAAACCGTGAATATCCGGCCATAAACCCGCTGCGCACGCTTGATCAGGCCGATGATCGCGGAAAACTCGCCGACCTGAATCTTGCCCAGCAGCGTGGAACGGGTGCGGATACGCGGATTGCCGGTGACGGCGGCTACCCGAGGTCCGGACAACAGATGCCGCATGATCCAGGTGGTGGCATGGCGAGCCAGTAGCGCGTCGCCGTCGATGCAGATCAGGAATTCATTGGCGGAAAATAGCGCGCCGGTCTTTAAAGCCATGGCTTTGCCTTGGTTTCGTTCCAGATTGATCACTCGTACTTGCGGGTGTTTCTCGGCCAACGCCAGCAAAATTTCCAGCGTATCATCCTGGCTGCCGTCGTTGACGGCAATGATCTCGAAAGCGGGGTATTGCTGCTGCAATAAATATTCGATGGTTTCCTCGACGTCGCGGCCCTCGTTGTGGCAGGGTACGATGATCGAAACCGGTGGGTAGTCGCGCAGTTCGGGCGGGTGTTCGTGATCGATAAGCTTGTTTCTTTCCCAGTGAAAATAATAAATCAACGCGCCTATTATCCACAGATAGGCCATGAACAACGGGTAGTAAAAGGCAAACTCCAGCAGGATGTTTATCCAGGCATCCGCTAAATAGGCGGCGCTGTGCCACAGCCATTGCCGGATGCTGTCGGCGCTATCGGCGGCGAGATTAAGCGCCGAGGAGAGTTCGGCCATCAAGAAGTTCATCAATTCGGACATGATGTTAGCGATTGCATGATTAAAAACGTATGTCGGCGGTCAAATACATCTGCCAGTTTTCGGTCAAGGCATCGTCGTAAAAACGGTAACTTCTGACGCCGCCATAACTCAGTTCGAAATCCGAGCCGAGCCGCCAGCGATGTTCATATTGAATATTGCCGACCATATTGGAGCCGTAAGTGTCCTGCCAATAATTGCCGACCGTCACCGCCAAACGCTGGTGGAAATCGGTCTCGTAGTGGCGGTAGGTCAGCCAGTCGTTGTCCAGGGTCAGCAATGCCGAGGCATCTTGCTTGGGGTTAAAGTAAAAACCATCGTTCGGCCGGGTGTTGGTTGAATAGCCAAGATTCAAGTAGGTGGCGAACTTATACAGCGGCCCGCTAAACCAGCGTTCGTAATAGGTGATGGAGGAGCCGTAGCGGTTATTTCCGTCGCGAAAATTATAATAACTTTGGGTAAAGTTGAAATATCTGGATTCGTTGACTCTGTAGGTCGCGCCCAGACGAGCCGACTTTGCCTTGGTGTTGTCTTCCTGGGCACTGAGCGCGCGTAACGAAATGTTGTTATCGAAGCTACTGAGGCGAGTGAACAATTGCCAGTGATCATTCACTTGATAATCCAGGCCGAGATCGATGCCGACCGCTTCCGAGCGATAATTATCATAATGTATTTCCGCCGTAGCCAACGTGTCGCCCTTGGCATACTCCACGCCCGCTCCATAGGTTCTCAAAAAGCCGCGACCGCCCTCGGTTTCCTTGAATAATGCCGTTCGCCAGCCTTCATGGGTGAACACGCGAAAATTTCTGTTTAGCGGGCTTGAATACAAATAGCCGTCAATTTCGGTGTTATTGCTGCCGATTAAGGGGTCGCTGCCGGTTACGGCATTGGAGCTAAGGCCGCCGCTGGTAAATAACTTTAACTCGGGTTTATTGTGCCGCTTCCAGTTTTGCATCAGTTTATTGGCGCCGGAATCTTCCGGATAGTAACTATACAGTTCGTGCGTCAGCGATTGTTCCGATTCATAGTCACGCAATTCATGAGCCACCCTGGCTTGGTTCAGCTTCAGGCCGAAGTGTTCAGGGGCTTGTTGGCGGGCGGCATCCAGTTCGTGCCGAGCTTTGCGCGGCCAGCCGCGAAAATAATAGATCTCGGCCAGCTTGCCATGGATGTCGGTATTATCCGGGTATTGAAGGTGCAGGCGTTCCAGGCCGGATTGCGCGCCATTGAGGTCGTCGACATAGGCGCGGAATAGCGAAGCCGTCATGTCGGCGGCGGCTTTGTTGGGGTTGGGGGCGGTGATTTCGCCGCCATCGGCTTGCTTGATGGTCAGCTTTTCCGGTTGCTGTTCCGATAACGCTTCCGCCGTGGATAGCGCCAGGTCCGGTTGTTCGGCTTCCAAATAGGCATAGGCAAGCGAGACTTTGGCATTGAAATAATCCGGCACTTCTTGAAGGACGTCGAGATAAATATCTCGGGCCTGTTCCGGATGGCGTTCGTTCAAATAGGCATCCGCCGCCGCCATCCGCGCATAAACCGGTATGTAAACATTTGATTGCAGCAGTTGCTGGTAAAGGCTAATCGCATCGTTCATCCGGCGCCGATCGCGCAAGGCGACCAGTAGGTCGAATTGAGCTCTGTGTTGCCAGATCTCCGGGTCTTTGAGCTGCAATTGTCCGGTCAGTGTCAGGTTGTTTTGCAGTTCGCCGATAGCCTGGTCGATGGCGCGGTAGTCGCGCACATCGCGGGACAATGCTTGTTCGCCTTGCCGAATCAGCCAGGCGGCGTGGCTCCATTTCAGTTCGGCCCATGTCTCGTCGCTGAATAATGTCCGATTAGCGGCGGCAATTTGCAGCGCTTGGTCAGGCTGACCAGTTCGTGCCAGCGCGAACGCCAGACCGCGTAGCGCATCCGGTTGAGCCGGGTCGATTTCGAGCGCCCGCCGATAGAATTCAGCGGCATTCTCGGGTTGGCCGGCCAGCTCTTCGGCGTTGGCCTGGGTCAGAATCAGTTCAATGGCATCCGGGTGTATTTGTCTCAGTTGTTGCAAGTAACCGATTGCCGCCACCGTGTGTTGTCGATCCAGCATCAGCCAGGCTAGTGCCAGTTTGGCAGCCAGTCGCTCGGGGGCTTGGTCGGCGGCGCGTTTGTAAAGTTTTTCGGCCAGATCATAGTCACGCTTGTTGCGAGCGGAGCGGCCAACGGTTTCCAGAATGTAAACAGGTGCCGAATTTATCTCGATTGCTTGCGCTTGCCGTAAGACCTCGTCATCTTGGCCCAGCCAGGACAAACCCAGTACCAGATCGTAGCGGTAACGGGGTTGGTCGGGGTTTTGCTCGGCCAGGATGCGAATTTGATCCAGGAGTGGGGCAAGGTCTTGAGTCTGGCCGGCGTCCCGATAAGCCCGCATCAGGCCTTCCAGCGCGTCGAGATTGTCCGGTTCGCCGGCTATGATTTGTAAATACAGGTCGCGAGCGGCGGCGGGCTGGCGATTTTTTATCTGGCTGTCGGCAACGGCCAGCAGAGCGTAGGTGGGAAGAGGGAGATTGTGATTAACGGCATTTTGATAGCTATCGTTGACTTCGTCGTAACGTTGCCGGTTATGCAGTGCTACCAGTAAATCAGCCACGGCTCGGGTTTGCCAGTTGGCTGCATCCTTCAGTTTGAGTGTGTGCAGCGCCGCCAGGTTGGCGGTGACGGCCGCAATGGCCAGATCGGTTTTAGCAAAATTATCCGGGTTCGCGGCCAGTTGCTGTTGGCCTTGCCGAATCAGCCAGGCGGCGTGATCCCACTTTACGCCCGCCCACTCGGCGTCGGTAAATAGCGGGCGATGAGCGTTGATCGTAACGATGGCGGCCGTAAAGTCTTGGCTTGCTGATTGGGTTCTGAATAAGCCGAAAACGGCATTGCTGTTGTCCGGTTGATAGGACAATACTTTTTTGAATTGTTGGCTGGCGCGATGAGTTTGCCGGTCTTGTTCCAATGCGTGGGCCAGGGTCAACGTCAACTCGGGATTGTCGGGAAAGCGTTGGCTGAGTTTGTCGAAATGCGCTATCGCGGCTTTGGTTTGTTTTCGATCCAGCAAAACCAGCCCGATGCCCAGGTTCGGCGCTAGCCGGTCGGGGGTTTGTAACGCGGCTTGCTGGTATAGGCCGGCGGCTCTAGCCAGTTGTCCCTTGTTGCGGGCGGCTTTGGCGACCGTTTCCAGCACATAGGCCGGTGCTAGGGTTAAATCCACTCTTTCGGCTTCGCGCAGCACCTCATCGTCGCGTTCGGCCCACAATAGCACTTGTAAGTAATCATAAAGATATTTGGTTTGATGCGGGTATGCGTTTGCCAGACGCTTTAATTGCTCCAAAGCGGGCTTGGTTTGGCCCGAGCGAGCTTGCTCAAGCGCCTGTTGGTAACTTTCTTCTTCCGTGGCTTGGGCAAATAAGCTGCATGCGGGGAGCCAAAGCGCGGCGGCAAGGATTTTGCGGTTCATCAATTTGTGTGAGGAAGGGAGCGGCTAATTGGGTCGTAGTATTGGCATCAAGCCCGGAGTATAGTGGGGCTTAGGCAAATCGGCCAGCGAACATAGGGTTATAAAAAGCGGCGCTATGACGAAGCGGTTAAATGCGGCCTAAATATATCGGCACAAAATACCGGGTTTTTCTTGGTGCCGTAATTTGGACAATTGATGCTTTGCATGTTAATGGTGCCATAATTGGAGCGGTTGGCGTGGGTGGTTTCGGATTTTTTGACCACGGTCTTGTCTATTAGCTTGACCAATCATGCCGGCCGGCATGTTCCAAACTTGCTGGGAGAACAGTCATGCACAAAACACATCTGATCTGGATCTTGCCGATCGCCGTGGCGATATTCTTTCTATTCGACGGTCCGCAACTCTTGAGTCTGGACAATATCCGCGCGCATAGGCAAATGCTGATCGATTTCACCGAGCGGCATTACCTGATGATGCTGTTGGCTTGCGGCATCGGTTACAGCCTGTCGACGGCCTTGAGCCTGCCGGGTGGCACGGTGCTGTCGCTGTTGCTGGGCTTTTTGTTCGGCCGATGGATGGGAACCCTGCTGATCGTGGTTTCAGCCACTATCGGCGCCGGGGCGGTATTCTGGCTGGCCCGTTATCTTTTAGCGGATTGGGCGCGGGGGCGAATGCAACAGAGCACGCTGTCGCAAAAGCTGCTGGACGGTTTTCAGGCCGACGCCTTCAATTATTTATTGTTCCTGCGTCTGGTGCCGTTGTTCCCATTCTGGCTGGTGAATCTGGCGCCGGCCTTTACCTCGGTAGCGATGCGCACTTATTTGGTCACTACCTTTATCGGCATCATACCGGGCAGTTTCATATTCGCCAATCTCGGCCAGTCGCTGGGCGGGATCGAGCGGCTCGATCAATTGTTGTCCTGGCAAACCCTGCTGGCCTTGAGCTTGCTGGGAGGCTTGGCCTTGATTCCGGTGTTATCGAAACGTCTGCAACCGAAACCGTTTACTGATTGATCTTTCCTCTATTTCTCAGCCCCCGTCGGGTAAGGCTGGTTAATTCGGATAATCGTTATATCGCCCGCGGCCGTTCATCCAGGCTCCAGGGAGTGCTATATCGGCGCTGGTGGCCGCCCGGCCGTTGACGATGTGGGAATGTGCGGCACGGGTAACGCCAAGCTGTGCGGCGGTCTTGGTAACGCCGACACCTAACTCGGGTAATACGTCCTCTTTCAAAATGCCGCCGGGGTGTGGGGGGATTGAAGATACAGCTTTTTAATAACCGCTACAGGCCTCAACTCTGCTGAAAAACTGATTAATTCAATAAGTTCTAATCAGAACAACGTCGGCAATTTTTACCCTCCCTTTCCTCAAGAGAAATCTTTTACTTTAGGTCGTCGAGAGACCGCACAAGGTTTTGCCTACTGATACTCATGGTGCGCCACAGGCACGCTAACCGATCGAAATACCTCTGCCAATAGGAAGTGTGACGCATGGCACATAAATAGTTCTCATAAGAACAAATAAGTTCTAACAAGAACAAATTAGTGATAGACTTTACCTGCACTAACGGATTGACTTGAACTTCCAGATGCATAAGTTCGTTTTGATCCTGAAGTGCCGAGCTCCAACCCTGAATAGCTTTATTTTTCTTGTTTACCGAGGTTTACGTCATGACATCATTCAAAAATTTCCTACCTTTTGCCATAGCAATCACTTTTATCAATGCACTGTCTTTTCCAGTCGCCGCAGCCACTTTTAGTCACGAAGAAGTAAGAGCGGCGCTGGAAAGCACCATTTCCAAGGTCAAAGCTTCCATCTCTGCAGTGGAAAGCGGTGCGGACAAGGAAACGGTGGCCGAGCTGGTCAGCGACGCCAAACAGCAGCAAAAAGACATTGAGAATAACGATCTTGAAGTTAAACGCCAGCATGCCGGCAAACGCTTGAATACGGCCTGGAAAGCAGCGCGCGGCGGCGATTTGCAGTTGGCCGGCGAATCATTGAAAGAGGCGTTAAGCCGCTATGAAGAAATGCACAGCATTTATGTTTCCAGCCATTAAACCGTAAACAGTTAGACCGGTTGATGAGTTTGTCAGCCGGTATCTCGGCAACACGCACCATAGGGGGCATCTCATGTCCGCGTTCGAAGCAACCATCGAACAACGCATCGTTCAAGCCGGGATGGAGTGCCAGGCACTGGTTCAAGCCACCGATGATCAACTGAAAGCCGATTATATCCGTGAGAAATGCGGCTTGAATCACCCGCTGAGTTTAAAAGCCCGTGTGGGTCGGTTTTTTGCATCCCTCTCCGCTTCGCAATTGACTCTGAGACTGGCCGTCAATTCGGCATTGATCTTGTCGTTTGGCGGATTGCATGTTGCGGATGGTATCGTCACCTACCTGGGACTGACGTTTGCCGAACTGGCCGAAGTCAATCCGGTGCTCAATTACTTTAGCGGCTTGCTGGGACTTGGAGTTTCTATTTGCTTGCTCAAGCTGGTCATTCTGGCTGTAATCGTAGCCATATTTATGGCTAGACGCACCATTAAAAGCCATTGGGGCACGGCAACACTGGGGATGGCCGTCATGTTCTACTGCGGGGTCGTCATCAGCAACATGATGTTGGTTGCCGGTTTGTAACCAGTTTCACCTAAAGTCCTGGAAACAGAGTCCGGCTAGGCTATGCGAGTTCGTTGCCAAACTCTTTCTTACACACACCCGAGTAAATGGTAAAGTTCAGGTCGATCTCTCTTTTTCTAAGCCTCAATAATCCAGATATATCTAATAATTTTGACGTTCTGGCGCTAAATTTTTTCTGAAATAGTGTGATTCCACAATTCAATCGACGTTTGAATAAGCTTTTTTTAAATTTGCGTGCGTTGCTACGCTGCTGGCGTCGTAACATCCTCTCGTTATGGTCATGCGTGCCGAGAGGCTTTAGCGGCTGGACGATTCCAGCAGTGTTGATGTTGACGGCGTGCACGCCCCAGAGCCTTCCCCGGCATCATCAGCCACCAGCGCCGGCGGCTCCGGCCAACCAAGCAGTATCTTGGCATGATTACCAAACTAAAAACAGCCCAGCACTCGTTAATTCCAGCTCTCCAGCTGAAGATAGCGTAATCGATACCAAGCAAACTTACGATTTGCCGGCTTTGGTGGATTTAGCCCTGCACACGCACCCGGAAACCCGTGTTAGCTGGGAGGAGGCGAAAGCCGCCGCCGCTCGCCTGGAACGCAATCGCAGTACCTGGTATCCGACCTTGACAGCCATGGCGTTCGGACAACATTTTAAAAACAGCTTCCCTATTCCCGGCGGTGCGCTGGTAAGCCATGGTTATGCGGCTTTTGGAAGTTTGGATTTGGCATGGACACTGTTCGATTTCGGTCGACGTGATGCGTTGGTAGAGGCTGGCGCAGAGCGCCTGAGCGAGGCTAACTTTGCCTTTGATCGCAAGCATCAGGAGATTGCCTATCGGGTTGCCAGCAGTTTTTTTGCCTATCAGGCCGCGTTGGCCAAGGTCACTGCGGCTCAGCAAACCTTTGAATCGGCGAAGACCAACGCTGACTCGGTTCAGGCAAGACTCAAACAAGGCTTGGCAACCAAACCCGACCTGTTACTGGCGCTTCAGGAGCAGGCAAAAGCCAGTTATGACCTGCAAGATGCGCGCGGTGCCGTGACGCAGACTCGCGCCGATCTGACCACGAATTTGGGCATTTCTCCCGCTTACGCCTTGCAGCTGATAGACATGAGCAAACTGCCACTGCCAGAGGGGCTGGAGCCATCGGTCGAAAAAATTGTCGATCAGGCCTTGGAGCAACGCCCTGATTTGATGGCGCGCCTTGCCGAGTTGCGCGCCCGCGAAGCAGAAGTGAAGAAGGCGCGTGCCGAATTCTGGCCCAAGGTTTCCTTGCGAGGCATGGTGGGCAATCAATACTGGGGAAATGTACACACCAATCCACCAGGTAACGAAAATTATTCCGCCAATGATATGGTTAATACGGCGATGTTGAATGTGGAATGGACCTTGTTCGACGGCTTTGAACGCAGTAATGCCGTGCGTGAAGCAGAGGCAAAAAAACAAGTGTCCCAAGCCCAACTCGATACCTTGCGCCTGGAAATCATGCGCGATATCTGGAAAGCCTATGCCGATACCAAAACCGCGCTGGAAAAACGCGAGTTTGCTTTAGCCTTGTTGAAAGCCGCCGAAGAATCCTATGCCGCTACCCAGGAATCTTATACTCACGGCTTTTCTACGGTGATAGAGTTGCTGTCGGCGCAAAAGGATTTGGCACGAGCCCGTTACACCGAAATCGATAGCCGCGCGACCTTGCTACGAGCCGCGGCAACCTTGGTTTATGTTTCCGGCGGGCAAAGCCAAGGAGGTTTGAATACGGATA
Source organism: Methylomonas sp. LL1 (assembly GCF_015711015.1). Classification (NCBI taxonomy): domain Bacteria; kingdom Pseudomonadati; phylum Pseudomonadota; class Gammaproteobacteria; order Methylococcales; family Methylococcaceae; genus Methylomonas; species Methylomonas sp. LL1. The sequence goes on from NZ_CP064653.1 coordinate 4,008,257, forward strand.
GAGAAGCATTGGGTGGCAGTCTTCCTCATTGACAGGTAGATACTGTACGTTGGAGTTAACTATTTATAGCTTTGCCGGTAATAAAGCAGCTTTTAGGTTATTTCTTGAAAGAAAAGAGGCTTGTAGCTATTATCATGTCCTAATTAGAACAATTATTTTTGTATTATGTCCTCTTTATCCACCTTTCCAACCGTATTGCGCCAGTTACTGCGCACACACCAGGCGTTTTTGTCTTATGCGGCAAGACATGTGCACCTGCTTGATTTAACTTTACCGCAATACGACGTGATTATTACGCTGGGTAAAACCTCCGGCATGCAGCCCAAAAAACTTGGCGAGGAAACTTTGATTACTAAAGGCACGCTCACGGGCGTTGTCAGTCGACTGGAAGATAAGGGGCTTGTAGAAAGATTGGCCTCGAAAAAAGACGGCCGCAGCCAGATCATACGCTTGACCGACGCGGGTCGCGCCGTATACGAACAGACTTTCCCCGAGCATTTGACCCATCTCGGTCGTCTATTCGATGATTATGCGCCTGGGGAAATCTCAAAGCTGGAGGCGGATTTGGAGAGGCTGCATCAAGCGGTCATCACCGCTCGAGGCGATCAGGTTGAACAATCCGATGATGAATTCTAGCGCTTGGGTATGGAAATGATCATACGTTTAAGGCCCTGCGCATGATGGCCGCAACGCATTTACGCAAAGCGTTTTTATTGGCGAGTATTTCGATTTTCCTGACTGCTTGCGATCCGATGCTAAGCCTAGAAGGTTCGTTCTGGCCGGCCTGGATCATCTGCATCCTCAGCGGGCTGGCGGCCAGCATGCTGTTGATGTGGCAATTGGTACACTACCGCTTGGCACCCCATTTGGGTCCACCGCTACTGATTGGGCCCAGCCTGTGGGCTTTATGCACCTTTGTTATCTGGTTGGTGTTTTATTCAACGTGAAAGCGGCGGCTCCTGATGGAAAATAGTCAAATCGATAGTCGAGTGTTAAGCCTGAAAAACCGGATATTGCTTGGCCGCGTCATCGGCATAGCCATCGTGCTGGGTGCGGTGGCGGCCGGCTCGGCGGTTTGGCATATCAACTATCAAAATCCGCGCACCAACGATGCGATGGTGCGGGCCAACATCGTCGGCATCGCCCCGGAAGTCAGCGGCCGTATCGTGGAATTGCATGTCGAGGACAATCAGTACGTCAAACAGGGCGATTTGCTGTACGTGATCGACCCGCGCCCTTATCAGGCCAGATTGGACAAAGCCAAGGCCGAATTGCTACTGGCGGAAAAAGACGTCGATTCACGACGTGCCTCCAGCGGTTCCGCTGAAATTGCCATCGAACGCCTGGAACACCAGCGCGCCGCCGCCAATGCCGAAGTGAAAAGAATCGAGGCGGAAGACGAGTATCTGCATAACTATCTGGAACGCCTGGGACCCTTGGCCGATAAACAATATGTCACCACCGATCAGCTGAAACAGGCGCGTTCCCGCTATGCGGCTTCGCGCGCCGAGTTGGCGGATGCGAAAGCTAAAGAGTTGTCGGCTCGTAGCGCGATTGAGGAAGCCAAAAGCGATAGCCGCCGGGCCGTATCCTTGATTGCCCAAGTCGGCGACGTCAATGCCCGTATCGAAGCAGCCAGAGCCATGGTCACGGCCGCCGAACTCGATTTGGAATTCTGTTATGTGCGCGCGCCGTTTAATGCCTACGTCACCAATTTGAATACCCGCGAAGGCGAATATGCCAAGGCCGGCGCACAAATGTTTGCCTTGGTCGATGACCGCCACTGGTATGTGATCGCCGACTTCAAGGAAACTTATTTGCAGTCGATCAAACCCGGCCAGGAGGCCGAAGTGTTTCTGGTCGGTTATCCCGGCAAGCGCTATCGCGGCGTGGTGACCGGTATCGGCTGGGCCAATTCGCCCGACAATATTAAACAGCAAGGTGTGTTGCCGGAAGTTGAGCGCACGTTGAATTGGGTGATTCTGGCATCGCGTTTTCCGGTCCGAATCGAGATACAGGAACGCGACCCCGAGCATCCGCTACGCATGGGAATGACTGCATTTGTGACTGTGCTGGATCGCCCTGCCAACAGACAGAGAAACGCCCCAGTCAGCACCGAAGGAGTCAGCAAAGCCTCGCCGCCGTTATGAATAACCGAGACGGTAGGCACACATCAGGCCGGCATCAAAGCCACAGCCGGTTTTGGTTTGGAACCGGCCTAGCGCAATTCCTGAAGGCCGAACTCAAAGACTCTCCGGAACGACGTGTCGCTGCAACTCGATTGTTCGTGGTGTCGCTAATCATCGCATTGGTTAGCCAAACATTGCACGTACCACCGTTTGGGGCGATTGCACTGCTCATCTGTTTGAGTTATGACGCCTATGCAAATGCCGGCCAATCCTTGCTGTTCGGGTTGCGCCAATTGGGCTATCTCATCATCACCACTATGGTATCGGTATTTACACTGATGTTCGCCGGCAACGATGCCTGGCTGTTACTCTCCCTGTCTTTTATCATATTGGCCTTGGCCCTGTTTCATGCCCGCCTGATCGCCTGGCCTACCGGCATTGCACTTTGGTATTCGGTAGCGGTGATGTATACCCCAAGCAACCCCGATGCAGGCATCTACAACGCCCTATGGACCGTCCCGCTCATTGGCGTGCTGGCATTGGGTTCATGGACCGTGGTGCACCTGACCATTAAGCCACAAGATCCGCTGAAACAGCTTAAAGCCAACATTGCAGCACAACTGCTGGCAGTGGAGCACATTTTCAGCGTGCGTTTGGCCGATAGCGGAGTGCCTAGCCCTAAGCCAGAAATGCCGAAACATCCGAGTGTCGGTAGCTTCGGCAAATTATTGGTTTTGCTGGCAAACGCTGAACTCATTCATCCCTCTGTGCATAAACACCATGAGACTTATCAAGCCCTGTTGCTGGAAATTGACGGTTTGCACCAGCTAACGGACTGGCTTGATCAGGTTTTGGCGGCGGAGTATCGCGCCCAGCCGATGACTAGGGAGAAATTAAATGTCTATCTGGCCCTGCAAAGTGCCTGTACCGCGCTGCGAGAAGGGATGTCAGAATCGCACGATGTTTCCGGGAAAATAGAGGGATTGTTGAACGACGAGATATTACACCGCTATTCCGGTCAAACCCATCCATCGGTGTTAACTGCCTTGTGGCGTGCCCTGCAACGGATTACCGGGTTGATGCATGATTTACATCAACCGGTAGTACGGCCTAAGTCTGATAACGCAGAAGAACAGACCGCCAATAGCGAAACTCATACTTGGTTTCCAGCCTGGTTCGGCTACGAGTTTTGGGCTAGGCACGCCGACAGCCTGCAATTTGGGATAAAGTTTTCCCTGGGTGCCATACTTTGCATGCTGATAGTGCAAAGTCTGGATTGGCCGGATATCAATACCGCCATACCCACCTGTCTAGTTGCCGCTCAGACCAGTCTCGGTGCCGACTACCGGCTATCAATGTTGCGCTTGTCGGGCGCTGCTTTGGGCGGGCTTTGCGCTTACTTTTATGTGATGGTGTTTCAGTCTCAACTCGACACTATTGTCGGTTTTGCACTGGCGACGGCTCCGTTCTGGGCCTTGGCCGCCTGGATAACTGCTGGTAGCGAACGTATTGCCTATCTGGGTAGGCAATTGGGTTTTTCGTTTGCGCTGTTTGTGTTGCACGATTTCGGCGCAGTGACAGAACTCCATCTGCCGCGAGACCGAGTGATCGGAATTTTGCTTGGTTTGATTGTGATGGGCGTGCTCGACTATGCGCTCTGGCCGCGGCGTTCGATTGTGCTGGCGCGCCACCATAGCGTATCGGCATTGCGTACGCTCGCTAAGTTCACCCTCCGGCTACCGGATGTCAGTCATTTGCTGAACTATACCTTGCCGTTGCGCCTGTCGGCGGAAAAAGATCTGGCGGTGGCTCAGGACTTGATAGCCCACGCAATATTGGAACCGGATGCACGTTTGGCTGACAAAATTCACGAAAGGACAGCGCTCAGGGTGGTTATCAAAGAAGCCAACCATTTGTCCGGCTTGCTGCAAGTACGAAAACGCTATCGATTGCTAAGTGGTCAGCAATTCAGCCATTTCCCCGATGAACTGCAACAACATAGCCGTGCTTTTGACGTATCGCTGGCAACTGCCCTGGAGCATGCCGCGCAGGTATTGCAAGGTGAACGTCAGGCTATCCGCGCCGAGGTTGCCCAAAGCCAGGAGCGTCTTCAACAAAGCTACATCGAACACCATCGTATCGACAGCTTGCCGGCCGATTTGGCCATGGAATGGGAATTACGATTCATGCTGGATCAACAAATAGTAGAGTTGATAGAGAAGATCGAAAAAACAGCGCTGGATTCTGTTCCATATCTTCAAAAATCTGCTCCGAATATTAATAGATTCTAAGTCTCTGATCGCGCATTAGATTAAAAAACACGCGATACATGTAATATCTTTAGACTCTAAACAGTCTTTTTGTGTTGCGGTTTGTGTTAAGGTCAGCTCTAAGGTACGGGATTACATTGGCATCAAGAGCCTGAACTACGAGGCCGGCGACCAGAAACAGGAAACCAAAAATCATCGCTGCTACGCCAACGTAGAAACTGAGGCTAATGAAATGGTCTAATAACCCCGGGCACTTCTAAAGGCAGAATTTATACTGCTAGCAGAGGTGATCATGAGTAACGACAAAAAACACAATCGACCAAAATACAGCCTGGAATTCAAACAAGATGCCGCCAGACTGGTTCTGGAAAAAAGCTATACCCAACAGCAAGCTGCCGATCATTTGGGTATCTCGCAAAGCGCCCTGGGACGCTGGGTACGAGCGGAACGCAAACCTTCAGCCAACGAGTCGGCGGTAAAAAAGTCTTGCCTGAATCTGGGGGATCATGACGAATTGATCCGATTGCGCAAGGAAAACGAACAACTGCGAATGGAGCGCGAGATATTAAAAAAGGCCGCCGTCTTCTTTGCGAAAGAAGCCGAATAAAGTACGGGTTTATTCAGGTGCAACAGAAGATATACCCAGCGACCGTGCTGTGTCGAGTCATGCAGGTGAGCACCAGTGCCTACTACGCATGGCTCAAGGCTCCGCATGATGACGACAACAAACGCCAAGACCAGAAACTTGCCGAAAAAATGAGGCAGATTTTTACCGACAACAAGCAGTGCTTTGGTTCGCGTCGTTTAGAGAATCACTTGCAGAAACAAGAGTTATAACTAAATCTGGTGTACGGCCAAGCTTGAAGAGAGGTGGCGTCCTCTGCTGAAATGAGATTGACGAGATCGAATAACAGCAACCACGAGAGACGCCATGAACAAAGATAACGCAAAAGACTGGGGATGTGCGGGTTCCATCCACGATAGTTTGACTGATTTATTAAGAAGGGGTGCTCGCGCCTTAATTCAACAGGCAGTTGAAGCAGAGCTCCAAGCCTTTTTGACGGACTACCGGAATGTTACGGATTTGAAAGGTCGCCAGACAGTTGTTCGCAATGGGTATTTACCCGAACGTGAAATCGTTACGGGGGTGGGTAATGTGGCCGTCAAAATTCCCAAGGTGCGAGACCGTTCCGGCGGTGGCATCAAATTCAATTCGTCCTTGGTGCCACCCTATGTCCGTAAAGCCAAGCGGGTGGAAGCGGCTTTGCCCTGGTTGTATCTGCGCGGTATTTCGACGGGAGACATGCAGGAAGCGTTGTCGGTGCTACTGGGCAACGGGGCGAAAGGCTTGTCGCCAGCAGTGGTCAGTCGCCTGAAAGCCCAGTGGGGTGATGAATATCAAGCCTGGAATCAGCGGGATTTGTCGAATGAGCGCTATGTCTATGTTTGGGCCGATGGTATTTATTCGACGCTGCGCGGCGAAGATGACCGCCTCTGTCTGTTGGTGATCATCGGCGTCAATGAGCATGGTGAAAAGCGACTTTTGGCACTCTCGGATGGCTATCGAGAATCCAAGGCATCCTGGCTGAGCGTCTTGCAAGACTTGCAGGCTCGCGGTTTACAGGCCGCGCCGAAACTCGCAACCGGTGATGGGGCTCTGGGCTTCTGGGCGGCGGTGAATGAAGCTTGGCCGCAGACACGGACGCAACGCTGCTGGGTTCATAAAACGGCGAATGTGCTGGCTGCATTACCGGATTCGGTTCAGGCGAAAGCCAAGGCAGGCTTGAAGGAAATCTGGATGGCGGAAACCAAAGTTCAGGCAGCCAAAGCCTTTGATCGCTTCCAGAGAGACTTTGAAGCCAAGTACCCCAAGGCAGTTAACATCTTGGAAAAAGACCGTGAATCGCTACTGGCGTTTTACGACTTTCCCGCTGAACACTGGGTACACATCCGCACCACCAATCCGATCGAATCGAGCTTTGCGACCATTCGCCATCGGACGACGCGAACCAAGAACTGCGTGTCACGGAATACGCTGCTGGGCCTGGTGTTCCAGTTGGCACTGACCGCCGAAAAAAGTTGGCGCAAGATACGCGGATTTAAACAATTGCCGGACGTGATCCAGGGCATCCGATTTCAGGATGGCATCGCTGAGGCAGAGAATAGGGATGAAAATCAGCAGATCGCCGCCTGATTCAATTGGCCTGTACACCAGATTTGACTATTTCTCCAGAAACAAGGCTTTACCGTCGGTCGCTTTAAAACGCGGCGGATCATGCGAGATTTAAAGCTGAAGGTTCGCTACCCCAAACGATTTAAAGTCACCACGGACAGCAACCACAGCGAGAACATATCCCCCAATCGGCTGGATCGCCAATTCAAGGTCGCTTAGCCAAATCAAGTCTGGACCACGGATATTACCTATGTCTGGACGTTACAGGGCTGGCTTTATGTCGCGGTCGTTATCGATCTGTTCTCCCGCCAAGTGGTGGGCTGGGCCATTGACGACCATATGCGGACCTCGCTCTGTATCAAGGCATTACAAATGGCCTTCTGGCGCCGCAAACCGCCGCCGGGTCTGCTACTTCACTCGGATCGAGGCAGCCAGTATGCCGGTCGGGAATGTCGGCAACATCTGGCGGTGATGCGCATGGAGTAGAGCATGAACCGGAAAGGCAATTGTTGGGATAATTCGCCGACGGAACGATTTTTCCGTAGTTTGTGTCTGTAAGAAAACTCGATTTTTTCATGGTTTTGCTGACTCACTGGGCGTCACGTCAGCCGTTTTTCGGCCCAGGCCAGCATTTTTTCCCGCCAGGCGCACTCCATGATTCCAATTTGCCATTTGGGGGGGCAAATTTTGGACGCACCTTTCCTGCACTTCGGGATTTTTTCTACCATCAGCCCTGTCTTTAGGCCGCTTTTTTATACGGCCCTCGTCGTCGATCCGCCGCTTGTTGTTCTTGCTCGCGTAAAACGACTCCCAGGCGCTGAATGTTGCGCGCCACGATCGCGAGGGCAACATAGCGCTTGAAGCCGTCAATGCCATGATCGGGACATTTGCCCAGGCCATGCACACCGAGTGCATTGATTGCCGATTCGACAGCCGAGTGTTGCCGGCGCAGACGGACAAATGTCGGGTCGGATTCGCGGGCTTTGTCGGCTTCCGATAGCCGGCCTTTTTTCGGCAATATGACGTTTTCCAGGTGTTGCTTGAGCTCGATCTGATTACTTGGACTGTGAAAGCCCTTGTCCAAGCTGATGGCCGTTACTGCCGGAAAGCGGGTTTGGGTGTGTTCGATCAGGGGCACGGCGATTTGATCGTCGGTGGTTTTTGCCATGACCTGATGGTGCAGGATGAAGCGGTGTTGATCTTCGACGACCGCCACCCGCAAGCCCAACTCGACCGGTACGCCGGCTTTGCCTTTGCTGATCCATTCGGTATGAGGCTGAAAAATGGAAAAGAATTTTTCGCTGTGCGGGATGGTTTCGCCTTGCAGGACCCGGCGCCGAATCTGGTCGATCTGCCGCTCGGCATGCGCCAGATAGCCATCGAGGTCTGCCAGCATCGGTGTCGGTAGGCCATGCGCTTGGTTCAGGCGTTGCCGGGTAGCCTGCGCCCGGTGCACATAGATTTCGGCTTGGTCGAGGTAGGTCTGATAAGCGGCTTCGATCTGCGCTTGTTTAGCCTGTCGCTTGGCTTCATCTTGCGAGGTGGAGTGTTTGAGCTTTTGAATCAACCGGTAGCTTTTCTTGAAACCACGCAAGTGATAGGCGCTTTGGCGCCATTCGGTCAAATCCAGGGCATCGCAGAGCGTCGCACAGGTTTGAATGGCTTTGCGGATGGCGTCCCACAGCAAGTTGCTGTCGGTGGGGAAATGCACGTGAGTTTTGACCACAAAGGAATCAGCCCGGGCTTTGAGGCTTTCCCCGGCGTTTTTTTTAACGCCTGGTGCCCCGCAAGCACCACTTCCTGGTTGATGCGATCCAGAATCTCGGGCGTGAACAAGCTGACGTTGTCACGAATCGTCTGCAACTCGTACGACTGTTCGTCCAGCCAGTCGCTATGCCCTAACATCTGCCGGATCGTCTTGTGTTGATTGGCCAACTCTTGAATCCGGTCGTAATCCGCATCGAGACCCAAGCGCAGTACGCCCAACACCAGTATCTTCCATTGCTCCATGCCGGGCCGCCCGGTTTGGCGGTTGGCTTTGCCTTGCCCGTTCGCACGGTCAGGTATCATCTCTTCCAGAATGGTAAATACCCGCTCACGCAAGCCGGGCTCGGTGTAGAGATGTTGCAGTCCACGCAGTAATTGGGGAATGTCATCGCGCGATTTGGGATCGAGGACGATGGCGGCAATATCGGTTTCACCGAATTTGAGTTGTGGCTGAATGACGGTACGCATACAATTTCGGGTAACGAAGATTTTGGTTTTTAGGCCGTTGCAGGCTGATTTTCGCCCAAAATAGGGCAAAACCGGTCTCAGAACAACACATCTTCGTGCTGCGAAATAATTATAATATATTGATAGTTATGGCTTTAATTGATTTCCGTTCAGGCACTAAGTAACGCCGACTGGGAAATCGCTTTGAGCGATGCCGGCTATTCGGACCATATGAATGATAAGACCCCTGGTTATGCGGGCCGTGAATACCTGTCGGGCGAATGGGGAGCGGCAGTAGGCTATAGCAAAAACGGCGCCACGGTGAAACCCACTTGGCTGGAGCGCGACTTCATTTTTCCGGATTGGACAACCAATTCGAATTTCTCGACTGTGGAGGCTATTCATGCCACCGTGAGCGACGCGGACGGCGTCGTAAGCAGCGCGGCATCCACCATCGCCAATCCCGACATTCAAATCGCACAAAGCTTTCAAATTGTCGATACCTTGACCGGTACGCCGATGGGTTTGGCCGCGGCGTCGGCCGGCGGCGCCGGGCGTTCGTTCATGTCGAACCGCTATGCATTGCTGCAATCCTACAGCATCACCAATACCAGCACGGACACGCTGAATAATCTGCAATTCTTCCAACTGTTGCATGGCATGCATTCTCAAGCGGGGGTGTACGACAACCGCGGCTATGCCGGCGCTTATTCCGATTATCGCCATGACATTACCCTCCACGGAAACGACAATGGCGCAGGGAGCCAAGTGGACTATATCAGTCTTAGCAGTTCGCAAGCGCCGACCGCTTTCGAAATCGGCCATTACGGGGTGGAGGGGAACGGTATCGATGAACACTCGCAAGGCAAGCCCAGTGTCGGTACTCATATTTCGGTAGAAGAGAACGGCTTGAATAATAACGACGAGTTCGCGCCCGAACATCCCTGGGTCGCCGGTGCCGAGCGTTGGAATATGGATTCACTGGCGCCGGGCGAGACCAAGACCTTGAGTGTGATGTTGAGTCTCTTGACCGGTTGGCGGGTGGATGCCGATACCAATATCGGTATTGCCAATGGGTTCTCAAACAACGCAGGTCCCTCGATCGGCAGCGTCGGCTATGAATTTACGGGAGCTCATAGCGCCGGGCAATTTTTTGCCCGCTATGACCAGGAAGAAGCCGATATTGTCCAAAAATTAGTCGCCAAAGGTGAGATCGGCGCCCCCACTTTCTCGGTTCCCGGTGGCAGGCTTCAACTTTTCGGCGTGGACTTCGACGGCGAATTTACCGGCTTATTGAAATTAACTTTCATGGCTATGAACTTACCACAGGTTACCCGATCTGAATTTTAGTGGGATATTCTGGAGAGCGGTCATGCAAGCAAAGATCACGAGTTTTTGGGAGTGGCAACAGCACTTTGCCGATGAAAAAAGTTGTCTTCAAGCCATCATCAACCTCAGGTGGCCTGAAGGGTTTTGCTGTCCACGCTGTGGCCATCAGAAAGGTTGGTTGCTCCAGACACGACATGTCTACGAATGTGCAGTTTGTCATCATCACACATCGGTGACAGCCGGCACCTTGTTTCACAACACCAAATTACCGCTCGTGAAATGGTTTTGGAGTCTTTATTGGGTATCGTCGGACAAGGGTAGTATCTCCGCATTGCGGCTGACCAAACTAATTGGTGTTTCCTGGCTGACGGCGCAACGGCTGTTGAGAAAATTACGCACGGCCATGGGTGATCAGAATAATCTGTACAAACTAAGCGGCATTATCGAATTCGATGATGCCTTTATCGGCGGCAAACGTGCCGGTAAACGCGGGCGAGGCGCCGCCGGTAAAACCACTATTTTAGTGGCTTGCGAACATAATGATGGTAAGCCCGGCTTTGTGGCTATGAAGGTGGTTGAGCAGGTGACGCACGAGAGTGTTAGAGCATTCGCCCAACAAACGCTTGCCCCAGGCCAAACCCTGCATACCGATGCGCTGGCTGCGCTCAATGTGCTGGCCGAGGAACATCACCATATCGCCAAGGTAACCCCTCCTGAAATGGCGAGTGAATGGTTACCTTGGGTTCATGTGGTCATCAGTAACCTTAAAAGCTATTTGCTGGGTACTTACCATGGTGTGTCAGGTAACTATGTACAGGAATATCTCGACGAATTTTGCTATCGGTTGAATCGACGATTTTGGGAAAACCAGATTCCTAACCGATTACTCACGCTATGCGTCACACATGACCCGGTATTTCTTCAACCTGCAACTTGTTCATAGCCATTTTAACTTTTGGCTTTGATTCTTCGCTGTTCGCCAACGTCGATGAATCGCTGCTACGAGTCTTCCAGTGGAAGAACAATCGCTGGGAAAACTTAGGCGGCACGGCTTCGCTTGACGACCGCACCATCACGGTCTATGCCGATAGCCTTTCGCACTTCGCGGTCGCTGCAGTACCGGTTCCCGGCGCCGTATGGCTATTCGGTTCAGGCTTGTTTGGCCTCGGCTTGTTGAGAAAACGTACGGCGGTAGCCTAAGGTTTATCGGTCCCCTTTTGTCACGCCGAGTAAAGTAATACCGCCAGCAGTGCGAATCAATTCGCACGACTTTCTGCGAGACATTTACTCTCATTCAGCGAAGGTTTCGAAACGCTCGATTTACACGATGCCGAGGCCTTGTTGGAGCGCTTGTCGCCAGTCGATGCTTGCGGCGATTGAGAGCCTGGAGGCCGAATTTTTTCACTTCGGCGCTCACAGGCTCAAACCGGCCGCCGCCCGACTGTTGAAGCGCAAAAACACCGCGCTGCTTCCCCAACGCCAACAGCTTCAGTCCCCTGACTTATTGTATAGAACCAGGTTTAGTGTTAAATATTCAGCCAACCATCCCATTACTTGCCAGTCCCTCACCATAGGAAGTCACTACGATGTTCGGTCGCCTGTTTAAGAAAAAACATCCCTCCCCACCCAGTGAGTTTCTCGTGGCCCGATTGAATGCGAAGCTCCAGCCATTGCACAGCGGCGAGTTCTTCGAAGACCACCTAGATGCCGTTCTGAAGAAAGGCAGTAGCGGTGAAGTTAGCGGTGGTGGAACCATGCAGGCCAAGAGCGGCGAGATCGAATACTGCGATATCGAGATTCAAGTTCCAACATCTTCCCCTAGCGTTATCTCGCTCGTCGTTACTACCTTGGAGAGCCTTGGCGCGCCGAAGGGTTCAATGCTAACCATTGAAGCAACCGGTGAAGAGATTGCCTTCGGCGCCGCAGAAGGTTTGGCTGTTTACCTGAATGGTACCGACCTCACGCCGGAAACATACCGCGACTGCGATTCAAACTACGTGTACGCCGAGTTTGGTCGACTGCTTGAGGACGAAGGCCGAGTCTTGAGTTACTGGCAAGGCCCAACAGAAACCGCCCTGTACATGTACGGCCGATCGTTCGACGACATGAATCGACGGCTCTCCGAGTTCGTTGCTTCTTATCCGCTGTGCGCACAGTGCCGCATCGAGCAGATCGCATGACCGCGTGGGTTAATGATCAATTAGAAGAAAAACCGGGCCGCGGCGGAAGCTTTGGTAGCTTCGCCCAAAGCTCCGGTTATGGCGTACCATGGGCTTTTTCTCTGATCGGACTGTTCCATGAAACCGTTTCCACTACTCGTCGGCGGCGTTATCGCCGGACTCATCATCGTTGCGGGTGAAGCCGTCCTGAATTTAGGGGTGCTCGCCGACGAATGGGCCAATCTGTTTTTGCGCTTCAAGCTCCCTGAACCAACCCCTCTTATCGCGGCACAGGGTGTGCTCAAGCTGTTGCTCCTCGGCATTTTTTCTGTCTGGCTGGCACTTGCCTTCAAGCCCGCATTTTCTTACCCCCATCGCGCGGGCATCGTCTCTGGCCTTTGCATTTGGTTTCTTGTCTGGGCTTGGGTGCAGTGGGGAATGTGGCTTGCCGGTTACGTTACAGCACCCATTGCGATAACAACCGTCGCTTGGGGCTTTGTCGAGTTGCCGCTCGCCGCGTGGGCCGGCACTTGGGTACATTGGCGACTGATCGGCGGATCGCGGTGAAAGTATTTTGGCGTACTTGCGGCAAGAACTCGCCCCGCCATTCCGCCACACCTAGCACATAAAGCCAAGATAAGGCTTCGGAACTCAATCGAGTATGCCGAACTACTTCGATTAAAGCCCGGCAGTCAACGCCGGACTATCAATCCCCGGCCGAACTAGACCGGGAACTTTATTGAAACGCCGCCAGAACGGGCATGCCCGACCACCGCCATAAAAAGATCCGATAACGAAGGTCTATAGGCGTTATCTTCGCCATTGCCGTTCTCCTGATCTTTTGGAACACAGGTTATTCAGCCGGAATTAGCGTCGACAACAGCGTTATATTTTGCTGGGCAGCCACCCGCATCAGAATAGGAATTGCCACTGAAGAGCATGCCGATAAAAAAAATCAAGGACATTTTCATTTTTTGAACCGCTTCATTTGAAATGGGAGAGCGCCCAATATTCTTCATAACCAGCGCACCGTTTTTATGCGTCTGCGTTGATGGCGTTATCAGGAATTACTGAAATGAACTTTGAATAATAAAGCCAAAATGGGGTGTCGGATTGGTGATGATGATCTGTTCACCGGTCGGCTTCCTGATAACATATCCATTAAATACCTTTTCCTGACCGCCTTGCAGATTGCCGTATACTTTGACTTTCTCACTCAGCGAAACATTTAGTTTCCTGTTGTCCGGCAACCAGGCTTTAACAGGAATAGAACCGGAACTATCCGTTAGAACAAAGCCGTTTTCCTCAAGTTGCGTGACTGTGCCTTCGATCGTACTTACCGGCGGTAATGCCAAATTCTTGATCGATGTAGTGCCGGCGCATCCGCTAACTGATAAAGCAATTACAAACAATAGCGGCAGAAAGCTGGTTTTCATTGTGATCTCTCCTTTTTCATTGATAGGTATCATATTCAAGCTAATGAGAGCCACGCCGATTGCGCATCAATATCCACTCAACCACAGCGATATTGATGCTCCACCCGGCGGCCATGCATATTGCCCTTGATGTTTCGCTCCAAAGGCTTGGGAAGACAAACAACGGAATATGGGTGAAAACCTGCGTGCCCGCACCCAGGCCAAGTGCGTAGGCGCGCATCATCCAGGCGCGATGATGCGTGATATTTTGCCTGCGGACTGCCAACAGCCCGAGCAATAAAGACAAGGTCATTCCCACTCCGACCAATATACGTACAACATGGAGCACAGGCCCATCATAATTTAGCGTTGCACGCGGGTAATACAGCGTCATCCATAGGCCGGAAATCGAAACCGCAAGCCCGATAGGGATCAGCAAGCGCCCGAACAGCCGGTGCAAATTGAGCTGCTCTCGGCGAAAAACGCAAGAAAATTGCACGGTGCCCAAGGTGCAAAATAGGCACGAGCCAACAATGTGCAGTACCACAGGCAGTGGCGCGGCAAAGAAGCGCGCATTCTCCTCGGTAATGGCGGCACCAAAACCGAGTTGAACCAGACGAACAATGCCCGCTGATATAGGAATAAAGCTGAGTGTTAGCAAGCCGACAGGTATGAGCCAATCGGCTTTTGTTTGAGTTAGCATCTGCAATTTGCTTGACTTGGCGTTGTTTGCATCATGTCTCAAACGATTTGTAAAGCGACAACAGATGCCGCTCGAAGTCGATAAAGCGCTGCTCCGACCCCGTTGCGATCATGAAGGCGAGATTCATTTCATGACGTCCGATGTAGTCCATAGGGGCGTCCCAGTTCGGATTGCGCGAGCCGTCAATCGAGGAAAATTCAGGCGACGGTCCGATAAAATCCAGATAATCCTTATCTGTAAGTTGCCCAGCGTCTCTTAGCTTGTCAGCGATGGAAACGAGTTCCGTGTATCGAATGTTACGTAGTGTCTGTAAGAAAACTCGATTTTTTCATGGTTTTGCTGACTCACTGGGCGTCACGTCAGCCGTTTTTCGGCCCAGGCCAGCATTTTTTCCCGCCAGGCGCACTCCATGATGCCAATTTGCCATTTGGGGGGCAAATTTTGGACGCACCTTTCCTGCACTTCGGGATTTTTTCTACCATCAGCCCTGTCTTTAGGCCGCTTTTTTATACGGCCCTCGTCGTCGATCCGCCGCTTGTTGTTCTTGCTCGCGTAAAACGGCTCCCAGGCGCTGAATGTTGCGCGCCACGATCGCGAGGGCAACATAGCGCTTGAAGCCGTCAATGCCATGATCGGGACATTTGCCCAGGCCATGCACACCGAGTGCATTGATTGCCGATTCGACAGCCGAGTGTTGCCGGCGCAGGCGGACAAATGTCGGGTCGGATTCGCGGGCTTTGTCGGCTTCCGATAGCCGGCCTTTTTTCGGCAATATGACGTTTTCCAGGTGTTGC
Source organism: Methylomonas sp. LL1 (assembly GCF_015711015.1). Classification (NCBI taxonomy): domain Bacteria; kingdom Pseudomonadati; phylum Pseudomonadota; class Gammaproteobacteria; order Methylococcales; family Methylococcaceae; genus Methylomonas; species Methylomonas sp. LL1. The sequence goes on from NZ_CP064653.1 coordinate 4,023,443, forward strand.
TTGAGCTCGATCTGATTACTTGGACTGTGAAAGCCCTTGTCCAAGCTGATGGCCGTTACTGCCGGAAAGCGGGTTTGGGTGTGTTCGACCAGGGGCACGGCGATTTGATCGTCGGTGGTTTTTGCCATGACCTGATGGTGCAGGATGAAGCGGTGTTGATCTTCGACGACCGCCACCCGCAAGCCCAACTCGACCGGTACGCCGGCTTTGCCTTTGCTGATCCATTCGGTATGGGGCTGAAAAATGGAAAAGACTTTTTCGCCATGCGGAATGGTTTCACCTTGCAGGACCCGGCGCCGAATCTGGTCGATCTGCCGCTCGGCATGCGCCAGATAATTGTCGAGTTCCGCCAGCATCTGTGTCGGTAGGCCATGCGCTTGGTTCAGGTGTTGCCGGGTAGCCTGCGCCCGGTGCACATAGATTTCGGCTTGGTCGAGGTAGGTCTGATAAGCGGCTTCGATCTGCGCTTGTTTAGCCTGTCGCTTGGCTTCATCTTGCGAGGTGGAGTGTTTGAGCTTTTGAATCAACCGGTAGCTTTTCTTGAAACCACGCAAGTGATAGGCGCTTTGGCGCCATTCGGTCAAATCCAGGGCATCGCAGAGCGTCGCACAGGTTTGAATGGCTTTGCGGATGGCGTCCCACAGCAAGTTGCTGTCGGTGGGGAAATGCACGTGAGTTTTGACCACAAAGGAATCAGCCCGGGCTTTGAGGCTTTCCCCGGCGTTTTTTTTTAACGCCTGGTGCCCCGCAAGCACCACTTCCTGGTTGATGCGATCCAGAATCTCGGGCGTGAACAAGCTGACGTTGTCACGAATCGTCTGCAACTCGTACGACTGTTCGTCCAGCCAGTCGCTATGCCCTAACATCTGCCGGATCGTCTTGTGTTGATTGGCCAACTCTTGAATCCGGTCGTAATCCGCATCGAGACCCAAGCGCAGTACGCCCAACACCAGTATCTTCCATTGCTCCATGCCGGGCCGCCCGGTTTGGCGGTTGGCTTTGCCTTGCCCGTTCGCACGGTCAGGTATCATCTCTTCCAGAATGGTAAATACCCGCTCACGCAAGCCGGGCTCGGTGTAGAGATGTTGCAGTCCACGCAGTAATTGGGGAATGTCATCGCGCGATTTGGGATCGAGGACGATGGCGGCAATATCGGTTTCACCGAATTTGAGTTGTGGCTGAATGACGGTACGCATACGATTTCGGGTAACGAAGATTTTGGTTTTTAGGCCGTTGCAGGCTGATTTTCGCCCAAAATAGGGCAAAACCGGTCTCAGAACAACACATCTTCGTGCTGCGAAATAATTATAATATATTGATAGTTATGGCTTTAATTGATTTCCGTTCAGGCACTACGTAGGCTTTTTCCGGCCATGATTTGCGTGATCGATTGGCTGTCAACGGCATGATCTTTGCCTTCACTCAATGATTTGCCTAACGACGAGATTGTGGCCTTATCCGACTCAACGCGCATGGCGTTACGCGGAACACTCGGTTTGGCCTCCGCTATTGAGCGAAATTGAGGCAGCAGCCCAGGATTACCGGTAATTTTCATTTTCGCGATCTTGAAAGGGAGAAACGATACGACGCCGCGCGAATCCCAGCAAGGCGGCTCCACCGGCGAACAGTGCCCAACTTGCCGGTAACGGCACAGAACTGACGGTATCATAGGTCAGGTCGTCGATCGAAAAACCTGTTAAACCGCCTCTGAAGTAAACGTGGTCGACGAGCCCTGCATAGCCCGATCCCAGCCACACCATGCTCTGGAGCGGCGCACCCGAATATTGGAAGCTACTCACCCTATTGCCCTGATACCAAAGCTCAATGGCCGTCAAAGGAGACTGATAATCCTGTTGCAGGGGAAACGCCTTGTAATACGTGCCTTGAAACACAACCGGTGCATGATCGAAGCTGAGCATGCCTTCGTTGCCCCAAAATGTGTAATGGCCATTGCCGCCGAAGGCTTTATCGCCGATCCCGGTGCCTCCCAGGGCGCTCCATCCCGATATGCCGCCGTAGCCATCCGCCAGATCATTCGGGGAAATATCCTCGAATGTCACCACGGTCGAGGCATGTGCCGACATGGACAATCCGAAGGCAAGCAACGAGGCAATAAATTGTTGTTTATTCTTCACTATTTTCACTCCTATCGATTTTCGGCTTTTACTGCAATCAAGGTGTCCTCTTTTAGATACCCTCAGTGCGAGCCTGTATTTAGATACAACGCGGCTTTCAATTCATTGATCTGGACGAATGCCTGCGGTTTTGCAGCAATAAGCCAAGCAGCCCGCTGGCAAAGACCCATACCGCTCCCGGCAAAGGTACGGGCGCCGCCGTCGAGTAAGTCAGATTATCGATGACGACGCCGTCCGACGTGCCGTAAAAATAAATTTTATCGATCAGGCCGCTGTACCCGGATGCCAACCAGTAAATGTCGTCCGGTTGGTTTTCCGGGACTAGCGGTGCGCTGTATACCAGCTGGTCGTGATAATAAAGGTCGTAACTAACTTGTTTGTCGAAACCGACGAATTGATAGTACATGCCTTCGAAAATGACCGGTGCCGAGTCGAAGCGCAGCTCTCCGCTCATAAAACCAAAGGCGAGATAAGCATCGCCCATGTCCGGCTGCGGGTTTTGGTATATCGAATAGGTGTTTAGCATTGCGGCCGCTTCATTCCAGCCTGATATGCCGCCATAACCGTCCACCAGTCCTTGGGAAGTAATGCCTTCGAAATCGACGATGGTTCTGCTTGCGTTTGCATTAACCGAGCAAAGCAGCGTCGCTGCCAATAGGCTTGTTTTTAAGATCAATTTCATAACGATTCCTCAAGTTTTATGAATAACAACATTCACTAAGCTAAGCAGTTACGTCTTCCGGATTTCCGGAACCCAAAACCCAGTAGTGCGCTGCCGAACAACCAAACTGTGGCCGGTATAGGCACCGGCTGCATCGCCGCTACGTCGCCATCGCGTACCGCCAGCACGTAATATTGAGTGCCTTTACTGATAGTGTTTTGCATGCCGGTTGAAAATTGCAGATACCATGCGGCAGTGTCCGGTGTACTTGCTCCGGGGATCGTGTACGAGCGCCCCATCCAATAAGCATACGATTGCAGGTTGTTGAATAAGCTTTCGTCGTCGGGGTCATTCGGGTCGTCAACGAGACCGTAGCCGGATTGGTTTAGGCCGCGCGAATCCAGAGCGCCTTTGTTCGCAAAATCGCCGTAGAACAGATGTGCCAGTTCGGAGCTTGACGTCGATACGTTAAATCCGCAATCGGTGCCGCTATAGCCGTAATCGCAGCCCGCTCCGCCCAAATCGGTGAAGTCTGGCAATCGCCAGTCGTTGTATGTCGTGTGGCGTACGCTGTCGAAGTAATTGAGGTTGCTGACCCAGGCCATGGCGTTTTGCCAGCTCATTTTGCCTTCGGCGTCGTAGCCGCTGGTTTTGGCGTAATTGGCGTCGGCCAGCCAGGTGACGTTGAGACCGCTGTCATAAATCAGGCCGCCACCACGGTCAAACAACTGTGCATGAGCATTTTCAAACACCAAGGATGAGAACGCTGCTAGTGCACAGCAGAGGGTTCGACGTTTCATCGTATTTCTCCATAGAAGTCTTCTTTAAAAATAAAATAACCATCACAAACATTACACAGTGACTGCATTGTAAAAATTCGTGTTCACCGCTCCTATTCCAATTCTTTCAACGGTTGCCATACGCCTGCCAAGGAGAAAAAATTCTGCCTGCAGCGATAAATCGACCACGAAATACATTCGATCAAGTGCCGGAGAAGGGGTAGCGCCTGCCGTCCGCTGGCGGAGTTTGCTTGGGTATATCGTCAGCATTTGCCGGCAGCCCGAAGCAGGGCGTTGCAGCTCGCGTTGTTGGTTTTTCCGATGTCGCTCGAGCCTTTGGTAAAATCAGTGCACATAGCGTCCGCCCCGCTCGCCATACCCCAAGTCGCGACTTTGCCAAACCCGGACGGCTCTAAAATTTCACATTTGAAGGTGGCTCCATCATCCGTTTTAACGGTGTACTGCATGCCGTTATAACCGGCCGGTGCTTCTGTTACCTGAGAGTTGGTGATTTTAAAGTTGCCAATTTCGCGGCCAATAGCCATCGATATTTTCTTCTCGGCCTGGTTGCTTCCTTGAGCGGAAGTGTTATTGGTGGTTGTTGCGCAGCCGGAAAACATCAATAAGAGAGCGACCGCCAGAACTTTTTGTGCCATTTTGATTTTCCACCGCTCCAAATAAAGGAAACGTTGGGCATAGGAGCGTGAAGATATGCCTAACGTCTTGAACTAGCTGGCAAGGCTTTGGCGCCGTGCGAGGGGATCGAAGGGACTTAGGTTACGTCTGCGGTCAGTGCTGTATTTCGCAAAAGCAGTGAAATGCTACGTTTTTCCGGTTTCCCAATTCAGTGCCTGCCCGAAACGGGTAGCGGCAGGCAATGGATCAGACGCAACCGGAACCGTAATTCATCCCGGCTTGCAAGCTGTCACTTGGATTGGTTGCATTGTAAAAACGCCTGTTTGCGAATTCCCGTCAATTTCTTCCAAGCGCCATTAGCCTTCTACGAAGGCGAAAAATTTCTGCGAATGGCGAAAAATCGACGACCAAATGCATTCGAAAACCTGCCAGAGCAGGCGATAATGCACGCATGAATACGCCTGCCATGACCACCGACGACACACCAGAATCCTGCGGAGTCCTGCAGGCTGCGTTACGTCTCAATATTCTGTACTGGCTCTGCATGTTTGTCGCAGACAGCATCCTGGGGTACTTCATCAACATAGACCCGATCGAGTCCGCCCCGCTTAAAGTCGTGTTGTTCGGAATAAGCGCGGTCATGACCTATCTGATGGCAAGGCTGTTGATTCGCCTGCGGCATAGGCTGAACTTCTTGCAAAAAGCCCTGCTGTGCTTTCTGATGGCGGCCGTCACCGCGCCTATCTATACGGCAATCGACTTCATCAACTACACCATTTGCCAATATCCCAAACCCGTTAACTTCGATCCGCTTTATTCCGGTTACACGTTGATTGAAGGGGTTTCCATGCTGTTCGGCTGGAGTTGTTTATTTGTCGCCGCACTAGACAACTTCGAAGTGCTGGAGCGCGAACGACTCCTGGAAATTGCACGTAAGGAAGCGCTAGCTGCCCAAATGCAAGCACTCCGCTACCAGATCAATCCGCATTTTCTGTTCAATACGCTCAACTCCATTGCCGGGCTGATCGAAGAGGGTGCCGCCACGCGCGCCGAGCGCATGGTACTGTCGCTATCGACCTTCATGCGCACCACGCTTGCCCTCGATCCTATGCACGATGTATCGCTCGCCGACGAAATCGCCCTGCAGGAAGAGTATCTGGAGATCGAACGCGAGCGATTCGCCGACCGCATGACGTTCAAAATCTCCGTGCCGGACGGCGTGAAGTCCGCCCTTGTACCCAGCCTTATTCTTCAGCCTTTGATTGAAAACTCGATCAAGCATGGCGTCGGTGCGACGGTTGGCCCCGTGGAAGTCACGCTCAGTGCCTATCGCGAAGATAACCGGCTTCATGTTATTGTCGAAAACGATATGCCGAGAGACGATGCATCCGCCGATTCCCGTCCAGGCATAGGCGTGGGTCTGCGCAACGTGGAAGAGCGTCTGCGCGTGCGCTTTCAGGATGCCGCCGGTTTTCTCGCGGGCCGAATATCCCCCAGCCGTTACAGGGCCGCCATTAGTCTGCCTTGGAGAAGCGCATGAACTGGATTTCCGTATCCGCAAGGGTATGCCCCTGGTTGGCCGAACACCGCATCCTTTGTAACCGTTGGGGTGCCTGCTTGACCTTGAATTTCGTTGCTAGAGTGTCGTCCTGAGGCAGTCACCATGCAAAACACCAAAGAAAGATTGTCGACTCTCCGGCTAGATCAATCTCCAGTCGGACGCATTAGCAGCCAATCTTTACAACTTCAGATCGAGGATGGAATACCGCCTCGTGAATCCCTGTTTGGAGACGCCTTCAGGCTGGGAGTGGCCTACCTGCTCCTGACCACTTTATTCTTCGGCATATCCTCATATATTCCCGGTCCAGAAGCCTACAAAGATGTTACGGCAGATTTCGCCGGTCATTCCGTATTGGTCGAAATCATGTCTGGACTCACGTCATTTTTCATCATGTCGGTTGCAGTCTGGCATCTCCGCAAAAACAGGATGATTCACAACATCATCATATGCTTCTTTATCTCTGCCGTTGTTTCCATAGCGGATTTCATTTCAAGAAGAGAGCTTTACAAAATGCTCTATGCCACCGATAACCTGAAGATGGACAATATCCAGGAGCTGTTCATGTGTTGGGCCATGTATTTCGGTTGGTCCAGTGTGTTTCTTACCCTGTTGTACAGTTTTGATGTCAGAGATCGGGAACGCCAATTGGCAGCGGTTCGAGAAGAAGCAATTTCCGCGCAAATGAAAGCTCTCCGCTACCAGATCAATCCGCATTTTCTGTTCAACACCCTCAACTCCATTGCCGGGCTGATCGAAGAAGGCGCGGCTACACGCGCCGAACGCATGGTGCTTTCTCTGTCCACTTTTATGCGCACCACGCTGACGCTAGATCCGATGCACGATGTCTCTCTCGCCGATGAAATTGCCTTGCAGGAAGAATATTTGGAGATCGAGCGCGAGCGATTCTCCGACCGTTTGACGTTCAAAACCGACATCCCGGAAAACGCGCGCGCTGCTCTCGTTCCCAGCCTGATCCTCCAGCCATTGATCGAAAATGCCATCAAACACGGCGTCGGCGCCACCAGCGGTCCGGTCGAAATCGTGCTCAGCGCTTCCCGCATCGCCGACCGGCTGAATATCACTGTAGAAAACGATATGCCGCGCGGCGACACCAAAGAAAATCGCCCTCCTGGCATGGGCGTTGGATTGCGTAACGTCGAAGAGCGCTTGCGCGCCCGGTTTCAAGAAGATTCACACTTTTCAGCCGGATGTATTTCATCCGGCCGCTACCTCGTCGCCATGGAACTACCCTGGAGGCAAACATGACGGGGTTTACCGTGCTCGTTGTCGATGACGAACCGCTCGCCCGGCGCCGGTTGGTTCGTTTGTTGGGCAAATTAAATTGGGTCGGCCGCATCGAACAAGCGGCGGACGTCGTGGAAGCACGTAGCAAGACACTCGAATTGCAGCCGGACATCCTGCTGCTGGATATCCTGATGCCCGGCGGCAGCGGTTTCGACGTGCTGGAACAATTAGGCCCGGAGCCGCCCATCGTCGTCTTCGTCACCGCCTTCGATCATCATGCATTACGGGCATTCGAAGCCAATGCCGTCGACTACTTGACCAAACCCGTCGAACCGGGCCGTTTCGGGCTGGCGATGGAAAGGGCAAAATCCGCCGTCGCCGCGCGCAACCAAACCGACCGTATCGCCGAGTTGCAAGAAACCATCGCTGCCCTCAAGCACGCCTTGCGCGAACAACCCAGGCAAAACCAAGAATTTTGGGTCAAGGTCCGCAGAGAACACATCCGCATCACCGAGGACAGGATCATCCGAATCCAGGCCGAGCGCGACTATGTGCGCATTCATGTCGACGGGGCGGAGTACCTCTACCACGAAACGCTGACCGCCCTGGAACAACGCCTAAGCCCGGAAGATTTCATTCGCATTCACCGCAGCACCATCGTGCGGCGTAACGCCATTACCCGTATTAAACAAGCGCCGTTCGCCGCCATGGTGGCCGTCATGAAGGACGGCACTGAGGTTAGGATAGGCAGAACTTACGCCGCCGTCGTACGTAACCAGCTCACCAAAAATTGGGAAATTAATCCATCAAACGCACTGCGTTAGAACGTGGGTTTGCCATAGAGTAACCGATATTCACGAAAATGCCGAGGCGGCACGAAGCCGCCGCGCAGCAAGCCACTGCGGGCCAGAATCGCCAACCATTGGGCGTCGTTGATATCCGTTTTGCGGCCGGGTACTTGCTTGACATGCCGCGCATTGACCACGGCCAGCTTCAAACCATGCCACTCCAAAGCCGCATAGGGACTCTTCCAATAGACGCCGGTGCTTTCCATCACGACCCATTCAGGTTGAAAGGACGCCACCCAGGCCGCCATCTCGCGCCGATCCCGTTTAAAGCCTCCAAACTCGCGGATTTGGGTCACGACCTCGCCCTGGTCGTTTTCAAACAATATGCACACGGTGAGTTTGGCTTGGTGAACATCCAAGGCCGCCACGCAACGATAAACCGCCGATAATTCCATTAAAACCTCCCAGGGTAAACGTGAAGCGTTCACAGGGGAGACCACAGGCTGGGTATTGAGCTGCGAAATGGGTCTAACTTCGAGGTGCTGATCCCGTGCAGTTGAGGAGAAAGCAATATTGGTTCATGCATTTTGTCCAGCATGAGTCCAAACCTCGCGCAGTCGTAGACCCCAAGCATGTGGAGAAGTCCTTTGTACGGAACCTGGGAGGTCTCATCTGTGCTCGATAGGCATGTCGAGCCGGCTTATTGAGGTAGAAACTGAGCGATAAATATGTACGCAGATGAGAAGTCGGACAAAGCCGTAGTACTGATGAAGTAACCGAACAACGAGGACATGTCCTTGGCGGAGGCTGTGGAGGGAAGGGCTTTGCCCAAGAGGAACACCGGTCAGGCAACCGCAGTCCGGACTCAGAGCTGGGGTACTGCGTCGGGTGGATTGGCTGGTGTGCGCCAAGCGGCGCGACAAAAGAAGGATGTACAGTTCACCGCCTTACTGCATCACATTTCCATTGCGCTTCTGGAACAGAGTTATTTTGCGTTAAAGCGAAATTCGGCGCCCGGACTCGATGGTGTGATGTGGCGCAGCTATGGCGACAATCTTTTGGAGAAGTTGACGGCATTACATGATCGGATACGCTTGAGGGTGTAAGAATTTTTGTGTAAACGGCCATTAGGCGGGAAACTGCCGATCCTTAAAGGAGCAAAAATGACCGTATTAAAATCCATCCCAACCGAATTGCTCGATACCTTGCTATCGGGTTATCAAAAACCCGAAGACCTGATTGGTGAAAACGGTCTGTTGAAGCAATTAACCAAGGCGCTGGTGGAACGTGCGTTGGAAGCCGAACTGACCGAACATCTGGGCCACGCCAAGCATGACCCCATCACCAATCCGAGTGGCAATGCCCGTAATGGCAAAAGCCGAAAAAACCTGAAAGGCGACTTCGGCGAATTACCGATTGAGATTCCGCGTGACCGTCATGGCAGCTTCGAGCCGCAAATCGTCGCCAAACATCAAACGCGCTGGACTGGCTTCGACGACAAGATCATTTCGCTGTATGCGCGTGGAATGACGGTCCGAGAAATTCAGAGTCATCTGGAAGAGCTGTATGGCACCGAGGTTTCGCCTTCGTTGATTTCCTCGGTCACCGATGCGGTAGCCGATGAAGTTAAAACCTGGCAATCGCGCCCGCTGGAACCGGTTTATCCCATTGTCTATCTCGACTGCATACACGTCAAAGTGCGCGATACCGGCGCTGTGCGGGTCAAAGCCGTCTATCTGGCGATTGGTATCAATCTGAATGGCGAGAAGAAAGTTCTGGGGTTATGGATCGCCCAAACCGAAGGGGCTAAGTTCTGGTTACAGGTGGTCACCGAACTGAAAAATCGCGGCGTGCAGGACATTTTTATCGCCTGTGTCGATGGGCTGAAAGGGTTTCCCGAAGCCATCGAAACCGTTTATCCGCAAACCGCCGTTCAGCTTTGCATCGTCCATCTGGTGCGTAACAGCCTGAACTATGTCAATTGGAAAATGCGCAAACGGATTGCCGATGACCTCAAGCGGATTTATCAATCGGCTACCGTTGCAGAAGCCGAGCAGCAATTGGCTGAGTTCGAGGCACAATGGAATGGCGATTATCCTTCGATTGCCCAGATATGGCGGCGTAACTGGAGTCGGGTCATCCCGTTTTTCGACTATCCGCCGGAAATACGCCGAATCATCTACACCACCAATGCCATTGAGTCGGTCAATATGAGCCTGAGGAAAATCACCAAAAATCGTGGCTCTTTCCCCAATGACGAGGCATTATCGAAACTGTTTTATCTGGCGCTGATGAATATCAGTAAAAAATGGACCATGCCATTGCATGACTGGAAAGCGGCTTTAAATCGGTTTAGCATTCAGTTCGACGACCGGATGCCAAACCGTTAATTAAACCCGTTTACACAAAATTCAGGACACCTTCATACGCTTTAACGCCTTGCCACCTTTAGCCAACAAGCCCAACAAGCCGCCACCGATTGCAGTTTTGCCAATGGCTTTGATGGCCGGGCCGATTACCGGGATTTTGTCGATAATGCTGCTTGATTGCGAAACGACCGCGCCGCCTGCTGGTTTGTCATCGAGGTTTTTTAAGACCTTGAGCTGTGCCTTGTCGAATACCGACGCCTCTTTACGGAATCATCGCCACCATGGATCACGAAATACAGACCGCGCGTTGCGCCAATGATCAATGTAAGCACATTCTGCCGGTATCTAGAAAATTCAGAACCAAAATAATAAGTCGTGCTATGAAGAAATAATTCCTGGCGCTTCTCTGGGTCAGCTTCCTTCGCCCATTGGTCAGCGCGCTCTTTTAAGGCGAAGTGCTCGCTGAGAATCTTATGCTTGGTTCCAACGGCAAATGCATCAACGTTATAGCTGAGAGGCGCGATCTGGCTGTGGTTTTCAGTGCGATTTTGGTTTGGTTGGATTTGCTCAGAAAAACTATCGTTTTTTGAGACTTGAAGGGATTGGTTTGATTGGTTCATTACGCCACCTCATTGAGCAAATAATGCAGAGTGCGCCTAAATTTTCGCCTTACTGCGGTTATGTTGCTTCAACTCGACGGCAATCCAGTTGATTTTGCTTTTAATATCAAAAGCTTGTGATGGTGGGTCGTGTGCGGTTCGAACGCACGGCCATCGCATTAAAAGTGCAATTTACTATCTGTAACTTATTGTTTTTATTTGTATTATAACTTTGCTTGGTCTGTCTACGCGACACGACGAATCACAACTGAGCATAACTAAGTCGCGTAAATCTCGCGTAAGGTTTTAGGCTTCCAAACACTGAAAACCCATTGTTGGGTTTGTACTAATCACGGAAAATATGATAAATTATATACTTATAAATATTTATTTGTATTCAGTATGCAACTCACAGCCTCCCAACTTCAGTCAAAGCACAAAGTACTCATAGATGCCCTCAAGCGGGGGGAAACCGTTGAAATTACGTATCATGGTCAAACGCTTGGCGTCGTTCACCCTGCCGCTCCAGCTGTTAACTCACAAGAGCAAGAAGCGGCAATGAATGAATTTTTCGGTATGCACCGTGATTCCGGCATTGCTAATGTGGAAGATGAATTACGCACTATTCGCAAAGGTCGCCGGAGTTCACTGAGTGATCTTTGACACCAATATTTTGATTTATGCCGATCGAGGTGTGGAATCAGCAAAAGAATTGATCATGAACACCCAACAACGGTCAATTTCGGCAGTTACCTATATGGAATACGTTCCGTTTTGCCGGAATAAAAAGGAATTGGCAACGTTTGAAAAAATGCTTCAGGTGCTGCAGTTCACCATCCATGAGATCGATCATGGGATTTCTTACCATGCACGACAGTTGGTTCGACAATTTGCACTAAGCCATAGCATGGAAATGGGCGATGCTTTAATTGCCGCAACGGCTATGGCACACAATGAATTGTTATGCACCAGCAACATCAAACACTTTTCTCAAATCAATGGCTTGTTGCTCGACCATTATCAACTTAACGAATAATCACTAAACTGATGTGGCTACACTAAACCGGACACACTTTTTAAAATAACCTGAAAAAGCGTGAATCCAAAATGAGCCAAGAAAAACCCAATACCTATACAGCCGAATTCAGAGCCTCAGCCGTCAAGTTGGCGAATGAATCCGATAAACCGATCAGCCAGGTAGCCCAGGATCTTGGCATTAACGTCAATACCTTGCATACCTGGATAGGAAAATACAGTCGCCCCAAAGACAGCAATAAAGCGGTCCGTACCGATGAACATCTGTACGATGAACTCAAGCGCCTTAAGAAGGAAGTGGCCCGATTGACCGAGGAGCGCGATTTACTAAAAAAGGCAGCGGCGTACTTCGCCAAGGAACAAAGATGAAGTACGCCTGGATCAAGCAGCATGCAGAGGACTTTGCGGTAGATACCCTGTGCCGGTTCATGAGGGTATCCCGAAGCGCCTACTACGACTGGCTGAAGCAAGGCCCCTCTGCGGGCGAACAAGACGATGCCGCCCTATCCGAGATGATCCAAAGCACCTTTGGCAAAAGCCGGGCAACCTACGGTACGCGCCGTCTCAAAGCCGCCTTATCCGCTCAGAACCGAACCGTCAGCCGCCGCCGTATCGGTCGTTTGATGCGGGAAGCGGGGTTGGCCTGTAAAACCAAGCGCAAATTCAAAGCCACGACGAATTCGAAGCATCATCAACCGGTTGCGTCCAATCACCTGGATCGGCAATTTGCCGTGGAAAAGCCCAATCAAGTCTATGCCGGCGACACCACCTATATCCATACGCAGGAGGGCTGGCTGTATCTGGCCGTGGTGATTGATCTCTATTCCCGGCAAGTCGTGGGCTGGTCTATGGCCGAACATATGCGGACCAAACTGGTGAACGATGCGCTACTGATGGCGGTTTGGAAGCGCAAGCCCGAGAAAGGCTTGCTATGGCATACCGATCGCGGCAGCCAATATGCATCGGACAGCCATCGAGCCTTATTAACGCAACACGGCATCCGGCAAAGCATGAGTCGTAAGGGAAACTGCTGGGATAATGCCGTCTCGGAAAGTTTCTTTCATACCCTGAAAACCGAGTTGATACATCACCAGACCTATCGAACCCGATCCGAGGCCAGGCAGGCCGTATTCGAATATATCGAAGTGTTTTATAACCGCGAGCGACTTCATTCCGCCAATGGCTACCTGTCGCCCGTTGACTACGAAGTGCAGCTTAAAGCTGCTTAGCTGTGTGTCCGGAAAAGTGTTGACACATCAGTACTGTCCGTCATCCTTCAGCCAATCCCGGGATTGTTTCGCCCGATCCAGTCCCGATATGATTTCCGTAATCAGCTCTTCGGATAGTTTGAGCTTGTTCCATGCTATTTTCGCTTCAGTACGATTCTTCCGATGGCCTGGGTAACCATCGTAAAATTCGAAAAACGAATTTTCATGCTCGTTATTGTTTTTAGTTCCCTTATTAGTTCCTGTATTAGTTCCGTGTCCCAAATTTGGGACTGTTTCCGCGTAAATTTGGGACTGTTTCGGGGGGTAATTGGAACTGTTCCGATTTTGGAATTGTTCCGTTTTTGGTACTGCTTAAATCGTCTGATTTGGATTTCTTGATCATTTCAAAAATACCGTTGATTTGGTAAACGACCACCTGCTTGGTATCGCCAACGCGCTTTCCGGTATCGCTAATAAATCCGGATTCGGACAAGGCTTTAAGTGACTTGATAGCCGTCTTGCGATTCAAAGCTGTTTCTTCGCTCAGCGATGCAATACTCTGGTAATACTCGGCCAAGTCGTTGCCTGCGCGTTTTGCCATTGCGACCAAAATAAACTTCTCCGCCGAGCTTATACCTTGTTGGGCAAAGGCCCATTCGCACCGCTGGTAATAATCCATATGTTTATTTTGGCCAGCGCAATGTTCCAAGGCGGTTATTATGTTTATCTTTTACAATCGCAATTCCTTTTTTGCGTTCAGGTATTATTCGCGCAATAATTATTGGTGAAATAAATTGACCTTCAATCGTTTCCAAAAGCCCGTTTTCACGTAAAATATCTTTGATGTTTTTTTCGTTCACAGTAATGCTCAGCAATACCGCCAAAAAGGCGGGATAAATTCATATCGCACGTTGGGCGCATTTCCGGTGTTTCTTCTATTGATTTGCCGTCGAGTTGAAGTCTTTGATACCGGGAGTTTGCGCCTTTTTCTGCGCCTAATTAATTGCAAGCTTTAAAATATAAGGCATTGCAACGCATTTAATATGCGGTTAGGTATCAATTTGAGAATCGATGCACTCGGCTAGAACTCGTGTATTGACGAAAAGCGTTTTGCCGATCTTGCGGAATGCCATGGACAAGCCATTATGCTTGCGCTGCAAAACAGCCCATTTCCATGACTTTTCGGTATAAAGATGTGGGTATTTCTTAGGGACATCGCCGGACGGGATAATGTCGTCCAGCGTGATGTTGACTTGCCAGGCGTTCGCCGGGACTGCGGATTGATTTGTTGCTGTGTTCATTTGTTTCACCTCGTTTGGATTAGTGAAACCAATGGTATTGATTTGGTTTTGGCGGGTAAATACCTTGGGTTGTAATTAGTTGTGCAAAATGCAGTTTGCACCAAAAATAATGATGCAAACTGCATTTTGCAACATTGAGAGTATCAACCTTTATTTTTCAATTCATTTTTTATTTTTTTTATTCTGTTTCGGATTGTTCCAATATCAGGCCTTGTCACAATTTTTCCTTTTTCCTGCCTAGATAGCTCATTCCACTCGCCACTTTTCTCAATAGCGTCGCCAATTAACCTGATAATTATTGCCTCAACTATTCCTTCCTCTAGGTAACCTTCTATTTTTTTATCCCAATCGCTCCATTTATTGTTTGTCTTTTTAGTTTTCCCATTAGAAGCGCGTAACTGCTCGGTTTTTTTATTAAATTCAACATTCCATTTTGTATTATATTCATCCTGTTTACTCATTCTCCTAAGCAAATAGAATACAATTTCGGCATTCAGGTCAGGAATAATTTTTATAAACTCTTCTTTAGATATAATTCGTTTAAATCCAATTATTTCATATGCTAACTTATCATATTCATTTTCAAATTCTTGTAACTCTTTAGGCTTAGGATGCTTTTCAATTATTTCTCTTATCCTCTTGACTTCCCCAGTCTCAACATACTCATAATGAGTATCTGCTGACCTATTAGATGATGGAATACTAATAATTTGGCTAATAAAATCTTTGTATAACTCTTTTCTTTTTTCTTCCAGTGTTTTTATTAAATCAGCAACCATTTCCCACTCCATTCAAGTGCATGTCATTAAAATTGGATAACCAGCCAGGCGGTTAATGACGCCGCTTTTCTCCCCGTCGGGATAGGCTGGTTAATTCGGATATTCGTTATGCCGCGTGCGGCCGTTCAATCGGCGTGACGTTCGGCTTTGGCTTTTGCCGGGCCTGCCACAAGTCGTATTCGGCTTGCATGCGCACCCAGGTGTCGGCGGTCGGGCCGTTCATCCAGGCTTCCAGGCGGATTGCCATATCGGCGCTGATCGCCGCCCGGCCGTTGACGACACGGGATAAGGCAACGCGGGAAACGCCAAGCTGTGCGGCGGCTTCGGTGACGCCGATACCCAGCTCGGGTAACACGTCCTCTTTCAAAATGCTGCCGGGGTGTGGGGGATTGAACATCGTCATGAGTGCCTACCTGTCAGTGATAATCTTGATAATCGACCAATACGGCGTCTTCGCCTTCGAACATGAAGGTGAGGCGCCAGTTCCCGCTGACCTTGACGGCCCAGTGTTCAATCAAGTCGCCCTTCAACGGGTGAAGCTTCCAGCCAGCCACATCCATTTCTTGCGGTGATTTGGCTGCGTTGAGCAATAACAATTGCCTGGAAAGCTTTGGAGCGTGTTCGGCATTGATGCCAGATTTCGATCCGGTTTCGATAAATTGTTGTATGCCTTTATGGCGGAAACTTTTGATCATGATTAAGTGTATCTCGATGCTTTACGCTTGACAAGTATAGTGGCAAATTATTCAAGTGCCAGAAAGATGCCGGCCAGCCTGGCTAAGGCTTGGCCGGCTACTAGCCTTTACAGGTTAAACGCCAGCGCCAGTTCGTTGACAATCTGCCGTTTCTGATCGCGACCTTGATGGATGTAGCGCATGGTGGTCTGAATGCTCTTGTGACCGGCCAGCTTGGCTATTTGGTTGATCTCCTTGCCCGAGTCGGAAAGGGCAGAGCAGAAACCGTGCCGAAGGCAGTGGAAGGTGAATTTCTCCAGTTTGACGCTGCCGTCGGGGTTCAGGATGTCTCTGTCGGAAATGTTGGCCGCCTTCAGAGTATTCCGCCAGGCTTTGCGGAAATCCATCGGTTGTTCCGGTAACTCGGCCGATGGAAAGATAAGACCGGCCCCTACTTCCTGATGGCGTTTCAGTTCGGTCATGACGACCGGCGCAAGATACAGCTCACGGCTGGTGCCGTTTTTGGTATCGCCCAGAAAACCGGTATTATCCTTGAAGCTGACATCGCTCCAGCGTAAGTTCATCAATTCGCCTTTCCGGGCTCCGGTGGTCATGGCCATGATGACTAGAAGATAGAGCTTATTCCAGTGCGATTCCTTGCAAGCTTTGATTAAGCGCTGGCGCTCTTGATCAGATAACACTCGATCCCGGCGCTTAGTGTCATCGTCTACCACCACACTGCGAACAAGGTTTTCATCGACATAACCGCGACTGAGGGCGAATTTGTAGACGCTGGACAGTACGGCCTTCTTGCGGTTTATCGTTGTAGTCCGTTCGCCGGCATCGATCATGTCGTCAACGTGTTCCCGCAAGTCGAAGATGTCGATGTCGGTCATGATGCGGTCGCCGAAGGCATTGCACCAGTAATCAACCCGCTGCATCTGGCCCTGGTAATCTTTCTTGTTCCAACGCGCCAGATACTCGTTGCAGACTTCGCGAAAAGTCTTGTAGCGGATGCGCTTGCCGGCCTTGACGAATAGTTCGGCCCCGCCCATGCGCTCGATTTCTTGTACGGAAAGCTGTAACAACTTTTTTTTGGATAGTGCGTTTATGGCTTCCAGTTTTGCGGCATGCCGAATGGCAAACAGGTCGATACCCAACTGCTTGAATAGCTCCTCGCCGCCCAAGGCGTAAATTTCGTCATCCGACAGCGCCATTAATTGCGCCTGATCCAGGTTCAAAATAGCTTTAATGCCACACTCGATATTATCGGCCCAGGCTTGTGCGAGTTTTTCGGATGGGAAGGTTTTGTTTTTGACGATGCCTTTCAGGCGGACATCGGCTCGGAAGTTGCCGTTTGAAAGAGGTCGAATGTAAGCCATTACACGCCCTCGCTGATTTGATCGACTTGGTTAGAATCCCCAGGTGCATACTGCAGTTTTAGTTGTTCGATCAGTCGGTCGCTTTCTGGGCCAATGCCAACGATTTTAGACAACAGCTCTTGCCGGCCGGCATCATGTTCGGACCTGAAATAGGATTTGTATTGTTCGCCGTGAGCGTTAGGAAAGATCGAACGAATATGTTGTAAAACAATATCGTTTTGCGCCTTGGTTGCAAATAACGGGCCGTAATACTTGCCGTCAGAATCAGCCACGCAATAGAATTCCACGTGATAATCCGCGAGCTTTTCTTGATGAGTTTGAGAATCGGGAGAAGGTTGCCCGGACAAAACGATGTTTTGCGAGCTTTGAATGGATTGGTCTTGCTGGTTCATTACGCCACCTCATTGAGCAAATAATGCAGAGTGCGCCTAAATTTGCGCCTTACTGCGGTTATGTTGCTTCAACTCGACGGCAATCCAGTTGATTTTGCTTTTAATATCAAAAGCTTGTGATGGTGGGTCGTGTGCGATTCGAACGCACGACCATCGCATTAAAAGTTCGATTCAAACAACTATCTAGCAACTGCATAC
The DNA here is from genome assembly GCF_015711015.1 of Methylomonas sp. LL1. Lineage (NCBI taxonomy): Bacteria > Pseudomonadati > Pseudomonadota > Gammaproteobacteria > Methylococcales > Methylococcaceae > Methylomonas > Methylomonas sp. LL1. Next base: position 4,041,185 of record NZ_CP064653.1, read on the forward strand.
TACTTATAACTCCCTATAATCAATAGCTTATCAGCTGTTTGAATTCGTGTAAAGTTGTTAAAAGTAGTATGAGGCAATATGAACCACTGTAGTTTTTACTGTAGTTTTGGTGCTTAGATTATCTGAACTAGCAGTTCGCAAACTTAACAATTTCATCGCTAGCAGCCATGTCTATCATGGTCACACCAAGTTTCTCCGCCATCTTTCTGACTTCATCAAAAGGGTCAAATTCTGCTCTCTCGCTTGGTGCTTTAGTTTTGTAAGCAAACAGCACTTCCTCTGGCGCGATGAAATCAAATCTGCTGAGGAGTTCGACTTTAGATAACCATTCACGCCCATGGTCGATCAAAGCAGTGGCATCATCATGCAAGAATTGAATCGGTTTGATAGCTTTGCGGTGATCACTTTTCCGCACAAAAGGAAAAGTTACCTTATATCTGCCCGCATCGCCTATGACGGCAGACTTGTAGACATCTCCCAGGTTATGACTTAATAGCAATTCTTTAACTTGTTTTCTCATTTTTTCTTCGTAGCTTGGCTCGTTCGCAAAGCTGCGCTGAATGTAATGATCAAACAGTTGTTCCACCTTCGCTATCGGATCGTCGCAGAATAAAACCCTGCTATCGCTAAATCGAACAATATCCTCACGGCAGCGAGTCAATTCCGCGTAAAGGTTGGCGTCGACCCGGCCGCCAAAATCATAAAACTTCTGGATACGCTCGATTTCGGCTCTGACAATTTTTACGGCATAACCAAAAACATCCTTGTTTAACGGATCGAAAAAATCGGTTATTCGTTTGTGCTGGCGGCTTTCCAATAACCTAAATTCCAGACGCTTAGACGCAGTTGCAAACAACACCACGCCGATGTTGGCGAATTCTTGTGTTTCAGCAAAAGGCTGAAAACGGATAATGTTGTATTTGCAAACTTGTCTGTTCATGGCAGTTTCAACCAAAGGTTACCGTTGGCGTCATCGGTCAGGCGTTGGATATGTTGGTTAGGATTAAATATAGAGTAGTCTGCGTTATACTCCAACCACTCTGGCGGGACTTTATCCCATGCTGATTGCCAACTGTCCAGTGCCTTTTGCATCCGCGCTTCAAACGTTTGCTTTTCTATAAAGTCATCCTGTTTGTTACGGAACTCAGATTTGAACACATGCGTAGTCCAAAAACTTTCATGACTAAACGCTGGATCAAAAATCAGATTGTGGTCAATAACATACAACTTTGATTCGTCAGGCTTCCATAACAAATTAGGATTGCCACCCAGTTCGGTCAGTGTTCGATCTTCATGCTCAACCCATAAATCGAAAAGCAACACAGCAAGCCTTGTAGTCTTATCTAGGTGCGGAATAGTTTCAAACTTGAGCTCGGTAACTGATGGAATCTGTTTGGACGCAAAGACATACCCACCTTTCAGTTCGGAAGCTGCAGGACCTTCATAAGCATTCGCTAAAGCGTCGGCTAAATAGGCAAGCTGGAACTCTGGTACCGGTAAACCGAAGGCTTGAGCCAGATTTGCCCCCATCCATTCTTTGACCAAACCTATGCTAGAAGCCGCATAGCCTTTTACAAAATAGCTATTGCCATCACAAGCCGTACATAAAAACGGTGTGGTTCTGCCTTGGTCGGCCGGCCTGATAATTTCAACGATCTCAAGCATTGAGCTTTACGGAATCCGGCTTAAACACTTTTTTCTTAATTTTCTTCACGAATTCAAAAATGTCTTAAAACATCGCGATGTCTATGCATTGGCTTACCGTGATTCTCCAGCGACCATTCACAATGTTCGAGCAAGACATCTCGCGCGAACCGAGCTCGCTCTGGCCCATAATCCTCGCGAATACGTCCAAGAATGACTCTGTATTGCATGGCACTACCGTCTCTATGATAGGGATGACCATTGAACAGGCTATCAAGCCAAAGCATAGTCATACTGGCTGAATTGGCATTCATGCCATCTGGAACGTAGTTTCTGTTTCCATTTCGCCATGCTTCGTAACATTCCAAAATCATTTGTTCCGTAATAGGCATTTTAACCAACCTCATCAGTTTGAAATTAACCCAACACCCCAGCGATCTCCCGAAAACAAGCCAGCCCCGCTTCTACGTTCTCAATAATCTCGGCGGCAATATCGTCAGGCTCCGGCAGGTTATCCAGATCGGCCAGTGATTTATCCTTCAGCCAGAAAATGTCCAGACTGGTCTTATCCCTCGCCAGGATTTGCTCATAGCTGAATTTGCGCCAGCGGCCTTCCAGGTTGATTTGTTCGTTCCAGGTTTCGCTACGTTGATGGCGGTTGGCCGGGTTGTAGCAGCCTATAAAGTCCTGCAAATCCTCAAACCGTAGCGGTTTCTTTTTCAGGGTGTGATGGATATTGGTGCGGTAATCGTAATACCAGATTTCCTTGGTCCACGGGGTGGGGCTGGCTTCGCGGTTATCGAAAAACAGCACGTTGGCTTTCACGCCGTTGGCGTAAAAAATCCCGGTCGGCAAACGTAAGATGGTGTGTAAGTCGGTATTCTGCATCAGCTTTTTGCGTACCGTTTCACCGGCACCGCCTTCAAACAACACGTTATCCGGTACTACCACGGCGGCACGACCGGCGATTTTCAACAGGCTGCGAATATGCTGCACAAAATTCAGCTGTTTGTTGGAAGTGGTCGCCCAGAAATCCTGACGGTTATAGGTCAGATCATCCTTTTCCTGTTCGCCTTCCTCATTGGTAAACGTCATGCTGCTTTTCTTGCCAAACGGCGGATTGGCCAGCACGTAGTCAACGGTTTCAGTGGGCGGAGACACCAAGGCATCGTTCGATGAAATGGCACTATTGCCGTCAATCTCGCCGATGTTATGCAAAAACATATTCATCAAGCACATGCGGCGGGTATTGGCGACGATTTCGTTACCATAAAAAGTTTCGTGCTTTAAAAATGCTAACTGCTTTTTATCCAGCGGGTAATTGGCTTTTAAAAAGTCATAGGCTGCCAAAAAGAAACCGCCTGTGCCGCAAGCCGGATCAGCAATCGACTTGCCCGGTTCTGGCCGCACACACTCCACCATCGCCTTAATCAGCGCCCGTGGCGTAAAGTATTGCCCCGCGCCGGACTTGGTATCCTCGGCGTTTTTCTCCAGCAAACCCTCGTAGATCGTGCCTTTTGTATCCGCGCCCATCACCACCCAATCGGTGTCGTTGACCATATCGATCAAGCGCGACAGCTTGGCTGGGTCCTGAATCTTGTTTTGCGCCTTGGTGAAGATTTGCCCCAACATGCCGGATTTATTGCCCAGCTCGCGCAACAGCATCACGTAATGACCTTCCAGCGCCGCGCCTTTTTTGGCTTTCAGACTTTGCCAGTTGTATTCGGCTGGAATGCCGACATTGCGGTTATGCGGTGGCCGACTGTATTCATCCGCCATTTTTAAAAAGATCAGATAGGTCAGTTGCTCCAGGTAATCGCCATAACCCACGCCGTCATCGCGCAGGGTGGTGCAAAAACTCCAGACTTTGGAAACAATCGATTCAGCATTCATAGACCATCCCCCGGATTGTCCATATCTGCTTCGTCATGGCTCGTATTCACACCACGCTCAATTACTTTGCCCATGGCTTTTTCTACAATCGTCAACAAACTGTCCTGCCTTCTTGCATAAAACAAATTAAAGTCATCAGCCCTCAAGCTGGCAGGGTCGATCAGGTGGCTCTGCAAAATAGCATCCATGGCTTCATCGTTAAGCCCAACCTGAACATGCGATTGAATAGATGTTAAATAGTTGGATGGCGCTTTGCCACCGATCATGCGATTGGCTTTATAGGAAATCGGCGTTTTGTTGATGATGGCATTGAAAATGTCAGGTTTGATTTTTCTTTCTGGACTCTCACACCAAGCCTTGGGAAAGATATGATGAATATCCAAAGCCACCTCTTCATGGTCCAGCTCTTGTATCGTAGCTTTCCAGAAAAAGTCATGGGCGCCTTCGCGCAGCACCAAGGTGTTCAAGCCTTTATACGCAGCACTCAAACGCGAACGCAGGGTATAAAGTCGGTTTGGTAAAAAAGATGCCTCGTAAATAGTTCGCGGCTCGTCGCCCTTGCCATCAATCCAGGCTAACAATTCCTCCAAGTCATTAGCGATACGGGTTTCAACCGCGCCACCGTATAACTCACCCAAAACGCCACACCAAAACCATTGGCAAAGCTTGGCGTGAATTTTCGGCTCCAGCCAGCGTTCTTTTAAACAGGACAACACCGCTGCCAAAGGCACCAATTGCGTCCGATAAGGCAAATCGCGCGCCGTAAAAAAGCATTCTTTACGCAAAAACTTGGCTGCTAATAAAAAGCCTTTTTCGACTTCATCAGCCCACCGTTGATAATCCGCCAGCGACAAAGACAACACGGAAACCCGCTTGGCACTCACAGCAGAGATAGCCTTACCGGTTTTACCTGCCTCAATATCGCTTAACCGTCGTTCCCGAGTGTGCAACAAACTCACAGCCTGTAAAAAATCAGTCGGCTCCACAGCCTCCAGAACTGGCTCGGCATGTATTCGTGCCACACGGCCAGGCACTTTTCGCAAAGCACTGCCATACCAATCATCACGCAAGTTAAAACCATCAGCGGCGAAGCTGGCGGTAACCAACTCAAACACCGACAAAGGCACACCGCCAGTGTTAACCTTTTCAAACACCAAACACACTGCTTCCTTGCTGGTCGACTTACCCAGTGCAATCACTGGCAGTTGATAGCTGGTAAAAGCGGTAATGACTTTAGGCAAGAAATCCGTGAGAAACATGCCGACTTTCTCAGGGTTAAATTTATGAAGATCAGTCAGCCATGCGCCATAACTCAAGATTTGGTTACAGGGGAAATAAAGCGCTTCACATTCTTTCTGCCGAGAAGAGAGGTCTAAGCGAATATCACGACCAAAGTTGGTTTTAAGCGTTCTATCCTCTTCCACCGCCACAAATACATCATCCAGTTGCTCATCCAGCAGCGCCGCTTCAATATCGATGTAGTAATAGCGGTTGATTGGCTTACCCTTTTCATTAAAGGTTTTCACCGGTGTATCCAATGCCAACACCTGGGTCAATGACGTTAAACGCTGTTGGCCGTCCAAAATCAGCCGGTCCGGCTCGGGTATCGAACCATTAAAACTGACGTTCTCAATCGGCCGCACCTGAAAGCGCACATCGCCGCCGGTTTCCAGCAGCATCACCGCACCGACCGGAAACGAACGCGCCACACTGACCAGCAAAGACCGTACATGATCGTCATCCCACACCCAGCCGCGCTGAAAATCCGGCAGCTGTAATTTGCCTTCAGTGATTTGTTTGATGATGTCCGGTAATGGGGTTTTGGTGCTGTCAAAGCTACTCATGGCTGATTTTCGCGGTACACGGTTAAGATTTCGATGCTGTTGCCCTTCAGGCGATAAAGGAAACTGTATTGCTGATACACCACCCGGCGAATATTGTCGCCAAACTCCGGCATCGGCGTGCCCGACTCGGGAAACTGCAGCAGCAGCGTATTCAGCCAATCCTCAAAGCGTTGCAGATAGTCCAGAACAAAACGCTGCGAAAGGTTTTGTTGGTAGAGATAATCGGCCACTTCCGCCAAACGCTGTCGGGCGCGCGGTGAAAAGACAATGTAGTATTCACTCATATTGCGAGCGGATCGATTGCATGGTCTCGCGCAGCGACAGGCCTTCACCCGCGTCTAGCTGGGCAATCGATACGCCAATGTCCTGCTTGATTTTGCGTTGCTGCACAAACTCGGCGAAGGCGCGGGCAATGGACTGCTGGTTATTGCCGAACAACTGTTGCAGGCTGGCTTCCAGTTCCGGGTTGTCGATTTCAATGTTTAACATGGGTCGCTCCAATAAGGGTTTCAGGCTGTTTTAACACGACGGCGGGTGGGTTGAATATTGGCTTGGGCTTTTTCGGCGCGAATCCGTTCCAATAACACGCTGGCCGGTTCGTCGTTCGGGTCTTGCGGCACCAACTGGCCGGAGAAGGCTTTTTTCAGGATGGATTGGCGCAGGGCTTCGGCTTGTTGCAGAGCGGTGGTGATGGTTTGGTCGAGTTGGTCAATTCCAGATATTTTGGTGTCGACTAAATATTCAATTTCAATCTGCTCGAGTTTTCCGCAGAAAGGAATTGGTGTTTCTCTGCAAATTTCAAGGGTTAGATTGAATTGTCCTGCTGTTGCCTTCGATTTTTTCATCATTGCCCGTACAGTATCTTCGAAAGATAAATATGCAGCGAGAAACTTAATGGAAACTAACTCAGTTCTAAAAATAGCTATTGCTTGGTTTATATTCCACTCTGGATAACTATCTGGAACGATAGAAACCTTTCCCAGTGGCGGGCCGACGATATTCATCAAAACGTCACTGGGATAAACCTTGGAACGCGCTAAAAAACCATTATGAGTTTGGCGATTTACAAAGGTTGGATCAATGCTAAAGTCTAGAAAACCTGTTTTAGTTAGGTTATACACTTTGATAAACGGAATTTCTCCGTCTCCTTCAAAAAGCAATTCCTTGCTTGGTGTTGTGCCTTTAGTGATGAAATCAGAAATTTCTTCAGCTCGTACGTAAATCCAATCCTCCGGCAAACCCGGCAACTCGGCCAATTCCTCAGTCGTCAACGTCGGCAAGGTTTTGGGGGCTTTGGGTTTACTGCCTGGTCTGCCGTTGGCTTCCCAGTCTTTAAGTTGTTGCTGATAGCGTTGCTGGCGCTCGGTTTGGATGCGTTGCAGCAAGGCTTCGGTGCTTTCCAATTTACTCGCATTTTCCGCTCGCCATTGCTCGGTGAGTTTGCCGGAAAAGGCATGTTTCAGCAGTGCTTGCCGGTAGATTTTCAGTTGCTCGCGGGCGGTTTTAAAGCTTTCGATACCTTTGTCCAGCTCGGAAAACAAGGCTTCGATTTTGGCGACGATGCGGTGTTGTTCGTTGATTGGTGGAATTGGGAATTGATAATTCCAAATTAAATCAGGATCAACGTGTGGCGTTCCACTTCCTTTCGCACGAGTATTGATTTGTTGGTATTTCGACTGCAAAAAATAGAACGCATAGTCGTTCACCATTGATGGGAAATTGATGCGCACTAATGTACTGCCAAGTGCTCCATTTACACCTTTACCTACTAAACCAGACCTAGAACCATCCCACACCATTAAGAAGTCCGATTCAAAACATAATCTGCAACCAACACCATCGGTCCACGATTTTATAACACCCTCTTCAAAAGCCTGAATATCAACATAAGGCAAAAGGTGAGTTGAGTTTTCGATGTTCGACTCGCTTTTTGGCTTTTTTCCTTTCTCGCTAACAACGAAGTCTCCGAGTTTAACTACCACCCAAGATTTCGGTAATTCCCTTGATTGATTTTCTAAGTTCATCTGATCCAGTAATTATTTAAGCAGCTAACGCTTCATTCAGTTCATCCAGCACAGTATCCATCTCCGCCCCAAACAACTGATACATCTTGCCCAAGCCGCCTTGGCCGTCGAACGGGGCCAGTTCCAGGTCGTCGCGTTCGATGTGGTAGGACACGGCAATGTGGTCGCGGATCATTTGCAGCCAGGCCATCTGTTCTTCCGTGAATTTGTCCGGGTTGCCGGCATGGTGGCGCATGATCCAGGTTTGGAAGTTGCGGCGCACAGTACTGTCGTAGTCGGCCAATTGGCTATCGATGCCGCAGACGCGGCGGATCAAGCCGATCAGGGCGGTCAGTTCGCTGACCGGTTGTTTGCCCTGGTAGTTGTCGAGTTGGCTATAGGCTTGCCAGACGTGCAGCGGGGCCAGTTTGGGTTTGTCGGTTTTCAAGGTCTCCAACACCTGTTGCAGCATGGCGTAGGTGATGTCGCGACGGCGTTGCGGCTGGTCATAAAAAATGCTCAACGCTTCGATTTGGTCTTTGTAGCTGGCCAGGGCATCGGCAAATTCCTGCGCCAGGTTTTGTGCGCTGGCCTGAGCATCGGCAGACCAACCAGCAAACTTGAGTTCGTCCAGATTGACGTGATCAATGGTTTGCTCTTTGTCTCGGCGGATGCTGTCGATCAGTTCTATCAATGGGCCATTCAAGACTTTGGCGGCGTCTTTAACCAGTTGTGCCTGGGCTTGCTGGTACTGCTGTTCGCTGGGTTCGGCATCGGCAGGTAGTCCGGCCAGTTGGCAGGCGGTTTGGCTGACGGTATCGGCGTCGATGGCGTTGAACAGCTTGTTGATGAGCTGACTGAGGGAAACGCCATCAGTCAGTTTTTGGATTTTGTCCTGGTCTTTCGGATTGAGCTGCTGGTTAAGGCGTGCCAGGCGCGCAGCCAGCGAACTGATGGTGTCGGTGTCGTTGGCGCCCATCATCACGCCCATGGCTAAATCTTTCAGCGACACGGTGGGTTTGGTAATCAAGGGCTGGCTGGCGGTTTTTAACGAACTGGTGACGCCAACGGCATCGACAATCACGTAATGAGTTTTGGCGCTGACGGCGGACGGGGTGACTTTTTTCAAGCCGTCCAAATCCAGGGTGCGGGTGCCACGGCCTTTCATTTGCTCGAAGTAGTTGCGGCTGCGCACATCGCGCATGAACAGCAGGCATTCCAACGGTTTAACGTCGGTGCCGGTGGCGATCATGTCCACGGTGACGGCGATGCGCGGGTAATAGGCATTGCGGAAGTCAGACAGCGTGGATTTGGGGTCTTCGTCGGCTTTATAGGTGACTTTTTTGCAGAAGGCGTTACCTTCGCCAAACTCTTCACGCACGGTTTGAATGATGTCGTCGGCGTGGCTGTCGGTTTTGGCGAAGATCAAGGTTTTCGGGACTTCCTGGCGACCGGGAAATATGCTGGGCCAGTTTTGCTGATAGGCGCGAATGACGGTAAGAATTTGGTCGGGGTTGACCACGCTGTTATCCAGCTCTTTGCCGGTGTAGATTTCGTCCTGATCTTGCTGCTCCCAGCGCTTTTTGCGAGTGAGTTTTTCGCGTTTTTGAATTTGCAGTTTGGCGGGGATGTTGCTGCCCGCTTGAGTGATTTGAGTTTCGATCAAGTAAGTTTCGTTACCGACATTAACGCCATCGGCCACGGCTTTTTCGTGGGTGTATTCGCTGACCACGTTTTTCTTGAAAAAGCCGTAAGTGCGGTTATCCGGGGTGGCGGTGAGGCCAATCAGAAAAGCGTCGAAGTAATCCAGCACTTGTTGCCACAGGTTGTAAATCGAGCGGTGGCATTCGTCGATGAAGATAAAGTCGAAAAACTCCAGCGGCACTTTGGCGTTGTACACCACCGGCATGGGTTGTTTGGGCTTGGTCAGTTGCTCGGCAGGGTTGAGATCTTCCAGGCTGCTGTCCAGTTCTTCGTCCTTGAGGATGGAATACAGGCGCTGAATGGTGCTGATGCAGACGTGGCTGTTGCTGGGTACATGCGAGGATTGCAGACGCTGCACGCTGTAGATTTCGGTGAATTTACGGTTATCGTCGCTGGGCGAGTAGCTCATCATTTCCTGCTCGGCCTGTTCGCCCAGGTTGCGAGTATCGACCAGAAACAGGATGCGTTTGGCATCAGTAAACTTTAACAAGCGATACATGGCGGTAATCGCGGTATAGGTTTTACCAGAACCAGTGGCCATTTGGATCAAGGCGCGGGGGCGGTTGTGCTTGAACGAGTCTTCCAGGTTGTTAATGGCAATTTCCTGGCAATCGCGCAAGCCGGTTGGGTCTAGCTTGGGAAAGCTTTGCAAGCGATTGCGTAACGAGCTGCCTTGTTCCAGCCATTCCTGCAAAGTTTCCGGACGATGAAAGCTGAATACTTCGCGGGAGCGGGGCTTAGGATCGCGCGCATCGGTAAAGCGAGTAATCGCGCCGGTGCTTTCATACATAAATGGCAACGGTTCGTTGTTGTTGACCCATTTCAGTTTGGCGGCGGCGTATTCGGCGGTTTGTTCTTCGACGGTGGTGATTTTGTGGCCGAGTTGCTCAGCTTTGGCTTCGATCACGCCGACTGGTTTGCCACCAACAAACAGAATGTAATCGGCGGGACCGGTGTCGGTTAGGTATTCCCTGACGGCTTGGCCTGTGCCGCTATGCAGATTGATCTGATTTTTGTTCTGAATGACCCAACCTGATTGCAGTAACAGCTTGTCGATGTTGTCGCGGGCGAGTTGTTCTGGGTTTTGGTTGAGGGTCATGGCAGTCCGTTGGGTTAGGTACGCACCGTGCAGTAGCTCAGCAACGTATCAAGGCCGTTTGTTTTTCTACAAGTATAATTCAGTAGGACCAAAACTCAGCAATATTGGATTGCCAGTCAGTAATTCAATTTCAATTGACCCGGTATTACGGTTGACCAATGAAACCGTTTTGGTCCGGGGATTGCAACACATAATGAACTATTGTGCCTTTAGAGGATAAATTTCCACCGCTAATAATCGCAAAAGCCGACATTGCACTATTAGCATCTAATGGCTTTATTACATACATCCCGTTATTAAAAAATCTCAATCACATATATTCTCCCTGAGAACTGCTTTCGGGTATCTCTTCTGAAACCCACAACTGACCGACAGTACTCAACTTCCACAAACCCAACAGCCACCTGATCGTTCCGGCGATCAGGTGGCTGCTGTTTTCCGTCTTAGCTTAGCCGCTATCGATCATCTGTCCGGTGAGGAGGGCGGCTGCGCGTATTTCAAGGAGTCCTTTCTTATGAATATTCAATGTCCCATTTGTCGTTCGCATCAGGTTGTCAGCTTGGATCGAGGCAAAAAAATCGGTGGCCTGATTGGCACGGTTGGCGGTGCCGCCAGTGGCGTGGCTGGCACCATGACAGGCGCTGCGGCCGGTGCTGAATTTGGCGCCACCGTCGGCCTGATCGCCGGTCCTGCCGGCGTGGCGGTAGGTAGTCTTGCCGGCGCCATTTTCGGCGCGCTGATTGGCGCGGCCACCGGCGGCGTGACCGGCGCCAAACTAGGCGAAGTGATCGACCAGCGTGTGTTGGATAACTACGTCTGCCAGGACTGCGGCTTATCGTTTAGCGATCCTGCCAGCCTAGATCAGGCCATTTAGCTTTTCTGAGTTCTTCAATTTAAGCAACAGATGCAAATCGATCACCCATCCCGGTGGTCGATTCCTTCTTATTTATAGATCTTTAGGAGTCATTTATGGCACATTTACTCGAACAAATGGCCTATGTTGGCCAAACGCCCTGGCATGGCCTGGGCAATCCACTCGTCCCCAAGCAACCCCTGGAAGTTTGGGCCAAGCAAGCCGGCATGGACTGGCAGATTGAAGCCTCCGAAGTACGCTTCATGGCCGATCAAGTCGGGCATCTGGGGACGATTCACACCTTTGCGGATCAAAAGGTGTTGTACCGTTCCGATACCAAGCAGGCTTTGTCGGTGGTTTCCCAACGCTATCAAATCGTGCAGCCGCGCGAGGTGTTGGAATTCTATCGCGATCTGACCGAAATCGCCGGCTATGAACTGGAAACCGCCGGCGTATTGAAAGGTGGTAAGAAATTCTGGGCCCTAGCAAAAACCGGACAATCGACCGCGCTGAAGGGTAACGACGTGGTCCATGGTTATCTGCTATTGGCAACCTCCTGCGACGGCACCTTAGCGACCACGGCGACACCGACCACGATCCGGGTGGTTTGCAATAATACGTTGACCATTGCGGTGAATGGCGCCACCCAAGCCATCAAAGTGCCGCATAGTACCAAGTTTGAAGCGCAGACGGTTAAGCAGCAACTTGGCGTGGCAGTATCGCAGTGGGATGCCTTCATGTACCGCATGCGTATGTTGTCGGAACGCAAGGTTAAATCGCATGAAGCGATGAACTACTTTCTGCGGGTACTGTGCGATACCCCAACGGCGAATGCCGGTGAACCCGCTACGCTGGTCAATGAACGCGCCTTGAAAAAGGTGCAGAGCCTTTACGACGGTCAAGGCCACGGCGCGGAACTGGATTCGGCCAAAGGCACGGCTTGGGGACTGCTCAATGCCGTCACCGAGTATGTTGACCATGAGAAGCGGGCTAGAAGTATCGAGAGTCGAATGGATTCGGCTTGGTTCGGACAAGGTGCCACTATCAAACAAAGGGCCTTGGATACCGCGCTGCAACTCGCCGCTTAATCCCGCTAAACCCGTTAACGTGCAACAGCCAATACCTCGCACAACAGACAGCAGTAGAGCAACCGCACTATCAAACGCTACTACACACAACGCCTGGTCAGCTTTAAGGCTGACCGGGCGTTTTTGTGTCTGGTGGTTAGTGGCTGTTGCTGCCTTCTGTCTTTCATCCACTTTTGCTTTACGACTCAGGAGCTCATTATGCCTAACCGTGCCTTACAACCCGGCAATCCCCGTAAACCCCGTAAACCCCGTAAACCCCGTAAACCCCGTAAACCCCGTAAACCCCGTAAACCCCGTAAACCCCGTAAACCCCGTAAACCCCGTAAACCCCGTAAACCCCGTAAACCCCGTAAACCCCGTAAACCCCGTAAACCCCGCCCCGCCTTAAGGCTGGTCAAAACCAAAGACCTGCCGCGCGAAGACTGGCTGGAAGTCAGAAAGCGCGGCATTGGCAGTTCCGATGCCGCTGCGGCAGTCGGTTTGAATCCCTACAAATCCCAGCTGGAACTTTGGCTGGAAAAAACCGGCCGCGACGACAATCTGCCCAAGATCGATCCTCACGATGAAACCAGCCCCACCTACTGGGGCAATCTGTTAGAGCCGATTGTCGCCGCCCATTACACGCGGCGCACCGGTAACAAGGTCCGACGCATCAATGCGGTACTGCAACACCCGCATCCGAGTTTGTTATGGATGCTGGCCAATATCGACCGCGAAGTCATCGGCAGTGACGAGGTGCAAATTCTGGAATGCAAAACCGCCGGCATCAACGGTGCCCGCTTATGGCGGGACGGTGTGCCGGAATATGTGCAACTGCAGGTGCAACACCAACTGGCCGTCACCGGTAAGGCCACGGCGGATGTGGCGGTGTTGCTCGGTGGTCAGGAGCTGGAGATTCATCGCATTCAACGTGACGAGGCCTTGATCGCGCGTTTGATCCCACTGGAACAACGCTTCTGGCATTACGTCGAGACCGATACGCCGCCACCGGCGGATGGCTCGGAATCGGCGGATTTGGCCTTGCGTTGTCTGTATCCCCAGGATAGCGGCGAAACCCTGGATTTCACTCAAGACCTACAGCTCTCGGTCACCTTCGCCGATCTGGTCAACGTCAGGCAAAGTCTGGCGGAGTTGGAAAAGCAGGAAGCAGTGTTCAAGCAAACCTTGCAGCAAGCCATTGGCGAAGCCAGCAAAGCCGTTTTCGAAACCGGCACCGTCACCTGGAAGAAAGCCAAGGACAGTGTGGTATTGGATGCCCAGAAGCTACTGAAGGATCAGCCCGATCTGTTACAGCAGTACGCCACCACCAAAACCGGCAGTCGGCGCTTTTTGATTCAGTAAACCCATTCACCGTGCAGGCGGCGGATTAGCTCATAAACCAACAAACCAACGCAAAAACCAAAACCACCAGCACGACAGCCTTGAGCGGGTATACCCCGCTCAAGGCCTTATGCATGCATTTTTAGTGTCAATCACTCACTACTCACCCACAGGAGTTCACCATGTTAAAAGGTCTAGCCATTACCCCGCCCGTGCTTGGGCGGATTGCCATCGGCAAGGTCGTCGAAAAAAACGGTAAACGTTTACCGGAGAAAGACGACCAATTCACCCTCACCAGTCAGTTGCAAAACAAGGATGGCTGGTTACTGCATCCCCTGGATGCAGGATTACGCAAGGAGCAAAGCGGCAAAATCCGCAGTATTCCGATCCGGTTGCTTTTCAATGAGCCTGATTTAAACTTTCGGGCTGAATACAGTTTGTTTGATAGAAACACAGGTAGACCGGTCTGTGTCGGCAATGGCGACAGTTGTCGGCGTCGCACCCAGGACGGAATTGCCCAATTACCTTGTCCAGCCCCGGAAGGCTGCAATCTGGCCCAAGGCGGTGCTTGTAAACCCTATGGCCGGTTGAATGTACTGATTGGCGACGATGATCCGCTGGGCAGTTTTATCTTCCGGACTACCGGTTTCAACAGCATCCGCACGCTGACCGCCCGACTGCAATACTTCAAGGCCATATCCGGCAACCGGCTGTCCTGCATGCCATTGGAACTCAAGTTACGCGGTAAATCCACCCGTCAAAGCCACGGCTCGGCGATTTTCTATGTCGATATTACCTTGCGCGGCCATCAAAGCATCGAAGAGGCCTTGGCGGACGCCAAACGCATCGATGACGAGCGACAAGCATCGGGCTTCGATCAAGCCGCGTTGGATCAGGCGGCAAGACTGGGGTTTGCTAATGGGGCGTTTGAGGACAATGAGGATGACGGTTCGGTAGTGGTGGAAGAGTTTTTTCCGGTAGAACCCACAGATTCCTCGGATACCCAGTCAACGCCGCTGGCCCCATTAACCGCAAAACTGGACGCTAAAACCCGGCAGCTGGATACCGCAGACTCCACTCACGCTAGCGCCTATCCCTAACGCGGGGTAAAGCCGCACTTTTTTCATTTACCCCGACGGGTTGATTCATGCCTGTTTGGGGTGAAGCGGTTGTCAGGGGCTCTTGGGAGAATTCCATGACAGATGACTATCAATATTACCCCACGCCCGCAGCACTGAGCATCAAGGCCTGGGCGATGTTCAAGAACCCGCATTTCGCACGGGTGTTGGAGCCTTCGGCGGGCGAAGGGCATTTGCTTCGTCCTGGTCCCTACCAGTACGGCAAACGGCTACCGATCGATTGCATCGAGATCGATATTCGCAAACATGCAGCCTTGCGTGACGAAGGCTATTCGGTGGTGGGCATGGATTTTCTGCAGTTTCAAAGCGGCAGTGTCTATTCGCACATCATCATGAATCCGCCGTTTGCCGACGGTGTCCACCATGTATTGAAAGCCTGGGAAATTTTGTTCGACGGCGAAATTGTCGCCATATTGAATGCGGAAACGCTGAAAAATCCGTTTTCAAAGGAACGGCAATTCTTGGTGCGCTTGATCGAACAACATGGCGAGGTGGAGTTCTTATCGGAGATGTTTGCCGGTGACGATGCCGAACGTAAAACGCCAGTGGAGATTGCCCTGGTCTGGCTGAAGAAAACCTCATGCTTCGAGCAGGACATTCTCGGTAGTATTCTGGATGATTTACGCCAGGACCGGTCGAGTGCCGAGACGTTGGCGGGGGATTTTCAACCGCCGCATGAATTGGCGTTGCCGAATGCCTTCATCGACAATGCGGTGTTGATGTTCAATGCCGCCGTGGAAGCAGCACGGCAAGCGGTGATCAGCGAAGCCCGCGCCAGTCGTTATCGGGCCATGCTGGGTAAAACCCTCGGTGAACTGAATGGCGGTGGCGTCAGCAGCAGCGGCAGCGATGATGAGTCGTCATCGAATGCGGTGAAGCGTGCGCTGTTCAAACGCTATCATGACCTGAAGAATCGGGCCTGGTCCAGCATTCTGCGCTCGACCCAGGTCACCTCGCGCTTGTCGTCAGCCGCGCAAAAACGCTTGGAGTCGGATTTCGAAGCAGTAAAGTCATTGGAGTTTAGCGTGCCGAATATCTATGGCTTTTTGCAAGGCATCATTGATCAACAAGGCGATATCCAATTGGCCATGGTTTGCGATGTGTTTGATGCCATCACCCGCTATTACAGCGACAATACGGTCTACTTCATGGGCTGGAAAAGCAACGACAAACACCGTACCTTGGGCATGCGCATCAAAACCACACGCTTCATTCTACCGGGCCATGCCACCGAATCGTATCAACACGGTTTGAACTGGGAATCGCAGCGGCTGTTGTCTGACTTTGACAAGGTGTTTGCCTTGCTGGACGGTAAGGTTAATGCCGAGGTCGGCTTGGAAGCGGTGTTTCATCACCATTTTCATGAGCTTCGGATCGGGAAACGTATCAGCGGCAGTTATTTCGATGTCCGTTACTATCCCGGCATCGGCACCATCCATTTCTTTCCGACCAACAAAACCTTGATCGACCGCATGAATCGCTTGGTCGGACGCCAGCGCCGCTGGTTACCGCCAATGGATGGTCATGCCGGTGCTGGCTTCTGGCGGCAGTTCGAGCAAGCGGAAAAGTTTGATAAAGCTTTCCATACCGAAGTGAACAAGCAGTGTAAACGGGATGGGCGGCATTATCGGTTTAATCCATTCTGGGCGATCAAGCACGGCGGTGAGTCGGAACGTGAGCAAGGCCACGCATTGCTAACGGCCGCCATGCATACCGTATTGGCGAATCATGGCATTGATCCTGATGCCTTACTGGATGGCTATCAAACCGATTGCTTGCGATTGCCGGGAAACACGCCAGCAGGTACCCCGCTGGCGTTTGCGTCGTGATTTGTACATCAAGCTATCAGCTATCAGCTATCAAGCATTCATTTTAGTTTAACCACGGGGTCATCCCGTATTACCCGCCTCGGGGAAATGCACAGTGCTCCCCGACGGGGCCAGACTGTGTTATTTCATCGGGGCATTTTGTTATGAGGATAACATCATGCAAACCACACAATTAGCGGTTAACCCGGAAAAATTGATCAACAACTTGCGCTTTAGCTTTACCCAGGCCACCACGGTATTGGGCGAGCTGATGCAAAATGCTCGCCGTGCCGGTGCGACCTTTGTCAGTTTAGACTACGACGCGCACAGTCAGACACTGACTGTCTGCGACGACGGCTGCGGCATTGAATCTCTGCAAACGCTGCTGACCGTAGCCGAGTCTGGCTGGGATGCTGACATCATCGAACGGGAATCCACGGTCAAGCCTGAAATAGTCATCAACATCCTGCGTTTTAGTGTTAGTCAATCCACCAGGAGTTTGAGCGAGCTAATGCTGAAGCTGAACAGAATCAGGCCTACGCGACGGTCGAGACCATTTCAACATTGATGGCCCACAGCATCCATGTCGGGTGCCATTGTTTAACAACCCAGCCGGGGAAATCCCACCCCGGCAAGGGTGGGCGTTTCTCCGGCTTTCATGACGACGGGAGAAAAACCATGTTATTCCTTCGAGGAGCAAATAATCGTTACCGCGTGGCTGATGAAGAGGATGTGATCTTCGAGGCCATCCAGATATACAACCGCACTTTCAGCAAAGGCGAGCCCTTAACCAGTACGGACAAAGCCAAGGACTGTATCAAGTTGAAACTGGCGCGGTACGAATACGAAGTGTTCCTGTGTCTGTTTTTGGACAATCAGCACCGGGTTATCGCTTGTGATGAATTATTCAGAGGGACCATTGATGGCGCTAGCGTGTATCCGCGCGAAGTGGTCAAAGCGGCTTTGCAGCATAGGGCGGCGGCGCTGATCATGGCACACAATCACCCGTCCGGCATCAGCGAACCCAGTCAGGCGGACAGAGTGATTACCGAAAAACTGAAGGCGGCCTTGGCCTTGATTGACATCCGCGTGCTCGATCACTTCATTGTCGGTGAATCGGTGTATTCCTTTGCCGAGCACGGCTTGTTGTAACGGACCGTTGTCGTGTGGGTCGTTTAAAACTGTTTTAGGTCAAGGCCGTAAGTGGCCTAGCTATTCGGAACTAACTAACTAAACAAAACTTTTTTCTGAAAAAACACCCAGTTTTGGCCCGTGATGGGTGCCAAAACTGGGTAAATTTTTTCTTTAGTTAGTTTGTTGTTCAAAAAGCCATCTGGTTTTCATCATCAACGGACTGCCGCAACGTTAATCGAATCAACCGCGTCTAGCCAGAACTTTACGATGTATGAAAACGGGATACAACAGCGGCAGCATAGAGTTCTGAAGGTTTAAAAAAAACCCTAATGGTATGGCGAGAGGAAGTGCCACAACCGCATCGAGACTGGGATGTCATTTCGATGCCACCATTCATTTTTTTGGAGCTTCAAACCATGTTCGATAACGACAATACCCCTAAAAAAGATAAATTCGCCCATCTTAAAGCGATTGCAGCGGGTGAATCCGTAGCATCATCCTTGCCAGAAATATGGAAGCACGAGGTCGGTAACCCCTTGATCGGAACCATCAAGGGATTTAGCAGCTTCGACCATGATCGCTATGGTCCTCAGGAAACGGTCATTGTTGAACAAGAATCCGGGGAACAAGTTTCCGCAATCCTTAACAGTTACCTAAGTAACGGAATGCAAATGAAGCATGCCGAGGTCGGTGATCTGGTATTGATCCAGTTGCTAGGCAAGGAGAAAGGCACCAATGGTTCAACGTTTAACAAGTTCAATCTGGTGGTTGAAAAAACTCAGTAAAAACAAAGAATAAGGTACTGGCCGAGGCCAGTACCTTGAAATTTTTTGTTTGCTCATTTTGCGCCGAGGGACTCAGTTCTTTTTGTCCAAGACAATGAGCTTAAACTTAAGAATTGGCTAAATTTTGTCGATCAAGATGCCGGCTTGATTTTCATTTTTTCTAAGAGAGCCTTTTGTTCCTCAATCTTGCTTTTCATGACTTGGCTCAAGGGTTGCGTAGCATTGATGACGTTCAACAACCTATCGGTATCCAGTTCGACGCGACCATCGACAAAGGCTTTCTCTATCCCTTCCTTGATCACAGATTCAATATCGGCCCCAGAATAACCATCGGTCGATCTAGCTAACTGATCGAGCTGAATCCGAGACCCTAATTTTAATTTTTTTCGCTTGTTCAGATGCACCTTGAAAATAGCATTGCGTTCTTGCTCATTGGGAAAATCGACATAGAAAATTTCATCGAACCGTCCCTTTCGCAATAATTCTGGTGGTAAACATGAAATGTCGTTGGCAGTAGCAATCACAAATACCTGCTTGGTTTTTTCCTGCATCCAAGTCAGAAAAAAACCAAATAAACGTGTCGCTACTTCAGAACCTGAGCTGCCGCTACCGATACCAACAAAGGCTTTTTCAACCTCATCGACCCAAAGCACGCAAGGGCTAACGGCTTCTGCAACGTGTATGGCTCGGCGCATATTGGCTTCGCTCTCGCCAACGTATTTGCCCATCAAAGATCCCATATCCATTTTCAACAACGGCAGATCGAATAAAGTTGCGGTGGCTTTTGCAGTCAGCGATTTTCCGCAGCCCGGCATACCCACAATCATCACACCTTTTGGCGGCTCTACACCAAAGGATCGGGCCGCTGGCCAGTCGGCAAATATCTGCGCTTTTTGCCGAAGCCACGGTTTGAGCTTTTCAAGGCCGCCAATGTCTTCAAGTTTTTCGCTTACAGTTAGCACTTCCAGTAAGCCGCTTTTCTTAATGATCTGGCTTTTTTCGTTTTGCACCAAATCAACATCTTCAATACCTATCATGCCATCCTGCTGGTAGCCGCGATTAATCAACTGGCCGATTTCATAACGACTCAAACCCTGGAAGGCCAAAGCCAACTTGCCATACGCCTCTTCTGTAACCTCAACTTCGTAAGCATCGGCATATTCGCTGATGATTTGACGAATTGCTGTTTCGTCGGGCAAAGGCAAATCGAATAAGGTAATAAACTTTTCCAGTTCGCGTGGCACGTAACTCTCTGAAGAAACCAAAAACACCGTAACTTGCATGTCGTCGTCTTCCAGCATTTTGCTCACCAAAGCCTTGAGTCGGGCTATTGCAAGCGGTTGATTGCGTAATCCCATATGCGCATCACGAATCACAATAAAATGATTAGCCAGCTCTTGATCAAGTAGATTGTCTAGCGCTGTAGCCAGATCACACCATTCCATCATCGACTGTTTGTTTACGAAATGAACCAAACCACGCGCCATATTCCATTCGATGATCTTACGGCTATCGTCGATGTCAGCAATCAATTTATCCACTTCAGCGTCATCGTGGGTAACGACGTAAAGGATGGGATAATGGGATAAGGCATGAGAACGAAGAGTATCTTTAAGAGTCATAATTTATTTTAAGATGGGATTAAAATTTATTTATTTCTTTAAAGCCAAAATAGATTCTATTCTTTCAATCTTGTAAAAAAGAAAATCAACTTTATCCCTTAATTCTCTCTCGTTCTCTTCAAGTTTATCCATTTCAGATTGAAGTCTATCAACTTTACTCATTGGATTGAATAATGAGCTGCCAAAAATCACTTTATTGAGGCTTTCACCGACTTCCATTCGCTTTGCATGAATATGCTCACGCTCATCTTCTAAATATGCTAGTTGTCTTTGTGCTTCACTTAAATCATGCGATGTCACTTTTTGTATTACTTTCAACCTAATATCTTTACTTAGCGATGGGTTATCAAATAAGACAACAAGAATGTCAGCATTCGTTGACTTAGCGAGTTCCGCCTGCTGGCCGATGGCAAGCGACTCGTTTTGTGCAAGCTCTATTTTAACATCATCATTATTTGTGCTTATTAGTTTGGCTTGCAAAGATTCTGGTAAAGAAGAATTTCTGGCGAGCGTTTTTTTTATTTCGTTTCCAGAGGCTCTGGAAAATTTAATCATTAAAATTTCTTTTAGGTTTTTATTTCTAGCCAAGCCACAAATAATTTCATCTCTATCATTCTCTGCTAATATATCTTGAAACTCACTTAATAATGCACTATTGCTGGCCAATGCTGCCTTTACATCAATATCGTCATCATCCATTAAGCGGGACATGCAAGATACAACTAGTCTCGAATTTCCAGCCAAGGCTTCTCTTACTCTCCAGGCTTCATCATCCACTAATAAAGTTTGAACTTCTTCGGCCAGCGCTTCGTTCTGTGCTAAAACAATTTTTACATCTTCGCTACCGGTAGTTGCCAAATAAACCTGCATCTTCTGGATAAGTGCAGGATTCTCAGCGAGTGCTTCTCTAATTTTCGAAGTGCCGGTATTTGCCAATTGCGTTTGTATCTCTTCATTTATAAATTGATTTCTCGAAAGCGCTATTTTTATTATTTCTCCGTCTATCTCACTAAGTTTATGTTGCAGGGCATCCGGTATCCTTTTTTCTTTTATATCATTCAACAAGTCTTTAATATTGTCTTCGTGATCTGCGGACAGTAACTCTTTCATCTGAGAATCAGAAATTACCACTACGTCGCCTAGCGAATTTTGGTTAAAAGTTTCCTCAGAAAAATCACTTCCACCATCAGAGGGTTGTATATTGTCAACGAGTGTACTATCCTCGCTTTCGTTTATATCGGACTTGGTTGAAGCTTTATTATAGAGTGCTTGCAAAGAAATATCATCCGATGCAACGTCGAAAATATTACATAGTTTTTTTAACAGTATCTTTTCATCTTCCCCATCCAAATCTTTTAAGCTTGATGAGTACGAGTTAAGGTTTCGACTATTCAACCATTTATCCAAGCGCCCACTACGATAATGGTCCAATATTTCCGTAGTGAAATACTCCCGAAGTTCATCAATATTTTTGACCTTAACGCCGCCGACAGCTAAATCAAATTTTATAGTTTTCACTATTTCATCCCTAACAAAATTTAAATTACCATTAATTTAGGATGGCTTTTAGCCATTTTTAAATTAATTTTTTAGAACATGTTCATTAAGCAAACCAATTCAAAGGATTTAATGCTCTACCAGCGTTTAGTGCAACTTCCTTGGTGGTTTCCCAAGCGGACTTCAAAACCTTGGCCGCTGTCTTGACAATGACCTTTCCACCAGAATACACAGCTTCTCCAATCTTGCTTCCGGCCATACCGCCAATAACACCACCAACAAATCCGCCGATTACCGCACCAACCGGCCCACCAAGCGCTGTACCAATAGTGGTCCCTTCCGCTATACCCCAACCTGCTCCAGCAATACCTCCAATCGCGCTAGTGGTAACGTTACCCATAGCGTCCAAAGCTTCGGGAGCTATCATTTCACCATTGGCTAACTTATATAGAATTTTCGCGTTTTCCATGCCAACATAGACGGCATTGACTATATGACCCGCTGGCGAATCCTTAAGCAATTGCCCCAACCAACCATTCTTAACGGCCACGACAACAGCTCCAGAAACTGCAACCTGAACACCGATGTGTTTGCAACTTTTAATGGAGCTTTCGAAAAAATCCTTCATATCTTCACTTACAGGCGGGTTTTCCTTGCCAACTATCCAATTCCATGTGCGACGTCCTAAAATTCTCGCGCCTTGCAGGCCTGAGGTAATCGCGGCTCCAATGAATATCTGCTTGCCGATGTTTTTGGCAATATTGATTCGATTGACTTCATTCCAATCATACTGTTTTACTTCTTCCTGTTGCCGAGCTTTTTCCTGCAGAGTCTTGGCTTCTTCTTTGGATAACGGTTTAGATTCTACACCGTCATATTCAATGGTTTCCCGAGCTCGATCTATCTCTTCGGCATGCCCTTCTGGTACAACCTTGGTTTGCCCTCGATAATCCCCTTTTTCAAACAATTTACCGGTTGCATCAGCATCTTTGCCATATTTGGACTGATATTTACGCTTTATTACACCTTTATCATCGTAAATAACGATGTCTACCGAATTTTTCCCATAAGGTCTCCCATCCTGATCCAATCTTACTGCCCGGTAGGTTTTACCTTTGCTAGCAGCATCCAGATTGAATGTATCAATATGATGTTGCTCTGCTATGAAACCATCCAGATTGGAGTTGCCGCTAATATTTATCCCATCCTTATTGAAAACGGTAGCTCGCATGCCTTCGTTGGCAGCCTTAATGGCATCGTCGATACTCTTGGCATATGTCCCAACTGTTGCTGCACCTGACGCAGCTGCACCGCTTTCAATCTGCTTGGTTAACCAGCTTTCTTTGCTTTTGCCTTTATCGAGATGCGCATAGAGGGACTGCTTGGCGTCGTTGGCGCGTTGCACACTGACAATAATTTCGTGAGCGGTGTTTTCCAGCTCTTCCTGATCTTTCCAGATGGTCGGAAATCTTCGGAATTCTTCGGTTAACCATTGTTCAAGCACGACTCGATCTTTATTTTTTCCGTAAGAGCTTACAAACTGTTGAATCAATCCAGCTGCTTTTTTAGCATTTTCTTCGCCGCCGAATACTTCGTTTTCGATACGATCAGCTTGCAGGTTTTGAAATTCTTCGCGAGTGATTACTTCAATGTCATCTTGATTGTCTTCGTTCGGAATCAGTTGTTCATTCATAAACATTTTCACGTTGGCAAAGATGGGGCATTCAAAAAATGCGCTTTATCTGTCGTTCAGCTTAGAACTGTCTTATAGCATATGTCATCAGTGGCAACAGGCTCCTGAGTGTAAAAGCAGAACTTAATCACAATACTTCAATAGGACTTACGCATTGACGAGCGAGCGATAAACATGTCATAGCAAGCACATTTACGCTAAAAGCCATCAAACGGTTAATGCTTGATGCTGAAATCAATGTCGTTGGCACCCATCGATTCCGGGATGCCAACGACCAATGACATCTAACGCAAAAACTTACGCGGCTCTAGGTCTACCTACAGTACTGGTTCTAGGAGGTAGTATCTCACCACGACCGAAGGTTCTGCCGTTATCCGGTGTCAGCATACGAACGTAGTGATCGACTTTTATCAGATATGCAGCAGCCTGTTTCAGATTGTTGATCTTCTCGACATCGCTATAGTTGATCATACCGATACCAAGATGGTGGTAGCCGGCCTTTTTATCGTTGCAGTTCCAGTAGGAACCACGTCCATTCGTAATAACCGATTTCCAGTAATCTCCGATCTGCCAAGCAAGGTAGACATCGTCTCTGACCTGAGAACCGTCAAAGAACAAGACCAAGTGGTAATGGTATCCCCGCTCTGGTCCATACTCCAACGACCAAATGTAGCCGACCATAGCATCGAACAGGCTGTTCATCTTGGCGTTGTTTAGTAGACGTTTAAAGTCATATTTCGCTTGCCAGTACTTCTTCTCGATGTCATTATGACTCATGATGGGACGATCCTCATGCAAATCCAACCTAATCACAACCAATCGGGAGTAATGCTCGAACAAGGAGTCGATATATCGCATCATCCCTTCACGGTTTTTCTTTGCGGTGCGATGAGCGTTACAGATCAATTCCTTGAACTCTAAGGTCTCCGTTACCTCCAGTATCTGCTTGATGAATATCCTCATTCTGATGATGACGTCTAGCATCACCTCATAGTCAACACCGATCTGATATAAGTCGTTTGTTTTTTTCAGCGATCGTTGATGTTCTATCGCTGATCGTAAATTACAGTCCAAAGCGTTTTTAACGAATATGCTTACATAGGGATGAAAGCCATGGATCGGAAACTCTTCCATGATCTCGTAGAGATAGTGTTCAACTAGAGTCTCGATCGATTTCGCTAACTGAGTCGGTTGCACCTGTAACAAGCCATTACCCTGATCTGTGACGATGTAGAGCGGGTCATCAGGTTGACTGATGATGGTTTGTGTAAATTGGCCGATTTGAGCGAGTTGATTGCTTAATGAGTTCATAATAAAGCCTCTATAGTTAAATGGATTTAGTTACGAACCTGCACTGCCTAGATATTGATTCGATGGATTGTTTTGTGCAATCCATCTTTTCTAAAAACTAGTAATCGTATGAGAGATTGCTAAGTCTGCTTCAGTTGAATGTATTAGTTGTTTATTGGGTACCCAGTGATCGGGGTTTTTAAAATGTACGGATACGTGAGTTAATAAGGCGTGTGAGAGTGCCTATTATTTAATAACATATAATACAAAAATATTTTGCCTTAAAATCACCTAGCGTTCCTTGATAACAAAAATTATTTACTCTTGAATTGTAGTAAAAATAAAATCTGTTTTTTATATCTAGTTAGTGCAAGTCCATACTATATGCATAATTCAGATTCGATATTTTAACTTAACTGTATTTTACGGCGTTTAAAGTACCGTTGACACACATCTCACGCATGTCAACGGCATTTAGCGTAAAATAATCGCTTCGGACAATCGTGGTCTGCCAAGACCATCAGCTCTAGGTGGCAGCATTTCACCGCGAGTAAAGGTTTGAGCCTACCAGTCGGGAATAGTGATCTATGCGGCCATATGTTGTTCTTTGGCCAACTTCAAGCCTTTGCCGAATAGTCGGCCATTTTTACAATCGCTAGGGTTTGAAAAATAGTTTATCCCGATCATGCTGCATGCGGCATTTGTTAAAGCTTCGCGATGACTTTTATCGTCATTTTTAAAGGTTCCAATCCCACGAGTCGTAAGATCAATGTCTGGGGTATTAAAATCTATAAATAAACCATCCTTATCGTTTATCAATAACCATCGGTCCTGTAATTTCTTTAAGATTTCGGTCAAGCTGAGCTCAATTGACGCGTCAAAAAAAAGAAAAACCCTGTATCGAAAGCCCATAAGGCTTGAGTAATCCAGTTTCCAAATGTAACCAACAGCGCCATTAAAGTCTGAGCTTGTCCGCCAGTTTTTCATAAAACTGTCAAAATCGGACTTGGCTGTTTCATGCAATTCGAGCATTTCTGCCTCCGAGATAATTTTTTCAGACATTCGATCAAATTTATAGCTTAGCTGAAACCGAATGGACAATACACTTTGATATAGTTCAAATATGGCACCAATGTGGTCGCTTATGCTTTTAGCATTCTTTCTCAAAAGCCTTTCGAAATTATCATATTTTTTGCTGAATTCGTCAGAGTCAACCTCGGATTTAAAATTTTCTACAAATTTATTTAAAATTGTTTCAATAGTTTCTATTTTGACCGATTGAGTAAAAGCCCAATAATCATGTTGCGGCGAATTTGAATAAAACAAAATTTCTTCACTTAGCGAATTAAGTTGGTTTTTAAAGCAAATTACCAAGGGGTTTAGCCGGTATATCGGAAGGTATTTCTCTATCTTTTCAAATTTGGTTATTTTATTAAATCTTGAAATGTAAAAAAGTATTGATGGATATTTGCTGCAGATGCAAGAGATGTTGCTGGAACGAGAAATTTTTCTAGCATAAAAAATCTTATCATCGGCACCTATTATTTCTTTTGCCACTTTATCGGCCGTGATAATTGCAAGAGCACAATCGAATGCCTCATTTATAATCCGGTGTTCACCGTCAAATCCGAACATACTTTCAGTAAATTCTTTATCAATTAAATTATAGTTTTTCATTTATGCACACTCTTTAAAAGTCGTTGAGTTGACTAAACAACCACCTGCTAAAGCAGGTGGGTTTGAATAACGGACTGAAAGTCCGGATACGCGTCGACTGAACGACGCGTCATTAGGGCTCAAATACTGGATAGATTTTTATGTTGCCCTTCAATTTTTTGATCAGCATTTACTGAATCTGTGATTCTCAAATAGCCGTATTCATGCCGACCTACTGCTTTCTAAGTGAGCCTTTCACCCAAGCATTAGAAAAATTTGTAGCTAAAGCTGACCGGGTGAAGCCGGTGGCTTAAACCTTATGATGGAAAGTTAACTTGAAAAGTTTATGTATTCGATATGTATCCTTTGTTTACAGTTTCTTCAAATGTGATTTAGTAATTAAATATGCATGCCCCCCTTTGTCTTAAAGCCAAATAATGGCTTCATAAAATTGTCTAAAAAAAGCAAAAAGTAAGTTACTTCGACAAAAAGTTAGATCCGCATGATTAAAAATAAGGTCCTCCAATATAAAAGTTAGGTCCCCTTAGTTCGATAATTAGGTCTCGTGATTGATTTTGTTAGTATTTTTTGAAATCACCTCCGGTTGAGAAAAAACAAAATTGATTACAAAACGAAAAGCGCAGGACGACGCTATCTGTGCCCGAGTTCCTACCCGGTAGCGATGCCCATACTTAAGCTTCGTTCCGCGCCTTTACTGGCCTCTGCGCCGGGCCAAGCATTCGGTGAAGCCGGGAATATGCACCAAGAATTTACGAGCGTTCACTTTTACGAAAGCGTCTTTAAATCCGTTTGTTTCACGATTTTTGAACAACCAGTTGAATTCAGATTCTTTCAGTGGATTGTCAGGATGTTTTAAAAATGCCTCTTTCGGATAAAAATCACTTAAGGCAGTTTGATGATGAACTTCGCTCACGTAGGTCTCCTCCCTTTACTTCAACAAGTTGGAGGAAGAATATATAAATCCAAAATAAATGCAGGCTAACGTCTAATTAATTGTTAACGTCCGGCTTAATGTATTCATTCTTCATTGCAAGGCGACGAACATGATTTGCTTCCTAAAATCTAAAATCTAAAATCGTAATCAATGATATTTAACGAGGGCGAAACTTGTGTCTTTTTTGCTTGGTGTTTAACGTCGAGGCAAGTGGATTCAAGGTTCAAGGCGATAAAGTACATGGATTAAGATTCAAAAATTGACCTTGCATGTGATGACATGCGAACTATTCGTGACGAGGCTCACGGCAATGTGCAAGCATCTGGCTTGCCATAGAAACCGTGCCCGAGATATTTTGGATTAGTGATGTGATGTCCACCATTTATGGTGGACAGTTCAAACGCGAGTGTTATGCCTAACACGAAGGGAGAGGGAGCGCTTTTTAAACAGATGACTTATTTAGTAATTTTTTGCCTTACCGAGGTACAACTTCAAACGGTTATCAAATGCATCACGACTGATTGGATTTTTAATCCCTTCAATTTTTATTTCTTCAACCCTCCTGTTATTTTTGACTTTCCCTTCAACTATATAGTTGGCTGGAGGATGCCTTACCATATATACCATGAGTTCGTCCGTGTCGGGACAACGGCCGTGTTGATAATAATAACTATCAAAGCCTGCCTTTATCGCTAAAAATCCTTCATTTTTTCGCTCCAGGAATAGCTCTGGCTTTTTCTTCTGATCATGAATGGTATGTTCATTTTTATCACTGACCATGCCTAGGCCATTACATTTTATTTCGAACTGAAGACTCAGCTCACCAGACTCAATTACATTTTTCAATACCTCCTTATACCAGATCATGACCTGAATGATTATGGATAGATACCAGCTTTTATTGAAATAAACAGGATAGCGATCCAGATAACCGTATTCATCCCAGTTCTCCCATTCTTCAGGAACCTCATCAGAACCTTCAGCCGCCATCCTGCCTTTAGGCAAAACTTCGAAAAAAAAATAATCGGCTTCAGCTTGACGATAATTTAGTAATTCTTCATATATAAATATATTGACTTCATGTCCATATATTAATTTTTGGTAGATGTCAGGGGCATCTTCTATGTTTGTTTTTCCAGCAAAATAAAGCGATTTATTTGCTCCTGTTTCAAAAAATCTTTGAATACCTTCTAACTCAGACTCGGCCATGGCTACTAAGCTGATAGACCTTGATCCATGAGACTTGAATCTTGCCAAGAGGCTATAAAACATCTTGGCGGCAGAATTTTCCCAGAAAATCATCGAATCTCTGAGCGTGAACTGGTAGTAATCTAGGGTTTTATAAAACTCAACCGCATCACTTTGATCCATTATTCGCGGTCCAATCTTTTCGGTATAAAATGATTTTTTTCCAATGTATTGTGGTGTAATCAGAGAGTTACACTCCAGTCTCAATAATTCGTCAATCCCAACCTTGATGAAATTAGCATTTTCTTTATCAATAGAGTTCATTTTGTTACAAAGACCATAAGGGTGGCTTAAAAAAATCTTATAATATCAGAGACTTATTGATTGTTTCATTGAGTATGTTGCTTTTATGCTCTGTACAAAGATGCGCATAACGATCAGTACTAATTAAGCTCTTATGGCCTAATATTTCTGCTATTTCCTTCAGTGTACGACCATCTCTTGCTAGAGTCGACGCAGTATCGTGACGAAGATCGTGCCAGCGAAAATTCTTAATATTGGCGACTTTTAAGCAGTTTGCCCATTGTTTACGATAGTCCATTGGCTTGTCAGGATTTAACTTAGATGTGAAGATAAGATCATTACTGATTTCACGATGTTTCTTGAGTTCATTGAGGGCAACTGTTGGTATTGGGCTATGTCTGGATTCACCGTTTTTGGTATCGTGTAAAATAGCCAATCCGCGTTCAAAATCAATATCAGACCAACGTAGGCGGTCCAGTTCGCCTTTACGCATACCTGTGCTCAGCGCCATGAGTACTTTGAGATAAAATTTTCCGCCTATTTCCTGTGCAGCACGAATAAGGCGAGGCTTCTCCTGATCTGTTAAAAAACGGACGATCTTGTTGTTTACGGTCAATGATCGAACTTTGCTGCAGGGATTTTCTTCGATGTATTGCTCAAGGACAGAATCATCTTCCTGTTGTCGAGCGGCAAAGTCCAGAATTGAAGAGAGAACCGCGAGGTGTTTGTTATAGGTGGCGGCGGCCAGGGTACGCTTGGGTTTGAGTTTGAGGCGAATTACGTCTGGAGTGATGTCGGTAAGCATAGTGCTTCCAAATTGCTTGGTCCACCATTGTACGAGTCGTGCACGATCATGGTCTTTGCCAGGCCACCAAGCCATATATTCATCGGCTAAACGAACAAAAGGGATTGTGCAAGGGCGAATACCTTTGGCTTCGTGTTCTTGATGCTCAAGAATAGAACGAGTTCCCCAAGTGCGGGCGTCTTGCTTGCGTCGAAATGTTTTGGTTTTGATTCCCTTACCAGATTTGGTAAGAATTGTGCGGTAACGGGTTTCGCCGTTTTTAAGGTCAACTTTGATGATGTGAAAGTTAAGCATCTGTGTTTCCTCATGTTTGAGGCTAAAAACAAGACCACTAGTAAAATCACTGTAGTCGGTGGTTTTAGTACACAGTTACAAAGCTCTTCTATCCTTGAAAAACTCTTTTAAATCAAAGTGTTTGATGGTGGGTCGTGTGCGATTCGAACGCACGACCATCGCATTAAAAGAGCTGAGTATTGCGCTTTAAACTCCGTGAAACTCTGCTCAATCAAGAAGATAACATAAGTTTAAAGTAACAAAAAGTGTTGTGCACCACTTTCGAGGGGTTTCAAGGAGTGTCGAGTTGCGTACTATTTGCGCACTCAAATGCGATGCTCAAAAAAAGCGATGACTTACAGACCCAATCTGAAGGAACTGTTGTGCACTGCGCACCTTGAGAGACTGAGCTGTGCACAAATCAGAGTCAAAGACAGACTTTTTTCGTTAGTGTATTTTGGAATTCCGCCGACTGGATTTAGCGAAAACCAATCTTGGCTTTATAATCGTTCCAAGTCATACCTAGGAGAATTACATGCAGCTCGCTATAGATTTACCTGATGAATTAGGTAGGCAAGTACTTCAACACCCCAACGTTCAGGAGTTTGTAAAAACCGCAATTGAAAGACTGTTGCTGGAAGAAAAGGCTCTCCAACAAAGAACTATTCCACCCAAGACTCACTCATTAATTGGCTTGATAAGTGGTTCGGATATTGAGGAAGCTGACTACAAGCGCCATCTTGAGAGTAAGTACCTCTGAACATGAAAATTTTGTTCGATACGAATATCATTCTTGACGTTTTACTTGATCGACAGCCTCATTCAATAGCCGCGATTGAGCTGATGAGCTCAGTTGAAAACAAAATAATCGACGGCGTTTTATGTGCTACCACCATCACGACAATAGATTATCTGGTTACCAAATCCAAAGGCAAAGCTGCGTCAAAAAATGCTATCAGCTGTTTACTGGATTTATTCGCAGTTTCGGAAGTAAATACTGTAACGCTAAGGTCTGCAATTAATTCCGAATTTTCTGATTTTGAAGACGCCGTACTTTATTACTCTGGCGAGGTATTTGGTGTAGATGCCTTTGTCACGCGAAACACTAATGATTTTAAATTGGCAAAACTGCCAATTTATTCGCCAATTGAGTTGCTCGGTAAAATACATTTTTAATTTTGAATAAGCGCTTATTTAGGAATTCGTATCACATCCCGTCGCAATGAGAAAAATAAACAATCTAATTGAAAATGAACTAGATAACGATATTTATTTTTTTAAAAATCGTGATTTTCTTGAGAAATTTTGTTCCTTGAGTTCGCCAAAATTAGTTTCATTAGTCATAGCCGCAACAAGTACGAATCCTAGCTTAAGACAAAATTTTAGTTCTATTAAAATAAAAGAACGATTAAACAATATCTTTGTCCACTATGATGGTCCTATTAAAAAGATATGCGACAAATCATTTTCTACAGAAAGAAATTTTAGGGTTTTTGGAAAACTGCAAACTACCTCACCGCTAGAGTTAATTAAAGCAATAAATCTATGCGAAAGTGTAGACATAATAGTTGAATTTGTTTTTGGCTTTGGTAATGAAAACATAGAATTAAAAGCTGGCGATAAAATAGAGATTAGCCTAGTTAAACAGCAAGAGTTCTATTCAGATGAGCAAACAATAGAGCTTTATATAGAAAGGGATAGCTTTATAAATTGGCTAGTTCCAACTAAAAGTTTATCATTTAGAGAAAAAATACGGAATGTTCAAACAAAGCACCAAGATAAACTCGTAATCATTGCAGTTCAAAAGAGACTTCACGCGTTAAAAAAGGACCAAGAAGAAAACAGAACAAATAGAATAATTGAAAGAAGGGCGGACAAAATATTTAAGAATATCATTAGTCTGAAACCTAAGAATATTTCCTCTAATAAATGTGATAAAAAATATAAAGCACCATTAAACAAAATCAAATATTTATTAAATAAAAGAGGATCACAGGCAACAACAAAGAGCATGCCTCTATTAGATTTGGCCAGAATTGAATTAAGTAGATATGCTAAGGACGCGCTAGAAAAAGTGCCGGACCTAGAAACCAGAGACCTTTTGAAAAAAAAGATTATTTATAACTCTACGGATACCTCTAAAATTGAAGAAATTAGAGAAATATTAGAAAAGGCAGGTGTTCGTATTTCGTCCAGAGGAGCTCCTAAGAAAAATCAAGAAAGACAAAAATTAATAGATAAACTACCACTTTTTTCAGATGAATACACAAATGTACTTTTTGAAGGAAAAAGGATGGTGCAAAAATATCGGCGTAAAAATAACAAATAATCTTCAATAGAAAGCCAAAAACCGCAGGTTTGCTACTCAGATTTTGCCTGTCACACTTTTAAAAATTCTAATATTTAGCGTGATCGCTTACCTCTTATTTTCAGTAGAAAGCCTTGTCGCTTTGTAACACAATCATATTCTGTTACATAAAAACATAACCCATTGAAATTATTGACTATTGTTTCTTGTGGCGCTAGTATATGTAACATAACATTGTTAATAATAAGTTGAGTTACATATATGAACACTGTCAACGCTGCTTCAAAGACCGAAATTGACCTTGTCCACACGCTGTTAGAGAAAAAGTTTGGACAGCTCTACGCTGACATTTGGAAAGTCGGCGTCAATCTATCGCTCAGAATTAGCGATTTGCTAACGCTCGAATACTCGCAACTCAATCTACAAGATCGTTCTCTACAGCTCACAGAGCAGAAGACTGGCAAGCTTAAGCTGATACGACTAAACTCAGCTGCAATTGCTGTCATTGAGCGTCGTCGCGTAGAACAGTCTTCAGATCGCTGGTTGTTTCAAGTTCATAGCAATCGAGCCAAAGACAAGCCGGTTAGTCGCGTTTCTGTCAGTCGTGTGTTCAAAGAAACTGGTGATATGCTCGGACTGACAATCAACACGCATAGCATGCGCAAAAGTCGCGGTATGGCCATGTATAAGGACGGGGTTCCCGTCGAGAAGATTGCCAAGGTGCTCAATCACTCGAATACAACATCTACCTTACGCTATCTCGGTATTACGAAAGAAGAGGTGTTGCAGACTTACGACGATTACGAACTTTAGTGAAAAATCTCCGCACTGACCGCTAACGGTAAAAACAACGAATCCAAAGCAAAACTGAACGGCAGATCAACGAGCGGGTAGCTCGGTGGGTCAGTGTTAAATTTTCTAATGGCAACGTCGTTGTTTTCTATTGCCGCCCAATCCAGTCTGGTTCCACTGTAAACGAATATTCGCTCATACAAGGGAACATCAGCATTTAAACTTCTGAAAGTTGCGCATCCCGATAGTCCGATGATGGGAATAGCTCCGTATACGATTTTTTTAAACTTCATCGGTCCGCTGTCTTTTATTGGTCGGATGTCATCCAGCTTAAGGTTGTGTAGGCTTTAGTCTCGCAAGATGCGTTTTTTCTAACGGTTTGATCTTACTTTAACTTTCAGACAATAAAGCTAGTTCGTCTTTGTAATCAATTGTTGAGTCATAAAGTTGATGGTAGCCTCTTCCTACAGCGCCTCTAAATTGCACTAAGTCAGGCATATTTGATCCAATTCCAAGGATATGATCTTTTGAAATGCCGGGGTAAGGGTCAATAAATATCACTTGTTTAATTCCAAGTTGGTATGCTTTTTTTGAACATAACTCACATGGACTCGCAGTTGTATAAAGTTTACCTCCTGATATACCAACTCCCCCGTATTTTGTTATTTGTAGAAATGCGTTTTCCTCAGCATGAAGTGATCTGGTATGAACCTGATTTTCTTTAGAATCTATACTATTTTTAACATCCTTAAAGCAATAAGAGCAATTCCGACCATCAAGATCATCCTTATGATTATTTAATGCTTGTTTTTTTTCAGTTAGTTTTTGCCTGAAATCAGAATTAGTCCGTTCATAAATACTATAGTCAATTTCATCAAAACTATTTAATGCACCATCTATTGACCTTAATACGCATGGTGCTTGACCTTGTGGAACATCATTCCAGCCAATAGCTTGAACTGAATTATCAGCATTTGTAATTACAGCACCAACTTTTCTTGATATACAGCCCGAATTACTTTTTGCAGAATATGCAATTTGCATCGTTCGTTCCATAGCTGTTGGTGGTACTAGTCCAGGATGTAACATTAAAGCTACGTACCAAGCTAGCTGAGCTTTTAGTATATTGCTATTGTCAATCTCATTTCGCGGGTTAAATATATGAATATCTGATATTTCTATACATTTCTTAACATTTTGACTAATAAAATATCCGTGCTCATCAGATGTTTTACCAGATTCTTTAAGGTCTATAGCATTAAGTTGGTCTACGTTAAATTTATGTACATGTTGTAAGTATTCGTTCCTATCTTGCTCAGGCGCATTTATAGAAATCAAATAAAACGCAGAATACCTATCGCGAAAGTATCTTGCTTCATGCTGGTTTCTAATAGCATCTATAACAATAAAGACTTTGCTTTGTGACTTGCGTAGGCATTTAACAACTCTATTTATGGTTGCAGGTAAATGAAAAACACTGGCCGGATCAAAATCTGCTGATTGGTAATCAAATTGTACTTTTCCTGTTTTTCTAATGGAATTTCCAGCCGCTTGATACACGGAAACATACAACCCTGTTTCCAAAGAAATCAAATCTTTCTTGAAGTCTCTCGTAAACTTTCTAATTAGCCTTAAGTATTTAACGAAGGCATTGCTATCTATAGCTTGACCATTTATTTCTTTATCATGGTTTAATATTAAGTCATGATATTCTTTATACCTTAATCCGCTTTTACTTACATGGCTTTTTGTGAGCAAGTTCTTGCCAAATGAACCGGTTTTAACAATTTGAGAGATTTTTTCAATTGGGATTTCTTTGTTTTCAGGCGTGTAATGAGCGATAAAGCTCACTACCTCCTCTGCTTCAAGATTAAGTAGATAACCAGATATTAAATCACTGACTTTAATTGAGAAAAATGAGTTCCAATTTGCAGTAGCATAATTTCGTAATATTTCATAACGCTTAGAATCAAGATTCTTAAAGTAGTTCTCTGACTTGTAACGTATAAAACTAGATTCCGGAAACTCAGGCGAAGCATTTTCTAAAATGTTAGCCGCAGTAGTGCAACCAGAGCCTGTTCGCCCAGTTAAGCCTATTAAAATAAACTGCTCTCTTGCTAAAAACAATTTTGAAATCAGCTTGTTATTCGTATTTTTATCAGTCATAAACTAACTTATTAATTTGAGTTTTTGCTAACCGAGGTTTTCAAGGTTAGCTTGTTTTTCACTTCACTAAATCCATCAACTTGCCATAACTCTCAACAACATCATATTTAACTTGCTCCGATGTAATGGTTGAGAAAAACTTACGCGCACACTGTATTTTTGACTTTTCAATTTCACGTAACTCCATTGAAGACATAGAGCCCTTGGTTTCAGCAATAAAGTAAATATGCTTTACACTGCCTTCTTTGAATGAAATCGCCCAATCGGGATTGTAGTCTCCAACTGGTGTTGGAATAAAAAAGCCTCTCGGTAATTTTGCATAGACGACAACTTCTTCGCTAGTATCCAATTCCTGAACAAATGCGCGTTCAACTTTAGAGTCGGTAAACACATAGTCGTAGATATGGCGGTTTAGCTTTTCACCTGCTTTGCTGAAATCCGCTCTAGGTTTCTCTTGGGTGAAGATGTCCAAGCTGTGCGTATCGGCAATAGTGTCATAGCTTAAGTGCTCAACGATGACGGTGGCTTTTTGTTCGTTGATGAGCCTTGCTGCTTTAGCTATAAAGTCTTCAGGGTTGGTTTGGTATTGACTGAAAATCGGTAGCTTAATGCCTTGCAGAATTCGGGTGATGGTTTGCCGTGTCAGTTTGGTTTCTTCGGTTAACTTACCAATCAAGTCATATTTAACTTGTGAGTGAATGGAACTGACGAGTTTGCCTGTCTCTGTTTTAGTGGTTTTAAAACCTTCACCAGCCTTTAATTCGTCGTAGCTAACATCATCGGTCTGAATGCCGGCTGTAACGGTATATTGAAGAGGACTGACTTTAAGATCACTATCCAGTGTTGCAATACACTTGGTCACCAACTCATCAGTTTCAAAGTCTACGGCATAGGCGGCTTTGCGGTTGATACGTTCCCAAAGCGCCTTAAATTCCTTCTTATCAAAATTGTCGTTCAGTGAATTGACTCTGGCCTTACGCTCATCGTCAATTGTCGGCATTTGCGCATCGGTAAAGACACTGTCTATCAACTGAAAGACCTGTTCAGCGTGAGCTGCTAATTCAGGCGGTAATTCAGCGAGATTACCTTGCTGTTTAGCCTCGTGATAAACCGTTGATATTTTGTCGTCGTTATCCGTGTAATCATTTTTAGCAAGATACCTGTAAATCTGCTTGGCAAGTTGCGGTGTAACTTCAACATCACCTTCCGGCGTTTTTAGTACCTTGCCGGTAAAGTATTTTTCATCGGCAATGCGTGGACGAGTGGAAAGTGATTTGCTGATTTCGCTTTGCAAGGCAGTAACAAATTCCGTATAGCTCTCGCTGGTAACAACAGTCAGAATATTTACTTGATGCACAGTTGCTGGGTTGTCCATGCGGTCACCAATTTGATTGACCGACAGACGCATGCCGCGACCTACTTCCTGGCGACGCGTAGTCGTGTTGTCGCTATGTTTCAGCGTACAGATAACAAACACATTTGGATTATCCCAACCTTCGCGTAAAGCGGAATGCGAGAAGATGAACCGAACCGGCTCTTCAAACTTCAGTAACTGCTCTTTCTTGCGCAAAATCAGATCATAAGCATCCACGTCATCAGAAACAGCTGATTTCTGACCGGTTTCCTCATCCTTGACCATCTTGGTGTCGGGATCAACTAAGCGTTTGCTTTTTTTATCTACCGAGAAATAACCCTGATGGGTTTTGGCTGCTTCAATACCACGCAAATAATCGTTATAGGTATTGTCATCCAAAGTCAGCACTTCGTTGAGATGGCTGTTGTATTCCTCTTCAAATATCTGTGCGTATTCACCGGTTGATTCGCCCGCTTCGTTGTAGCAACGATACTTGGCAACGGTATCTATAAAGAACAGGGTTAAGACCTTAATGCCTTGATGAAACAGCGCCTGTTCCTTTTCAAAATGGGCTTTGATGGCCTCACGGATTTGGATACGACGCAAAGCTGTTTCATCAACATCGCCGGTTGCTTCGCCGACTGTTAGTTCAACACCATTGGTAAAGCTCAAAACTTTTGTGTGCGCGTTAATATCGGAAACGACAAAATCTTTGTACTGATCCAGTCCACCGGACAGCGTGTGTAGATTGTCGCCTTTATTCAGTTTGCGTAGCACCCGCTTAATGCCGGAGTTTTGCTTAATTTCCAGTTCAACCTGAACCACAGGCGGTTTGGTTTTGGATGTGTCAATGCCACCCAAATACAGATAAGCATTCGTGCCTGCCAGATTTTTAAGCGCAATGCCTCTAACCGATATTTTTTTAACCAGCTTTTGATTGTAAGCATCCAGCGCATCCAGACGGTAGATTTTGTTGTGTTCGGTTTTATGGGTCGCGGAATAGCGTAGAATCATCAACGGATTGAAGCCTTTCATAGACTCCAAGGTTTTTGCACCTTCCATCTTCTGCGGTTCATCCAGAATCAAAATCGGGCGATTGCTTTTGATGACATCTATCGGGCGACGTGATTGAAAATCATCCAATTCTTCGTTGATACGCCGCGCATCTTTACCGGACGCATTAAACGCCTGTACGTTGATGACCATGACGTTGATACCCGCATCAGACGAGAAGCTTTCCAGATTATGCAACTGCTTGGAGTTGTAAATAAAAAATCGGGCTTTTTTGCCGTACTGTTCCAGGAAATGTTCAGCGGTAATTTCCAGCGATTTATATACGCCTTCGCGAATAGCAATACTAGGCACAACCACAATAAACTTGCTCCAACCATACTGCTTGTTTAACTCAAACAGGGTTTTGATGTAGCAATAGGTTTTGCCAGTACCGGTTTCCATTTCAATGTCCAGGTTGATTTTGCAGCCGGTTTTTTTATCGGCAATCAACACTTCAGACAGCGGCAGATTTTCACTTCTTTGGACGCTACGGACATTGTCCAGCAACTGCGAAGACGACAGCGCAACGTCGTTATTCCTAAATCCAGAATCATCTAGCAAACTGGTTTGTTCAGCGTTTTTAGAACGACCTGGATCAACCCGAAACGTAATGCCTTCAGTTTTAGGTTGTCCGGCAAAACAATTGACAACCGCCTCAACAGCATTAGTTTGATAGGCCTGCTTCTTAAATTTAAGCTTCATTTTACCTGTACCTTACAAGACTTTAATTTCGGTAGAAGGTGAAATCAGCTTGAAGACTTGCTCTACGTTGATTTTTAAACTGTCATTAGTAAAACCGGAGTCCCGGAACACCGCACGTAATGGATGACGACTAGCCAATTCTTTAACAAAGGCTTCGTTAATATCAGTATCAAAACAAGCCGCTAATACGTTGTCATCAACAAAGAAAACGGATTTTCCAGAGATGGTTTCCTGAGTAATTGGTAAAGATAAATCTACACCCCAATCCAGTAATACCTGGAATAACAAATCTTCCCCTGTTCGGTCGTCTTTAATATTGTCGGTAAACTGATCTAAATGAGTTTGCTTCAATTGGTCAGGCGTGTAGTAAACGTCTTTCATATTGGAGCTATCAACCTTCAATACACGAAAGCCTGTGTCTAACTTTTCAATATTTTCATTATCTAAGTTTTCCTGTTTTATTTTTTTCCCAGCACGACGGATACGTTCTTTGCCAATTTCGGCGATAGTTTTATATCCAACTTTATAGGCTTCATTTTTTTCGTCGCACGCTTCTGGCAGTTGCACCAGGATGAACTTGCGGTTACCGCTGTCTTCAGCATTGAGTTGCATAACAGCGTGGGCAGTGGTGGCGGAACCGGAAAAGAAATCTAGAATCGTGTCCTTTGGGCCGGATGAAACCTGTAATATACGTTTGATTAAACGAGTTGGTTTTGGTGTATCAAACACTGATGATTCTGGGAATATCTCGTTAATTTCTTTTTTTGCTTCTTGATTGTGTCCTACATCAACGTATTTCCAAATCGTCTGACACGCTGTTCCTTGCTTAACTTCGGAAAGAAAACGTTTCACCGCAGGAACATTATTACCATCCGCGCCGAACCAAATGCGATTATCTGCAACCATTTTCTGAAAAGCTGGTTCCGTATATACCCAACAACGACCATTGGGTAACGTGTGTTGTTTTCCGTTTGGAGCAGTCAATATGTAGAATTGGCTTGCCGTTCCGTGACCGCCTTGAGCCGTGGAATCCGCTGGTTTCCAGACTCCACGAGGGTCATTATCAAGATTGCGATAACGTGCGTTCATTTCATCAGAACGCTCTAATAAATTTGGATACCAATTGAGTTTGTCCTTGGCGTACACAATTACAAAATCATGCGATTCGGAAAACCACTTTACGGCGTTTTGCGGGCTATACCGTTTTTCCCACACAATTGTGCTTACAAAATTCTGCTCACCAAAAATTTCATCACACAACCGTTTCAAATTCGCCTGCTCATTGTCATCAAGTGAAATAAATATCACTCCATCATCCTGCAACAGATTCCGTGCCAATTTTAAACGAGGATAGATCATGCTCAACCAATCTGAATGAAAGCGCCCATTGGATTCGTTGTTGGCGACTAAGCGGTTGCCTATTTCATCTTTTTGATTTGAGCGTTGAAAATAGCTTTGAACATCCTCAGCAAAGTCATCTTCATAAATGAAATCATTGCCGGTGTTATATGGCGGGTCTATGTAAATCATCTTGACTTTACCCAGATAAGTTTCCTGTAATAGCTTTAGCGCATCAAGATTATCGCCTTCAATATAAAGATTCTGCGTAGTATCAAAATCAACGCTTTCTTCTCTGCAAGGACGCAACGTTTTAGCAATTGGCGCATTCGCAGTAAATAATGCTTCCCGTTTACCCGGCCAATTGAGTTGATACCGTTCCTGCGGGCCTTCAACTACTGATGTGGATAACTCCTGTTTGAGCAGATCAAAATCTATTGCCCGTTGTATTTCGCCCTGTTCGTTCTTAGATTCTGTCACGCAATTCGGAAACAGTTCCGCCAGTTTGGCAATATTGGCTTCGGCAAGGTCAGGGGTATGCAATTTCAATTTGTCCATAATCTTTATCAGTAGTGAATGGTGAAAATGAATTTCACGCTTAGTATTTCAATGCGTGTAACGCTGCTTTCAAGGTTCGCAGTTGAGCGTTCAGTTCAACCTTGCGATTGAACTGCTTTTCTTTGTGTAGCTTTGCTTCCAGTTTTTGGTATTCGTTTTGTTTGCTTTGTAACTGCGACAAACGTTCAATCTGGTCTTTTAACGGTTCACCGGCACGAGGTGGCGAAGGTAACAGTTGTCGTAACAGTTGTTCGTACAAGAGGCCCAAATCCAGCGCAACCGGTAAAGCTTGTCGCTCTTTAACTTGTGGATACCAGTCACTGGCAAAATAGCCATCTACCACCCATTTCTCGCTGTCTGCTTCGTTGATGCGCTTATAAGCGGCCACTATTTTAATGCGGTCGTTATAGAGCAGCTGGAAAAAGATCGGATACGGTATGGCTTTATCTATGCAGCGAAGCACCGCTTCGTCCAGATTCGGTGATTTCAAGCTAATGTCAAAAATCTGAATTTCGGGTATGCCGGGTTTAGCTGAAAGGTTAATTGTTTCTGGTGCCAGTTTGTATTGCCAGATGATTTGCTCTACCTGCTGCACAAACAATTCTTTGACGGCAGGACTAGGCGAGGCATGTTGGTATATTTTGTTTTTAGGCAGCACCCGGCCAAACAAGGCTTGTTTTGGATAGTGAAACAGCACCGCGCTCATGCTTGATCTTGAATGACTAGAAAGCTAATCAGTTCAAAGTCATCCAGTCCGGCGATGGTATTGACCAATGCCGTGGTTTTACCGCCGCTGAACAGACTATCCAAGTCTTTTTCTTCTTTGACATCCACCATTGAACGTATGGCTTGATCCAACAAGTTGGAATAAACCTGCATGTTGCGACCATCATTGGTGGCTTGATTGAACAATTGGCAAACCTTTGCAATCGGTTGGGTTTGCCCTTTGCAGGCAACGCGGACTAAATCCAGCAAGCGTTTGACTTCGGTATGGTTGGTGATGATGTCGCCGTTTTGACCGATATACACCAGATAGTAAGGATGTAGGCGATTGTGCTGGTTGATATTGACGCTTTGGTTGCGGTTACGCAAAGTAAAGATCAAGCCTGGATGTAAGCCTAATGATGAATTGGCTGGAACAACGGCGTGCATACCACTGGGAATATGGGCAAGGTCGCCGTTGGTTTTGACGTAATTTAGCAAGTCCATGCGGAAATCGTTCAAACCTAAGTCGGTAATGGACACACCGGTTTTCAGGTCTTCCATTTCAATGACTTCTTCCTGTAGACGCCGCAGTTGTTCTTTGCGGTAGGTGACATCATGCGACTGAGTGCTGAGTACGTTGTCGTCGCCTGTTGCCGTTACATCTGCAATCATCATGCGGTTTTCAACGCGCTCTTTCAGGTTGATGTATTCATCCAGGCTAATGTCCGGCCAGTAGTTGACCAGTTGAATGCAGTCGTTTTGAGAACCGATACGATCCACACGACCGAATCGCTGAATGATGCGTACCGGGTTCCAGTGAATGTCGTAGTTAATCAGATAATCGCAGTCTTGTAGGTTTTGGCCTTCTGATATGCAATCGGTGCCGATTAGAATATCTATTTCCGCCGGTTCTTTCGGCAGAATGGCAGCTTTATCTTTTGAACGCGGCGAGAACAGCGTCAGCAACGACTGGTAATCGTAGGTTTTCTTTAAAGTAGATTTGGGACTATCGCTACCTGTGACTTTACCGGTATGCAGGTGATGACTCGTTAAAAAGTCTTCAGCGATATGCTCGTATAGATAGTTGGCGGTATCGGCAAACGCTGTAAACACCAATACCTTTTTGTTTCCGGCATTTATTGGATGTGCCAGTTTGTTATGGATATGACTTTTTAGATGCTGTAGCTTGGCGTCATCTTCTGGACGAATTTTGTTCATTTCTGCCAGCAGGCCATCTATGACAAACAGGTCCGCATTTAAATCATGCTTCCATGACGGTAAGTCCATATCCGCCAGACTGATTTGGATTTTGCTACCAATGCTTGCATCGTCAGGCATTGGAAAGTCTTCGTCGTCTTCATCCACATTTTCAAAGGCGGCGCTGGTATCGGAAAAGCCAGTGCTTTGACCGGTTTGTTGAAACTCTTCAATTTTCCTGAGTGTGTTTTGATGATTGTTCCTTAATGCTTGCAGGGTGAGCCGAAAAGCTTGTACCGAGCTTTCAAGACGTTTGAGTAAATTGGTCGTCATCAAAGCTTGTAAGCTTTTTTCGCGGTCTGCCTGTTTGAATTTGCTTCTGCCGCTGCCTACATCGGTATCGTATAACGCTTCGTACTTAGGCAGACGACTAGGCAAGATGTAACTAATCGGTGCGTAGACTGCTAACTTAAGAATTGAGAGCTGATTGAAAATGTCGTTAAAGCCAATCACATCAGCACGATGCGTAAGGGGCGAATGAAACGATAGCGGTTTAAGACGTTGCGGAAACTTACCGATGTCTGCGGTATCGTAGAACGTTTCTATATGTTTGCGTGAGCGGGCAATAGTGACGCTATCCAGCAATTCAAAAAAGTCAAAATCCAGTGTGCTTAAGATGGATGCAGCGGTACGTTGTTCAGGCGGTAAGGTTGACCAGGCATTGAATGCCGCTTGCGCACGGCTAAAGATGGTTTCTATGTCTTTTTCGGTATGTAGCTTGGCGCTGAGGTTTTCTGATTCGCCTTCATAAGCCAATGCCAGTTGATTGCGTAAATCGCTAAAGCGGTTGTTAACGGGTGTTGCTGACAGCATCAAGACTTTGGTTTTTACACCTTGTTTGATAACGGCGTTCATCAACTTTTGATAGCGTGTTTCCCGGTCTTTGTAAGCATCGTTATTGCGGAAGTTGTGCGATTCATCTATGACGACTAAGTCATAGTTACCCCAGTTGATACGATTAAGTGGAGTACCAAACGATTCGCCGCTGGTGCGCTGTAAGTCGGTATGACAGAGCACATCGTAATTAAACCGGTCTTTAGCGAAGATGTTGGTGGTCAGGTTGCGGTTATAGGTTAACCAGTTGTCAGCTAATTTTTTTGGGCAAAGCACTAAGACAGAGCGGTTACGCAATTCGTAGTATTTGACGACAGCTAACGCGGTAAAGGTTTTACCTAAACCCACGCTATCCGCCAAAATGCAGCCGTTATAGGTTTCCAGTTTGTTGATAATGCCGGTAGCTGCATCTTTCTGGAAGTTGAATAGTTTTTGCCAGATTAGACTGTCACGATAACCGGTACGATCATTGGGTAAAACATCTTCGTTAAGGTCTTCCAGAAACTCGTTGAAGATGTTGTACAGCATCAAGAAATAGATGCGCTCCGGTGAGTTTTCTTGATAGACAGAGGCGATATGATCACATAACCGCTCGGTGACATCGTCAAGCTTTTCTGGGTCATTCCAGATTTGGTCAAACAAGCTTAAAAAGACATGGGTATTAGTTGGCTCATCAAATTTATTGACGATATTGGATACCGCGTCACCTTGCTGATAACCCAAGTCCACCGCTGTAAAGCCGTGTAACGGCATGTAGATAGCCGAATCCGCTTTGTTTTCAACACAGGCGAATTGTTGCATCGGTGCTTTACTGTGATTTGAGCGAAAAGTCGTTTTGCGACGCATCCAATCAGCACATTCCTTGGCTATGGCACGTTGGGTAAGTTTGTTTTTTAGCTGTATTTCAAATTCACTGCCGAAGAAATTACGTTCGCGTCCGGCTTTAGGAATATGGAATTCCCGTTGTTCCTTTTTGATTTTATCGGTGACTTCGTGAGGAACGAAAGTCGGCGAGGTAAAGATGAATTCTAGCGATTCTATGCTTTCCAGTTCTTTCTTCAGAGCAGCATAGGCATAAATTGAAAAGCAGGAAGCAGCGATTTTGAGCTTGGCATTTGATTTGATCGTCCGTTTCAAATTTTCACCTAACAGGTGATTTATGTTGTCAATGATTTCCATGTTCTCAAGAATCGTGTTTATAACCTCCGATAGTTTAACCGGGGCACTGAAATTACTTTCAAAAAACTGATGTTGAACCTATTTCAAACAGCCTTCATCGTTATGCCTTGGATTATTCACGTAATCGCTGATCGCAGTGGTCGTCATGTCGGTATATGCGGAATTATCCAGTAATTGAAACGCCACATCCTCAGTAGCGGATTTATCCAACCAATCCCGGTAATGATCTACAGGCATGATAACCGGCATACGTTCATGAATGGGTTGCATCAGTTGCGTTGCTGCGGTCGTGATGATGGTACAGGAATAGAGCGTTTGCGCTTCGTGCTCCCAATGTTCCCAAAGCCCAGCAAAGGCAAATGGCTGATTGTCTTGACGGTGGATATGAAACGCTTGTTTGTGCGACTCTAATTTCTGCCACTCGTAAAAGCCGTTTGCGACGATTAAACAGCGGCGTTTATGGAAGGCGGCGCGAAAACTGGGTTTTTCTCTAATCGTTTCAGCACGAGCGTTGATCAGATGATGACTGTTTTTGTCGTCCTTAGACCATGATGGTACTAAGCCCCAAAACAGGTTTACCGATTTTAATGATTTGTCGTCTAGCTCAACGATGCAAAGGATTTTTTGCGCTGGGGTAATGTTGTAGCTGGGTTGAAAGCGTGGCAAACGCGGTAATTGAAAATGTTCAGCAATGCTTTCAGGTGTTGCTGTTAGCTGGTAACGACCGCACATCGCCAATGCCTCCGTGATAAACGACTAACGCTATTAAACGTCAGAAATGGGGATCAACCAAGCACATCAAGAAATAAGAACAAATGCAAAACAAAATACATTTTGCGGTACTATGCTTGCCCTCGTCAAAACCACGAATTTGGGATGAAAACATGAGCATCATTTCCTTATCACGCTATCAACCTCGCAATGCGAAACTATTAAACGCTGCGGCTCTATGGTCTGATGATTTGGAGTTGCCTATTCTGGAACCGCAGCAGCAACTGAGTACGATTGAACTACCGCTATTTACCTCAAAAGTACCCGCCGGTTTTCCATCACCTGCTGACGATCATCTTGAAGCGACGATAG
This sequence comes from Methylomonas sp. LL1, assembly GCF_015711015.1. Lineage (NCBI taxonomy): Bacteria > Pseudomonadati > Pseudomonadota > Gammaproteobacteria > Methylococcales > Methylococcaceae > Methylomonas > Methylomonas sp. LL1. Next base: position 4,086,110 of record NZ_CP064653.1, read on the forward strand.
ACCTGAACCAGCATTGCATCAGCAATCCGCCGGCAACCTTCTTCGTTAAAGTAAAAGGTCATTCCATGACAGGTGCGGGTATCAACGATGGCGATATGTTGGTGGTTGATCGCTCGTTACGTCCAAATAACAATAGTATTGTCGTTGCGGTGATAGATGGCGAAGTGACAGTTAAAGCGTTGGATAGGTCTACCGATGAAATTTGGTTACGTTCTAAAAATCCAGACTATCCCGATTTCCAGATTAAGGAAGGCATGGAGTTGCACATTTGGGGAGTCGTCAAAAACGTGATTCGTTCGTTGCCGGTATAGATGAATACAGCACCGATATTCGCGATTGCGGATTGCAACAATTTTTACGCAAGCTGTGAAAGGGTTTTTCAACCCAAATTAAACGGAAGACCAGTTGTAGTGCTGTCAAATAATGACGGATGCGTGATTGCGAGAAGTAACGAGGCCAAAGCCCTTGGCATCAAAATGGGTGCCCCTTATTTCAAGATTGAGCCGTATGCAAAGCAAGAAGGCATTGCCGTATTTTCCAGTAATTATGCGTTATACGGTGATATGAGTCAGCGTGTGATGCAGGTACTTGCAAGCTTTGCACCGCGATTTGAAGTCTATTCTATTGACGAATGTTTTTTAGATTTTACCGGACTGCCACAAAACCTGACGGATTACAGCTTAGAGATTTGCGCAGTCGTCAAGCAATGGACAGGTATACCAATTTCTATTGGCATTGCGCCGACTAAGACATTAGCCAAACTCGCTAATCGTTTAGCGAAAAACGGTCATTCCCATATGGGACCGGTGTTAGATTGGCGCGCTATTGCTGATACCGATGCTGTTTTAAAAACCATTTCACTCGATGATCTTTGGGGCATTTCCAGGCGTTGGAAAGACAAGCTAAATCAAATCGGTATTCATCATGCGTTAGCACTGAAACAGTCTGATCCAAAACACCTACGCCAGCATTTTGGTGTGGTGATGGAGCGGATTGTTACTGAGCTAAACGGTATTTCCTGTATTGCTTTAGAAGAAATACCAGCACCGAAAAAACAGATTCTGACATCGCGTAGCTTTGGTGAACGATTGACTGACTACGACGATTTACGCGCTGCTGTCACACACTTTGCGACGCGCTCTGCGGAAAAATGCAGACGACAGCAATTGACCACGCAAGTATTAACGGTGTTTATTCATACTAGCCCGTTTGATACCAGCAATCCGCAATACTCCAATAGTGCCACGATTGAGTTTGATAATCCTACTAGTAATTCCGCGCTGTTGATTGCTGCTGCTCAACAAGGCTTAAAACGTATTTTTCGAAACGGCTTTTCTTATCAACGGGCCGGCATTCTATTGCCGGACTTGTGGCCGGCCAGTGTCACGCAACTATCGTTGTTTGATAGCGGTGAATGCTCAATTCGATCTGATCAACTGATGACCGTACTGGACGACATTAACCGCAAACATGGCAAGCGCAGTATTCGCTATGCGAGTGAAATTATTAGCAAGCGGTGGCAGATGCGGCAACAATTCAAATCGCCTTCATACACCACTAACATTAACGAGTTACTGACGATTCAAATTTAATTCTTGCAGACACAAAAAAACCTCTACCGCGAGCAACGATAGAGGCTATATTGAACCTAATCCCAAAAGGGGAGAAACTGTCAGCATTCCACTGAGAGCTGCATTGCATTTTATGCCAAGACTCGTTCTGCGTGATGCATCAAGAATTGTTTAACAGGTAATCAAAGACGTATAACTCACCATGAGTGATTTTAACAAAATCCCGTTTGGACTTCGCGAAAAAGACCAACAGTTTGTTGATGTTTATAGTGTTAAAAATGGCAAGCAATGCGGTTGTATTTGCCCATCTTGTGGAACACCTTTAGAAGCTAGACAAGGTGATATTAACGTTTGGCACTTTGCTCATTCAAATAAAAAGGTCTACGACAAAACCAAGAATGAATGTGAGTATTCATTTTATTTGTCTCTTCGGTTGATGGCTAGACAGGTTTTAGGAACCAAAATTAAGCTTAAACTGCCTGCCTATAAAGATAATATTGAATATTTTTCTGGAGTTTTTAGGTATCGTCAGTACAAAGAATTTTTTGTTGCTCCAGAACAAGAAATCACTATTGAAAATATTGCTGTTGAAAGCAACTTTTGCGATGTCCCTGTTGATGTTATTGGTTCAATAGGTCAATTCAACTTTGTAATCTATTTTACACATCCTGATCGAATTGTACCCAACGAGTTGTTTCATCCTAATAACGATCATTGTGGTGTTATTGAAGTAAGATTAGATGCGTTATCTCAGCAGTTCATGAATGCAAAAGTAGAAAATAAAACTTATGACGATATTTTATTAAACTTTCTCTCCGATGATACAGTATCAAAAATATGGATTTATCACCCAAGATACGCAATAAAGAAAGAACAAGCTATAAAAGAGCTAGAGCAGTCTTCAAATATTAAAATTCAAACTGATGACATGCATCACACTGAACCTACTAATCGACTGCAAAGTAATTACTATACAAAACCATCTGTGATTGAGCCAATAGTTAATCATTCACGTATCGTGCAATTCAAATGCATACTATGCAAAGTGGAATGGCAAGGTCATGAAGCAGGTGGAAATTTATGTCCGAAATGCAATAGTCATTTGTACTCTCGCATGATCGAAACCGATACTTGAGTCGAGAAAATTAAAAAGTGACCTTTACAGCTTCAATCACAAAGCCTTATGTGTTGCATCCCTTAGTGGAACATAGCCATTGAAAGTCTCGAGCTCGAGACTCGTAATTACCAGCTATTTCCACACAAACCTATATTTTAATGCAGTTATTAAGTTCGCTTTTCTATATAGTATATTATATAGCTTTCCGAACTTAAAAACTAAATGGCATAACTGTTAGGTTGTGCGGTATTAATTGGAATTTTTAGGTTTAATATAGAGCGTCTTTTTTGCTTCGGTGACTTTTGTGCAACGACTATCGACATCACGAGAAACCTCTTTTCCGTATTTTAATCGAATGTAATTTAATACCTCTTTGCGTGATACGAAAGAACGTGAATTTTGATGTTTCCGGCATTCAATTTTTCCATTGCCAAAGTCCAATTCTTGGCCTATTGCAATGTGATCAACTATAAGTTGTTTAATCTTATGATTTTCCTGTTGTAGTTGGTTAATAATGACTTGATTTTCTAAAAGAGTTTCGCCTAATTCTAAAATTGCTCTGGATTTCATGCATTACTCAATTCATAATAGTTTATTTTGAATAATTGTATTTTCATTAGTAGCATCATAACGCTTGAGCAATTGCTGATAAATCAACTTTGCAACAATAGCCCATTCCTCTTTGCTGTTAATTTTTGAATCTCGAATAGCGTTGCTGATTTGATTAATATGTCGATTAAATTTTGGTAGTATTTCTCGATCTAATCTGACTGTTATAGTGGTTTGATGGTTAGAAATACATTCTTCACGACTATGAATGTTTAGCGCATTCATTGCTTTAACAATATGACGACTGTTGATGCGTTTTACATGTTGTTCGTAATGGTTCAGTATATATTTCCAAACCAAGTCAGAATCTTTATCAGAAATATTCTGTAACGGTCTAAATGTCGCTTCAGAAACTTTATTTAGGTAGATTCGTTTCGGGTCTAACTTTATATAAATAGACGTGGCTGTGATTAACCTTGAAATGTAGCTATGACTTAATTCAGGCAATCTTTTGCGAAGGCAATCTGAGGGCTTTTTAAAACCTAGTGCAATATATCCACGTGTACTAACTAACAAAACTATGTTCTTGAATACTTTTGTCGTAGAAAACCCAATCTCTGAGATAAGCTTTAATGCTTCTGCTTTGGTAATGGTGGGTTTTATCTGTGATCTAGTAATTAAATCACAAAACTCGTTTGTTTCTGTAAACGTTCTCAAATAATGTGTCTTCATAATGTCTCCTAACTTTAATGCAAGGTCAATTAAAATTAGTATTATTTGAGATTAGATAAAGACAGTATGACAGCTGTCAATTATTCAATTTGTACAAGCTTAGTCTGGTTGCGTTATTCGCTCTTAAAAATCAGAAAAAACAGTCGCTATTGACATAACTATTTGTTTTTGTTAGTATAATGTCGCAGTTGCACTCTTGCTAAAGAAGTCTCGCAACGGCAAATACCCCCCTGATTACTTTTAGACGCTCACAGATTATGAGCATGATGCTGCTTGTCTTTTTGACAATCGGTCAGCATTTCTGTGCTCGTCGTTTTGGTAATGGGGGATTACGTTAATTAAATTGGAGAAAACCTAATGGCTGCAAAAACACAGGATGAAGACGACGATACGACTGTGAATCCCCTAGATGCACTGGTCTACTGTCTGATGCAAAATTCGGAAGTGTACTTGAATTTATTTGATACACCTGCTTCAGAAATTTCTTGTCGAGAATTGGGTAAAACCATACGAGCCATGACCAAAGCGATTAGTCGCGTTGCCATGTATTTCAACAACGATGATTCAGATGTTGATTTATCAGTGTTTGAAGACGACGACAATGATGAGTAGCGCTTAGAACATTGAAGCTCTAAGCGCTGCTTTACAACACGACCACTGTTTGAGTTTGGCGACCTGGCAGTGGTCATTTTTTTATGTCGTGACTTACGACACAAGGACTTTACCATGGCTACCAAAAATATTAACGACAATACTGCCGATTTAGCCAATAAATCCATCGGCGAACTACAAGCGCTGTTTGCAGAAACGCAACGCTTACTAAAAGACAAACAGCAATCCATTCGAGAGGACGCCGTTCAGCGTATCAAGCAGATTGCAGAAGAGGCAGGTGTAAAAATTTTTATTCGTATTCCCAAGCAGCGTGATGAGTCCAAAGCGAAGCTTTACCGCAATCCCGACAATGCCGATCAAACCTACAACGGCAAAGGCGCAATGCCCAAGTGGCTTAAGGACAAGGTAGCGGCCGGTGCCAACAAAGACGATTTTCTTGAAAAAGCCGACCCCGCCGCGTCATAGCCTATTAGGCCTGTCATCATCCTTGTGGACTTGGTCATTACTGACTGAGTCCACTCCCTTTATCGAGTTGTCGCCATGCGTCGTATTATCTGGAAAAATTCCGAATTGCACATTGACCTGAGCGACCTGCTTAACGACACAAGAATTCTGATAGTCACCGGTTTTAATCACCGCGACGGCATTACCTGGACACTGCTAACTGACGACAAAAGGGAATATTATGACGATCCCTTTACCGCGCCGTATTTGCCCACGTGGGAATATCCCAATCAGCGTGACGATCAAATTCAAGCCTTTCTTGATGGCATACCGCCAAGCCTACTAAACGCGCTCAGACCCTATCGACGTGATCGTTTTGGCCTGTTGATGCTCAGTAGTCGTCATCGTCTCTTGGCTGAATGTTGCGAACGACATCCCATGTTGTTTTGGTTGTTGTATCGGCAAGCGCAAGTGGAACAATGGCCTGTAGTCACACTGCTTGACATTTGTTCGCTGCCCATCACTGACCGTTTGCGTCCTTGCCAGTTACCCGACGATACCGTAACGCTCGAAATTCTCAACAAGCTGCAAGCGCCGCAGTTTGCTCAGCATGAATACGAACTGATTCATCGCTGTTTTGCAGAACTCGATGTAGAGCGCTTGAACCGATTGCCTGCTATTCCCGATCACTTGCTGCGCTTCCTGCTACGCCAGCCGCAGTATCAAGCGCTGTCGTTGCTCAGCACACTCGAACGCTATGACTACAACGCACTGCTGCGCTCGATTCGCTCGATTGAACAGAGCGTACACGCTTTGCAGCTCAATCTAAGCGACGTTGAACGACAAGTCGCAACGCTAGCCAACCTGTCTGCGCTAAATCGCTATCAAGAGCGTCTACACGCTGCGGCCACGACTCGACTGCTAGATGACTACGAGAAACGGCTAGGCGAAGCGTCTGATACGTCTCTAGCGTTTCCTAGTCCGCCTTTTTCCGCGACAGAAAACCTACAGCCAATAACCCGCGTCGTCGATTTGCTCGCAGAATGTCGTTTGCTGAATCACGATGCAATCCGCTATGTATCTGGCATCCAGTCAGGCTATCACTATGCGTATCGCGTGCTCAATCCCGTGTATTGCACTGCGATTATTATCCTATTCAAAACCCGAGACGATAAACTGCTTCCTGTAATTAAAGAAGTGCTTGCTAATAATGGTAATCCCGTTGCCGAAGCCGATTTGAATCGTATCAAAAGCCATTTTAAGCAAATCTGATGTAGCAACAGTGTTATTCGATTGAATGCTATTAAAAAATACCAATCTACCGATACATCTCAAATAAATGAGCATCAGAAAAGTCTCGAGCTCGAGACTTCAGTTCCCAATAGCCTAAGCCACCTGATCAAGAAAAAGCTGTTGATATTCTCTATGAACCAGACTACCTAGAGCTCGCTTATGTGCCTTCTCAAAATCTAATTTGTTAACATTTATTGGTTTGGTTCGATAGTCTTCAAGATGACGACGATAGCGAAGCCTTTTATTACGATTACACTTTGCTAAGGCATAATTTAGACCATGTGATTTTGCGTTGCTGAGAAACTTTTTGCTAAATCTAGCATCATGAAAGAAATCTTTGCGATAAAACTTTATTTTATTTAGATGCTTTAGTATGTCTGAATTTAGTTCATTCATACTACATTGAAGATTACGAAGGCAACACTCTATTCGCTGATAATTCCCACCAATCGGTTTTAGACCTTGTTTCTTACGTAACTCATTTTTGTCGTACATTGTAATTTTACAATTACTACGTTTGCTACCGATTACTTGACTACCAGGTTTCCCAGAACTTTTTGGATAAATACTTGACTGCTTAGCTCTATCGACATGGATATATAAATCAGGTTCCATATCAAACACATCTAATGTTAAGTCTAACCTTGTTACCGTTGCTTCAAAATAAATTCTTTTTACAACGTCTATTCCAAGCAATTTGATTAGGCACTTTCTTAGCTTAATTCTACCTTCCTTTTTAAGCTTACTTGGGTTATATTCAATACGAAAGAAGTTATGTTTTGTGTTTATTGGATAAAAAGACACATCTGCAGTATTATCACCATGAATCTTAAACTGATAGTTGTTGTTATATCGTTGATTACTGTTGTTAGTTACCTTACCTCCATATTCTTTGAATACTTGATCATATACCATGCAAGAGAAGAAGCTGTTCTTTCTTCTCTTATTAAGTGATAATGTCAATGCAACCTTGTCATATAGCAATCTCTGTGAAGGTAATTTAATTGTCTTCATAATATAACCCATGCGATGCTGTTAATATGTTATTGCTCTCAGTCACATGCAGTGCTACTTAATAAGAAAACACGACATGAACATCAACTATAATCATGAATAAATTAGTATAATAATGTGCTTTTGACGTGCTGTTAGTTTATTAAAAATCCACCAAAATTAGTCAAAAATTATACTGATAATTATACGAAAAATGACGTGGAAAATCCCCACGCCCTTTGCTCAGTAAGACTGTTAATCTAAAAGCTCATATTCCATCTCCTTAACATAACCTTGCATCTCTGAGAGGTAAAATTTTAATTGAGCGACTTTATCTGTGAGTTTAGCCTTAGCATCGCTAGGTTTAATACTATCCTTGCGACCATCATACTTTGCCTTTTTACCCAGTTTTAACGGAGTAACTGTTTGTCGTCCTCGTGTTGCTGGTGGCTCTATCTCTTCTTCCTCTAATTCACCTTTGAAGTTATGTACCGCCTGTTTCATAACATCAGTTGTGAGTTTGCTTACGTCTCTGCCAGATAATTCAAGAGCCACATTAAAAACAGCTTTCCAATCGCTCTTTTTCATACTACCCTTTAACACTAATAGCGCAGCTTGGGAGATTTCGCCCGGATCAAGTCCAAGTTCAATCAAAACCTTGACTTCGTTGATTATGTTGTAAATGGTTGTCGGATTTTTCTTGTAGCATTTTGCAATTTCATCGACCATTTCTTTGTTGGTTTCGAAATCTAAAACCTGATAGGCATACTCGACTTGCAAAAATCTTACCAATAGATTTTTCAAATAATCTATTGAACAAGCTATATTTTTTACAGTTTTTTTAATATCTGCAAAATCTGCTTTGATTTCTTCGGACTCTTGTGCTGAACAAATTGGCTTTGTGCCCATCTTTCTTGCCTCGCTATATTTAGATTTCAGAATTTTCATAATCATCCTTTGGATGTAATTATGAGTTTTTTTTAAATCCCGAAAAATATCCATAAAAGGCTCTCCAGGATAATAAGTTGAAGACCACACCATCAACTAGTGGTATCTCAATTGAGTTTGTTTGTGATTATGTATCCAATTTCGCCTCATCTATATACACTTTTGGTTTGTGAAATTTACAATTAGGGTTTTTTGTGTTTCGCTCATGCTTGCCACCGGTTGAAAACGCTTAAAACTCCTAAATTTTATTGACGAGAAAAATCATTATCTTTGCGCTAAAAACCATTGAAAAAATACAGCCTTGTCCAGATACAACCGTCGTCCCACTTTTAAGACTGCTCCGGCATGTTGCAGGCCATTTTTTTTCCGCGACTTTATTAACCAGTCGAGCTGCCGCTGGGTGAACAATGCTGGATGTTCACGCGCTAGCTCTGCTGCGGTAGTTAACTCGTAAATTTTTTTGCTTTGGTCAGTCTCACTCATCATTTGTGTCTCCGTTTTGCTTCTGCTTAAACTCCACGAGCTTTATACAAGGCAAAAAAATACCTTCAAAACAGGTAATAAAATATTTCTTTTATCATTTAATACAATGACTTAGTTTAAATACCTTTAACTTGAGTATTTGTCGAAGATGTTTTCAAAGAACAAACTCGCTGTTTTAAGTTGTGTTTTGGGGAGAAGGATATGAAGATGCTTTACAGGAGGAAATAACTCGAACCGCGAGCGTGTTTGAAGATGTTGAAACAAATGCCGGCTTGTCTTAGACAAGCCGGCATATCAAAAGAGATTGGTTTTGGGTAGCACCGTAAAATGGTGCCGAAGTGGGTGTTACTTCTAGCTAGGTGATCTGAACTATCCGTTGAACACTTTATTCATGATGCGCTCGGCCAGCGCGCTTTTGTGCTCAGTAGATAGATGGGCGTAACGCTTTGTAGTCTGGGTGCTTTTATGGCCTAGTAGTTCTGCTGTTTCGTGCAAGCTGGCACCATTCATTACCAGATAACTTGCCGCAGTATGCCTGAGATCGTGAAATCTAAAGTTTTTGATCCCTGCTCGTTTTAGTGCTTTGTTCCATTGCACACGAAAATTGAAGGGTTTTCTTGCGTCAGTGGGCGAGGAAAAGATTAGATTACAACCTGATTCCCGAAACTTCTTTAGTTCATCAAGAGCAAATGCTGGGATGGGGTTAATTCGGCGCGAGCCGTTTTTAGTCGTTGCAAGCTTTGCCAGACCTTTATCAAGGTCTATATCTTTCCAGGTAAGGTTTAAGATTTCAGCTTTGCGCATGCCTGTGGTGATTGCCATCATCACCAGCAAGTACATTTTGTTCCAGGTGGATTTTTTGCAGGCTTCCAATAATGCATCACGCTCCCGATCATCAAGGAAGCGTTCAACTTCATTGGGCGTTGAGTCAACTGAAACACCCTCTACTGGATTTTCATTGAGATAACCACGCTTAATGGCATATTTGAAAATACTGGATAAGACGGCTCTTTGCCGAAGCACCGTATTGCTAGAACGTTGTTTGTTAATTTCTATCGACTTGCCTGGACCATGTCCTTTTAGGACTTTGCCTTTGCCGTACTGATCAAGTGCTTTTCGGACATCAGCTGATGTGATGGCTTTGATAGGTTTTTTGTTGAAGACTTCTTGCCAGTAGTAGGCACGAGGAATTTGATTCTCGTCTTTTTTGTTCCACTTGGCGATGTACTCATCGACTAGTTCGTGGAAGGTTAAAAAATCGAGTTCGATGCCGAGCTTAGAAAAGACTTCACGGCCACCAAGCGTTTCAACTTGCTCAGGTGTGAGATTGCTTACTTCAGATGGAGAGAGGAGTAAAATCTGATCTAACTTAGCATCAAAGTCTGAAGACCATTTTTCAGCGTCTTTTTTGGACGAAAAGGTCTTAGCTTGGATAAAAGTATAATTCTTACGGATGTCGGCACGAAATCTGCCGTTTGGTAGCTTGCGAATTGTTGCCATGTTATCAGTCCAAAAACGTTAAACTGACAGTGCGCAAATTTTATATGCACGATTTGTGCATTTTGTTGTGCACTGCTGGAGTTTAAAGCGTCTTCAACCGATGGCATTTAGTTGAAATTCTCTTTGCCGATCAAAGAGTTAAGATGGTGGGTCGTGTGCGATTCGAACGCACGACCATCGCATTAAAAGTGCGGTGCTCTACCGGCTGAGCTAACGACCCAACAACTGAATTCACATTATAACGGTTTTTTATAAAAAAGCAATTATTAATTGGCAACCGAATTGCCTCAAATTAAAAGTAACCCAAGGGGGCAATAAAAACGGGTCGTTGCCTCACATTGTGTGTAACCGAAATCAAGCGGGTTACCACCATGGGAAAACACGAACGACGAGCCTATTTGCAAGCCATCCAAAAGCGCTATCGACAAAGCGATAGGGCCACTAAACAAATGATCCTGAACGAGTTTTGCGAAGTCTGCGGCTACGCCCGCAAGTACGCCATTCGTCTGCTGAATCGAAAAGCAAAGCCAGCAGCCTCTCCAACCAAACGGCCCGGACCCAAGCGAAAATATCAAGCCGAGGTGTTGCTGGAGCCCCTGAAACGCATCTGGTTCGCCAGTGACCAGTTGTGCGGCAAGCGCTTGAAGGCGGCAATTCCGCTCTGGTTACCACACTACGAAGACCAGTACGGCACACTAGCGGACAGTGTTCGCGTCGACTTGCTGACGATTTCGGCGGCGACCTTGGATCGCTTGCTCAAGCCCTTGCGTGTCCAGAATTCCAAAGGCTTGTCCGGCACTAAACCCGGTTCGCTGTTGAAATCCCAGATTCCCATCCGCACCCATCACTGGGACGAAACTCAGCCTGGCTTCGTCGAGGCTGACACAGTGGCTCATTGCGGGAATTCACTAGCGGGTGATTTCGTCTGGAGCCTGACGATGACGGATATCGTGACTGGCTGGACCGAGTGCCGAGCGACCTGGAACAAAGGTTCGCAAGGGGTGTTGGAACAAATTCAGGCCATCGAAGGACTATTGCCGTTCCCGTTGAAGGGCTTCGATTGTGACAACGGTTCTGAATTTCTCAACCAGCACTTGTTGCGCTATTTCACCGATCATCCACAGCAAACCCGCCTTCACCCGCTCCCGGCCCTACAAAAAGAATGACAATGCCCATGTCGAGCAGAAAAACTGGACGCACGCCCGACAATTATTCGGCTACGACCGGCTGGACAACGCCGCCCTGGTGCCGTTGATGAACCAGGTATACAGCACCCTTTGGTGTCCTTTGCAAAATCATTTCTGTCCCAGCCTAAAACTTCACAAAAAACACAGGGACGGCGCCAAGATCATCAAAAAATACCACGCGCCGCAAACCCCTTATCAACGGGTGATCGATCATCCTAACATCCCGGAAGCCACCAAACACGCTCTCCGGAAACAGCATGCCAAACTCAATCCATTTGCTATCAAGGCGGCCATTGAGCAACAATTGAAACTCATTTTTTCACACATCCAGGTTACCTCTAATGTGAGGCAACGACTTTGACCCTTCGGTTACTTTTTTCTATGAGGCAATATGCAACTCGAACCGGTTACCTGATGTGGTGTTAATGTTTGAGGATTATATAATTCCGTCGAATAATGCCGGGACGGTCGGGTGGTGTTGATCGCAATCATAACCGTTGTAAGTTTGAACATTGATGGTATGTCGGAAATCTTGGGATTGAATTTTGTCGAGTGGAGTCAAAAAAAATTTCAGATTCTGAAAGCTGGCTGATTGCGTTGGTTATCTCCCAAACTAGGCTTGTTTTTTGTCTGCATATCATTCCAGCTACCATGGGATCCTGTCCTGAGTATTTTGGGCTAATTTTAATTTATGGCATGTGGGGGAATACTTATGCGATAGCCACTCCATTAGAGTGGTGAGCTAAAATGTTTCAGGCTCTTGGATTTTTTCATTGTTTTGTTGATGCTTCCACCCGAATTTCCCAGCCGGGAGAGGCTGGTGAGATGGCTAAAATTTGTGATTGCCGGTCGGTTGTCAGCCACTCCAGCAGTGGTAGGGTGGCCAAAACCGGCATGATGGTGGCCATGGAAACCCAATTCGACGAGAAATCCGTAGAGCCGAACCGGGGTTGGCCGATATAGGCGAGACCGTTCTCCGCCCGTCCGGCGGCCAACACAAAGGCGCTGGCAAAAGCAGGCCAGCCTAGGCCCGGAGCCAGATAGGCCGGCCAGTTTTCATCATAGCAAACCAACAGTAATTCCCCTCCCTGGTAAGCCAGTTGGCACCAGGCTTCCAGCAACCCCATCGCGAAAGTATCCAATCCCGCCGCCAAGGCGGTGGCCGGTTGTGTACAGTGCTGGGCGATGCTCCAATACCCGGCCGCCGTATTCTGCACGGAATTGTGAAAGGCGCTGGGCGACACAATGCCGTCGGCTTTGCTCAGTTCCAGACACAGTTGGTCGGTGGTTTGGATTTCGCCGGCCACGCTGGCGAATATTGCCGGCAGATTGGCGGGAGAACGGCCGGATTTTGCAAAGGCTGTCGCCGCAGCGCTGAATGCCATTTGGGTTGCCTGACTGGTGCGGCGACGCAGCATGGGTGGGATGCTGTCGCCGGCGGAACCGAACGCCGGAAACGGCAATTTCGCCCGAAAATTAGGATCCGGGGCGCAGGCGCCGTAGCCGAGCAGAGTCATGCATTCCATCACGCAGCCTCCAGTAACACGCTGGCATTATTGCCGCCGAAACCGAAAGCATTGCTGAGGATTAGCCGCGGGCGCACATCAAGGTTCGGCGCGGCAAGCACCGGTAGGCCGCATTGCGGATCGGTCCGCTGCAAGCCGCAGGTGCCGGGCAGAAAGCCCTTATCCAGGGCCAATAAACTGATCACCACTTCAACCGCGCCGGCCGCGCCCAAGGTGTGGCCCAATAAACCCTTAACGCCGCCGCAGGCTGGCGGATTGGGAAACAGGCTGGTGATGGCCTTGGCTTCGGACAAGTCGTTCAGCATACTGGAGGTGGCGTGCAGATTGATGAAATCGACTTCGCTGACCTCTCGGCCCGCCAATCTCAAGGCTTGGTTCATGGCGGCGGCCGCACCGATCCCCTCCGGGTGCGGCGCGCTCATGTGATGAGCATCGGACGATTCACCCACAGCCAGCAGGCGCGGACGGTCCGCGTTGTCGGGCGATGGGCGCTCCAGCAGCAGCAGCGCCGCGCCTTCGCCGATGTTGATCCCCTTGCGCTCGGCGTCCATCGGCCGGCAGGCATCGGTCGAAATCAATTGCAGGCTGTTGAAACCGCGTAAGGTCAAACGGCACAAACTATCCACGCCGGCCACCAGTACCGCGTCGCAAATTTCGGTATTGATCAATCTTTGCGCCACGCCTAGTGCCTTTGCGCTGGAAGAGCAGGCGGTGGAAATCGCGTAGCATGGCCCTTGTAATCGGAGTTCCTTTTGTAAATATTCGGCGGTAGCTTGGGCGGTATGGGTTTTCAAAAAATCGAATCCGGCCGGCATCGCGCCGGTCCGGCGTAAATCGACATAGGCATTTTCGGTTTCGTAGATGCCCGAGGTGCTGGTGCCCAATATCAGACCTATCCTAGCCGCGCCGTGTCGGACTATGGCGCGCTCCACTTGGCTACGAAAATCGGCCTGTTCCAGCGCTTTCAGCGCCAGTCTGGCATTGCGGCAATCATAGTTTTTCAGGCTGGCCCGAATTTCGGGTAAGGCGGATATGACTTCGCCCACCACGGTTTCGAAGGGAATGTCGAACAACCGTAGCGGTTTTAAACAGCTCTGGTTGGCAATCAGGCTGCGATACAAGGCTTCGATATCGTCGCCGGCGGCGCTGAGGCATTGGTAGGCTATCATGCTAACGGGGCTGGGGTGGAGTGTGGTCATTGCTTTTTAGATTGAGGAATCAGCAAGGGGCATAGCAGAAAGCCCAGGGTAACGCCGAGGCTGACCGACAAGGCCAGGATCGGTAGCGTCGGGGTTTTGCCTAGACCTAAGGCGCCGAAAGAGGCCAGCGTGGTTAGCGTGGACGAAGCAATCGCATGATAAGTAACATCGACATCTTTGCCACGGTTTTCCATGAAGAAGATGCCGTAATCCACGCACAGTGATACCGACAGCAACAACCCGATCACATGCAGAAAACTCAGCTCTTCGCCGATCAATGCCCAGGTGGCGAAAATGAACAACACGGCGGCCAGCGAAGGGAACAGGGTCAACAGCATCTTGCGCAAGTCGCGTTGTTGCAGCCAAATCAACAAACCCATGATGGCAATGCCGATTACCAGCATGCGCAAGGAGCGATCCCGGTATTGCGCAGCCAGCCGATCCAGTTGATTCTTCTGGCTGAAATAGCGGGTGCCTTCCAGGCCCCGCAAGCCTTCGATCAGCATGGCCGGATCGTGATCTCCTAGCCACAATGACAAGATTACCCCATGCTGGCCTTGGATCAGTTGGCCGGACAGGATATGTCTTACCGGCGATGCCAGCACGGCTTCCGGGCGTAGCGCTTCCGTCGAAGAGAGCGGCAAATGGCCTAGCTTGTCGATCGAGAGTTCGGCTTTGCCGAGGGCGGAGTGCCAGGCCTCGCGAAATTGCGGGGTCAGAGCCTGATCGTAAACGCCGGCGTTTTCGGCTTGCAATTGCTCTGACACCAACCATGGGAACAAACCGTGGTATTCGCTCAACACGCCGGCTTGCTTTAGCGATCTTAGACGGCGTTCGGCGGCTTCGGAGCGTTGCAAGGCGGTTTCGAAGTCATCGGCTTGAATCAGCACGAAGCGGCCCGGTTCGATACCGGAAAAGTGAGCGCGAACCGCTTGGTCCTGCTGCTTGAGGGAATCCATATTCATCGCCAGGTTTTGCATGTCGTCCATCCAGCGCAGCTGCGGTAAGGCCAGCACGGCCAGAACGGTGGCGACGGCAAACAAGCTCCGCAAGACTTTACGGTGGCGGCCGCAAAAATCCACCCAGGCGCCTATGCCCGGTAAATGAGCGGCATGGATAGCCGTTTGGCCGAGCAGGGCGGGCAGTACCCAACGGGTCAAGCCCAGGGATGCGACGATACTGAACAACGCGAACACGGCGATTTGTTCGAAACCGGGAAAGCCTGTAAACCCCATGGCTGCATAACCGATCACCGTGGTCAGACCGCCCAACAGCAGGCTGGACCATACCAGCCGCACACTGGTTAGCGGCGAAGCGCGGTGTTTGGCGCAATGCACCAGGACGTGGATAGGATAGTCGGTGCAAATACCGATCAGGCTGGCGCCCAGCGCCAAGGTCAGGCTATGGACTTGTTGGAAGATCAAGCCGGTGGCCAGGGTGCCGACCACGAACGAAGCCGCCTGTATCATCATGATCCAGTGCAACGCGATAAAAGACCGGAACAACAGTAGGAACACCAAAATCACGCTGATGCTGGACACCACCGATACCAGCGTGACGTCTTGGCTGATCTCGCCATGGGCGGCCACGCTGAACACCGGTACGCCGGCCATGGTCAGGCGGAAGGCATTGCTGGCGGATTGATTCAAGGTGTCGAAACGGGCGCGAATGTCGGTTTGCAGGCGTTGATGGGCTTCCGAATCCAGCGCGGCCGGTTTGCTTTGCAGAATCAGCCCGCCGCCGTCGGCGTTCAGGCGAGCTTGTTGTTCGAATTGGCCTTGCAAGTCCTTGAAACCGTTCAGCGACAATAATAAAGGGTCTTGTTTGGCGATGGTTTTGACGAAACTGCCCTGCGGGGAAAGCAAGGCTTGCTTGAGACTTTCGGCGCGGCTGTCCAATTGGCTTGGGTCGAACAGTTTGCCGGCATCCTGGCTAGGGTTAAGGCTGAACACTCGAGCATGGTAGGGCGCATGGGAACGGACCGCATCCAGCCAGTCGCGTGGCGGTTCGTTGGCCGGCCAGACTTGTTCCACGTCCTTCAGTCCAGCCAATTGCTCCACCAGACGGTTACTGAAAGAGCTCAGAGATTGTGAGTTGTTAATGCTTGGCGCTGCGGCTTTTTCTACTACCAATAGATAGCGGCGCGACAGTTCGCCCGATTGCAACAGTCCCGACAGCAGTTTCGAATCGTCGTCGTCGGTGGCGGTAAAAAACGCGTTCAGATCGGTTTCGACCCGGATTTGCCAAAACGTCAACGCCAATAACGCCGGAAACAGTACGAGAAACCAGCGCTTACGCCAAACAAAAGACATTGATCAATCTCCGATGGCTTCCCGCAACAGGCTTTGCATGGAATAGGCAGGGCCTTGTTCCGGGTTGGTCTTCAGCATCCGGTATTCGGTGGATTCGCCGTCCGCTTGCCGGATCAAAATCCTCCGCTCCCGGTCGCCGTCGTCTCCGGAAATTTCGATGGCCGGAGTTTCCTCAACGCTTTGATCCGGTTTGGGTGTCAGACGCAAGGTCCAACGCTTATTATTCTGCTCGGCGGTAAAATCATAGTTGGTTTGCAATTGTTCGGTTTGTCCCTGCAATATCGAGCGGAATACCTTGATTTGTTCGGCGGCCTGGTCGGCATAGTCCAGCGGGGCGGTATGGCGTTGGTTTTGTTCAGGGTCCCAGTAATACATGCGTTCATCGGCGATGGCCATGATGACGCGCTTGGGATTTAGTTGTAGTTTGACCAGGCCTCCGTCGGCGCCGGACAGCATGTAGCCTTGTCCTTGCCAGGGGGCGGAGGCTAATTCCAGCTGACGAGTTTCTTCATAATGGAACTGCGCTTGCCCGCTTTGCCGGATGCGGGCCAACAGATCAATCGGGTTTGTTGGCTCGGCAAGCCCCGCCAAGGGTAAAAATGCCAGCAGCCAGCACGGGCCCCGCATCATGTCCAAATGCCCTTGAATACTTTGTGGCCGTGTACAGCCATGAATTTGAACGTTTCCATCGCCGGGGGGATTTCCAGATCGGGGAAGCGCTTATGCCGGTAAAACCATTCCGCGATACCCAGCAGACCCATCAGCATATACACCAGCACGCCGGTATAGATAGCCCAGGCTTGTTGTCCCGCCAGGGCCGGCAGGGCGGCGCAGATCGGTACATTGACGGCGAAAAACAGAGTCCAGGCCCAGGTTACTTCACGCAGGTATTCGGCAATGCCGGGTTTGAACTCGGGGAATTGCAGGCGCACCAAGCGTTCGCACAAGGATGGCGGCGCCCACAAGGTATGTCCGAATAGCGCTGTCAGCCACAGGTAGGCAAACGACGGCAGTAGCCAGATGAAGTAAGTATTGGCGAAGTAGGCGCCGGTCAATAACACAGCCACTAACAGCAGGGTGGTAAGCCGCCAAATCAGCTTTTTGAATTGAAGGCCCCGCCAAAAGGTGAGTCCGGCAAACACCACCAACTCCAGGCTGGCAAAGCCTCGTTCGGCCAGATAGGCGCTAAGAAAAGGGTAGGCGAGTAACAGGCCGGTAATGCCTATCGCCTTCAGAGCATTGGGCATGCTTAGCGGGTGCGATGGGTCGCGACAAAGTCGGCCAGCGACCTGAGAGAGACGAAAATCTGGTTGTTGCGTTCGTCGCCGGAAGTGATCTTGATGCCGTACTGGCGATCCAGCATCACGCCTATTTCCAGCGCGTCAATGGAATCCAATCCCAGCCCTCCGCCAAATAGAGCCGCATCGGGAGAAAGGTCGTCGGGCACGATGTCCTCAAGGCGCAAACCTTCGATGAGCATGGTTTTCAATTGGCTGATCAAGTCATCTGACATGGCTGGACATATCCCTTTAACAAAGCTTGAATTCTACACAAAATCCCAAGGCGGTTCAAAAACACTTGGATTGCGACCGAGGGAATGCCAAAATTGCCGGCATTGCAAATATATCCACGGATAAATACGTGCGTTTTTTCTTAGCTTTCAAAGTCATGTTGTTCACCGTACTGGTGCCCGGCACGGTCACCCTGTATTTCCCTTACGAGTTACTTTCCCGTTCGGGTACTGATTTTCAGTCGGCAAACCTGATGTTGGCTATCCCGGCGCTGGCCTGCATGCTGATGGGTATGGTCATTTATTTACGTTGCGCCTGGGATTTTGCAATCGAGGGTTTGGGCACTCCGGCGCCTATCGATCCTCCGAAGAAGCTGGTCGTGACCGGACTCTATCGCCGGACCCGCAATCCGATGTATCAAGGAATTGTGTTGTTATTGCTGGCCGAATGCCTGTTGTTTGTCGATTCGGGTCTGTTGATTTACGCCAGTTCGATTGCGCTGGTTTTTCATCTGTTCGTGGTGTTTTACGAGGAACCCGTTCTCGGCAACCGATTCGGCGAAGCCTACAACGACTATTGCCGCCAGGTTCCGCGCTGGGGCATGGCTTGCCGTTCCTTCCCGGCGAATGCTGCTTAAAATTCAAGTTCTTAGTCTTTTCAATCTCTATCCCACCCATGAAGCAAAAACTAAAAACCTTTATCTTCGCCGAGTTGATTTATCACGAAGACCCGGATTCCTTCAACGATGACGACGATCTGTTGGAAGCCGGGCTCGACAGCATGGGCATCATGCGTCTGATCATGTTCGCCGAGAAGGAATTCGGTGTGACCCTGCCGGACACCGAAATCGAGCCGGACAATGTGCAAAGCCTGAATGCGCTGGAACGATGGATACGCCAAGCCCAATGACGGCAGCAACATCCGAGCTGTTCAACCCGGCGGACTATTTCACCTTCGTCCTCGATCAGGAAATCCGCGACGCCGGCATGCCGGGCGGCTATTGCGGGTTCGCGTTGAGACTGGCCGCTACTCCTGATCTGGATCGGTTGCAACAACGGCTGGATTTGCTGGTGGAGATGTTTCCGAAGGCCTCGGCTCGCATCGAGCTTCAAGGTAAGCGCTATGCTTGGGTGGCTACCGGTCGGCGCATTCAGCTGGAGCGCCATCAATGCCAAGCGGTCGAGGATGAGGGCGAAGAAAGCCGGCGCATTGTGCTGGAAATCTTCAACCGGCCGGAATCCTTGCCGCTGACCGTGCATTGGATAGCCGAAACCGGCGGCGGCACCTTGTTGCTGAACTGGCTGCATCCCTTGCTGGATGCCCGTGGCGCGAAAATCCTGCTGGATTTCATTACCTCCGACCATCCCGAACGTTTCCAGGAATCGCCTTCCTTAATCAACGCCAAACTGGCGCAATGGAGTTTCTGGAAAAAATTGCAATTGTTATTCAAGGCCAAGCGCCATAACAACGAGGCTAACAGCCTGGATAGCTGTTTGCCTACCGGCATCGAACAAGGCCCGCAAACCCTGAAATTGAAAGTGCGGCGTTTCGATCAGGATCAATCCCGCCGCATCGCCAAACTGGCGCAGCAAACCACCGGCCTGGCCGGACGCACGCTGTATTATCTGGGCTGCTTTATGCGGGCCATGGAGCAGGTAGGGCCACCGGCCGCCAAGGCCGGTTATTGCATTCCCTATGCCTTCAACCTGCGCCGGCAGGGCGCGCCGACGCCGGTACTCGGCAATCACGTCGGTTGCCTGTTTGCCCGTGCTACTCGCGAGCAAGTGGGCGATAGAAAAGGCTTGTTCGAGCATTTATTGGCGCAGCATACTCAGGCGGTACGGGATGAACTGGATTTGGCTTATCTGCCGCTGATGTGGCTGGGCCAATGGCTAACGCCGGCCCGCTACGCGAAATTTTTGCGCAAGCAACACAGCGGCGGCGAATTGAGTTCGTTGTGGTTTTCCGATCTGGGCGACATGTCCTGGGCCAAAAACGGCTTCCTCGGCGCGCCGGTCACCGAATTGACCATGATGTGCTGGATGACCCTGCCGCCGGGCCTGGCTTTGCTGGTCGGGCAACTGGATGGCCGGTTATCCTTGTCCTATAGCTACTTGTCTCCAGCAGTGGATGAAGCCTGGCTGGATCAGGTGATCGCGCGGATGGATGCCGAATTATTGGAAAATGACGAGGCCTGATCCATGTTGCTGGAACCCTTTCTGCGCCAATGCCGGCAACAACCCGATGCCTTGGCCTTGCGCGAGCAAGACCGTAACTTAAGTTATGGTCAGTTATTGCGGCAGGCTCAAGCCGTTGCCGCCGCCTTGCAGGCTCGCGGTATTCAACCGGGCCAGCCGGTCGCCATTCATCTTGACCGTGGTATCGATGCCACGATCGCGTTATTCGGAGTGCTGTTGGCCGGCAATTGTTATGTGCCGCTCGACCTGAAAAATCCGCCGTCCAGATTGGCTTTCATTACCACAGATGCCAAGGTGCAAGCGGTTTTGGGATTGGGTGTCGCGCCGGCTTGGCTGGCTGATGGCTTATGGCTGGACACCGCCCATTGCCACGAGGCCATTACGCAAGCCGTCGAGATTGGCGGCGAATCGCTGGCCGCCATCCTGTATACCTCCGGTTCCACCGGTCAGCCGCGCGGCGTGGCTTTGAGTCATGCCGCGGTGAATGCTTTCGCGCGCTGGGCCACCGAGTTACTGGCCTTGAATGCCAGCGACCGCATTGCCAGCAGCGCGCCATTCTTCTTCGATCTATCGACTTTTGACCTGTACGCCGTGTTGGGCGCGGGCGCCAGCCTGCATTTCGTCCCGCCCATGCTGACCATGGCGCCGGCCCGGCTCAGTGCCTGGCTAAAGCAACAGGCCATCAGCGGCTGGTACACCGTGCCATCGCTGCTGGCTTTCCTGGCCTACAAGGGCAATTTGGCGCAAACGCCTCTGGATGCTTTGCGTTTTCTGTTGTTCGCCGGCGAGGTATTCCCGACCTCGGCCTTGATCGATTTGTCCGCCAGCCTGCCGCATACGACGCTGTACAACTTCTTCGGCCCCACCGAAACCAATGTCTGTTGTTACTGGCCGGTTTCGCGAGAAAAGTTGATAGCGGATCAAACCATTCCGATCGGCCGGCCGGCCGCCGGCTGCGAGCTTTATATCGAAGCCGAAACTGGCGAACTCTGGGTGCGAGGCCCGATATTGGCCAGCGGTTACTGGAGCGAAGGCGGTTTGCATCCCTTTCTGAATCAACAAGGCTGGTACGCCACCGGCGACCGCGTCAGTCTGGAGCAGGGCGAATACCGCTTTCATGGCCGCTTGGGCCGGATGCTGAAATGCTCGAGCTATCGGGTCGAACCGGCCGAGATCGAAGCCGCCGTCAATGCGATAGCCGGGGTGATAGGCTGCGCGGTAATCGGCATCCACGATCCCACCGCCGGCCAGCGTCCGGCATTAGCTATGGTTCTAGGGCCGGAAATGACGATCGCCGAGATTCGCAAGGCACTTAGCCGTCAATTGCCAGCCTACATGCAACCTAGCCAGTATCTGGTTTTGGACCAGTTGCCGCGATTGGCTAATGGGAAGCTGAACTATCAACAGTTGCGGATGTTGCTGAAGGCTTAAAGAATTGGTCGGAACAGTTTTTTGCTTGGATCGCAGCATGCAGCGAGGATATATGGAAAACAACTTCATCCATCACGGAGAGTAAATGATAAGTTTCAAAGATAAAGCCAACCTGATCTGGGAAGTTGCGGACCTGTTACGAGGCGACTACCGGCAGTCGGATTACGGTAAGGTGATTTTGCCGATGACGGTGTTGCGCCGCCTGGATTGTGTGTTGGCACACAACAAGCAGAAGGTACTGGATTACCTGCCTAAAGTTGAAAAACTCTCCGATAGCGCTAAAGACCTGACCTTAAACAAAATAGCCGGGGCGAATTTTCACAACCGTAGCCAGTACGATTTTGCCAAACTGGTCGCAGACCCCAGCCACATCGCCGCCAACCTGCGCAACCACATCAACGGCTATTCGGCCTCCGCCCGCGAGATTATCGAATATTTTAATTTCGACGATCAGATCGAACGCATGGACGATCCCAAGGCGGATATTCTGTTTCAAGTGGTAAAAAAGTTTGCCGAGATCGATCTGGCCGACATGGATACCATACAAATGGGCTATGTATTCGAAGACTTGATCCGGCGATTTGCCGAGCAATCCAACGAGACGGCCGGAGAACATTTCACACCCCGAGAAGTAATCAAGCTGATGGTTAATGTGCTGTTCAATGCCGACAATCAATCATTGACCCAAGCGGGTATCGTAAAAACCCTGTACGACCCGGCCTGCGGCACCGGCGGCATGCTTTCCGTGGCCGAACACCACCTGCAAGGCTTTAACCCCGATGCCAAACTAGAAGTGTTCGGGCAGGAGATCAACCCGGAATCCTACGCCATTTGCAAATCGGACATGCTGATCAAGGGGCAAAACCCGGCCAACATCAAATTCGGCAACACCTTTACCGTGGACGGTTTAAGGGATGAAAAATTCGATTACCTGCTCTCCAATCCGCCCTTTGGCGTGGACTGGAAAAAAGCTCAAAAAATCATCACCGACGAACACATCAATTTAGGCTACGCCGGCCGCTTCGGCGCGGGCTTGCCGCGTATCAACGACGGTTCCTTGCTGTTCTTACAGCACATGATTGCCAAGATGAAACCCCGCGAAGCCGGCGGTAGCCGTATCGGCATCGTCTTCAACGGCTCGCCGCTGTTTACCGGCCAGGCCGGCAACGGCGAAAGCAGCATCCGCCAATGGATTATCGAAAACGACTGGCTGGAAGCCATTATCGCCTTACCCGATCAACTGTTTTACAACACCGGCATTTCCACCTACATCTGGATACTCAACAACCAAAAAAGCGCCGAACGCAAAGGCAAAATCCAGCTAATCAACGCCATCGGTGCCAAAGACGAAGAACTGATTAAAGCCGGCGAACGCAGCTTCAATCGCTTTTGGGAAAAGATGCCGCGCTCGCTGGGCAACAAACGCAAACAAATCCCGGAAAACGGCGACAGCAAAGGCATAGGCTTTATCACCAAGCTCTACGGCGATTTTGTCGAAAACGAGTTCGTCAAAATCCTGCCCAACGAATTTTTCGGCTATTGGCGGGTTACCGTCGAACAACCTGAGAAAGACAGCAACGGCAATATCGTCAAAGGGCGCGACGGCAAGCCCAAAGCCGACAGTAGCCTGCGCGATTACGAAAACATTCCGTTTTTACAGAAAACCCGTGATTGCAAATTGATCTCACAAAATATCGAAGAATATATCGAACGGGAAGTAAAACCGCATTTACCCGAAGCCTGGGTTGACGACAGCAAAACCAAAATCGGCTACGAGATTAACTTCACCAAATACTTCTACGAATTTAAACCGTTGCGGTCATTGGCGGAGATTAAAGCCGATATCCTGGCGCTGGAAAAAAGCAGCCTGGAACTGGAACAAAAGGTGTTGGAGTGATGGGTGAATTAGATGATCAAGCCTTATATTTGGCGATACGCGGCATTTTAACTGCGGCGCATCGCCACGTTTATAGTGCTGTCAATTCTGCCATAGTCGATGCCTATTGGCGCATTGGTCAACTGATTGTTGAACATGAGCAAGGTGGAGCGGATCGGGCTGAATATGGCAAAAAACAGCTTGAGCAACTTGCCGGGCAGCTTAGTTCTGAGTTTGGCAAAGGCTTCGATGTGCGCAATCTTCGTAATATGCATGCCTTTTATCAGACCTTCCCAATTCGGAACGCACTGCGTACCGAATTGAGCTGGAATCCGAGCATAGCTTGTTAATCGGGGAAGAATGATGGAACGCTACGACAAATACAAGAACAGCGGGATTGAGTGGATTGGTGAGATTCCTGAGGAGTGGGAGGTTAAACGTTTCAAATACTTATTTGGTTTAATAACCGATAAAGCAGAGGAAGAACTGCCAAAGATTGGTCTTGAAAATGTTGAGAGTGAAACGGGAGCACTTATTGAGACCAATAGTGATTTCGATGGTGATGGCATTCATTTTATTTCAGGCGATATTCTCTTTGGAAAGCTGAGGCCGTATTTAGCAAAAGTTTACCTATCGAACTTTCAAGGTAAAGCTGTTGGTGATTTTTTTATTTTCAGGAGTAGGGGGGAAATTTATGCTGGTTTTGGCTCAAAGTTAATTTTATCGAAGAGGTTTATCGATATTGTAAATGGCTCCACCTTCGGTTCAAAAATGCCTAGGGCTTCTTGGGCTTTTATTGCAAATCTACAGATTGCATATCCAACGATTGAAGAACAAACCGCTATTGCCAACTATCTTGATCGCAAGACGGTAGAAATTGATACGCTGATTGCGCAAAAAGAGCGTTTGATTGCGCTGTACGAGGAAGAAAAAGCCGCCATTATCAATCAAGCCGTGACCAAGGGTATTGATTCTGCCGTAGGGGTGCCCCTTGTGGGTACCCTGGAACAGGGCAACCACAAGGGATTGCCCCTACGGGATTCCGGTATCGATTGGCTGGGCGAGATTCCAGCGGGGTGGAAAGTTAAGAAATTAAAGTATTTGTCTTTAATTTTACGCGGTAAATTCGCACATCGCCCGAGAAATGATGAAAGGCTATATGGTGGAATATATCCATTCATACAGACAGGGGAAGTAACAAATGCCAATAAGTTTATAAAAGGATATAGACAAACACTAAATGAAGCTGGCTATGCCGTAAGTCAGGAGTTTCCATCTGGTACTTTAGTTATGACTATTGCCGCTAATATTGGAGATGTCGCAATACTAAGTTTCGATGCTTGCTTTCCAGATAGTATTGTTGGGTTTTACCCAAAAAATGAAGTTATTGTCGATTTTCTATACTACAAACTCATTTCAATTCGATCAAACTTGATCGGTTGTGCAACCCAAAACACACAACAAAATTTGAATATCGACAGAATTTCACCAATTGAAATATCCTTTCCCAATAACAAAACAGTTCAAACCGCCATCGTCCACCACATCGAAACCGAAACCACTCGCATCGATGCCAAAATCGCCAAAACCCAACGCATCATCGAACTGCAAAAAGAGTACCGAACCGCGCTAATTTCCGAAGTGGTCACCGGCAAAATCAAGGTACCCTCATGACGAAACCAACCGTAGGGGCGCCCCTTGTGGGTGCCCTTGAAATACCGCAATGTCCGACAGGGCAACCACAAGGGATTGCCCCTACGGATATAACAACACATCAGAAAAAACATCACCGCCGATCCATTCGGTTGAAAGGCTACGATTATTCGCAATCGGGTTTGTATTTCATCACTATTTGCACACAAAACCGTTTGTGTTTATTTGGAGAAATTACTGACGGGAAAATAATTTTGAACGATGCGGGGAAAATGGTTCACGAACAATGGACTATTTTGCGCAACCGATTTCACTCTATTGAATTGCATGAATATATCGTTATGCCCAATCATTTTCATGGCATTGTTGAGTTGATCGTAGAGGCTCCCCTTGTGGGTGCCCCTGTCGAACACCCGCAAATGCGGCAACCACAAGGAATTGCCCCTACGGGTAACCCAACCATTGGGGATATTGTAGGGGCATTTAAATCGTTAACCACCAATGACTATATTACCGGGGTAAAACAATATCATTGGCCTAGCTTTAATCAAAAGCTATGGCAGCGTAATTATTACGAGCATATTATCCGTAGTGAACAATCCTTTCTCGAAATCTCGGAGTATATTCAGAATAATCCGATGAAGTGGCTGGAGGATACATACTATGGATAAACCTTCCTCCCAATTCATCATTTATCAAACCGAAGGCGGCCAAACCAAAATTGAGGTGCGGCTGGAGAATGAAACGGTTTGGCTGACGCAAAAACAGATGGCCGAGTTGCTTCAAGTCACGCCACAGAACATTACCCTTCATCTCAAAAATATCTATGAGGAAGGGGAACTGAACGAGCAGGCAACTTGTAAGGATTTCTTACAAGTTCAGCAAGAAGGCGAGCGGCAAGTTAAGCGCCGGCAAAAACTCTATAATCTCGATGCGATTATCTCGGTGGGTTACCGCGTGCAATCTCATGTTGCCACCCGCTTTCGGCAATGGGCTACCCAGCGTCTTAGTGAATACGTTATCAAAGGCTTTGTGCTGGATGACGAACGCCTAAAAAACCCCGATCAGCCGTTTGATTATTTCGATGAACTGCTTAAACGCATTCAGGATATCCGTACCTCTGAAAAGCGCTTTTATCAGAAGATTACCGATATTTATGCCACCAGCGTCGATTACGACCCGACCCAAGATGCCAGCATCAACTTCTTTAAAACGGTACAAAACAAGCTTCATTGGGCGATTACCGGCCAGACGGCAGCCGAAATCATTAAAGCGCGCGCCAATGCCGAGTCGCCGAATATGGGTTTAACCAACTTCCGGGGCGAAAAAGTTCGCAAACAGGATGTTGTCGTTGCCAAGAACTATCTGGATGAGGACGAACTGTCGGCACTAAATAATCTGGTGGAACAATATCTGGTCTTCGCCGAAGGTCAGGCGATGCGGCGTATCCCCATGAGCATGCAAGACTGGATCAAAAAACTGGATGGCTTTCTGGGACTGAATGACCGGGAAGTTTTAACCCATGCCGGCAAAGTCTCACAGCAACTTGCCAAACAGATCGCCGAACAGGAATATGACAAATTTCATCAATTGCGAATACAGCAAGCCGACCAACAAGATGGCGCGTTTGAAAAAGTTATCAAGCACCTGCCCAACGGTAAAAAGTCGGACGCTAAGGATTCAAAATGAGCATCACATCTGAACAAACCTTCGAGACGGCAATTATTGAATCCTTGTTGGCAAACGGCGGTTATACTCAGGGCAATGCCAGCGACTACAGCCCGGAACTGGGCATGTTCAAAGCCGAAATATTGCAGTTTTT